>JANXYK010000060.1 GCA_025350055.1 Gammaproteobacteria bacterium | reverse complement strand
GCGCGCGCCGCAGGCCGAGGCCTTCGCTGCCATCAAGCAGCGGGCCCAGGCGGCCATCCAGTCGGTGACGCCGCAGATGTCCTATATCAATGTCATGCGCGCGGTACTGCCGCGCGATGGTTTTTATTGCGAGGAGATTTCGCAGGTCGGCTTCACCTCACGCTTCGGCTTCCCGGTCTACCAGCCACGCCAGTATGTCACCTGCGGCTACCAGGACAACCTGGGCTTCGGCTTCAACACGGCCCTGGGCGTGAAAGTCGCGAATCCCGACAAACCTGTGGTCGCAGTGAGCGGCGATGGCGGTTTCCTGTTCGGCGTGCAGGAACTCGCGACTGCCGTGCAATTCGGCATCAACCTGGTCACGGTGGTGTTCAACAACTCGAGCTTCGGCAACGTGCGGCGCGACCAGGTGGAGCGCTACGGCAGCCGCTTCCTCGGCGCCGAACTGCGCAACCCCGATTTCGTGAAGCTCGCCGACAGTTTCGGCGCACTGGCACTCAGGGCCGATACGCCGGCCGAGCTGCAGGTGACGCTGGAAAAGGCCTTGGCCGCAGGCAGACCGGCGGTGATTGAAGTGCGCGGCCCTACCGGCAGCGAGACTTCACCGTGGGGCTTCATTCATCCGGCGGCGCCCACCTGAGGCACCCTAGAGCCGCACGCGCCGCTCGATGCGCTGGCGATTGAGGATGCGGCTGGCGATCTCCTCGATGCTGCATTCCGTGGTATCGAGACTCGGCAGCCCGGCGCGTGCAAACATCGCCTGCGCGGCGCGCAGCTCGTAGTGCACCTGCTGCGATGAGGCGTACCGACTGTTGGGTCGCCGCTCCTGGCGGATCTGCTGCAGCCGTTCGGGATTGATCGTCAGCCCGAACAGCTTTTGGCGCCACGGCAGCAACACTGCTGGCAGGTCCGGATGTTCGAGCTCGTCATCGGTGAGCGGATAGTTGGCCGCCAGCACGCCGTACTGCAGCGCCAGGTACAGGCAAGTAGGCGTCTTGCCCGAACGCGATACACCCACCAGCACCACATCGGCCGCGGCGTAGTCGCGATTGCCGGAGCCGTCATCATTCGCGAGCGCAAAGTTGGTGGCGTTGATACGCGCCGAGTAGGTCTCCAGATCCGCCATGCCGTGCGCGCGTCCGCTGGCATGCGCCGAGGGCATACCGAGCTCCGCTTCCATCGGCCCGAGGAAAGCATCGAAGAAATCGAGGAACAGCGCATTGGCGCGCCGCAGGCGCTCGCGCACCTGATCGTCCACCAGGGTGGCGAACACGATCGGGCGCAGCGCACTCTCGCTCGCGGCCGCGTCGATGCGCGCCACCACCTCGTCGGCCTGCGCCACGGTCGCGATGAAGGGCAACGACACCGAACGGTAAGGCGCGCCCTGGAATTGCGTCAGCAGGCTGTGGCCCATGGTCTCGGCTGTGACGCCGGTCTGGTCGGAGACAAAAAACACCGTGCGCATGCGCGAGTCAACTCCTGCAGCAATGGCAGACAGACCATAGCGGGCAGACAGCAGTGTCCCACGCGGCCAAATGATGGACAATACGCTTCCAGCATTGATCGTGGAGCGCTGCGCAGTGACGGTGTACGTACTGGCTTTCGACGAAGTGGGTATGCAGGACGTCGAGCGCGTCGGGGGCAAGAATGCCTCGTTAGGCGAACTGCTGCGCGCCCTCACGCGGCTCGGCGTGCGCGTGCCGCAGGGCTTCGCGACCACCGCCGACGCCTACCGCGAGTTCCTGGCCACTGGCGGCCTCGCCGGCCGCATTGCCGCGGAACTCAAGAACCTCAATGTCGAGGACGTGACGGCACTGGCGCAGAGCGGCGCGCGCATCCGCCAGTGGATCATGGACACGCCCTTCAACGCGGCTCTGCAAGGCGCAGTGCTCGAGCGCTGGCGGGCGATGGATGCCGGCCACGGCATTGCGGTCGCGGTGCGCTCTTCAGCGACGGCTGAAGACCTGCCGGAGGCTTCGTTCGCCGGCCAGCAGGAAACCTTCCTCAACGTGCGCGGCGCCGAGGCCGTGCTCAAGGCGATGCACGAGGTCTACGCCTCGCTGTTCAACGACCGCGCGATCGCCTACCGCGTGCACCAGGGCTTCGAGCACTCGCAGGTCGCGCTTTCGGTGGGCGTACAGCACATGGTACGCAGCGACCTGGGCGCCAGCGGCGTGATGTTCACGCTCGACACCGATTCGGGTTTTCGCGATGCGATCTTCGTCACCAGCTCCTATGGCCTGGGCGAAACCGTGGTGCAAGGCGCAGTCAATCCCGATGAATACTATGTGTACAAGCCCGCGCTCCGTGCCGGCAAGCGCGCCATCCTGCGGCGCAACCTCGGCGCCAAGGCGATCAAGATGGTGTACGCCGACGCGGGCAGCACCGAGCGCGTGCGCACCGTGGATGTGCCTGCCGAAGAGCGCACGCGCTTTTCACTGAGCGATGCCGAAGTCGAAGCGCTGGCGCGCCAGGCACTGCTGATCGAGGAACACTACCGCTGTCCCATGGATATCGAGTGGGCCCGCGACGGACAGGACCAGCAGCTCTACATCCTGCAGGCCCGACCCGAAACCGTGCAGAGCCGCGCCGGCCGCACCTTGCAGCGCTACACGCTGCAGCAACGCTCGAAAGTGCTGGCCGAGGGCCGCAGCATCGGCGGGCGCATCGGCAGCGGCGCCGCGCGCGTGATCCGCTCGCCTAAGCAGATGGCGCTGGTGCAGCCCGGCGAAGTGCTGGTCGCCGACATGACCGACCCCGACTGGGAGCCGGTGATGAAACGTGCCGCGGCCATCGTCACCAATCGTGGTGGCCGCACCTGCCACGCGGCCATCATCGCGCGCGAACTGGGCATACCTGCCGTAGTGGGTTGTGGCAAGGCAACCGAAGTGCTGCGCGATGGACAGGAAGTGACCGTCTCCTGCGCCGAGGGCGACACCGGCTACGTCTACGAGGGCTTGCTGAAATTCGAGCAGCAACAGATCGAGCTCGACTCAATGCCGCCCTCGCCCGTGCGCATCATGATGAACGTCGGCAACCCCGATCGCGCCTTCGCCTTTGCCAACCTGCCCCATGGCGGCGTGGGCCTCGCGCGCCTCGAGTTCATCATCAATCGCCTGATCGGCGTGCACCCGCGCGCGCTGCTGGATTTCGCACGCCTCGATGCGCCGCTGCAGGCCAGCATCAGGACGCAGATGGCCGGTTACAGCGATCCGGTGGAGTTCTACGTCGAGCGACTCAGCGAAGGCATCGCGCAGATCGCCGCGGCCTTTGCGCCAGAGCCCGTGATCGTGCGGCTCTCCGATTTCAAGTCCAACGAATATGCCAACCTCATCGGCGGCAAGGGCTACGAGCCGCACGAGGAAAACCCGATGCTGGGCTTCCGCGGCGCCGGCCGCTATGTGGACGCAGCTTTCCGCCCCTGCTTCGAGCTCGAATGCCGTGCGCTGCTGCGGGTGCGCGAGGACATGGGGCTGCGCAACGTGCAGGTGATGGTGCCCTTCGTGCGCACGGTGGACGAAGCGCGTGAAGTCACCGAGCTCCTGGCCGCCAATGGCCTGAAGCGCGGCAACGCCGATCTCAAGCTCATCATGATGTGCGAGCTGCCCACCAACGCGCTGCTGGCCGAGCAGTACCTGCAATATTTCGATGGCATGTCAATCGGCTCGAACGATCTCACCCAGCTCACGCTCGGGCTCGATCGCGATTCGGGCCTGGTGGCCAAGCGCTTCGATGAGCGCGATGCCGCGGTCAAGGCGCTGATCGCGATGGCGATTGCCGCCTGCCGCAAGCAGGGCAAGTACATCGGCATCTGCGGCCAGGGGCCTTCCGATCACCCGGATTTCGCGCGCTGGCTGGTCGATCAGGGCATCAGCAGCATCTCGCTGAATCCCGACAGCGTCGTGGCGACCTGGCTGTATCTGGCAGGCGCGGGCGCTGCGGGTGGCGGCGCAGCCTGATCAGGCCTTTGCGGCCAGCGCCTCGGCCACCGCGTCGCTGAGCGACTCCGGCTTGTCGTTGGGAGCGTAGCGCTTCAGCACCTGGCCATCGCGACCGACCAGGAATTTGGTGAAGTTCCACTTGATGGCCTCGGTGCCCAGCAAGCCCGGCTGCGCCGACTTCAGATAGCGATACAGCGGGTGCGCGTGTTCACCGTTCACCTCGAGCTTGGCGAACAGCGGAAAAGTCACGCTGTAACTGGTGCTGCAGAAATTGAGGATCTCGGCCTCATCGCCCGGCTCCTGGTGGCCGAACTGATCGCAGGGGAAACCCAGCGCCGCAAAGCCCTGCGCGCGGAACTTGCCGTACAGGGCCTCGAGCCCGGTGTACTGCGGCGTGAAGCCGCATTTGCTGGCGACGTTGACGATCAGCAGCACTTGTCCGGAATAGTCGGCCAGAGTGCGCTCCTGGCCATTGATTGTGCGCACCGCAATGTCGTAAATGCCGCTCATCGCCATCTCCTTAATTGACCTTGCTGCTACTTGACCCGGCGCCCGAGCCGCCAGCCGGCGTAGGCCCACAAGCCCGCGATCAGTGCGCCGCACAGTGCAATCACCGAAGCGGCCACGCCGCTGTCCTTCAGCAATCCCTGCAGCTGCGCCGAGAGCGCATCGCCACCGCGATACACCGGCACATCGTTGAAGCTCTTGGCCTTGTACTTGGTCTCGGTGTCGACCACGCTGTAGAGCATCTCGCGGCCCGGCCGTATGAAGGCGTATTCACCGACGCGGCGCACGATCATCGTGCCGACCAGCACTGCAAAGGTGCCGCTGATCGCAAGGCCCAGGAATCCGGCCACCATCAGCAGCGGCACGATGGTCAGCAACGCCACGACCCCGAAGCGCTGCGCAACCCGCCCGGTCACGAAGAACTGGAAGCCGATGGTAAGCGCCTGCACCGCGTAGTCAATGCGGCTGAATACCTGCGTGCGCTGCTCAGGATCGCTGAAGCTCTTGCGCACCACGTCGAGCTGATCCATGTACAGGAACGTGGTCACCGACGAAAGCAGCAACATGAAGGCCGCAATGCCCAGCAGATAGGGTGACTTGAACACCAGCAACATGCCGGCGAAGGGGTTGGCGGTGCCCAGTGGCTGGTCGCCTGCTGCGGCACTCACGCCCGCAGCGCCGCTCACTCCACCCATGGCAGCCTGCTGCAGCAACTTGCGCTGGCAGTAGATGGCGAGCACGAAGAAGCCCGCGCCCATGAACAGCACACCCGGATTGCCGATCACCGCTACCGTGAGGTCGGTGAGCAGCGGGCCCACCAGCGCTCCGGCGGTGCCCCCGACCGCGATCACACCGAACAGCCGCTTGCTCTGCTCCTTGCTCAGGATCTCGAGCATGAAGCTCCAGAACACCGAAACAAAGAACAGGTTCACGACGCTGATGAGCACATAGAAGCTCGCGCCCACGACCACATTGTCGGGATTGGCGCGCAGGGCCAACCCGATCGCAGCCAGCAGCAACGCAATGCAGCCATAGATCGCTGGCAGCAGGATGGCGCGACGAACGCGCGCCACCAGCGTCGCATACAGCATCACCACGCCGATCGACACAGCCCAGGTGACGATCAGCAGATCCTGCACCCGTGCGCGCCCTAGTATCGTGCCGACGGTCTCGCGCACCGGGCGAACTGCAAAGTAGCCGGCGAACACGGCGAAGAACAGCACGGCAGCGGCCAGCACGGTGGGCAGCTCGCGCTCCTCGATGCGCGCGCTCCGCTGCAGCAGGCGCGCGAGGATGGATCCGGCAGCTTTGTTCATGGTGACCCTACTTTAACGCCTGGCCCTGTTCCCGGCGCAGCGATTCATAGCGCCGGCCGAGCGCCAGTGCCGCCCAGCCCCACAGGGCCGAGGCGGCAACGCCGACGGCCAGTACCGCGGCCAGTCCGCTACCGAAGGCACGCAGCCCCGCCTGCAACATCGAAGCGCTGACATCCCCGAAGCGATACACGGTGGTATCGATGACATTCTTGGCCTTGTAGCGCGTCTCCTGGTCGAGCACCGCAAAGCAGATCTCGCGGCTGGGCCGCGCGATCGCATACTGGGTCACGCGCCGCACGACCTGCAGCAGCTGCACCATGAACACGGTGGGCGCGAATACCAGCGCGGCAAAGGTGCCGACCATGATCAGGGGGTTCAGTACCAGCGTGGCGGTCAGGCCGAAGCGCCGCACGAACTGCCCTACCCCCAGGATCAACACCAGCGCAGTGGCTACATTGACCACCAGGTCGATATCGGCGATGGCCACGGTGCGCTCCGCCACGCTGGCCAGTCCACGCGCGATCACGTCGGTCTGCAGGAAGTAGCTGATGGTCGCGACCCAGGTCATCAGCAGGATGAACAGCGCCTGCTGCTGCAGGTAGGGCCGCGAGAGCAGCTGCCGGAATCCGTCCAGCGCCGAGCCGGGCAAGGCGTGATCCATCGTGCTGCGCTGGGCGCTCACGCTCTGCCGCTGCAATTGCTGCTTGGCGCGGATCAGTAATTTCACCAGCACAATGACCAGCAGGAAACCGGCCGCGGCAATCAGCAGCAGGCCCTGGTGACCGACACGGTGTACCAGCGAGCGCGTCACCAACGGACCGATGATGGCGCCGAAACTGCCGCCCGCCGCAATGAAGGCAAACAGGCGCGTGGCCTGGGCGGCATTGAACAGCTCCACCATCAGCGTCCAGAAGATCGAGATCAGGTACAGGTTGATCACGCTGAACCAGACGAAGTAGCAGCCCGCCACCAGGCGGCTACCGGGCGCGGCGCGCAGCAACAGCGCGAACAGCAGTATGTTGCTCAACCAGAACCAGAACAGCGCTGGCAGCAGCCGCGCGAGGCGGAAGCGCGCGGCCAACGCCGCATACAGCGGCGCGCCCAGCAAGGTCAGCGCGAAAGTCCCCATGAACAGGTAGTTCAGCTGCGACACATCGAAGAAGGTCGCCATCGTGTCGCGCAACGGCCGCAGCACGTAGTAGTCGCCGAGCAGCACGAAATTGCAGGCGAAGGCCAGCCACATGGCGCCGCGCTCGCCGGCTTCGAGGCGTACGCCGAAATCCAGCAGCTTGGTCGGGCCGCGCGCCGGCGCTGCTGGCGCCGGCCTTGATGTTGTGTCCTGATTAAGTTGCTTCATGCCTGCTGGTCCGGGCGATCCCGCCTGCGCCCGGCACGCTATCACGCAGCGCGCCATGGCGTGAATGTGCTGCAGTTCGCAGGCGCCGCGGAGGCCCTGCCGTAGGCTGGCGCGCATGCCCCCGACCCCCAAGGAAGCCGCCGACGCCGCGGTACGCATGCGCCAGCTCCTCGGCCGCTGGCAGCAGAGCGTCGACCTGCACACCCGCTATCTCATGCTCGATGACGCGCGCTACTGGCACGTGCAGCCCTGGCCGGCGCACGAGCGCCCGGTAGCCTGGGTGGTACAGCTGGCGCGCCAGAAAGTCACCGAACTGCGCCGCATGCTGGAGGAGCGCCTGAACGCGGGCGACACTGGCTTCGCGGCGGGGCTCGAGCACATGGTATTCCTGGCGAACCTGGTGGGCCTGCAGCCCGCGGGTCGCTACATCCCGCTGGCCGATCCGCAGAACGAACAGATCGAGATGCTGCCGCCGCGGCTCGAGCCACTGCCGCTGTCGGTACCACCCGACCAACCCGACACCACACACGGATTGGCGGCCACCGTGATTGCCGAGCCCGCTGCCACCACACGCCGCAACGCGAAAGCTGCGCGTGCACCGGCATTCAACGCGGAAACGCAACAGGTGATCGCCGATGCCGTACGACTCATCCAGTGGGATCGCAAGTGGCACGAGCTGGGTGAATTGATCAGTCGGCTGCCCGACAGGCCGACGGTTGGTGAAGTTCGCCGCATCCTGCGTACCCATCGCGCCCGCATCGAAGCCACGGCCGCGGAAAAATAGTCCGCCGCGCGCTCAGCGCGTGCGCGCCAGCAGCGTGGCCGTGACCGCGGCCAGCAGCATGGTGGGCAGCCAGGCCAGCAGCAGTGGATTGAGATTGAAGACCACCGCGCCGCTTTCGACCGTGCGCTGCAGGAAAAAATACACCAGCCCCACCGCGAGCCCGAGCGTGCTGCGCGCGCCACTGCCCGCGCTACGCAGCGAGCCAAAGCCGAAAGGCAAGGCAAACAGCACGGCGAGCGGTATCGCGGCCGAGCGCGCCAGCCCCGACCAGAAAGCCAGCAGGTAACTGCGATCATCCAGTTCGTTGCTGCGCAGATACCTGATCGCCCGATAGAGCGCCGAGATCGAGAGCTCGGCCGGCGACACGTTGGCAAGCTGCAGGAAATTGGCGCTGGCGGCCGAAGCGAGCTGGTGCGAGGGCTCGCGCAGCCCGCGTACGCCATCGCCGATGAAGCGCGACTCGGCATAGTCACCCAGTTGCCAGGCCTTGTGCGCGTTGTTGCTGGCGCGCTGCGCATGCGCCATGGAGACAATGCCGCCATCGGCGTTCATCTCGTACACCCACATGCCGGCGAACTCGCGCGCACTGTCACGTTGGGCGATGTTGATGATCAGGTTGCCATCGCGCACCCACGCGCCGCCGGCACCCAGCAGGCTCAGGTTGTTGTAGCGCGCCAGCGCGCGTCGTTCGTCCGCCAATTGCTCGAGTCGCGGCGCGAGGAACTCGCCGACGGCCAGCCCCGTCAGCAACAGCACCACACCGCACCCGAACGTGGTCGCCGACAGGCGCCACTTCGACATGCCACCCGCACGCATCGCCGTGAGCTCGTGACTGCGCGCCAGCGCGCCGATGCCGAGCATCGCGCCGATCAGCACGCCTGCGGGAAAAGCGTTGAGCGCGAAGCGCGGTACGTTCAGGAAGCTGAACACCAGCGCCTCGCTCATGTCGTAGTGGCCGACGCCGATGTTGCTCTGCTCGTCGATGAACGTGAACAATCCGCCCAGGATCAAAAGCACACTCATCACCAGGCCAATGGAGCCCAGCAGCGTGCGCGCGACGTAGCGATCGAGCTGAGTCATGCGCGCCGCCTCCGGAACAGGGCACTGCCACCCAGCGTCAACCAGGCCGCCAGCGCCACGAACAGCGCGTGCACCCACCACAGGCCCAGCAGCGAGGGGGTCACGCCGTGCTCGTACCAGGTGCGCGCCGCGGTAGTCAGGTTGCCGTAGACCGCGAACAGCACCACGGCCTGCCACACCTTGGCATAACGGCCCTGACGCGGACGGAGCCTCCCCAACGGCAAGGCGCAGGCGGCGCCCACCAGCACCATCAATGGCAGACCCAGGCGCCACTGCAATTCCGCACGCGCCGGACGCTCGCTACTGCGCAGCAGCTGCAGCGTGGGCCGCTCATCGAGGCGCGCGCGGTGCGCTGCCAGCTCCGGCGCCGCCAGCGGAATGCGCAGGCTCTCAAAGCGCAGGCGCCGGAATTTCTGCTCGCCGGGCACGCCGTTGAGGCGCTCGCCCTCGTACAGCACGATGGTCTGACTGAGGCCATCGCTACCCACTTCGCGGCGCGCGCGCTGCGCCACGGTCGCGATGACTTCCGGGCCGGCCGTCTGCTTGATGAACACGCTGCGCAGTTCGCCATCGGCGGCCGCACTGCGCGCATAGACCACGGTGCGGCCGGCATCGAAGCTGCGGAAACGCCCCACCTCGAACGGCACCGCGAGGCCCGCCCGCAGCGCCTGGGCGCTTAAGTAGGCGCGCTGAGTGGCAGCCGCGGGCGCGAGCTGCAGGTTCATCCAGGCGCTCAGAGCTGCCACGGGCAAGGCCAGCGCGAGCAGCGGCACATAGATGTGCGCGCGGCCAAAGCCGCAGGCCTGGGCCGCGACCATCTCGTTCTCGTGGTACATGCGCCCGACCGCCAGCACCACGCCGAGCAGCAGCCCCAGGGGCAGCAGGATCGCAAAATTCTCGGCCGCGCCGAGGGCAAAGAGCTGCAGCACCAGACCGCGCGGGTACTGCAGTTCGGCGGCCCGCGCCAGCACTGCGCCCAGCTGGTAAATGATCAGGATGGCACCCAGCGCCAGCGTAACGCCAGCGAAGTTTTGTACCATTTCGCGCCAGAAATACCGCTGCAGAATTCGCAATTGCGCCCTCACGATGCGCGCCGCATCGGCTAAACTGCCGCCACTTTAACCCGAAGTGGCCAATAACCACTCCAAACGACGATGGCAGCAAAGCCGCACATGACGTGCCGGCAATCAGAGGTTTGTCAATGAAGTACGAAGCGTACAGCGGCAAGGCCACGAGCGCGCGTGGCGATTGCCTGGTGGTGGGTGTTCACGAGGAACACCGCCTGGGCGAGCAGGCGCGCCTCATCGACAAGGCCTGTGGCGGCCGGCTGATGGGTCTGCTCAAGCGTGGCGATTTCTCCGGCCGCGCGGGCGAAACCCTGCTGCTGCCGGAAATCAGCGGCCTGGGCGGCAAGCGCCTGCTGCTGGTGGGCCTGGGCGCGGCCCGGCAATACCAGCGGCGCCACTGGAAGCGCGCCCTGGCCGCGTCCGTGGCAGCGCTGCTGCGCACCCGCCTCGGCAGTGCCGTGATCGCACTTGATCGCCCGGAGGGCGCGGGCCTCGATCACTACACGCTGGCGCGTGCAGCCGCCGAATGCGTGGGCGCAGGCCTGTATCGCATCAATGACCTGAAATCCGGGCGCCGCCCCCGCCCCTACGCGCTCTCACGCGTCCGGCTGGGGCCCTACAGCGCCAGCGAACTGGCCGCTGCCCGCCGCGGCCTCAATGATGGCGCGGCGATCGCCAGCAGCGCGGGGCTGATGCGCAATCTAGCCAATCTGCCCGCCAACGTCTGCACGCCGCGTCACCTGGCCAAGGCGGCGCTGCAAGTGGGCCGCGAGCACCGCGGCCTCAAGGTGCGCGCCCTGAACGAGGCGCAGATCCGCCGCCTGAAGATGGGTTGCTTCCTCGCCGTCACCCAGGGCAGCGCCGAACCGCCACGATTCATCGTGATGGAATACCGCGGCGGCAAGCGCGCCGCCGCGCCCGTCGTGCTGGTGGGCAAGGGTGTCACCTTCGACACCGGCGGCATCTCGCTGAAAGACCCTGCCGCGATGGACGAAATGAAGTACGACATGTGCGGCGCCGCCAGCGTGATCGCTGCGCTCGACCTGGCCGCACGACTGCAGCTGCGCCTCAACGTGGTGGGCCTGGTCGCGGCCTGCGAGAACATGCCGGGCAGCCGCGCGATCAAGCCCGGCGACATCGTCACCAGCATGAATGGCCAGACGGTCGAGATCCTCAACACCGATGCCGAGGGCCGCCTGATCCTGAGCGATGCGCTCCACTACGCGCGCCGCTACAAGCCCGCGGCAGTGGTGGATCTCGCCACGCTCACCGGCGCCTGCGTGGTCGCGCTCGGCGCGCATCACTCGGGCGTCATGGGCAACAACGACGCGCTGGCGCGCGAGCTGGTCGAATGCGGCGTGCGCGCCGACGATCGCGCCTGGCAGCTGCCACTCACCGAAGACTATGGCGAGCAGCTCAAGAGCAACTTCGCCGACTTCGCCAATGTCGCCGGGCGCGATGGCGGCGCGATCACCGCTGCCGCTTTCCTCGGCAAGTTCACCAAAGACCTGACCTGGGCGCATATCGACATCGCCGGCACGGCCTGGGTGAGCGGCGCCGCCAAGAGCGCCACTGGCAGGCCCATGGGCTTGCTCGGCGATTTCCTGATCCGCCGCGCCCGCGCCTGAGTGCAGCAGCGCGCTTGCGGACCATGAGCTGAACCCGGTGGAGCGCGCTGATTTCTACGTGCTGGAGGGAAGCGATGCGCGCGAGCGCCTGAAGTTCGCCTGCCGCGTGATCGACAAGGCCTTTGGCGCCGAACAGCGCGTGCTGGTGTGGCTCGATGATGCCGCCGCCGTGCAGTGCTTCGACGATCTGCTGTGGACCTTTGCGCAGGATAGTTTCATCCCACACGAGCCCCTGAGCGGCGAGTCGAACTGGGAAGACTCACCCGTGCTGCTCAGCTGCGCCGGCGCGCCCCCCGCTGGCGCGGATGTACTGATCAACCTCTCCAACGCCGTGCCGACCGCAGCGCAATCGGCCACCCGTGTGATCGAGATCATCGATGCCGATCCCGCGCGCCGCCAGGCCGGCCGCGAGCGCTTCAAGCAGTATCGCGCGCAGGGCATCGAACCGACCACGCACAACATCGGTGGCTCAGGCGCGGCGCTGGGCTAGAGCATGGACAAGACCTACAACCCCGCCGAGATCGAGCAGCGCTGGTACGCGCAGTGGGAGTCGCAGGGCTGGTTCGCGCCGCGCGATAGCGCCGCCGCGAGCACGAGTGCCTACTGCATCGTGATCCCGCCGCCCAATGTCACGGGCACGCTGCACATGGGGCATGCCTTCCAGGACACGATCATGGATGCCCTCACCCGCTATCACCGCATGCGCGGCGAAACCACGCTGTGGCAGCCGGGCACCGACCATGCCGGCATCGCCACCCAGATGGTGGTCGAGCGCCAGCTCAATGCCGCCGGCATCAAGCGCACCGATCTCACGCGCGAGGATTTCGTGGCGCGCGTGTGGCAATGGAAGGAACAATCAGGCGGCACGATCGCGCGGCAGATGCGCCGCCTCGGCGCCTCGGTCGACTGGTCGCGCGATCGCTTCACGATGGATGAGGGGCTGTCGCGCGCGGTCACCGAAGCCTTCGTGCGCCTGCACGCCGAAGGCCTCATCTACCGAGGCAAGCGCCTGGTCAACTGGGATCCGCTGTTGCTGACCGCGCTCTCCGACCTCGAAGTGCTGAGCGAGGAGGAAGCCGGTTCGCTGTGGCATCTGCGCTATCCCCTGGTCGATGGAGACGGTGCGCTGATCGTCGCCACCACCCGCCCCGAGACCATGTTGGGAGACACCGCCGTGGCGGTGCATCCCGATGATGCGCGCTATGCGCATCTGGTCGGCCGCAAGCTGCGCCTGCCGCTGACCGGGCGCGAGATCCCGGTGATTGCCGATTCCTATGTCGACCCGGCCTTCGGCAGCGGCTGCGTGAAGATCACGCCCGCGCACGATTTCAATGACTACGCCATCGGCCAGCGGCACAGCCTGCCGCTGATCAACATCTTCACGCCCAACGCGCATCTCAACGATGCCGTGCCGGCGGCGTACCGTGGGCTCGAGCGTTTCGAGGCGCGCAAGCGCGTGGTGGCCGACCTGGAAGCCGCCGGCGCGCTCGAGAAGATCGAGCCGCACACGCTAAAAGTGCCGCGAGGCGATCGCAGCGGCACGGTGCTCGAACCCTACCTCACCGACCAGTGGTACGTGCGCGTCGAGCCGCTGGCGCAACCGGCGATCGCGGCCGTCGAGAGCGGCCGCATCCGCTTCGTGCCCGAGAACTGGGACAAGACCTACTACCAGTGGATGCGCAACATCCAGGACTGGTGCATCAGCCGCCAGCTGTGGTGGGGTCATCGCATTCCTGCGTGGTACGACGAAGCCGGCAACAGCTACGTGGCGCACGATGGCGCGGCTGCGCAGGCGCTGGCGCACAAGCAACACGGCCGCGCCGTGCCGCTGCGCCAGGACGAAGATGTACTCGACACCTGGTTCTCCTCGGCGCTGTGGCCGTTCTCGACCATGGGGTGGCCCGCTGCCACGCCCGAGCTCAAGCGCTTCTACCCCACCAGCGCGCTGGTCACGGGCTTCGACATCATCTTCTTCTGGGTCGCGCGCATGATCATGTTCGGCCTGAAGTTCATGGACGAGGTGCCGTTCCGGGATGTCTACGTGCATGGCCTGATCCGCGATGGCGAAGGCCAGAAGATGTCCAAGTCCAAGGGCAACGTGATCGACCCGCTCGACATCGTCGATGGCATCACGCTCGAGGAGCTGCTGGCCAAGCGCACCACGGGCCTCATGCAGCCGCATCTCAAGCCCGCCATCGAGCGCGCGACGCGCAAGCAGTTTCCGGAGGGCATCAGCGCCCACGGCACCGATGCGCTGCGCTACACCTTTGCTTCGCTCGCCACGCACGGACGCGACATCCGCTTCGACCTGCAGCGCGTCGCGGGCTACCGCAATTTCTGCAACAAACTGTGGAACGCGGCGCGCTTCGTGATGATGAGCATGGAAGCGAGCGCTGCGACCGACAGCGGCACGAGCGGTAATGATGCGTCGATCGAACTCACACTCGCCGACCGCTGGATCCTCTCGCGGCTCGGCAAGACCATTGCCACCGTCGATGGCGCTTTCCGCGACTACCGCTTCGACTACGCGGCCAGCGCACTGTACGAATTCACCTGGCATGAATACTGCGACTGGTACCTGGAACTCGTGAAGCCGGTGATGCAGGGCGATGCGAACGCGCCGGCACAACGCCGTGCCGCGCGGCGCACGCTGCTGCAGGTACTCGAAGCGCTGCTGCGCGCGCTGCATCCGCTGATGCCCTTTATCACGGAAGAGATCTGGCAGCGCGTGGCACCGCTGGCTGGCGCTGAGACGGGTGGCGCAGCTGCAAACCAGAGCAACGCGGGTGCGGCACCTACCATCATGCTGGCGCGCTGGCCCACGGCGGGCGACTACGCCGCCGACGAGGCCGCCGAAGCCGACATGCAATGGTTGATGCGCGTGGTGCTCGGCGTGCGACAGATCCGCGGCGAAATGGACATCAGCCCGGCGAAAAAGCTGCCGTTGCTGCTGCAGCATGCCAGCGCCAGTGATCTGGAGCTGGCGCGCCGGCACCAACCGCTGCTGATGCGGCTCGCGGGGATCGAAGCGCCGCAGGCACTGGCTGCCGGCGTGAACGCACCGCCCGCGGCGGCCGCGCTGGTGGGCGAGCTGACCCTGCTGGTGCCGATGGCCGGCCTGATCGATCCGGCGGCCGAGATCGCCAGGCTCGAGAAGCGCATGCGCAAGACGCAGGAAGAAATCACCCGCGCCAGCGCCAAGCTGGGGAACGAGAATTTCGTGCGCAGCGCCCCCGAGGCCGTGGTGGTGCAGGAGCGCGAACGCCTGGCGGAGTTCGAGCGCACGCTCGCGGGCCTGACGCGCCAGCTGGCACAGGTGCGGGCACTGCAGTGAGCAGCTCGCGCTCATGAATCCACTCAGCGCCGCGGTCGCTGCGATCGAGCGCGTGGTGCTCGGCAAGCCGGCGCAGATCCGATTGTGCGTGGCCTGCCTGCTCGCGCGCGGACACCTGCTGATCGAGGACGTGCCCGGCGTCGGCAAGACCACGCTCGCGCACACGCTGGCGCGCGTGCTGGGGCTCGAATGGCGGCGCCTCCAGTTCACCAGCGACCTGCTGCCGGCCGATGTGATCGGCGTGTCGGTGTTCGATCGCGCCACGCAGCAGTTCCAGTTCCGGCCGGGCCCCATCTTCACGCAGCTGCTGCTGGCCGATGAGATCAATCGCGCCAGCCCCAAGGCGCAGAGCGCGCTGCTCGAAGCCATGGAAGAGCGGCAGGTCAGCGTCGATGGCACCACGCACGCATTGCCCGAGCCCTTCTTCGTGGTCGCGACGCAGAATCCGCGCGAGCAGCTTGGCGCCTTCGGCCTGCCCGAGTCGCAGCTCGATCGCTTTCTGATGCGCGTGAGCCTGGGGTATCCCGACCAGGAATCCGAGCGGCGGCTACTGGTCGCAGGCGACCTGCGCGAAACGCTCGCGGCCACGCCGCCGGTACTCGATGCCGCGGCGCTGCTGGCCGCACAACGCGCTGCGCGCGCCATCTATGTGAGCGCGACACTGCTCGACTACGCGCAGGCGCTGGTCGCGCAGTCACGCACCCTGTGGCGCCTGGGCCTCTCGCCGCGCGCCGCGCAGGGCCTGGTGCGCGCCGCGCAGGGCTGGGCATTGCTCGCCGGTGAGCGCGCGGTGCTGCCCGAACACCTGCAGGCGGTGTTGCCGGCCGTGGCTGGTCACCGGCTCGAGCGGCGCAGCGGGAGCGATGAGGCGGATGGCGCACGCCTCGCCACCGAGCTGCTGAACTCGGTGCCGGTACCGGTCTAGGGTCTGCGGCCGGCCATGCCATCGCTGCGCGTGCGTCTGCTCGAACGCGCCGCCGCGTGGGCACGCCGTCGCCAGGGGGCCGATCAACCTCCCCTGATCCTGCGCGCGCGGCGCCTGTACATCCTGCCCACGCGCGCCGGCCTGGGTTTCAGCCTGCTGCTATTCGTGATGCTGCTGGCCGGACTCAACTACACCAACAGCCTGGCCTTGATGCTGACCTTTACGCTCGCGGGTTTTCTGCTGGTGGGCATGTACGAGTGCCAGCGCACGCTGCAAGGGCTGGAGCTGCTCCAGGCGCGCGCGCTCGACACCCACGCCGGTGGCACCGGTCTCATCGAACTGCGATTCAACAATTCCCACGGTAGTGCGCGTCGTGCACTGTGCGTGCGCAGTCGCGACGGCAGCGCCACGTGTTTCGATCTCGCACCCCGCGCCACCCAAACCGTGCAGCTCGACTACCTGGCCTCGCACCGCGGCCGCCTGGTCATCGATCGCGTCGCGCTATCCACCACCGCGCCGTTCGGCCTGTTCCGCGCCTGGGCGTGGTTGTATCTGCCGCTTACCGCCATCGTCTACCCCAAGCCAGAGGGCACACGCGCCTTGCCCCACGGCGGAGCCCGCTCCGGCCGACAACAGCAGCCCGTCGCCGGGACCGATGAAGAGCAGTGGGCGCAGTTGCGCGAGTTCAACCCGGGCGACAATCCGCACCGCATCGCCTGGAAGGTGTACGCACGCGGCGGCCCGTTGATGGCGGCGCAATACGAGGGCGATGGCGGCGATGAGCACCTGCTCGGCTTTGCGGGCCTCGAGGATCTCGACCTCGAGGCACGGCTCAGCCAGGTCGCGGCCTGGGCGGTGGATTGTGATCGCAACGGAGCGGCCTGCGGATTGAACCTACCGGGCGTACAGCTGGCGCTCGGGCGTGGGGCCGAACATCAGGTTGACTTGCAGCGCGCGCTCGCACTGTACGGCGTAACGGCCGCCTCTTGATCTATCCACCGTGCGAGAGATTCTTAATCGGATTGTTAACATGTTAAATATCATCGAGGATGTCCGGGATATTCTGCCTGCCGTGCAGCACCCGCACGACCTCGATTGCGGCCGGTCGCTCGCGGTAGAACACCAGGTAGTCCCCGTGGGTCAGCACGCGCAATCGAAAGCGCCCATGTTTATACTCCCGGCCCAGCTTGGGTTGATCCGCCAGGCGCAGGACGGCGGCATCGAGCTTGCGCAGTACGCCGGCCGCGGACCGCGGGTTGTGCCGCGCGATGAAATCATAGAGGCGATCGAAGTCGGCCAGGGCCGCTTCGGTGAGCGTGAGGGCCTTGGGCATTACGCCGAACGGCGGCGTTGGCGCGCGGTGTGGCGCGCTCGACCTCGAAGGATGAGGTTTTCAATGTTCAGCACGCCTGCAGTGGGTGAACGAACACCCTTCTCCAGCTCAGCTTTGAGCCACAGGCGTTGTTCGCTGCGTCGTTTCTCGCCGGCCACGGCGGCGACGATGGCGGCCTGGCGCGATGGGTACGCCCCCTGCTCTACCTGCTCGGCCACATAGCGTTCCAACGGGGCCGGGAGTTTCAGTGTTTCGGTGCGCACGCTCATCGCAGTATAGGGCCGTAGTCCCAGGCTCTCCAAGGGACTGCTACCCTGCTCCGGATCTGATATTCAGTCAACTTGTTGGCAAGGTAACGGGTTAGGTAGTCAGCATGGCCGAGAGCTGCGTCATCGGGCTCTTTCAGCATGCGGTGCTCTGTCAGTCCTGTCTGCCGTACTGCGACCCTGGGATCGATGTGCGACTCCGACGCGACGAACTGTGCAAACTTACGCAGGCATCCGCTAACCGAGCTGCTCCCAGGGATTGAACACGTGGATAGGGCGACCCGCAAAATCCTGGAGGTTACGCGTGACCAGGGTCAGGTGATAATGAAACGCTGTGGCGGCCAGCAGTCCATCGATCACCGGCAAGGGCGTGCCGTGCCGGTGCGCATCGCAGGCGAGTTCTCCCCAGTGATCGGCCACGGCTGCATCGATCGTCAACAGACGGCCGGCAAATCGGCTCGCCAGCTCGACGTTGATCCACATCTCGAGGTGCGCTCGCCGCTGACCCACCTGGAGCATTCGCAAGCCCGTGCGGATTTCTCCCAAGGTCAGCACACTCAAGAAAAGCAGCGATTCGTCCACCGAATCGAGCCACTGCGTGACTCGGGGTTCCGGTCTCGGTCGTGTCAATTCAGAAATGACATTCGTGTCGAGCAGAAACCCGCTCATAGTTGGATATCACGGCCGCTGTCACGATCGCGTTCGAGTTTAAGGTCGAGTCCCGCCAGTGGAGAACGCTTGAAGAATTCAACGAGACTGCTCGGTTGCTGGGACCGTGCGAGGAGTGCATCAAACTGGGTGGCCGGTAAAACGACGACGGCCTCACGGCCACCGCGCGTGACGAGCTGAGGGCCGCTGGCAAGAGCCAGCCGGAAGACTTCGCTGAAACGTGCCTTGGCGGTTTGCAACTGCCAAGCGGCTCCTTTGAGAGAGACGGAGTTCGGCAGCGCGCTGCGGCCTTTCATTGATCGGGTCGCCATGGAACACCTTATAGACTAGTCAGACTAGTTGTAGCTTAAATTGGCACTCGTGACGAGTCAATGACCGAGCCGCCGATACGCTGGGGCGCGTGTGTCTGAATTTGACCTTTTTCTTTTTAGATCAAATTCTTACCTTTAACGATGCGCGCTCTGCGCCAGGCTCGAGCGCCTCAGTCACAAAGCGCTGGGCGGCCACCGACACGGCGTTTTGCCATGTCCACCTCGTATCCTATAGAGTACACTCTGATTCCTATGGTTTACAGTGCGCCGATTTCGAGTTTAAGCGCACGGAAGTAGCGTCACTATGGCGACCAAAACCAAACGCCCAAAGATCAAGGTGCCGCCCTACAACTCAGCCGATTACCTGAATACCGAGCGGGACATCAAGAACTATCTCGAAGCAGTCTTCGAAGAGCCCCTGGATCGGGAGATGCTGATTCACGTGCTCGGCGTGGTAGCGCGAGCGCGCGGCATGATGCAGCTCTCGAAGGATACGGGCATTACCCGGGCGGGCTTGTACAAGGCACTCTCGCCGCAGGGCAACCCAAGCTTCGAAACGGTGACAAGAATCGTGAGCGCATTTGGCATGCGCCTTAGCGCACAAGCGGCCTGACATTGTCTGGGTAACGGCAGCTGCTCAGCGCCTTGAACCGCTTACAAAAACCCACTGCCGCCGTGCCAACGCGCTCGGGCATTCGTCTGGCGCTGGCTGGCCTGATCCTGGCCGCAACCCTCAACATTCATCACACCGCGTGGTGGTGCCTGCCCGTGCTGGCGGCCGCCTGCGCCTGGCACCTGCGCTCCACCTTGCACCCGACCCGCTGGCCGCCACGCCTATTGCGCATCACCCTGGCGCTGCTGCTCACGGCCGGCGTGCTGCTGAGTTTTCGCACCCTCAACGGACTCGAGGCGGGCGCCACGCTGCTCACGGCGATGACCGCAGCCAAGTTGTTCGAGTCACGCGCCACGCGCGACTGGTATGTGATCCTGGGCGCCGCCTTGTTCCTGCTGCTCGCGGCTTGCCTCGATCGCCAGCAGCTCTGGCGCCTGCCGCTCTATGCCGCGACGCTGTGGCTCGCTGCTGCCGCGCTGCGCGGCTTCGATGGCGGCGCCAACCAGCCCTCGATGCAACTGCTGCGCGGTGCCGGCCGGCAGCTGCTGCTGGCGCTGCCCCTGGGACTGCTGCTGTTCGTGTTCTTCCCGCGCTTGCCCGGCGCCTTCTGGGCCCTGCCCAGTGACGACACGGCCATCACCGGACTCTCCGACGAGATGAGTCCGGGCGATATCGCGCGGCTGGTCGAATCGGACGAGCCCGC
>JANXYK010000058.1 GCA_025350055.1 Gammaproteobacteria bacterium | reverse complement strand
CCCTTCTTGTGGATGAAGCCCGGCATGATGCCGAGCTTGCATTCACCGGGCGTGATGATGCCGGGGCAATTGGGGCCGATCAGGCGCGTGCCGGTACCGGCCAGTGCCGCCTTCACCTTGATCATGTCGTTGACCGGCACGCCTTCGGTGATGCACACCACGAGTTCGATGCCCGCCTCGGCCGCTTCGAGGATGCCATCGGCCGCGAACGGCGCCGGCACGTAGATCATGCTGGCGGTAGCGCCCGTGGCGCGCACGGCATCGCGGACCGTGTTGAACACCGGCAGGCCCAGATGCTGCTCGCCGCCGCGCCCTGGCGTGACGCCACCCACGAGGCGCGTGCCATAGGCCAGGCATTGCTCCGAATGGAAACTGCCCTGCTTGCCGGTGAAACCCTGGCAGATCACCTGGGTGCGTTCGTTGACCAATATGCTCATGAGGATCCTTCAGGCCGCGCTCTTGTTTGTGCCTTGGGCGGCAGACACAGCGCGGCGCGCCGCGTCGGTGAGATCGTTGGCGGCGATGATTGCCAGCTTGCCGCCGGCCAGCTTGACGCGCGCCACTTCGGCGTTGGTGCCCTCGAGGCGCACGATCACCGGCACCTTCACGCCGACTTCGCGCACCGCCGTGATGATCCCATCGGCAATCAGATCGCAACGGACGATGCCACCGAAGATGTTCACCAGCACCGCGCGCACCTTGGGGTTGGCGAGGATCAGGCGGAAGGCCGCCGTGACGCGCTCGGCCGTGGCGCCGCCGCCGACATCGAGGAAGTTCGCGGGCGTGCCGCCCTCCAGCTTGATCAGGTCCATGGTCGCCATCGCGAGACCGGCGCCGTTGACCATGCAGGCGATATTGCCGTCGAGCGACACATAGTTGAGATCGTGCTCGCTGGCGGCGCGCTCGGTCGGATCTTCCTGGCCGATATCGCGCAGTGCGGCCATGGCGGGTTGGCGAAACAGCGCATTGGCCTCGATGTCGAGCTTGCAATCGAGCGCCATCAGCACGCCATCACGCGTGACGATCAGCGGATTGATCTCGATCAGGCTCGCATCCTTGTCGAGATAGAGCTGGTAGAGGCCCAGCAGGATCTGCTGGAACTGCTTGGCCTGCTCGCCCGGCAGCTCGAGCGCAAAGGCCAGCTGCCGGCACTGCCAGGCCTGCAGGCCGACGGCCGGATGCACCGTGACCGAAAGGATCTTGTCGGGCGTCTGCGCCGCAACCGCTTCGATATCCATGCCGCCGCTCGCGGAGGCCACCACCGCGATGCGGCCAAGTTCGCGATTGAGTGTGAAACTCAGGTACAGCTCGCGCGCAATCTCTGAGCCGGCCTCGACATACACCTTCTCGATCGGCAGGCCAGCGGCGCCGGTCTGTTTGGTCACCAGGCGCTGGCCAAGCAATTCGCTGGCGGCCGTGCGCACCGCATCGAGGTCGCGCGCGACCTTGATGCCGCCGGCCTTGCCGCGACCGCCGGCATGCACCTGTGCCTTCACCACCCACAACGAGCCGCCGATTGCCTGCGCAGCCGCAGCCGCTTCGTCGGCACTCGCTGCAACCTGACCTTGCGGCACCGGCACGCCATAGGCGGCGAGAATTTTCTTCGATTGATATTCGTGCAGATTCATCGGCAGACCCTGACGGAGTAGCCCGTGATTGTCGCGGAAACGGGTCACGGATGCTACCGTGTACCCATGAATTCGCCGCTCGATCGCGCCACGCCCAGCGACGCGACACCCACAGGCGCAACGCCCAACGACCTGGCCTGGCGCATCGTCGGTCTCGCCAATCTCTACCGCCTGCTGGCCGTAGTGGCATTGTTCAGCGTGCACCTGCTCACGTTGCCGAATCCTGCTTTCGGCAGCGCAAGACCCGAGCTGTTCCGCTGGATTCTCGCGGTCTATTTCGTGCTCGGCATCCTGCTGACGCTCGCCGGTCGCCGCCACTGGCCGGGCCGGCGCTCACTGCTGCTGGCGCACACCCTGATCGATTCGGGTGCGGTCGCCACGCTGATGTATGCCAGCGGTGGCGTCACCAGCAACCTCGGCATATTGCTCGTGATCCCGGTGGCTTCGATGGCGATGCTGGCGCTCGGACGCGAAGGCCTGGTGGTTGCGGCCATCGCGGCCCTCGCGATCCTGGCGCAACAGATCGCCGCCCAGCTGGCCGGCATCGCCACCGAAAGCGACTACCCGCTCGCCGGCGTGATGGGCACGATCGTGTTTCTGATCGCTGCCAGTGCCTGGCCGCTGGCCAGGCGCCTGCGCGAGAGCGAGGCGCAGGTGCGGCGCCAGGAAGTGGATCTCGCCAACATGGCGCAGCTCTCGCAGTTCATCGTGCAGCGTCTGCGCGAGAGCATCCTGGTGGTCGACCCTAGCGATCGCGTGCGTCTGATCAATGAATCGGCGGCACTGCTGCTGGGTGATGTCGCGGCA
>JANXYK010000057.1 GCA_025350055.1 Gammaproteobacteria bacterium | reverse complement strand
CGCTGCTGTACTACGCCGTCTATCAGCACGCGCATCCCATTCTGCCGGCGGCGGAACCTATCCCTCAGGAGCAGACACCATGACCTCATGGCAACTTACCCGTGTCATTGCCGGCACTTTCATCCTGCTATCGCTCGCACTGGGCGTGCAGGGCAGCCCGATCTACCGGAGCAGCTACTGGCTGTGGTTCACGGCCTTTGTGGGCATCAACCTGCTGCAGAGCGGATTGACCCGTTGGTGCCTGATGGAACGCATCCTGCGCGCGCTGGGCCTGAAAGCCAGCACCGACTGAGAACTGGTGCCGTGAAAACGCTGTTCGTTGCTGCTGCGCTGCTGCTCTCGTTGCCACTCGAGGCGGCCGGCATCGGTTTCACCGATGCCTGGCGCGCCGCAATGACACACGATCCGGTCTACGCAGCAGCCCAGGCGAAGCGCGACGCAGGGCAGGCGCAACGTGCACAGGCGCGCGCACTGTGGCTGCCTACACTCGCGGCCTTGGGCAGCAGTGGGCGCAGTGATCTGGAAAGTCGCACGCAGGGAGCCTACTTTGCCGCGCCGGGCTTTGGCAGTACGGGTGGCGTGGATTTTCGCACCAGCCTGAATGGCGGCACGGCCACACGCTGGTCACTTATCGCTGAGCAACCGCTGTTCGACGCGGTGCGCTTTGCCGATGCCAGCGCCGGACGCAAGGCAGCCGGGATTGCCGAAGCGCAGTTTCGCCTGGCGCAGCAGGAGCTGATCACGCGCACCGCCAGGAGCTACTTCGAGGTGCTCAATGCACGCGCCCAACTGCAGGCACTGCAGCGACTGCATGCAGCAGCCGAGCGCGCGCGGGCCCAGTCGCAGGCGCGCTATGAGGCGGGCGACATTGCCGTCACCGACATGCGCGAAGCGCAGGCTGAGGCCGATGCCGTGGGTGTGCAGGAGCTCGACGCGCGCAGTACCGCGACACTCAGCGAGGCCGCATTCACTGATCTGACTGGTCTGGACGTTGCAGGATTCGAAGCACTGCCCGCCACCGCGACCGACAATCTGCCAACCCCGGAATCGCTGGACGAGTGGTCCCAGCGCGCGCTGCGCGGCAGTCCGCAGCTCACGATCTCGCAGCTGGCGCGCGAGAGCGCGGCGGCCCAGCTCGGGCGCTACGGTGCCTTCGATGCACTGCGACTCAGCCTGGTCGCGCAGACCGGGCGCGATTCACTTTCCGGCAACGGCGACTTCGGCGCGACCGACATCATGCAGCGACAGACCAGCATCGGCCTGCAGGCGTCGTGGCCGCTGTTCACGGGCGGCATGCGCAGCGCGCAGCGGCACCAGGCGCGCGCGCTCGAACAGCAGGCTGCGGCCGAACTGGATAGCGCCACGCTGCAATTGCGTCAGCAGACGCGCTCAGCCTGGCTGGCACTGATCACTGCAGCGGCGCGCGTGCAGGCGCTCGGTCGACTGCGAACATCCACGGCGGGTCGGCGCGATGCCACCCGACTGGGCGCCGAGATCGGCGAGCGTACGGCGCTCGAGCTGCTCGGGGCCGAAGGCGACTCCCTGCGGGCCGAAGCCGACTACCAGCGCGCGCAGGGCGACTGGTTCCTGGCCGGCCTGCAACTCAAGGCGCTGACCGGAGCGCTCGACGAAGCGGACCTGCGTGCGATCGATCAGCGACTGAATCTCAACGACTCACATTGATGGGGGCATGACATGGCACACATAGCAATCCTCGGCGCCGGCACGGGCGGCATGCCGGCAGCCTACGAGCTGCGCGCCGCGCTTGGTTCGCAGCACCGCATCACCGTGGTGAACGCGGTCGACTACTTCCAGTTCGTGCCGTCCAATCCGTGGTTGGCCGTAGGTTGGCGCAAGCGCTCGGCGATCACGTTCCCGATTGGCCCGCACCTCGAGCGTCGCAACATCGAGTTCATCGCCCAGCCCTTGACGCGCATTGATGCGGCCGGCAACCGGCTGGAAATGGCTGATGGCAGCTCACTGGCCTACGACTACCTGCTGATCACCACCGGACCCAAGCTCTCCTTTGCAGAGGTGCCGGGGTCCGGCCCTGACGGTGGTTACACGCATTCCGTGTGCACCGTTGATCACGCGGAGAAGAGTTGGGGGGCCTACCAGGAGTTCCTGAAGGACCCGGGCCCGGTCGTCATTGGCGCCATGCCAATGGCCAGTTGCTTCGGGCCAGCCTACGAGTTCAGTTTCATCCTGAATACCGATCTGCGGCGCCGACGCCTGCGCCACAAGGTGCCGATCACCTTCGTCACCAGTGAACCCTACATCGGTCATCTGGGCCTCGGCGGTGTGGGCGCGTTCAAGTACTCGATGATGCTGCCGGCCTTCAAGGGTGTCGATGCGGTTGCGGCAGTGGAGGGACTGTGCAATCCGCGTGGCTTCGTGCTCGTCGACGAGCACCAGCGCAGCAAGAAGTATCCCAACATCTACTCGGCCGGCGTGTGCATTGCCATTCCTCCGGTCGAAGTGACGCCGGTGCCCACCGGCGCACCGAAGACCGGCTACATGATCGAGACCATGGTGACCGCCATCGTGAAGAACATCGCCGCGCAACTCGCCGGGCAGCCCGTGACGGCCAAGGGATCCTGGAACGCGATCTGCCTGGCTGACATGGGCAGCACTGGTGCGGTGTTCGTGGCGCTACCGCAGATTCCGCCGCGCAACGTCAACTGGTTCAAGAAGGGTCGCTGGGTGCACTGGGCCAAGGTGCTGTTCGAGAAATATTTCATCTACAAGATGAAGCAGGGCACCTCGGAACCGCTGTATGAAAAGTACGTGCTGCGTGCACTCGGTGTGCGCCGGCTGGCGGGTTGAGTCATGCATCCCTATCCGCATGTCTATAGTGTCAGCGCCAGCGGCTCGGCCACCGGCATCGTGCCCGTGAGCTCCAAGGGCGTGCCTGTGATCGATACCGCCGCGCCACCCGAGTTCGACGGGCCGGGCGATGTGTGGTCACCGGAGACCTTGTTGGTCGCCGCAGTCGCCAATTGTTTCATCCTGACGTTTCGTGGCGTGGCACGTGCGGCGAAGCTCGACTGGGAGCGTGTCGAGTGCCAGGTCGCAGGCGTGCTCGAGCGCACTGAGGGCGTCACGAGTTTCTCGCGTTTCAAGACGCGGGCCACGCTGCAGCTTGCGGCCGGTGCCGATCGCAGCCGGGCGCACGAACTGCTCGAGCGCGCCGAGAAGCTCTGCCTGATAGCCAATTCGCTGCGCGGCGAGCGGGAGCTGGAGGCGGTGATCAACTGAAGGCCCTTGCCCGGGACAGGCCTCCTCTGGCGCTGGCCGGTGCGAGCCAGCGCTTTACAGCCATAGCCCGCTGCTCCAGAGTAGGCGCGAGTCACCCAATTCTATCTTGGACTGGCGAGGTCATCATGGCAGTGAATTCCGGCGCTCGATTGCTTTTATTGCTCCGAACCGTGTTATTGGGCGCTGGCCTTGCAGCGAGTTCCGCCGCGCTCGCGGCCGATGGTGCGAGGGCGACTGTGCCCGGGGCCGCGGTTGCGTCCGGCGCGGCGCCTGTACCCGCGCCCGTCAAGGCGGTACTGGTGACCGGTGCCAGCACCGGCATCGGTCGCAGCATCACCGAGCACCTGGCAGCCGAGGGCTACTTCGTCTACGCCGGCGCGCGCAAGGACAGCGATCTCGCAGCGCTCAATGCCATCAAGAACGTGCAGGCGCTGCGCCTGGATGTCACGAGTGCGGCAGACATTGCCGCAGCCGTGCAGGCTGTCACCAAGGGCGGGCGCGGTCTCTACGGTCTGGTGAACAACGCCGGCGTCGCCACGGTTGGCAGCTTCGCCGATATGAAGGACGAAGAGTTCGACCTGGTGATGGCGGTCAATCTTTACGGCCCTTACCGCATGACCAGGGCTTTCCTGCCGCTGATCGTCGCGCAACAGGGGCGTATCACCACCATTGGCTCGATCTCCGGGATTCTCGCCAGCAAGGATCTGGGTGCCTACAGCATGAGCAAGCACGCCGTGGAGGCCTTCACTGATTCGCTCGCCGCGCAGCTGGCGCCGCTGGGCGTGAAGGTAAGCATCGTCGAACCAGGCAACTATGATTCCGAGATCGGCAAGAGTGCGAGCAAGCGGCTGGGCATTGGGGACACACGCATCACTGATCGCTCGATCTACAAGAAGCCTGACGAGGTGGCCGCGGCCGTCGAGCTGGCCCTGTTCGAAGCGAATCCCAAGCCGCGCTACATGGTGGTGCCCAACCAGCACGAGGCGGAGATCACGATCAGCAAGCAGATCGCGCAGCTGGTGCAGCTCAATGAGCGTCAGCCCTACACTTACGATCGCGCGGCGCTGATCAAGATGCTCGATGAGGCACTTGCGAGTGCATCCGGTCATCAGCCTTGAAGAATCGACGCGCCAGCGCCACCAGCATGCCGTCGGTCGGGTGATCGAGCGTCTCAACGCCTGAGATGCGCTGCGCCAGGTCGGGGCGCTGCTCATCGATGAAATTCTTCAGCTCGGTCTTGGCGTTGCCGGGGCCGCTGAGCAGGATCGCGCCGGTGTGTGTCAGCGCAGTGACGATGCGGGTGAAGAATTCCTTGTCGACGCCCTTGTGCCCGCTGCCGGTCGTATTGGCCTTGTGCTGCAGGTGACGCCCGGTGGCGTTGGAGTGCACAACCAGGCGTTCGACATCGGTGGCATCGAAGTGAAAGATTTTGGCGTCGCGGTGATCGACCCAGACGATGGCGTGGTAGTGCTCGTTCATGATGGCTCCTGCTTGTCTGGCTTGCCTGGTTGCAGTGTGCCGCGAATGCGGCGCTTTGTATCTACGTAGGCGCCCTTAGCGAAAGGATCGCGGCAACTGTGCGCGCACCTGCTCCAGCTGGGCTTCCAGGTCGCGGATGCGCTCCAGCAGGTTGACGGCGAGGGCCAGGCCGTGCGGCTCGAGCTCGAAACTGTGGCGCAGGCGCGTGGCCGTGCGCACGGTGAGCAGGCAATGGCTTGCGAATGCCAGCGGCGCCGCCGTTTCATCCAGCGGCTGCAGCGCGCCGCAGTCGACCAGTTCCTGTAGCTCGTGCGCCGAGAGTCCCGAGTAGTCCTGCAGCTGGGTGATCGACAGTTCGCGACATTCCCCGACCCAGCTGCTCGCTTCAGATTCAGTGGTCACGGCTTGCTCTCCTGTTCGAAGCGCTGTCGCGGGTTGAACGTGGCGCTCGCCTTGAGCTGTTCATAGAGTCTGTGTTCGGCCTCGCTGGGCGCCGACGGCACGACGATCTGCGCAATCGCATAGAGGTCGCCGGCGCCGCCACCAGGCTTGGGCAAGCCGCGCCCGCCCAGGCGCAGCTGCCGGCCACTGTCGGTATGTGCCGGCACCTTCAGTTGGACGACTCCGCCGAGTGTCGGCAGCTCGATGCTCGTGCCCAGCACCGCTTCCCAGGGCACCAGCGGCAGGTCGATGAACAGATCGTGTCCGCTGGCGCGAAACAGCGGGTGCGGCAGCAGGCTGATGTTCAGCCACAGGTCGCCATCGCGCCCGCCGTTGTGACCCTTGCCGCCGAGGCCGGCCAGCCGCAGCCGTTGGCCGTCACTCGCGCCTTTGGGGATGCGCACCTTGAGCGTGCGCGGCACCCGCTGCACGAAGCCCTGCGCATTGATCTCGGGCATGGCCAGCTGGAGTTCCACCTCGGTGCCGCTGTACGCCGCAGCGAGCGGAATGCTGACTTTCGCCTCGAAGTCTTCGCCCGGAAGTCGCAGCGAAGCAGGGCCGCTGCCGCCGCGACCCTGGCTGCGCGCCAGGCCTGCCAGCAGGTCGGCGAGGTCCAGGCCTTCGAAATCCTGCGGCTCCGCGCCGTCTTGCCGGCCCCAGTCGGGCGGCGGACGGATTTCCTCGCCGGCGGAATGCGCGCCGAGCTGATCGTAGGCGGCGCGCTTGGCGTTGTCCTTGAGGGTCTCGTAAGCCTCGGCAACTTCCTTGAATTTTTCCTCGCCAGCCGGATCCTTCGTGACATCCGGATGGTATTTCTGCGCCAGCTTGCGATAGGCCTTCTTGATTGCGTCGCTGCTGGCGCCGCGCTCAACGCCGAGGACGCGGTAGTAATCTTTGTATTTCATTCACGCTGCGCGCACGGTGCCGCAATCAGTTGCCGCCAGTGACCAGCACCGAGGCGCGCGCGTTGGGCCCGAGTTCGGCGCCGCCGCCGGGTTCGCCGATGCTCACGTAGAACACGCGCGATTCAGTGCGCGTGACATTGCTGACGATGGGCACCAACAGCGTCACGCTGCTGACCCCGGCGGGAATCTGCTCGGCGCGCGGCCCGGAGGCGATGAAGTCGCGCTCGGGTTGGGCACTGGCGCCCTCGGTCGACCAGACAAAACTCACATCGCCTTGCAGGCCGCCGCGGCGGCGCACGACTACATGCGCCGCGGGCTCGCCGGGCAGCACCGTGTAGTTGTCCGCCGTCAGTTCGATGTGCGGTGCTGGTGTCGACGCGGTTGCGACGTGCAGTGCACTGCCGTTGCTGCCTGCGCTGACTACGGCTGTATCGACATCTGGTGCTGCGACGGCTACCGGCTGCGCTGCAGACTCTGCAGCGGGTTGATGGGCTGGCGCGGTTTCGGTCGCGACTTCGGGAGCGGCTTCATCGCGCGTCGACGCTGCCGTACCGGAGCCCCCGCTGCGCGTGTGTCGTTGGATATTCCCCGCGGTCGTGGAAGGACGGCGGGCGCTGGCCGCGCTCTTGTAAGTAGCCTCCGGCACCGCAGCCGGTGCCGGGCTCAGCCAGTCCCCGAGTCGTTGCAGCGGATTACCGAATTGCGTGGCGCGCAGTTCGTGCCAGCCATTGGCAAGGCGTTTTGGCGTAGGCAGCCGATCGAGCGCTGCCGCGGCGGCGAGGGCGACACCGAGTCCGCACAACAGCAGAACGTAGCGCTGCGGCATACGCCGCGCAGGGGGGCGCGCCACATGCAACTCCTGCAATGTCGGCAGATGCGCCGCGGCGCCGCCCAGGCTCATGCGCGAGAGCCACCAGCCGATGCCCACCGTGCGATTCTCGCGTCGCCACGCCAGGCCCGCGCGCAGTGCGCGCCAGGTGCCGTTGCCCAGGTGCGCTGGTCGCCGCGGCACCAGCGAACGGCCGCGCGCTTGCGCAGAACTCAGGCGATTGAATGGGTGGTGTCCGGCTAATAGTTCGAAGCTGATGCAAGCCAGGGCGTACAGGTCGTCGCGTCGATCGGGCAGCTGGCCTTCGAGTGCTTCGCAACTCGCATAGACATTGGCCTCGGGGGCACTCTCGAGGTAGTCGGCGCGCGCGGCGGCGAAATTGGTCACGCGCACTTCGCCATTGGTGGTGATCATGATGTGGCGCGGCTGCAGATTGCCGTGTACCACCCCGCGCTCGTGCGCATGCACCAGTGCAGCACCGACATCGCGGATGATCGCGAGCGCTGCGGCACGCGGCAGCGGTTGCCGCCCATGGCGCTCGAGCAGTGCCTCCAGCGGTTCGCCATCGAGCAACTCCATTGTCAGGAAGCTGAGTGGGCCGTCCTGCTCGAGTTCATAGACATTGACGACATTCGGGTGCGACATCGACTGCGCGCACTGGAACTCGATCCGCAGATTGGCCTGCGCACCCGGCCCGGTCATCGCCGAAGCGCGCAGGATCTTCACCGCCAGCTGCTGATTAGACTGCGGCAGTTTGCGACGCTGGCGATCGAGCGCGCGATATACACAGCTGCGCGTGCCGCGTCCCAGCAGTTCCTCGATGACGTAGCGATCGCGCAGCACCGCGCCCGCGGGCAAAGTCTTTGCAGGCGTCTGCGCTGCGCTTGCGGCCGGCGGCGTTGCGCTCGGCGCTGGCGCCACAGCGGGCGCTGCCGCGACTGCCGGTATCGTTGCCGGTGCCGGTGTTGCGCCCTGGCGGCCGAGGCCGCGGCGATCCGCCGAGGCCTTGAGTGACTTGAACAGCGGCGTGGGCAGTAATCCGCGCCGGTGGTACTGATCGAGCAGCGCGAGCACCGTCCAGATTTCTTCGCCGTTCGCCTGGCAGAGGCTCGCGACGTCGGCCTCGAAACTCTCGAGCGTGATCGCGTGCTGCAGCAGCAGGTCGAGCCGGGCGCGCAGGCTCCCTGGTCCGATGGTGGCGATGTCTGGTCGTGTGGCGTTGACGGCGTTCATGCTTATGTTTTTTTATGCATCCCCACAGCGCTTTTTTACCCCATTTTGGCGCTGCGAACTCGCCTTTCTACTGAAGGCGTTGTGTTTTGGCAACCGCAATCGCCAGGCGACGACGACGGGCGCGGAACGAAATCCGGAGCGCCAGCCAGAAACCTAATGATTTGCGCTATTTACAGCGGCTGCTGAAGCCGGCGCCTGAGCAGCGGGGGGAGCAGTGGGCGCGGCGGGTGCGGCCGAAGGCGCGGGCGCCGGGCTGCCGGGCAGCACGGGCAGCACGGGCAGGGTGGCGCCATAATCGACGCCGTCGACGAAGTAGGGCGTGTCGCCAAAGCAGCTCGAGGGCAGGCCGCGATGTTCGGCGTAGTGCAGCCGCACGCGCTCGCCCAGCACCACATTGAGCTGCCCGGCCACTTTCGGATCGCGCACGGTGAAGGTCCAGATCTGCGGGGCCATGCCACTGACCACGTAGAGGGCGAGTTCACCTTCGTAGGTCTTGCACACCCAGCCTTTGCGCGAGAGCTTCTGCAACACGCCGACACGCTCGCCTTCCGAATACGACCAGGTCAGGGCCAGCAGCGTGTAACCGGCGAACAGCGCCACCAGCACCAGCAGGTACAGCGGCCAGCGCCGACGGCGCCGCGGATTGAGATCAGTGGTGCCCTGTGTCATGCGTGCTGCATCAGAAAGCGCTGCGGCCCGTGAGTTCGCGACCCACGGCCAGTTGGTGGATGGTCTCGGTACCTTCGTAAGTGATCACGCTCTCGAGATTCAGCATGTGGCGGATCGGCCCGAATTCCGCGCTGATGCCCGCGCCACCGAGCATGTCGCGACAGTCGCGCGCGATATCGAGCGCCGTGCGGCAGTTGTGCCACTTGGCCATGGAAACCTGCACGGGCTTCATCTCGCCCTTGTCCTTGAGGCGCGCGAGCTGCAGCGCCAGCATCTGCGAAGTCGTGATGCCGCGCGCCATCTCGGCCAAGCGGATCTGGATGGCCTGGTTCTGCGCCAGCGGGCGGCCGAACAGCTCGCGCGTGGCCGTGTATTCCAGCATCTGCGCGAGGCAGGCCTGCGCGGCGCCAATCACGCCCCAGGCGATGCCATAGCGCGCCTGCGTCAGGCAGGAGAGTGGCCCTTTGAGGCCCGCGGCGCCCGGCAGGCGCTGCGATTCGGGTACGCGTACTTCATCGAAGAACAGCGCGCCGGTGTTGGAAGCGCGCAGCGAGAACTTGTTCTCGATCTCGCTGCTGCTGAAGCCGCGCGTGCCCTTGTCGATGATGAAGCCACGCACGCCCTCGTCGGAGTCGGCCCAGGCGACGCACATATCGGCGATGGCGCCGTTGGTGATCCACATCTTCGAGCCGCTGATGAGCCAGTCGCCGCCGCTCTTGCGCGCGCGCGTCTTCATGTTGGCCGGATCCGAGCCGCCGTGCGGTTCGGTGAGACCGAAACAGCCGATCAACTCACCGCGCGCCAGCCGCGGCAGGTACTGCTGCTTCTGCGCTTCGCTCCCGTACGCCCAGATCGGATACATCACGAGCGAGGACTGCACCGACACGAAGCTGCGCAGCGCGGAATCGCCACGCTCCAACTCCTGGCAGATCAGGCCGGAGGAAGCCGAGTTCAGGCCCGCGCAGCCGTAGCCCTCGAGGCTCGCGCCCAGCAGGCCCAGTGCTGCGAGTTCCGGCACCAGCTCGCGCGGAAAGCGATGCTGCTCGAAGCATTCGCGGATGATCGGCAGCACACGCGTGTCGACCAGGCGTGCAACGCTATCCTGCACCAGCTGCTCATCGCTGCTCAGTTGTCCACGCAGATCGAAGAAATCAAGAGCATTCATGCTTGTGGTTCCATTGCTGGCGGCAGCTGATTTCAGTCGACCGGAAATTCCACGCCCTGCGCCAGCTGCACGGCGGAGGAGTAATTTACCGTCTGCGTCTGCCGGCGCATATAGGCTTTCCAGGCATCGCTGCCGGATTCGCGGCCGCCGCCGGTTTCCTTCTCCCCGCCGAAAGCCCCGCCAATCTCGGCGCCGCTCGGGCCGGTGTTCACGTTGGCAATGCCGCAGTCGCTCCCGGTCGCCGACAGGAAGGTCTCGGCCTCGCGCATGTCGTTGGTGAAGATCGCCGAGGACAGGCCCTGGCGCACACCATTTTGCATCTGCAGCGCATCGCTGAAGGAATCGTAAGGAACCACATAGAGGATGGGCGCGAAGGTCTCATCGCTCATCACCGCCAGTGGCCTGTCGGCCTCGACCAGCGCCGGGCGCACGTAGAAGCCGCCGCCGATGCCAGCGGGCGCGGCACGCTCGCCGCCGATCACGGTGGCGCCCTGTGCCTTCGCGGCCGCCAGCGTGGCCTGCATGCGCTCATACGAGGCCGCATCGATCAGCGGGCCAATCAGCGTGCCGCCCTCGAGGGGAGAGCCGATCGCCAGGCTCGCGTAGCTCTTGCGCAGCATCTCGCGCAGGCGCGTGCACAGTGAGCGGTGCACGAACAGGCGGCGCAGCGTGGTGCAGCGCTGGCCCGCCGTGCCGGCCGCGGCGAATACCACCGCGCGCAAGGTCAGGTTGAGGTCAGCCGTAGGCGTGACGATCGCGGCATTGTTACCGCCCAGTTCCAGCAACGAACGGCCGAAGCGTGCCGCAACGCGCGGACCCAGGGCACGGCCCATCGCTGTGCTGCCAGTCGCGCTGACCAGCGGCACCAGCTCCGAATCGGCCAGCTGTTCGCCCACGTCGCGCTTGCCGATGATCAGCTGCGAGATCGCCACTGGTGCGCCGGAAAATTCGGCAATGGTTTCCGCCATCAACCGATGCAGCGCCATGGCGCTGAGCGGGGTTTTCTCGGAGGGCTTCCAGATCACGGTGTCGCCGCAGACCAGCGCCAGCGCCGCATTCCAGGCCCACACCGCCATCGGAAAATTGAAAGCGCTGATCACACCCACCGGACCCAGCGGCTGCCAGCGCTCGAGTAGGTGATGACCCGGACGCTCGGAAGCAATCGTCAGGCCATAGATCTGGCGCGAAAGACCGACCGCGAAATCACAGATGTCGATGACTTCCTGCACTTCGCCCAGGCCTTCGCTGAGGATCTTCCCGGCTTCCAGCGAGATCAGTTTGCCGAGTGCCTGCTTGTCGGTGCGCACGCGCAGCGCGAAGCGGCGCAGCAGCTCACCGCGCTGCGGGCCCGGCACTTCGCGCCAGCGCAGGAAGGCCTCGGCCGAAGCCTGGATCTTCGCCGCGACCGCGCTGCTGCTGTCCATGGGGACGCGCGCCAGCAGCGTGCCATCGATCGGTGTGTGCACCTCGAGGCTGCCCGGCGCAGCAGCTCCGCCATTGCCGGAAACCGACGCCAGGCCCGCCTGCTGCAGGATGCTGTGGTAACTGTTGCTCAAGCGGCTTCCCTCTGGCCAGCCTGACGCATGGCGTAAATCCTGCCGAAGCGATTGTCGAGAAAATCAGCCAGCGGCACGTCCTCCTGGCGGATAAAGCCTTTCTGCGGCAGACGACCCGCGGCCAGCAGATCAAGTACACCACAGATTCCGGCCGCCGTGGTCAACTGGATGGCGCTGCGATCGATGCCGTTGACGCGCTGACCGTAGACCTTGTTGGCGTAGGTTTCCTGCACCAGGCCGCCCTTCTTGATGCCGGTGACCGTGACGAACACGATCACGACGTCCTGCAGGGTGGTGGGCAGTGCATTCTCCAGGATGTCCTTGAGCACATCGCGACGCTCGCGCAGGCGCAGATCCTGGAGCAGCGCCTTCATGATGGCCGCATGGCCGGGATAGCGGATGGTGCGGTAATTGAGATTGCGCACGCGGCCACGCAGCGTTTCGCACAGCGTGCCGACGCCACCGGAAGTATTGAAGGCCTCGTAGGTCACGCCGTCGAGCGAGAATTCCTCGCGCTCTTCGAGCGGCGGCGCGTTCACGAGTTCGCCGTTCGCGATTTCCTCGCAGGGCTCGCAGTACTCGTTGATGACGCCGTCGGTGCTCCAGGTGAGATTGTAGTTGAGCGCGTTCGACGGATACTGGGGCAGGGCGCCGACCCGCAGGCGCACGTCCTGCAGCTTGTCGAAGTTCTTCGCCAGATCGTAACCGACGATGGTGATGAAGCCGGGTGCCAGACCGCACTGCGGAATGAACGCCGTGGTGGCGGTGGTGGCCAGCTGGCGCACGCGCCGCGTGTTGGCGACATCTTCGGTGAGATCAAGATAGTGGACGCCGGCCATGGCCGCGGCCTCGGCAATCTTGCCGGTGACCTGGAAGGGCGCGGCGCTGAGCACGGCGAAGCGGCCGCGCAGTGCCTCGGCGACCTTCTGCGGATCGTTCACGTCGATCGCGATGGTCTCGACCGGCACGCCGCCTTTCAGGCGCTCGAGCTGTTCGGCCGATTTGTCGATCATGGCAACCTGGTAATCGCCACTATGCACCAGCAGGTCAGCGATCATCTGGCCGATCTTGCCGGCGCCTACGACTGCTACGCGTTTCATGTCACACCTCATGGATAATTCAGCCGCCTATAGTCGCGCTAGCCAGGACGAAAAGCAGCCTCGAAAACGTCAGTTTGACGACACATTCTCGTCGTTATGCCGTACTATATCGGCACTATGACGATAGACGCCACCGACCAGCGCATCATCGCGCTGCTGCGCGAAAACGCCCGTGCTTCCACCGCGCAATTGGGGCGCCGGCTGGGCCTGGCGCGTACCACCGTGCAGAGCCGCATCGAGCGCCTGCTGCACAACAAGGTGATCGCCGGCTTCACGTTGCGCATGGGCGCGGAGCGCGAACGCGGCCAGCTGCACGCGCACGTGATGATCACCGCGATCCCCAAGCTGCTCACGCGCGTCGAGGCAACGCTGCGTGGCCTGCCGGAAGTGCGCAAGCTCTACTCGGTCAGCGGCCAGCACGATTTCATCGCGGTGCTGGTCACCGATTCCGTGGGCGAGATGGACAAGATCCTCGATCGCATCGGTGCGCTGCCGGGTGTCGATCGCACCGATTCCTCGATCGTGCTTTCCACGCGCATCGATCGCTGAGCGCCGTGTTTCTCGAATCCTGTTACGCGAGCGTGTGATACACGCGCTGCACGTCTTCGTCCTGCTCGAGCTGATCGATGAGTTCCAGCACCTCGGCAGCGGGCGCTTCAGAGAGCTCGATGGGCACCGAGCAGATGTATTCATGTTCCGCCGATAGCGGCGCAACAGCGCGAGCCTCGAGCGCCTCCTGCAGTTTGCCGAAATTCGCGAACTCGCAGCGCAGCACCAGTTGCGGCTCGCCTTTTTCACCCACGCTCTCGCCCATTTCCTCGAGCCCGTGGTCGATCATGTCGAGCTCGAGCGAATCCTGGTTGATGCCAGCCGGATCGAGCCGGAACACGCCCATCTTGCGGAACTGGAAGGCGACGCTGCCGTTGGTGCCCAGGTTCCCGCCGTGCTTGGTGATGATGTTGCGCACGTGCGCCACGGTGCGCGTCGGGTTGTCGGTAGCCGTTTCCACGATCAAGGCGACCCCATGGGGCGCGTAACCCTCGTACAGCACCTCATGGTAGTTGGTCGCATCGCGGCCGCTGGCGCGCTTGATCGCGGCTTCGACCTTGTCCTTGGGCATGTTGACTGCGCGCGCATTCTGGATAATGCGGCGCAGCGTGGGGTTCGAGGCTGGATCGGGCCCGCCGGTCTTCACGGTCATCGCGATGTCCTTGGCGACACGCGCGAACTGCTTGGCCATGCGGTTCCAGCGCGCGAACATGGCGTGTTTGCGGACTTCGAAGATTCGACCCATGATTTTCGGTAACCTTGCATTCCCATGCCGTGGGCATGGCGTTACTTTGGCAAGCGGATAGCGCTAGTGTATACGGCCGGGCGGGGAGAAGCGTAGCGTGAAGAACTTTATCGCGGATGATCAGGCGAACATCACCAGCGCCGTAGGCGCGGCCATCAACGGCGACTACCTGGCCGATGAGGTGCAGCTGGTCAACAAGCTGGCCAGCCACGCGCGCCTGGATGCGGCTGCGCGCGAGCGCGTGGCCGGGCGCGCCATACAACTGGTCGAAGCGGTGCGCGCTGGCGCCGATGCGGCCGCGGGCATCGATGAGTTTCTGCAAAGCTACGGACTCGATTCGCAGGAGGGCATCCTGCTGCTGTGTCTGGCCGAAGCGCTGCTGCGCATTCCCGATGCGGCAACCGCTGATCGCCTGATCGCAGATCGCTTGGGGCGCGGTGACTGGCGCGGGCACCTGGACGATTCCGTCTCGTTGTTCGTAAATGCCTCCACGTTCGGCTTGATGCTCACTGGCGCGCTGCTGACGCCCGAGGCCGCGCTCACGCGTGACCCGCAGGGTTGGTTGCGCGGTCTGGTCGGACGCATTGGCGAGCCGGTGGCGCGCACGGCGTTGCGCCAGGCCATGAAAATCCTCAGCCAACAGTTCATTTTCGGCACCGATCTCGAGGCCGCGCTCAAGCGCGCACAGGGCGCGCGCACCGGCGAGCGCTATTCCTTCGACATGCTGGGCGAGGCGGCGATGACCACGCGCGATGCGCGTCATCACCTCGAAGCCTACCGCGATGCCATTGCCCAGGTGGGCCAGGCCGCGCAGAAATCCGCGGCCGCGAGGCTGCCGCTGACGGTGCGCAACAGCGTATCGGTGAAGCTCTCCGCACTGCATCCACGCTACGAACTGGCACAGCGCGAGCGCGTGCATGCCGAATTGCTGCCGGCGATGAGCGAGCTGCTGGCGCAGTCTGAACAGGCTGGCATCGGCCTCACCATCGACGCCGAGGAAACCGAACGGCTGGAACTCTCGTTGCAACTGTTCGAGCGCCTGCTGCAGACGCCGGCGGCCGCGCGTCCGGGGCAACTCGGTCTGGCGGTGCAGGCCTACCAGAAGCGTTCCTTGCGCGTGATTGATTGGCTGGCGGCGCGGGTGCGCGCCAGCAATCGACACATTACGATGCGGCTCGTGAAAGGTGCGTACTGGGATACCGAGATCAAGCGCACGCAACAAGCCGGGCTGCACAGCTACCCGGTGTTCACCCGCAAGCAGCACACCGACATTGCGTATCTGGCCTGCGCGCGCCGACTCGTGGCCAATCGCGATGTGATCAGCGCGCAGTTCGCTACCCACAATGCGCACACGGTGGCCTACGTGGCCGAGCTCTATGGCGCCGAGGTCAACGCCTTCGAATTCCAGCGCCTGCACGGCATGGGCGAGGCGCTCTACAGCGCAGTGCGCGCCGGCGCTGCCGGCGGGCAGCATTCCTGTCGCGTGTATGCACCGGTCGGACCGCAATCCGAACTGCTGCCTTACCTGGTGCGCCGCCTGCTCGAGAATGGCGCCAATACTTCCTTCGTGCACCGGGCCGGCGATCGCGGCCAGGCCGCGAGTGAGGTGGTGCGCGATCCGACCGATCCTGCTCCGGGTGGCGGTGCGCCCTTTGCGGTCTCGCTGGCCGAGCCGGGCAAGATGTTCGCGCCCGAGCGCAGCAATTCACCAGGCATCAATCTCTATGACAGCGGCGTGCTGGCGCAGCTGGCGGGCGAATTCGCAGCGGCGAGTCGTACCGAATGGCTGGCGCGGCCGGTGATCGGTGGCACCGCCGAGAGCGGGCAGACCACGCCGGTGGTCAATCCCGCCGACCAGTCAGACCTGGTGGGCGAATGTGTGAGCGCCACGGCCGAGCAGGTCGATCACGCGGCGAAGATTGCCCTCGAGAGCTGGCCGGAGTGGGACGATGCCGGCGGTGCACATCGCGCCGCGGTGCTCGATCGTGCCGCTGATCTGTTCGAGCGCGAGCGGGCCGGGCTGCTCGCACGTTGCGTGCGCGAAGCGGGCAAGACCCTGGCGGATAGCGTGTCGGAGTGGCGCGAGGCGATCGATTTCCTGCGCTACTACGCCGCGCAGGCACGCAAGGATTTCAGCAGTGAGCTGGCGCTGCCAGGGCCTGCGGGTGAAGCGAACAACCTGCGACTGCGCGCGCGCGGCGTGTTCGGCTGCATCAGTCCCTGGAATTTTCCGCTCGCCATCTTCACCGGACAGATTGCTGCGGCACTGGCGGCAGGCAACAGCGTGCTGGCCAAGCCCGCCGAGCAGACACCGCTCACGGCTGCCTTCGCCACTGAACTGTTGCACCAGGCGGGTGTGCCCGGTGGCGTGCTGCAGCTGCTGCCGGGCGATGGCGTGGTGGGCGCTGCGATCAGTCGCCAGGAATGCCTGGCCGGCGTGGCCTTCACCGGTTCCACCGATACTGCGCAGTTGATAGCACGCGCGCTCGCGGCGCGCACCGGCCCGATCGCGACGCTGATTGCCGAGACCGGGGGCCAGAACGCGCTGATCGCCGACAGTTCGGCGCTGGTCGAGCAGGTGGTGCAGGATCTGCTCGCCTCTTCGTATAACAGTGCTGGGCAGCGCTGTTCCGCCGTGCGTGTGCTGTACGTGCAGGAAGAGCTGGCGCCGCGCCTGATCGAAGCGCTGTGCGGCGCGATGGACGAACTGGTGTTGGGCGATCCCGCACTGCTCGCCACCGACATCGGGCCGCTGATCGATCCCCCGGCCCTCGCGGGCCTCGAGCTGCACGCGCGGCGACTGGGCGCAGCCGGGCAGGTGCTGCATCGCGGCCGTCCGCCGCGCGCCGGACCGGTGGGGCACTACTTTGCGCCGCTGCTGGCCGAGATCGGCAGCATCAGCGAACTCGAATCAGAAGTGTTCGGGCCGGCGCTGCACGTGGTGCGTTTCCGCGCCGCCGACATCGCGCGCGTGGTCGATGACATCAACGCCACCGGTTACGGTCTCACGCTCGGCATCCACACGCGCATCGAGACGCGCGCAATCCAGATCGCGCAGCGCGCGCGGGTCGGCAATGTCTATGTGAACCGCAATACCATCGGCGCGGTGGTGGGCGTGCAGCCCTTCGGCGGCTGCAACCGCTCGGGCACCGGGCCCAAGGCGGGCGGCCCGCACTATCTGCACCGCTTCGCGAGTGAGCAGGTGGTCACGGTGAACACCGCGGCCGTGGGTGGTAACGCCGCGCTGCTCAGCCAGGCCTGAGCGGCGCCGCTCAGCCGCTGTGCAGTACACGCGTGATCAGCGTCTCGGTCAGCGGCCGCTCGAGCTTGAGTTTTTCAAGCAGCGTGCGGCAATGCTGCGCGCTGACCGGCCGGCTGTAGAAGTAACCCTGCGCGAAGTCGCAGCCCTGTTCCTGCAGTATCAGCGCCTGCTGCTGCGTTTCCACGCCTTCGGCCACGATCGTCATGTTGAGCCTGCGCGCGATCTGGATCACGGCATCGATGATCGGCGTGCGAGCCGCGTTCTTGCCCAGGTCGCTGATGAAGCTGCGATCGATCTTGATGCAATCGACCGGCAGGCGCGCCAGGTAGCTCAGGCCCGAGTAGCCGGTACCGAAATCATCGATCAGCACCTGTGAGCCCAGTGCGCGCAAAGTTTGCAGCGTGCCGACCAGGCCATCGGGATCCTTGAGCAGCGCGGTCTCGGTGATCTCGAAGTGCAGCCAGCGCGGGTCGACCTGGTGTTCACTGGCCAGCTGCAGCACCGATGAGCAGAAGTCGGATTGCTCGAGCTGTACCGGCGAGATGTTGACCGCGATTGGCACGATCGGCACATCGGCATCCTGCCAGGCGCGCAGCTGCGTCAGCACGATGCGCAGGCCCTGCAGGCCGAGTGCCACGGTCAGGCCGCTGCTGTCAGCTACTGGAATGAACTGACCGGGTGGCACCTGGCCGAGGTCCGGATGCCGCCAGCGCATCAGCGCCTCGAGCGAGGATACGCGGCCGGTCTTCATGTTGATCACCGGCTGGTAATCCATGCTGAACTGATCGGTGCCGATGCCACGACGCAGCGCCTGCTCTATCGCCACACTCTCGCTGACCCGCGCCAGCATGTCGGGCGAGAACAGCCGGTGGCAGCGGCGGCCAGCGGCCTTGGCCTGGTAAAGCGCGATGTCGGCGTGCTTGAGCAGCGCTTCCATGTCGTGGCCATCATTCGGATAGAGTGCAATACCAAGGCTCGCGGAAACCTCGAGCGGTGTGTCATCGAGCGACAGGGGCGCCTGGATCGCGGCCTGCAGGCGCATCGCCAAGCCGTGCACGGCTTCGACGTCGGGCAGCAGCGCGGCAATGATCACGAACTCGTCGCCGCCCATGCGCAGTACCACGTCCTGCATGGCCACTGTGCTGCGCAGCCGCTTGGCGATCACCTGCAGCAGCGCATCGCCGGCGCCGTGACCGCGCGAGTCGTTGATGTTCTTGAAATGATCGACGTCCAGGTAGATCAGCGCCAGCATGCGTTTGGATTGCGCTGCCAGCCGCAGCGCACGTGGCAGGCGCGCACTGAGGTACAGTCGGTTGGGCAGGCCCGTGAGCGGATCGTGCTGCGCGATATGCACCAGCTTCTTGTGGCTGGCGCGCTGCTGTTGTTGCGCTTCGCGACGATGGCTGACATCGCGCCCCACCAGGCACCACAGGCGCTGCGCGGAGTCGGTCATGTGGGTGATGGCGACCTCGGCATCGGTCGTGCCGCCGCTGGCGTTGCGCATGCGCGATTCGAGCACCAGGCGTGCGCTGCCAGCGGCAGCCACTTTGTCGAGCGCGTCGCGCCTCAAGTCGGGATAGAGATCGAACACCGTGTGTGCGCGCACGCTCTCCAGCGTGCAACCCATCGCCCGCAGCACCGCCTCATTGGCCTCGATGATGCGCCCGCTCCCCGGCTCCGCCAGCGTGATGGCTTCGTGCAGCTGCGCGGCGATGCTCGCATAGCGCTGCTCGGCGGCATCGGTGGCGGCGAAACTGCGCCGCAGGCGCAACGCCAGCCACAACACGCCGCTGCTGCCAATCAGCAGCAACAGCAGGATGCTGCCCACCATCAGCGCGGTGGCATGCAGGCCCAGGCGGTAGATGCTGCGCGGCGCGCTGCTGCTAAAGAGCGCTAGCGGATCACCATCGATGTCGCGCGCCATGGCGTAGGCCGTGGTCTGGTCGCGATCGGAATTCCACACCATGGTGGCGGCGGGTTGCGGTCCACGGATCCACTGGCGCACCGGTGAGGGCAGGCTCAATGTCATCGGTTCGACAGCCGTGCCCAGCGCATCCATATGCACCGTCATGCGCAGGGTCTCGCTGATGCGCTCGACATCGTCGGTGTCGATATACCGTGCGAACAGCATCACCGCGCCGGTCGGCCCGGAAAGGTCGGTACGCCGGATCTCCATCGCCGAAAAGCCTACGGGGCCAGCGTGCGTGCGCAACAGCCGTTCGACCGGCTGGCTTTCATTCATTGCTGCATCGATGCGGGTCACGCGACGCAGATCGACCAGCAGCGCTGCGGGCGCTGGCACGTACAGCTTGTCCTTGACCGGATCGTAGTAGCTTGAGTAGATGTCGTTGCCATCGCGATCGAGTATCCACACCAGATTGACGTGCATCGCGCCCATGGTCTCGCGCGTGAAGTTGCCGACCAGGAATTTCGGGTTGCTGCCACTGACGAAGTCGGCGGCGCTGTCCCACTGGGCGTAGTCACGGGTGCTGATCGCAAGCTGGCGCAGGTCGGAGTTGAAGGCCTGGTAGAGCTGCTGCGCCTTCTGCTCGGTGGCTGCCGTCTCGATGTTCTCGAAGTTGCCGATCATCAGCCGCGCGGCGATCGACAGGATCAAGCCCAGGGCCAATACCATGCCCACGGCAACGACCAGCAGCCAGCGCTGCTGGCCTCGGGTCGTGAAGCCGGCAGCCTGGGATCGGCGAGCGGAGCTGTTCACTCCTTGAGTATCGACGCGTGCCCTGCAACTCGGGAGTGTGGCGGCCGCGCCCTGCGCTCCTGCAGCGGTCAAACTGGGCAGTGCGTCACATTCCGCCGGCGCCGCACGGGCGGCACCGGCAGCGCATCATCTACCGGTCTTTCCGGGTCGGGTGTTGTAGCTGAGTAGCGCAGCAAAACTGGCTTTGGCCAGCATGTTGGCAATTCAATGGGTGGGCAGTGCGACGGTTCGTACCGGCAGCGGCACGTTGCACAGTTCGATATAGCCGGCAGGCCGCAGGTACCAGTCGTCCTTGCGATTGCGACGCGCTTCGACCACGGCAGTGAAGGTGGGCGAGTCGCTGCGCAGTACCTCGAGATGCGTGCGCTGGTCGGGCGGCACGGCACTGGCCAGCTGCACGCTGCTGATCGTGACACGCTGCTCCGGTTTGTCGTAGAAGCCCAGTTCCGCAGTACCGCGTGGGAGGCTCGAGAGCAGCTCGATGCCCTGGCGCACGCGCCCTACCACAGTGACGTTGCCGTCGAGGTGGCGCGGTGCATTGCCGATCACCGCATACAGTTCGGCGCCGTTGCCGCTGGCCGGATCATTGTCGCGCCCGACACCGATGGCGCCGTAGCAATGTGTCAGCCAGGCTGTGCCTTTGGCCGGATCGCGTGCCGCCGGAAAGCTGTCGACGAAGCCTGCCTGCGGTGCGTAGCCGTCGTGATCGGGCAGCTGCGTAAAGGCAGCGGCGCCCAGCTTGACCGAGAATTCCGGCGCGAGCTTCTGCATGTTTTCCGGAACCTTGCGCACGCCGTCGGGATCGCCCCATTGCGTCACGTAGTTGTCCTGCACCCGCAGGATCGACAGACCGTCGAAGTAATGCAGGCGCGCCAGTGCCTCGATGTTCGCCACCGTGCGCGGCGCCAGTGCGGGTTGCAGCTCGATGACCACGCGTCCGCCGGGCATCTCCATGTACAGCGTGTGCTCGTCATTGAGCGGCCGCCAGGCGCTGGCAGGCGAAGCGGCCAGGATTTCCGCCATCGAGCGCGTCGGCGCCGCCGTGGGTTTGGCAGCCGACGCAGTCGCGCTGTCGTCGGCGGACGCGGCGATCTGCGCGGTCAACAGACCGCTCAGCAAGTGTAGGCATAGTCTGGCAGTGCGCATGGACTCTACTCCCCGCGGTGCGACCGTTACAGCTGACGGCCGTACTCATTCTGACTCAGGCCGCTGGTGGAGCGCAAAGTCGACTGCGCTGGCCTGCTTTTGTGCATACTCCAGCGGCACAGAGAGGGAGCCATGGCAGCATCGTCCACAAGCACGCGCTGGTACGCATCGCTGTATGTGCAGGTGCTGATAGCCGTGGTCGCCGGCATTGCACTGGGCATCCTGACGCCAAAATTTGCAGTGACGCTCAAGCCGCTGGGCGATGGCTTCATCAAGCTGGTGAAGATGATCATCGCACCGGTGATTTTCTGCTCCGTGGTGGGCGGGATCGGCGGCATCGGCGGTGTACGCAAGCTCGGTCGCGTGGGTCTCAAGGCACTGGGCTATTTCCTGGTGGTCTCGACGCTGGCGCTGGCGATCGGCCTCGTGGTCGGCAACCTCCTGCATCCCGGCACCGGCCTGAATGCAGATCCCGCTACGCTGGATGCCAGTGCGATCGCCGGATACCAGGGCCAGGCGCACCAGCGTACGGTGACCGAGTTCCTGCTGCAGATCATCCCGGACACGGCGGTCGGCGCCTTCACGAGCGGCGAGATTCTGCAGGTGCTGTTGTTCTCGCTGCTGTTCGGCCTCGCCCTGATGCTGACCGGCGAGCGTGCGCGGCCGGTGGCGCATTTCATCGATGCCGTCGGTGCGGTCATCTTCCGCGTCGTCGGCCTGATCATGCGCGCGGCGCCGATCGGCGCATTCGGTGCGATGGCCTACACGGTCGGCAAATTCGGCGTGACCTCGCTCGCGCATCTGGGTGGCCTGATCGCCTGCTTCTATCTCACCAGCTTCCTGTTCGTCGCTGGCGTGCTGGGTGCGATCGCGCGCTGGAGTGGTTTCTCGTTGTGGCGGTTGCTGCGCTACCTGCGCGCGGAGTTGCTGCTGGTGCTGGGCACGGCCTCGTCCGAGGCCGCGCTGCCGCCGCTGATCGACAAGCTGGAGCGCGCCGGTTGTGCGCGCTCGGTGGCGGGCCTCGTGGTTCCCGCCGGATACTCGTTCAACCTCGATGGCACCAACATCTACATGACGATGGCGGCGCTGTTCATTGCCCAGGCGACCAACGTGCCCCTGACGCTGGGCGATCAATGCCTGCTGTTGCTGGTCGCGGCGGTGAGCTCCAAGGGTGCGGCCGGGGTCAGTGGTTCCGGCTTCATTACGCTCGCGGCCACTCTGGCCGTGGTGCCGGCGGTGCCGGTGGCCGGCATGGCGCTCATCCTCGGCATCGATCGCTTCATGAGTGAATGCCGCGCGCTCACCAACATCATTGGCAACTCGGTCGCGACGCTCGTCATCGCGCGCTGGGAAGGCGAGCTCGACGCCGCGGCTTTGCGCAGCGCGCTGGCGGGTACCGCAGCGGCCTCCACGGATCCGGTGCGCCGATGAGTGGCGCCAGCGTCTTCGGCCTGTATCGCAGCGTATTGCTGCGCGGTTGGCCCGCGGCCTTGCTGCTCGCGCTGATGATGAGCTTGCTGATCGATCGGCTGATGCTGCAGTTGCCTGAGGACTTGTCGCTGGAAGCACTCGAACAACTGCAGGCCTTTCTGGTATCAGCGACCTTGTGGCGCTCGCTGCTGGCGCTGGGTCTGCTGTCGCTATGGCCCTCCTGTGCGCTGGTATTGTGTGCGCATCAACTCGCCGGCGGCACGAAGGCACCGGCGGCTGGTGGCCTGCTGGCAGCGTTGCGCGCCTGGCCTGCGGCGCTGCTGATCGCCTTGCTGTTCTCTGTGCTGGTGTCAGTGGGCCTGCTGCTGCTGCTGGTGCCGGGGTTCTATCTTGCCGGTGCACTGCAGTGGTGGGTGGTGGCGCTCATGGTCGGCGATGCCAAAGCCTCGCAGTGCCTGCAAGAGAGCTGGCGACGCGTGTCGGGGCACTGGTGGCGCAGCAACAGCACGGTCTTCACCGTGGCGATCTGCGGCCTGGTCGCCGGCACGCTGGTCAGTGTGCTCGCAGGCATCATGGCGCACCTGCTGATCGCAACGCTGTCACTGGATTCGGGCGCCAGGCATATCGTCGCGCTGGCGGTGTCGACGCTCGCGAATTTCGTCGCGGCGCCAGCCTATCCGGTTGCGCTGGTGGCCAGTTACCGCGACCTGGGGCCACCGGCAAAGTAAATCGGCCGGACAGGTCGGGTTCTGGTTGACATCCGCTGGTGCGAGTATTCTCCTGTGCCCATGGCACCGGCGAAATTCACGCCCGTTGCGGTTTGCGCATGGCTGCTGCTGACGGCCTGTGTCTTTGCGCCCCGGCCGCCGGCCAACAGCCTTGTGCCACCCATTGCAATCACCCCGATCGATGTGACCACGACCTACATCACGACCACTGGGCACCATTACGCGCAGGGTCAGTTCGCCATAGTGCAGGTGTGTGTGCTGCCCGACGGTGCGATTGCCAGCACCCGCATCGTGGTTTCATCGGCGCAGAAGAATTTCGATGAGTCGGCGTTGAGCTGGGCAAGGCAGGCCCACTACCAGCCGCAGCTCGCCAATGGCCAGCCCGTGTACGCCTGCCAGGAAGTGCGCGTCGAAATCAACACCAGGCATGACAACAGCGTCGGCCGCGGTGCCGACAGCGCCCTGGGCTGACGCACTGCAGCGCTGCTGCGCAGCCTCAGTGCTGCGCACCCGCGGCACAGATCACATAGTCGAGCGGTGCCAGCGAGAGGTGATAACTCCCGGGCTGTGTGCTTGCAGCCGCACAGCGCCCGTGCAGCGCCGTGAATTGCGCCGAGCTGCGCTCCACGGCCACCTGGGCTTCGATGGGTGTCATGCCGGTGTTGAAAGCCACCAGCACTTCCTGGCCGCTGGCCGAATCAAGGCGCGAAACCGCAAACAGGCCCGGTTTGTTGCCAGCGGCGCGCACGACCTGTTGCCCGTGCCGCAGCGCGGGCTGTAGTTGGCGGAGCCTCGCAAGTTCAGCAATGGCCCGGTACAGCGGATGGGCATTGTTGAAGTTGCTGACCGCCGTGGTTGAACTCGTACCCACCAGCGGCTGCGTGTTGTAGGAACTCACCTGGCTCGCAAACATGTCCTGGCGCGCATCCTGGTCGCGCCCGAGGCCCACGAATCCCTGCTCGTCGCCATAGTAGATCGTCGGCACGCCGCGCAGGGTCATCAGCATCGCGTAGCCGAGCTGCACGCGCTGTAGCAACTCCTCGCGGCTGATGTCGGGCCGCTGGCGCAACACCTGGTAGGCAAACCGGCCGTCGTCGTGATTGCCAATGAAGGTAGGCAATTGCAGCGCCGCCTGGGCGCCGCCTTCGTAAAGTGGATCAGCCGCGAACAGCCGCGCCAGTTCGTCCGTGCCGGCATGGCCCGCAATCGTGTCGCGTACCGCGGCGGTGAAGGCAAAGTCGAGCACGGCTGGCAGTTTGTCGACCCGCGTGTGCACGGCCAGGGCGGCGGGGTCCATCTCCTGTGAGGCCACCTCGCCGAAGATATGGAAATTCCTGATGCCGCGCGCTGCGGCGCGCGCCAGCATCGCCGGCACGAAGGTCTGCCAGAACTCCGGGTTCACGTGCCGCGCGGTATCGATGCGATAGCCGTCGATACCATAGTTGTCGATCCAGGCACCGTAGATATCGATGAAACCCTGCACCACGCGCGCTTTCTCTGTAGCCACATCATCGAGGCCGCTGAAATCACCGAGTGTCGAACTTTCACCCTCGAAAGTGCTGTTGCCACGATTGTGGTACCAGGCTGGATCGTTCAGCCATTCAGGTGCCTTGCGGTGTTCTTCGCCCGCGGGCACGTAGGGTGTGTAGGCGTAGCCATCAGGCCGATCCGGAAAATCTGCCCGTGAGCGATAGGAGCAGGTATCGCCAGGGCACTCGCGATAGCGGATCACATCCGCGGTGTGATTGACGACGATATCGAAGTAGATCTTGATGCCGCGCGCATGTGCCGCATCGATGAGCGCATGCAGGTCGGCCTCGCTCCCCAGGTGCGGATCGACGTGCGTGAAATCGGTGATCCAGTAACCGTGATAGCCGGCGGATTCCTGGCCCGGCGCCCCTTGCACCGGCTTGTTGACAAACACCGGCGTCAGCCAGATCGCCGTTGCGCCCAGTGACTGGATGTAGTCGAGATGCGTGGTCACGCCCTTGAGATCGCCACCGTGGAAGTAGCCCTTGTCGGTCGGATCGAAACCGGAGTGCAGGCGGTCGCCACTCAGGCCGCCGCGATCGTTGGCAGCATCGCCATTCGCGAAACGGTCGATCATCAGGAAATAGATGATCTCGTCGCTGGCGGGGCGATCGCGAAATCCGGCCGGCGGCGCAGCGCCGATTGCGATGGCCGCGTAGCAGAGCGCCGCCATGGTGACCACTGCCAGTGTGCCTGCCCTCGTGAATGCATTGCGGCTCATGCTGATAGCTCCAATGCCGTGTTGTGCTGGCGTGGAGAGTAGCACTGCTGCTCGGCAGACTGTCCAATGACCGCCGGCGCGAGTTATAAGGTGCGCATGAGTCCAGAGCGTCTGAGTACCGATGAGGACAAGCCCACTCCCGCGCGCGGGCTCCGTTCGCTGCTGCGCAATCTGCCAGTCGGCATCTGGGGCCTGGGCCTCACCTCCATGTTCATGGATATCTCCTCGGAGCTGGTGCATAGCCTGTTGCCGCTGCTGATGTCCGGGGTGCTGGGCGCGAGCATGTTGACCATCGGTCTGGTCGAGGGCTTCGCAGAGGCCACGGCTTCGATCACCAAGCTATTTTCCGGCAGCTTGAGCGATCGCTGGGGTCGGCGTCGCCCCTTGCTGATATTGGGCTATGGCATGGCGGCACTGACCAAGCCGGTGTTCCCGTTGGCCGCGTCGATAGGCGCGCTCGCAGGAGCGCGCTTCATTGATCGGGTGGGCAAGGGCATTCGAGGCGCACCGCGCGATGCGCTGGTGGCCGATATCACCGCACCCGAGCAACGTGGTGCCGCCTATGGACTGCGCCAGGCACTCGATTCACTCGGTGCCGCGCTGGGTCCGCTGCTGGCGATCCTCGCCATGCTGTGGCTGGCGGGTGATGTGCGTGCCGTGTTGTGGGTAGGTGTAATACCGGCATTCATCGCGGTGGCGCTGCTGCTGTGGCTGGTGAAAGAACCCGCGCACGCGCCGCATGCAGCGCGACGACCCGCTCCGATCAGCAGGGCAAGCATGCGTCAGCTCACGGCGCGCTATTGGTATGTCACTGCCCTCGGCGCCGTCTTCACGCTGGCGCGCTTTAGCGAAGCCTTCCTGGTTTTGCGGGCACAGCAGGTGGGCTTCTCGCTGACGTGGGTGCCGCTGGTAATGGTGGTGATGAACGTGCTCTATGCCGGCGCTGCCTGGCCTGCCGGCATCGCTGCCGACCGGCGCGACCCACGCCTGTTGCTGCTCGCGGGCCTGCTGCTATTGGTGCTCGCAGACGTAGTACTGGCGCGGGCCAGCTCGGGGCCAGTCGTACTGTGGGGCGCGGCGCTGTGGGGATTGCACATGGCGCTCACGCAGGGCCTGTTCTCCAAACTGGTGGCCAACGCGGCGCCGGTTGAATTGCGTGGCACGGCTTTTGGTGTCTACAATTTTGTGACCGGTATCTCCTTGCTGTTCTCGAGCGCCATCGCCGGCGCGCTCTGGAGTTCTTATGGATCTTCAGCCACTTTTAATGCGGGCGCTGCATTTGCCGTGCTGACCGCCTGTGGACTGCTGTTCACATCTGTACACGAAACACGCAGATGAACATCGCTTCACACTGCGGGGACATACTGTAGAGCCGTTGTGCGCGTTGCAAATCCATGCGTCCGGTCGCAGTTTTTCCAGCAGGAGCGCAGCACAATTGCCCCGTTGAGTGTGTGCTGTCGCGTATTGGCGACCAGAGCGCGCCGCATCGCGGGTAGTACAATCTGTTCGGGTTCCAGGAGGTTTGTCATGATCACTACGAATATGAAGCGTGCAGGTCTGGCCATGGCCGTCGGCGGGCTGCTGACGCTGGCCGGTTGCGGTAGCGGTTACGACAGCCCCGCTTATACCTACACGCCGTACGAGATCAATTTCTCGGTGGCAGTGGCCGACTTCAACAATGACGGTCTGGCCGATGTGCTCGATGGCCGCACGCTGCACCAGCCGATGGCGCCCTTCGAGAGCGGCACGCTCAACCTGTACCTGCACAATGCCGGTAGCGGCACGGGCTACGGGATGCCCACGTCAACGCCGGCCGGCATCGAGCCGCTGTACCTCGCGGCTGCCGACCTCAACGGCGACGGCCTGCCCGATGTGGTCGCGGCCGACGCAGATGACGGCCAGCTGCTGGTGTATCTCAACCAGACGGCCACGCCAGGTACCTTCGCTTCGGCCGTGCATCTGCAGTCGCCCGGTACTTCCCAGGTGGTGATCGCCGATCTGAACGGCGATGGTCATCCGGACCTGATCTCGGCCGACTACGGCGTGAATGTTTTCCTGCAGGATCCGGCCCATCCGGGCAGTTTCCTCGCGCCCACTAGCCTCTCCTCCGGCGGCGCAAGCTGGGTGGCCGTTGGCGATCTCAACAACGATGGTCTGCCGGACCTCGTGGTCACCGATGCCACCGGCGTCAAGGTGTATTTCCACTCGACGACTGGAACCAGCGCGACCTTCATGAATCCGGTGACAGTGTTCACGCAGACGCCGAACCAGGCCTTTGCGGCCGCGAACTACGTGGCAATCGCCGATGTCGATGGCGACGGCCTCAATGATCTGGTGATCACCGATCCAGGTCCGTATGGCCCGACGCCGCCGACGGTGAACGTGTTGCTGCAGAACCCTGCAGCACATGGCACCTTCCTGGCGCCCGGCAGCTATCCGCTGCCCAGCGGCCATCTCGCCCGATCGATCGTGGTGGCTGACCTGAATGGCGACGGACATCGGGATGTGATCGTCGGCGATGACGCGGGCGTGAACGTATTGCTGCAGAACGCGGCGTCACCGGGCACCTTCGCCGCGGCGAGCTACTATCCGACGCCGAATGGCTCGTTCCAGGTCGCCGTGGCCGATGTGAATGGCGATGGCCTGCCTGACATCGTGACCAGCAATTCGGCCACGACGCCACTCACCAGCGGTACTTACGTGACGCAGCCTGGCGTGCTGCTGCAAAGCGCCACTACGCCCGGCACCTTCACAGCGCTGCAGAATCTGCCCTGACTGGCACCAGTTGCAAAAAGCACCGTGACGACGCACTGACGACGCGCAAGCGTCGTCAGTGCAGCTTGAGCCGCGGGCGTACGATGCGGTTCACGTGACCGACCAGCACCAGCGCCATGCCGCGCAGCCAGCCGTGGATGCTGATCAGGTGCAGGCGATACAGCGAACGGTAGACGTAGCGCGCCAGGCGACCTTCGATCGCCATGCGTCCACCAATCAGATTGCCCATCAGGCTGCCGACGGTTGAATAACGGCTCAGCGAGACCAGCGAGCCGTAGTCGCGATACACATAGTTCACCAGCGCTCGATCGTCCATCAGCCGCCTGAGATTGTCGTACACCCTGGTCGCCATCTGATGCGCGGCTTGCGCGCGCGGCGGCACCGGCCGGGTCGCGCCCGGCAGCAGGCAACTGCAGCAATCGCCGAGGGCAAAGATGCGATCATCGCGCGTCACCTGCAGCGTCGGCCGGACCACGAGCTGGCAGCTGGGAGTCGTCTCGAGCCCCCCGATATCCTTCAACAGCGGCGCGCCGCGCACGCCGGCTGCCCACACGCGCAGGTCCGCCGCAATGCTCTCACCGGTATGGGTATGCACGGCCACCTCGCTCACCCGTGTAACCCGCACGCCGGTCAGCACGCGCGTGCCCAGCGCCTCGAGCTCGGCTTTGGCGGCGTCTGCCAATTTTTCGGGCAAGGCCGGCAGGATGCGCGGCCCGGCCTCGATGATCGTGACCTTGAGTCTGGAGGCATCAAAGGCCTCGAGCCCGTAGTGCTTCAGCGCGGCTGCGGAGTTGTAGAGTTCCGCGGCCAGCTCGATGCCGGTCGCGCCGGCGCCGATGATCACCACGCGCACGCAGGCATCGGCTGCGGGGTTTTCCTCGAGCGCGCGCGACACCCGCAGGCACTGGTTCAGCAGGCGCGAGCGGAAGCGGTCGGCCTGCACGCGATCGTCGAGGAACAGGCAGTGCTCCGCAGCACCTTCGGTGCCGAAATCATTGGTCACCGAGCCGATGGCAATCGCCAGGTAGTCGAAGCGGATGCGATGCGCGCCGATCAGCTCGCGACCCGCTTCGACCAGTGGCGCCACGATCACCTCGCGCGTGGAACGATCGATGCCCTGCATGGCGCCGAAGAAATAGCGGTAGTGCCAGCGGTGGCAATGGCTGCGATAGCCCACCTCATCGAGATTGGCATCGAGCGAGCCGGCCGCCACTTCATGCAGCAAGGGCTTCCGGCGCCGCCGCCGACCACGACGATGCGGGTCTTCAGATGGGATGCCGGAGTCATACTCTTCCGCTTAAGCTACATTGCAACCGCAGCATTGTATCGATTGGGTGGCACAACGCATGGCACTGGGCGCAACTGTCTATGTCTTTACGGTCAGGCTGGCCGATGCCGATCGCAATGTCTATGAAACCCTTAACCTGCGCCTGGCGCGCCACCCGTCGGAATCGGCCGAGTACCTGCTCACGCGGCTGCTGGCCTATTGCCTGGAATACACCGAGGGCATTGCCTGGTCGAAGGGGCTTTCCGAACCGGATGAGCCTGCCATCGCGGTGCGCGATCTCACCGGTGCATTGCTGACCTGGATCGACATCGGTACGCCCGAGGCCGCGCGCCTGCACAAGGCCGCCAAGAGCGCACGCCGCGTGGCGGTATACGCCCATCGCGATGTGGATTCCTGGCTGGCGCGGCTGCAAAGCGAGCGCATCCACAAGGCCAGGGAGCTCGCCATCCATGAGGTGGATCGCGAGCTGATCGCGGCGCTCGCGCAGCGCCTGGAGCGACGCATGGAGTTTGATCTCGCGGTTGCCGACCGCACGCTCTACCTGACCGTGGGGAGCGATACCCTGACGGCAGGCATCGTGCAGCGGCGGCTCGATTGAGCGATTTCCGGCCAGAATCAGACGCCCGTCACACTGTATTCCGGCCCCTGCGGCGTCGCAGCGCCAAGCTGTGAACCAGCGCGTTACCGCTACCCCGCGCTGGCGGCCATCATGCGCGGTACCTTGCAATCCGGCCCCGGGGCATGACCGACGTCCTACTGAACGCACTCGCGAGTCGACTGCAATGCACGCATGTGGTCGTGCATGCCCCCTCATGGTTTGTCGATGTGGTGGTGCCGCCACCGCCGGACGGCGCCGCCGAAACCATCGATTCGCTGACCCGTCATCTGCTCTGGACGATGGCCCGCGAGAAGTACACGCCGCAGATACTCAATCGGATGCGGCTCAAGCACGGCGGCCCGGTGATTCCCTACCGCATCCTGTTCTGCCCGTTGATGGACGGTAGCGACGCCATCGGTCTCGTGGCGGTGTTCCGTTCGCAGTCGCAACCTGAATTCCTGCCCGCCGACATCGAAGTACTCAACGAGACCGTGCCGGGTTTGCAGGAACGACTCGGCGGTCGGGTTGAACAGCACACCGGCTTGCTGCGCCGTCCGGTCTTCGAGCTCGAGGTCGCGCAGCGTATCAATCCCGATGAGCCCGCCTGCGTGGTGTATGGCGACCTGGACCAGATGCATGCCATCAACGAGATCGCCGGCTTTGCCGCAGGCGATGAAGTGCTGCGCGATATCGGCCGGTTGTGGCAATCGCGGCTGCTGCCCACCGGCAGTGTGGCCACGCATCTCTCGGGCGATCGCTATGCCGCGGTGCTGTTCAATCACACCATGAACCAGGCCCGTAGCTGGGCCGAGCGGGCGCGCGAATCGATCGAGGCGCTCAAGTTCCGTGCGGCACAGACCCATGTGACCGCGAGCCTCGGCGTTGTATCCCTAAACGACGCCGGCTCCTTCCAGCGTGCGCTGGCGGCGGCCGAAACCGCCTGCCGTGTGGCCAAGGAACGCGGCCGCAACCGGGTCGAGATCTACGAAATCGCCGATGCCACCATGATCCGCCGCCACGAGGAAGTACGCGAATCGCGCATGATGAGCGATGCGCTGGACGACAACCGCTTCGTGCTGCATGCCCAGCCGATCGTCAAGCTGGCCACGCCAGGCCAGTGCTCGCATTTCGAGGTGCTGCTGCGGATCAAGGACCAGGACGGCCGCCTGATCAGCGTGGGCGAATACATGCGCGCCGCCGATCGCTACCAGTTGCTCGAACGACTCGATCGCTGGGTGGTGGAAAACGTGTTGCAACTCATCACGCCACAGGCCCAGCGCCTGAGCGAACTGGGTGTGCGCTTTGCGATCAACCTGACCGGCCAATCGATCAGCCAGCCCAATTTTGCCGACTTCGTGCGCACCGCGGTCAAACAGCACAACGTGCCGGCCGGCATGGTGGCCTTCGAATTCACCGAGACCGCTGCGGTCCGCAACATCGGCGCGACCAAGCGCTTCATCGAGCGCATTGCCGATCTCGGCTCCTCGATCGCGCTGGATGATTTTGGCACCGGCCTGTCATCGCTGATGCACCTGAAGGAACTGGCGATCAACCAGATCAAGATCGATGGCACTTTCATCCGCGACCTGCTGACCAACGAGCGCTCCGAGGCGCTGGTGCGCGCAATGGTGCTGATCGCCGAGCAGCTGCAGCTCGAGACCGTGGCGGAATACATCGAATCGGAAGCGGTGGCCGGGAAGCTGCGTACGCTGGGTGTGCGCTACGGGCAGGGCTACCTGTACGGCAAGCCCAAGGCACTCAGTGATGCCCTGGCGGATGTGCTCGCGGCACCCACGCCGCAGCGCGCTCGCGCCGCCAAGCGTTGATCAGGGGAGCGGCCGCACCCTGAGGTGGCGATAGTGCGTCTCGCTGTCCGGATCATGGCCCTGCAATGCGAAGGTGCCGTGCGATAGCAGGCGATCCTTGAATTCCGGCGCGCGCTCGGCGTGCTCGGGCTCGACGTAGTCGGCAATCGTCTTGCCATTCACCTTCGTGACGACGTGCTTGCCTTCGACCCGGATGTAGAGCCTGAACCATTTGTCGTCAGGCGCCGGCGCCACAAAGTTGTCTTGGATGGCATACAGACCGCCGGTGCGCTTCGGATCGGAGTGCGAGTTGTTGACCTGCACTTCATAGCCCCTCGAGGGCCAGCCGGTGTCCTGGAACTGGGTGTGAAAGTACACACCGGAGTTGGCGTGCGGACGGGTCTTCACATCCGCCATGAATTCAAAATTCCTGAAGTCGTGCCCTGCCACGGGGCCTTCGTAGAACAAATGCGAGCGTGGCCCGTGCGCCACGAGTTCGCCCTTCACCACCGAGAAGGTGCCGGGCGCATCGCTGGCGCGCCAGCCGTCCAGCGTCTTGCCGTCGAACAGGCTCTGCCAGCCCTGATCAGCCGCCGCGGCTTGCAGCGCGCCCGCAGCAAACAGCAGGGCGCACGCGAAGGACAGGTGACGACTGCGCATGGTGATTCCTTCAGGCCAGTCCAGCTTGCTTGAGTACTTCGAACGGCGGGCCATCGAATTTCGCCAGCGGCATGTTGCCGATGTAGCCCAGATCCTTGGTGCCGGCGGGAGAGGTGTAGAAGCCGCCGGCCGTGAGATCGCGGAAGCGCGCGAAGAAGGCCGCGCCTTGCTGGAACTGTGCGCTGGCCTCGGGCTGGTAGCAGATGTCCTTGCAGATCGCATCCTGTCCGCTGGCGTCGAGCGCAGCGAAGTCGTGTCCGTAGCGGCGTTGGGCTTCGGCATCGATCCAGGCGAGCCCGGGAATCACGATGGCGCGATCGGTGACCTGCTCGGGGTAGGGGGCGCTGATCCACTCGTCGATGAAATCCACCACGCCCACGCTCGAGGCGCTGGGCGAATAAGGGTCAGCAGGAATGATCACATCGCTCAAGGCCGTGGCGCAGCGCCGTTGCGTGGGGTTCAGCGTCAAAGGCCAGAGCATGCCGGGCGAGTAGGGCGTCTGCAGATTCGGGTCGGTGCCGTAGCCGTGCGCCGGGCCGTTGTGGTGCAGCGGCCCAGAGTTTTCCGGCTGCGCGGCCGTCGCGGCGCGCAGGCGCATGCTCGCAGCGGCCGCCAGCATCCACTTGATCGTGGTGCGCCGGTCGAATCGCGGGCTGTGTTCCGCCTTAGTCATGGCTCACCTCAGATCTCCTTGCGCTTCATCAGCGACACGAGGTGGTCAGACGCTCGCCAGGCCAGCGCCATGATCGTCAGCGTCGGGTTCTTGTCGGCGTTCGAGCAGAAGGTGCCGCCGTCGGTGACGAACAGGTTGGGGATATCCCAAGTCTGACCCCACTGGTTGGTGACCGAGTTGTGCGCATTCGCGCCCATCACCGTGCCGCCGACTTCGTGGATGATCTTGCCGCCAGGTTCGATGGCCTGCTTGCCGTCAGCCGCTACCTTGCTCAGTACGCGGCCGCCCAGGTTCTGCACGATATCGGCGAAGGTCTTCTGCATGTGCGCCGCCTGGCGCGTCTCATGATCAGACCAGCGCCAGTGGAAGCGCAGTACCGGAATGCCCCAGTGATCCTTGACCTGCGGATCGATCTCGCAATAGCAATCATCGTTCGGGATCATCTCGCCGCGACCGGCGAAACCCACGAATGAGCCGTAGTAGCGGCGCACATCGGCCTTGAAGCGCGCGCCATAGCTGCCGTGCGTCAGCACTTCGAGCCCACCGGCGACATCCATCTCCGGCGCGCGCCGGCCCGTGCTGAATTCGATGTGGTAGCCGCGCGCGAAGCCGAGCTTCGCGACATTGTCCTTGCCGTACAGCCACCAGGGCGCATACAGGTGTTCGCCGCCGGCGCCGTCTTCGTTGTGCGCTGGCAGGCTCTCGAGCCGCGGCACCTGGCCATAGAGTCCGGCGCCCACCGTATCCATGATGTAGCGGCCGACGAGGCCGCTGGAATTCGCGAGCCCCCCGCTGCGCACTGAGTCGGAGTTCAGCAGGATCCGCACCGACTCGCAGGCGCCGGCAGCCAGCACGATCGCACGCGCCTGCGCGTGATGCTCCTTGCCGGTAATCTTGTCGATGAAGCGCACGCCGGTCGCCTTGCCATTCTTGCCCTGCACGACCTCGCGCACCATCGCGTCGCAGAGAATGTCGAGGTGACCCGTGGCCAGGGCCGGCGGCAGGTGCACGGTGGTTGATTGATAAGTGGCGCGGATCGAGCAGCCGCGCCCGCAGGGCGTGGCGAAAAAGCAGGCGGCGCGATTCTGCATGTCGGCCTTGATGATGCGTTGCGCCGTGGCATTGCCCGGATGCAGTAGCGCCGGCAGCCGCTCGTGATCGAGCCGCTCGGTCATCACCGCGCGATGCATCGCCACGAACGGCACGCCGAGCGAGCGCGAGCCTTTCTGCACCAGCAATTCACCGACGCGCGGCTTCGGCGGTGCCATCAGCACGCCTGGCGGCGAATTGGGTGTGTTCTCGAGGCCGTCGTTGGCGCCGTAGACGCCGATCAGGCGCTCGACGCGATCGTAATAGGGCGCGACCTCCTCGTAGCCGATCGGCCAGTCGCGACCCAGCCCATCACGCGAGTGGGGTTTGAAATCGTAGTGTCCATTGCGTAGCGCGATGCGCCCCCAGTGATTGGTGCGCCCGCCCAGCATGCGCGGCCGCCACCACCAGAACTGGCGCGTGGGGTCATCCGAGGCGCTGGTGTAGGGCTCGCCCGGAACCTGCCAGCCGCCATCGATCGTGGCATCGTAGAAGCCGAAGGGTTTGTCGGGCGTCGAGGCCTCGCGCAGCGGCGCCGTGTACGCGGTCTGGAACATGGGGGTCTCGTGCTCGGGAGTGTAGCGGCGCCCGGCCTCGAGCATCAGCACTTTCACGCCTTCCATCGTCAGCGTGTAGGCGCTCTGGCCGCCAGCGGCGCCCGAACCGATGACGATCACGTCGTAGTGGCGCTCCTGGGCCGCACTGGCGGTGATGAATGGCATGCGACAGTTTCCACCTACGGGTTCCGTCAGGTCAATGGCCGGCACATTGCTGGCAGATGATCGCCGGCGGGTCTATGATGATCCCACGCCCGACCGGAGAGTCCTATGCAAAAAGTGGTGCGTAAATATCTGAGTGCCCTCGAGGCGGGCGATGCGGCCAAGGCTGCTGCGCTGTTCGTGCCGGGTGGCTGGGTCGAATCGCCCTTCCTGGGCCGGCTGCCGGTGCGCGAATTCTTCGCCAAGGTGGCCAACGCCTCCAGTGGTTCCAAGCTCAAGGTCCACGACGTGCTGGTCAGCGCGGAAGGTCACCTGCGGGCGGTCGCGTACTACGAGTACGACTGGTCATTGAAGGATGGCACGCAGGTTGCCTTCGATTGCGCCGACATCTTCAATTTCGACATGGAGACCGGCCACATCTCCTCGATCGTGCTGGTCTATGACACGCACCCGGTGCGTGGCGTGATGAGAGACAAGTATTCCTGAGCTGCTGTCACTCCGCTGCACCGTAGCCACCGGCCGTCGGCGTCTGGATCACGAACACGTCACCCGCTGCGCACTGCGCGGTCGCCGCTCCTGCCAGCTGCATGACGCTGCTGTCGCCGCGTTCGATCCAGTTCCTTCCCGTCTCACCCGCGGCGCCGCCTGCCATGCCGTAGGGCGGCACGCGCCGGTGGCCCGAGAGTATCGAGACCTCCATGGGCTCGAGAAAGCGTATGCGTCGCAAGGCGCCCGGGCCGCCGTGCCATCGACCTGCGCCGCCAGATCCGTAGCGAATCGAGTGTTCCTCCACCAGCACCGGATAGCGGAATTCCAGCACCTCCGGATCGGTCATGCGACTGTTAGTCATGTGCGTCTGCACGGGCGTAGCGCCGTCGAAACCGTTGCCTGCGCCTGACCCGGCGGCAATCGTCTCGTAATACTGATAGCGCGCGTTGCCGAAACTGAAGTTGTTCATCGTGCCCTGGCTCGCGCCCATCACGCCGAGTGCGCCGTAGAGCGCATCGGTCAGGCACTGCGAAGTCTCGACGTTGCCTGCCACGACCGCCGCGGGGTAGCGCGGATTGAGCATGCTGCCCTCGGGAATCACGATGCGCAGCGGTTTGAGGCAACCCGCATTCAGCGGGATATCTTCATCGACCAGGGATCGGAACACATACAACACCGCTGCATGGCACACCGCGCTCGGCGCATTGAAATTGTTTGCCAGTTGCGCCGAGCTGCCGCTGAAGTCGATCACGCCGCTGCGAGTAGAGGCAGCCAGCGTGACGCTGACCTTGATCAGTGCGCCATGATCCATCGGATAGGCGAACTCGCCGCGCCAGGTGCCGGAGGTTGACTGTAAAGCGAGCTTGTCGATCACGCGACGTACGGCTTCCTCGGCATTGTCCTGCACGTGCCGCATGTAGGCGTGTACGACGTCGAGGCCGTACTCCTGGGTTATGCGGCGCAGCTCCTGCACGCCCTTCTCGTTCGCGGCGACCATCGCGCGCAGGTCGGCAAGGTTCTGGTCGATGTTGCGCGCCGGGTAGGGGCCGGAGCCGAGCAGCTGCCGCGTCTCCTGCTCGCGCAGCCTGCCGCCTTCAAGCAGCAGGAAGTTGTCGATGAGCACGCCTTCTTCCTCGATGCGCTTCGACTCCGAGGGCATCGAGCCTGGCGTCAGGCCACCGATGTCGGCGTGATGGCCGCGTGAGCCCACGTAGAAAATCACCCTGGCGCCACTGGCGTCGAACACCGGCGTGATCACAGTGATGTCGGGCAGATGCGTGCCGCCGTTGTAGGGGGCGTTGAGCATGTAGACATTGCCGGGCCTGATGGCGTGCCCGCTGGCTGCGGTGTTGTCGCGGATCACTGCGCGCACCGATTCGCCCATCGACCCCAGGTGTACCGGCATGTGCGGCGCATTGGCGATCAGCGCGCCGTGCTGATCGAACAGCGCGCAGGAGAAATCCAGCCGCTCTTTGATGTTCACGGAATAGGCCGTGTTTGCGAGCCGCAGGCCCATCTGCTCGGCGATCGCCATGAACAGGTTGCTGAACACTTCGAGCATCACCGGGTCCACGCTGGTACCGATCGCTGTGCCGCGATCCAGCGCCACGGTGCGCTGCAGAAGCAGATGATTGGCCGCACCCACTTCGAGCTGCCAACCGGGTTCCACGACGACGGTGCCATGGGTTTCGGTGACGATGGCTGGGCCGGTGATCCGGTCGCCGCTCGCCAGTTGTTCGCGCTGGAAAACAGGTGTTTCCTGCCATTGGCCCGCGAGATGGACGCGACGCTTCAGCGTCGTAGTGAGTGCTCCACCCGTCGATGACAACTCAGCACGGTCAGGTGCGGCGCGGGCGGGCGCAGCAACGGCCGGCGCAACAGTCACTTGCTCACCACTGCTCGCGATCGCTTCAATCGAGGCCGCCTCGATCACCAGGCCCTTCTCGTCCATCAGGAAGGAATAGCGCTGTCGATATGCCGCCTCGAAGCGGCGGCGGATGTCGGCGGCATTGCCATCCTCGACGATCAACGCGGAATCCGTGCCCTCGTAGCGCGCGTGCACACGACGTCTGAAGCTGATCTGTGCATCGGCAAAACCCTGCGCCTGCAGTTGCGCGCGCGTGCGCGCGCACAGCGCATCGAACGTGGCCCGCAGCAGAGGCACGGTGGCTTCAATCAAGGGCTGTTCAAGCGCCTGGCTCGCGATCAGTGTGATGTCGGCCAGTCCCAGGCCATAGGCCGAAAGCACACCCGCGTAGGGATGCATGTAGATCCGCGTGATGCCCACCGCATCGGCGATCAGGCAGGCATGCTGGCCGCCGGCACCACCGAAGCACTGCAGCGTGTACTGAGTGGCATCGTAGCCGCGCGCCACCGAGACTTTCTTGATCGCGTTGGCCATGTTGTCGACTGCAATGCGCACAAAGCCGGCGGCGACTTCCTCAGGTGCCGGCACGCGACCCGAGTTCTGGCCGATCTGGTTGGCAAGCTCGAGGAAGTGTAGGCGCACAACTCCAGCATCCAGCGACTCGTTGCCCGCTCGCCCGAAGACCTGTGGGAAGAGATCCGGCTGCAGCTTGCCCAACATCACATTGCAGTCCGTGACTGTGAGCGGGCCACCGCGCCGGTAAGCCGCAGGCCCGGGGTGGGCACCCGCAGAATCTGGTCCCACGCGATAGCGCGCGCCATCGAAATGCAGGATCGAGCCGCCGCCGGCCGCGACCGTATGGATGTTCATCATCGGCGCGCGCATCCGCACGCCCGCCACCTGCGTCTCGAAGTTGCGCTCGAATTCTCCGGCATAGTGGGACACATCGGTCGACGTGCCGCCCATGTCGAAGCCGATGAGCTGCTCGTGCCCCGCGGCCACCGCCGTGCGCACCATGCCGACAATACCTCCAGCCGGGCCCGAGAGCACCGCGTCCTTGCCCTGGAAGGCAGCGGCATCGATCAGGCCACCGGAAGACTGCATGAACTGCAGGCGCACGCCCGGCAGCTCCGCGGCCACCTGTTGCACGTAGCGGCGCAGTATCGGCGATAGGTAGGCATCGACCACCGTGGTATCGCCGCGCGACACGAACTTCATCAGCGGCGAGACCTCGTGCGACACCGAGACCTGCGTGAATCCGGTCTCGCGCGCGATGGCTGCCGCGAGCCGCTCGTGCTGCGTGTAACGGTAGCCATGCATGAAGACGATGGCGACGCAGCGCAGGCCCTGGTCCCAGAGGCTCTGCAGCTCAAGGCGCGCGGCCCGCTCGTCGAGCGGCACCAGTACCTCGCCCTGCGCGCTGATGCGCTCCGGCAATTCGCGCACCTGCGTGTACAGCAACTCCGGCAGCACGATGTGGCGCGCAAAGATATGCGGCCGCTCCTGGTAGCCGATGCGCAATTGATCGCGGAAGCCGCGCGTGGTCAGCAACGCCGTGGGAGCGCCCTTGCGCTCCAGCAGCGCGTTGGTCGCAACCGTCGTACCCATCCTGACCAGATCGATGTCGTCGACCGGAGTAGGCGCGCCCTTCGCAACGCCGAGGAGCTGGCGGATGCCGGCGATTGCCGCATCGGCATACAGCTCGGGGTTTTCCGACAGCAGCTTCGCTGTGCTGAGCGTACCGTCGGGCCGGCGTGCGACCAGATCGGTGAAGGTGCCACCGCGATCGATCCAGAACTCCCAACCGCGCCGGCGCCCTGTCACGATGCTCATTGCTCGCTGCTGTCGAAGGCTTACACTGCGCACATGCTACATCGCAGGCCCTCAGGGAAGAACTGAGCCTATGGATGCCAGACCCGCTGCGCAATCGCACACTTTGCCTGCGCATATCGTGCTGCTGCTGGCCATCGCTGTGTTCATCAACTATGTCGATCGCGGCAACCTCGCCACGGCCGGCCCGCAGCTCAAGGACGAACTGGGCCTGAGCAACGCGCAGTTTGGCGCGCTGGGCTCCGCATTTTTCCTGTCGTATGCGCCGCTGCAACTGGTGGCCGGCTGGCTGGCGCAGCGCTTTGATGTCCGCTACGTGCTCGCGGGAGGGTTGGTCATCTGGGCCACCGCGACTTCGCTGGTCGGTCTGGCCAGCAGTTTCACGGCGCTGGTGGCGCTGCGCCTGCTGCTCGGTGTTGGCGAGAGTGTCACTTATCCCTGCAATTCACGCTTGCTGGCGCAGCGTTCGCCCGAACACCAGCGCGGTCGCGCCAACGGCGTGATCGCGGGCTGCCAGGCCCTGGGCCCCACCTTCGGCACGCTGGTGGGCGGCTCGGTCATGGCGCAGTTCGGCTGGCGCGCAGCGTTCGTGGGTTTCGGACTCATCTCGTTGTTGTGGCTGCTGCCGTGGTTCCTGGCGACGCGCGGTGGTACCACGGTCGCGGGCGTGGACCACGGGCCGCCCTTGTCCTATCTGCGCCTGTTCAAGGAGCGCGCGATCTGGGGCGCGAGCCTGGGGCAGTTCTTTTCTACCTACTCGTTCTACCTGGTGCTCTCGTGGATGCCGCTGATCCTGGTCAAGAGCTACGGCTACAGCATGCAGGAGATGAGTCGCATCGGTGCCGGCGTCTATGCGCTCTACGCCCTGAGCTCATTCACGATGGGCTGGGCTTCCGATCGCTGGATCATGGCCGGTGCCTCTGCCAATCGGGTGCGCAAAACCATGCTCGTCGGCGGTCTGGTCGGCATCGCCATCCTGATGCTGATCTGCGCGAGCGCCGTGGCTACTTCCGGTGTGCTGGTGCTGGCCGCGACGGCAGTATTGTTTGGCACCCAAACGCCGAACATCTTTGCCATCTCGCAGACGCTTGGCGGCCCGCGCGCCGCTGGCCAATGGATGGGTGTGCAGAATTTTGTCGGCAATATTGCCGGTGTGGTCGCGCCATTTGTCACGGGCCTGGTGATCGACCATACCCACGGGTTCTACTGGGCCTTTGTTATCGCTGCCTTGGTCACACTGCTCGGATGCCTGGCCTTTGGCTTACTGATCCCGCGCATCGAACCCATCAAATGGACTACAGCGGCATGACCCCTATGGAGAATCCGTTCTCTTGTGGTAGACAGGAGCGTGGGCGACTATAGAGTGGCCTGGAACCGCTGCGGCGCAAGATGGCGCTGCCTAACCACGATGGAAGGGAGTCGAATCGGTATGACGCGCAAGACCAATACGCTGGGTAGCCTCGTGCGCGCCTTGCGTCGCCAGAAGAGCTGGACGCTCCGCCAGATGAGCGAGCCGGTCGGCATTCCGCCCTCAACGCTCGCCAAGGTCGAGCAGGACAAGCTCTCGCTCACCTACGACAAGCTGCAGCAGCTCACCGCACGCGTGGGTCTCACCATGGCCGAGTTCCTGGCGCAGGCTGATCCGCCGAAAGTGGACGAGCCCAAGGTGGTCACCGCCCGGCGCAGCCTGACGCGCGATGGCAACTCTGTGCAGGTTTCCACGCCCAACTACGACTACGAATATCTGTGCGCGGATTTGCGCGAGAAGCGCATGCTGCCGATCCTCACCCGCATCCGGGCCCATGACATCAAGGAATTCGGCGAGCCGGTGCGCCATCAGGGCGAGGAGTTCGTGCTCGGCCATGATGACTACGAGCTGCCCAGCATTCCCGAAACCATCGATTTGAACCTGCGACTCGGCAAGCGCACCAATCCCGCGATCCGCTGCGGCGGCGTGAGGCTCAACACTGCGCACCTCGAGCCCGCCGCGGCCCGCGAGCTGATGGCGCAGGAGAGTGCAAGGCTCGGACTTCCGGTGGCAGATCCGATGCGCCCGGATGCCTATTTCGAACGACTCATCGATTCCTGTCTGGCTTAAAACCACTGGCACAGAGAACCACTGACATGAAAATACAAAAACTGTTTGCCTTCGCGACGTCCGCTATTGTTGTAGCACTGGCTAGCGCATCGGCCGAAGCTGCGCAGCGCCCGGTGCCAGTCTCCGCCGCAGCCGCTCCTGCGGGCACGCCGCTCACCGCCGCAGACGTGGATGCCTGGCTCGATGGCTACATGCCCTATGCGCTCAAGACCGGCGACATCTCCGGCGCAGTCGTTGTCGTGGTCAAGGATGGCGCTGTGCTTACCGAGCGCGGCTTCGGCTACAGTGATGTGGAGAAGCGCCTGCCCGTGGATCCCGCGCATACCTTGTTCCGGCCGGGCTCGGTCTCGAAGCTCGTGACCTGGACCGCGGTGATGCAGATGGTCGAGCAGGGCAAGATCGACCTCGACGCCGACATCAACAAGTACCTGGATTTCAAGGTACCCGGGCTCGATGGCAAGCTGATCACGATGCGCAACCTGATGCAGCACACGGCCGGCTTCGAAGAGCAGGCAAAAGGCATCATCGCTGAAGAGCCCGCGACCCTGCCACCCTACGATGCGTTGCTGAAGGTCTGGGTGCCCGAGCGTATTTTCGCGCCCGGCACGACGCCGGCCTATTCCAACTACGGCGCATCGCTGGCCGCGTACATCGTGCAGCGCGTCTCGGGCGAGGGTTTCGACGACTACCTCGACAAACACATTTTCGCACCACTCGATATGAAGGAATCCTCCTTCCGCCAGCCGCTGCCGGCGGCGCTTAAGCCTCTGATGTCCAAAGGCTATCCGCAGGCTTCCGAGGATGCGCGCCCCTACGAGATCATCGGGCCCTCACCAGCTGGCTCACTCGCCTCGAGTGGCGAGGACATGGGGCATTTCATGATCGCGCATCTGCAGAACGGCGAGTACCACGGCAACCGCATCCTCAAAGCCGAGACCGCCGAGCAGATGCACAACAGCCCGCTGACGATGCTGCCGCCGCTAAACCGCATGGAGCTGGGCTTCTTCGAGACCAACATCAACCAGCGCGAAGTCATCGGTCACCTGGGCGATACCGACTACTTCCACACCTCGCTCCACCTGTTCATGAAAGAGAAAGTTGGCTTCTATGTTTCCTTCAGCAGCCCAGGCAAGGGTGGCGCTGTGGGCGGCCTGCGTGGTGCGATGTTCCAGGACTTTGCGGATCGCTATTTTCCCGCGATCGCATCCAAGGCAGGCGTCGACGAGAAGACCGCTGCCGCCCATTCCGCGTTGATGAGTGGCACCTGGGCAGTCTCACGCACTTCGCGCTCGAACTTTCTCGCGGGCGTGGGCTTCATCTCGCAGACCAAGGTCGGCGTCGGCAAGAAAGGTGAGCTGGTGTTGCCCTTCCCGGGCCTGAACGGCAAGCCACGACACTGGGTCGAGACTGCCCCATTCGTGTGGCTCGACGAAGACGGGCATGACCGCGCTGCCGCGAAGGTGGTCGACGGCAAGCCAGTGCGCTTCAGCTTCGACATGCTCTCGCCCTTTATGGTGTTCGAGCGCGTGCCCTGGTATGCCGACAGTGCACTGCTGATGCCGCTGTTCGAAGTCGCTGCGGTGGCCTTGCTGCTGACCACGCTGATCTGGCCGGTGGCCGCGATCGTGCGGCGGCGTTACAAGGCTCCACTCGCGCTCGCGCCCGCCTCGCTCAAGGCCTACCGCTGGAGCCGCATCGCCTCACTGCTGATACTGCTCGGTCTCGGCTTGTGGTTGCTGCTCTTCACGCTGATCTTCAAGGACACCAACAACCTGAGTTCGCGCCTCGATCCGCTGATCGTATTCACGCAGCTGTTCGGCCTCGTGGCCTTCGTCGGCGGGCTCGTGCTGATGCTGTGGAACCTGAATGCCGTCTGGAGCAGCCCGCGGCGCTGGCCAGCGAGGCTCTGGAGCCTCGTGCTGGCCTTCTCGGCCGCCGTGGTGTTGTGGCTGGCACTGGTGTGCAAGCTGCTGAGCTTCGGAACCCACTACTGATGGCGGGGCTGAAGCTCAGCGTTGAAAGGCTGAACCTGCCGTTCAAGGCGCCGTTTTGCATCAGCGGCTACACCTTCGATACGCAGGATGCGGTGGTCGTGACGGTGGACGACGGCACGCATCGGGGCCGCGGCGAGGCCGCTGGTGTCTATTATCTCGATGACACGGCCGACCACGTCGCTGCCGTGCTCGAGGCCCAGCGTGCGGCAATCGAGGCGGGCGTTGACCGCCAGCAGCTGCAAGCGCTGCTGCCCGCCGGTGGCGCGCGCAACGCGCTCGATTGCGCGCTCTGGGAGCTCGAGTCGAAGCGCTCCGGCAACGCGGTGTGGGAACTGGCCGGTCTCGATCCACCCAAGCCACTGCTCACGACCTTCACGCTGGGCGCGGAGAGTCCGGCGCACATGGCCGAGAGCGCGAAGCGTTACACGGTTGCGCGCGCGCTGAAACTGAAACTCACCGGCGAGGCTGCGCTGGACATGCAGCGCGTACGCGCCGTGCGCGCGGCGCGTCCTGAGGCCTGGATCGGCGTGGATGCAAACCAGGGCTACAGCATCGAAGGGCTGCAGTCGCTGATCGCAGGGCTCGTCGAAGCCGACGTCGCCTTGCTCGAGCAGCCGCTGAAGCGTGGTCGCGAAGCAGACCTGCAGGGTTTCGTGTCCGCGATTCCGTTGGCCGCCGACGAGAGCGCGCTCACGCTCGCCGACGTTCCCGGCCTCGTGGGCCGCTTTGACATGGTCAACATCAAGCTCGACAAATGCGGCGGTCTGACCGAGGGGTTGGCCATGGCGCGCGCGGCGCGTCAGCTCGGGCTGGGCGTGATGGTGGGCAACATGATGGGCTCGAGTCTGGCGATGGCGCCCTCGTTCGTGCTGGGCCAGCTGTGCAATGTGGTGGATCTCGACGGCCCTACCTTCCTCAAGGTCGACCCGCCGCCGACCATCAGCTATTCCGAGGGCAACATCTGGTGCGAGGAATCCGTGTGGGGTGCGCAGAGCAGTCTGCGCGCACGAGCGCGCGGCGCCTGATGGTTCTTTGATGGCGTCGCGATTCCAGCGTTACCTGCTGCCGGGCTTTGCCTTCAAGGCAGTCGTGATCGGCGGTGGCTATGCGACGGGTCGCGAACTGGCGGAGTTCTTCCTGCCGAGCGGGCCCTGGGGCGGAGTCATGGCGATGCTGCTCGCCACCTGCATCTGGAGCGCGGTGTGCATCGCGACCTTCCTGTTCGCGCGCGCCACGGGTTCGCGCGACTACCAGAGCTTTGTGCGCGCGCTGCTCGGCCCGGGCTGGATCGCCTTCGAGGCGGCCTACATCCTGTTCGTAATCCTGATCCTGGCGGTGTTCGGCGCGGCGGCCGGTGCGATCGCCGCGAGCTTGGGTCTGCCCGCGATCGCAGGCACACTGGCGTTGATGGCATCGATCGCGTTGGTCGTCGCCTATGGCAATACCTCGGTCGAGCGGCTGTTCACCTACGTTTCTTTCCTGCTCTACGGCGTGTACGCACTGTTCCTGGTGTTGGCGCTCACGCATTTTGGCGGGCAGATCGCTGCCGGGTTTTCCCGTGCGGTGCCGACAACTGGTTGGGTCAGCGGTGGCATCACCTATGCCAGCTACAACATTGTCGGTGCAGTGGTGATCCTGCCGGTGTTGCGCCACCTGACCAGCAAGCGCGACGCGCTGATCGCCGGCGCCATCGCCGGGCCGCTGGCGATGCTTCCGGCGCTGCTGTTCTTCTGCTGCATGATGGCGTATTACCCGCAGATCGGAGCGGTCACACTGCCCTCGGACTTCCTGCTGCAGCGCCTGGATCTGCCGCTGTTCCGCCTGCTGTTCCAGTTGATGATCTTCGCCGCGCTGCTGGAAAGCGGCACTGGCGCAGTGCACGCGATCAACGAGCGCATCGGCAATGCCTGGCAGCGTCGTGCCGGCCATACGCTTGGGCGCAACGCACGACTGGCGATCGCGCTGCTGATCCTGGGCGGCTGCATGTTCGTGGCGAGGCGCTTCGGCCTGGTCGCACTCATCGCCAATGGCTATCGCGTGCTCGCAGCGATTATCCTGCTGGTGTTTGTCGTCCCCGTACTGACTATCGGAACCTACAAGCTGTGGCGGGGCAGTGCCGCCGAGGTAAGGCCATGAAGAAACTATTGCTTGTGGCGCTGTGCGCCGCCATCTGTCCGCTCGCGTTCGCTGCGCCGCCGAAGAATTTCGCACAGCGCGTTGAGGCGGTGCGCAATGCCGTCGGCGTTCCCGGAATGGCGATCGCGATAGTCGAGGGCGACAACGTGACCTTTGCCAAGGGCTTTGGCGTCAAGGCCATCGGCAAGAGCGACGCGGTGGACGCCGACACCATCTTTCCCACCGGCTCAACGGGCAAGGCCATGACCGTGGCCGCGCTCGGCATCCTGGTCGATGAGGGCACGATCAGCTGGGACGACAAAGTCATCGATCGCCTGCCAGGCTTCCAGATGTACGACCCCTGGGTCACGCGCGAGATGACCATCCGCGATCTGCTCGTGCACCGCAGTGGCCTCGGTCTGGGCGCCGGCGATCTCATGTTCGTGCCGCGCACGAACCTCACGCGTGCGGAATCGGTACGCCGCTTGCGCTACATCAAACCAGCGACCAGTTTCCGCAGTGCTTACGCTTACGACAACGTGCTCTATATGGTGGTCGGACAGCTCATCGAGTCGGTCACCGGCAAGACCTGGGAGCAGTTTATGGCAAAGCGGGTGCTGAAGCCCGCGGGCATGCTGCACGCGACCGCCGATTCTGAATCGCACTTTGCCGCATTGGATCGCGCGCAGCCGCACGCACGTATGGATGGCGGGTTCCGTGGTGTCGGTCACCAGGAGATGCTGGACGAGCGCGACGAACTCGGTCGCACCGCGGCTCCGGCGGGCGGACTCGCGATCAGCGCCAATGATCTGTCGCGCTGGCTGCTGATCCAGTTGCATCATGGCGAGCTACCCGGACACGCGGGTCGGCTGTTTTCGGCCGCAGCGCACGAGCAGATGTGGAAACCGATGGTGCTGCAGCCCATCGACGAGGTTCCTGAGTCGCTCAAACTCACGCAACCACAATTCGACGCCTACGCGCTCGCCTGGGACGTCTCCGACTATCGCGGCACCCGAATCATCTCGCACGCTGGCGCGGTGTTTGGCTTCCAGACCATGATTGTGCTCATCCCGGACAAGCACGTGGGTTTCTCGATCGAGATCAACTGTGAGGACAGCGAAATCCTGTTCGGCCTCATGGATGAATTGCTGGATCACTATCTGGGGTTCCCGCACACCGACTGGACCGCGCGCTGGCAGGCCGAGAAGCAGCACAACGTCGCCAAAGCGCTGGAAGCCCTGAAGGCGCCGGCTGCCCAGCCCGCCGCAGTCGGACCTTCACTGCCGCTGGATCACTATGTCGGAACCTACAGCGATCCCTGGTACGGGAACATTGAAGTCAGCCAGGATGGTGGCGCGCTGAAGATCGACTTCAAATCCACGCCGCGCATGTCCGGCATGCTCAAGCACTGGCAGTACGACACTTTCGTCACGCACCTGACCGACAAGAGCCTCGAGCCGGCGTATGTCACCTTTGGATTGGGCGCTGATGGGCAGATCGAGCGGGTCACCATGAAGGCGGTCTCGCCTGTGGCCGACTTCTCCTACGACTACCATGACCTCCTGTTCGTGCCGGTGCCGAAGGCGCCCGTGAAGTGACACTGACTAAGCGAACGCAACCTGTATCTACCGGCCACCGCCGTGGCTTTGGGGCTGACCATGCATAAGAGAATCATTGCGACCGTGCTGCTGTTGCTGGTTGTACCGCTGGCGTATGCGGCAACCCCCGGCCCGCAGGACTACGCTGCGCGATTGGCGCAGATCCTGAAGAAGACTCCGGTCATCGACGGCCACAACGATCTGCCTTGGGAGATTCGCGAGCGCTTCCACTCGAAAGTCTCGACGCTCAATCTGGCGAGCGATACTTCGCTGCTGCCGGTCGAGGAGGGCGGCATCCCCCTGATGACCGACATCAATCGCCTGCGCCGCGGCGGCGTCGGCGGACAGTTCTGGTCCGTGTTCGTGCCCGTTGAAATGCACGGCCCGACAGCGGTGCAGGCCACACTTGAGCAGATCGACATCGTGCGGCAGATGGCCGAGCGCTACCCGAAGGATTTCGAGTTCGCGTACACCGCGGCCGACGTGCGCCGTATCCACGCTGCCGGACGCATCGCCTCGCTGATCGGCATCGAGGGTGGTCACCAGATCAACAACTCACTGCCCGTGCTGCGCGAGATGTATCTGGCGGGCGCGCGTTACATGACGCTCACGCACTCGGCCAACACCGATTGGGCGGATTCGGCCACCGATGCGCCGAAGCACAACGGTTTGACGGCCTTCGGCCGCGAGCTGGTGCACGAGATGAACCGCCTCGGCATGCTGGTGGACTTGAGCCACGTGACCGACGAGACCATGCGCGCGGTGCTCGCCACAACGCAGGCGCCGGTGATGTTCTCGCATTCCTCCGCGCGCGCCATCGTCGATCATCCGCGCGATGTGCCCGACGATGTGCTGGCCATGCTGCCGAAGAATGGCGGCGTGGTGATGGTAAATTTCTATCCCGGCTATGTCTCCGCCGCCCGCAACCGCTGGGACGCGGACTACGCCGCCGAGCGCGCCCGCTATGACAGTCCGCCGTTCGCCGGCATCTACATCGGCCAGCCGAAGCGCGCCAAAGCCGCGCTGGATGAGTGGGTGAAGGCGCACCCGGCTCCGAAGGTTACGCTCGCCGAAGTGGCCGACCATATCGAACACGTGCGCAAGGTAGCCGGCATCGATCATGTCGGGCTGGGTTCGGACTTCGACGGCATCCCGGTCGCACCAACCGGGCTCGAAGGCGTGGACAAGTACCCGGACCTGCTGATCGAGCTCATGCGTCGCGGCTGGTCTGATGCCGACATTGCCAAGCTCGCGGGCGAGAACATCCTGCGCGCGCTTGCCGGCGCGGAGGCTGTGGCCGCGCGCCTGCGCGCGAGCAGCGCCGCTTCCGAGGCCACGATCGAAGAGCTGGACGCACCAGCGCGGCTTAAGAACTGAAACCCGCGCCAGCCCGCATTCGTAGCCGCGTCGGTGCTACGATTTCCCCAATTGCCAGGCGATCAACGCCCACCGAATGGAGGAAATGACCGTGCCTACTCCCGCCACAAAGCAAGCCCCGGGCCAAACCGCCGATCTCGAACGGGTATTCGCGCTGCAGCGCGCCCATCAGTGGGAAGTAAAGGCGACGACGGCGGAGCAGCGCAAGGCGAGGCTTAAGAAACTGAAGGCGGCGGTCGAGGCACACGCCGAGGAAGTCGTGGCGGCAGTCAAGCAAGATACGCGCAAGCCCGACAACGAGATCCGCGTCACCGAGCTGATGAACGTGCTCGGCAACATCGACCGGAACATCAACAACCTCGATGACTGGATGAAGCCGGTTGAAGTCTCACCATCGCTCAACAAGAATGACCAGGCCAGGATCGTCTACGAGGCGCGTGGCGTGTGCCTGATCCTGGGTCCCTGGAATTTTCCGCTCGGGCTGGTCATGGGTCCGCTGGCCGCCGCTGTGGCCGCCGGGAACTGCTGCATGGTCAAGCTCACTGACCTGTGCCCGGCGACGGCGCGCGTGGCCGCCAAGATCATCCGCGAGGCATTCGACGAGAACGAGGTCGCGTTGTTCGAAGGCGATGTGGACGTGGCGACCGCGCTGCTGGAGCTGCCGTTCAACCACATCTTCTTCACCGGCAGCACGCGCGTGGGCAAGCTGGTGATGGCCGCGGCGGCGCGCAACCTGGCCACTGTCACGCTGGAACTGGGCGGCAAGTCACCCGTCATTGTCGATTCGGATGCCGACCTCAAGAAAGTCGCCGCCGATCTGGCCGCTGCCAAGCAGTTCAACGGCGGGCAGGCCTGCATCTGCCCCGACCATGTGTTCGTCACAGCGCAGCAGAAGAGCGCGCTGGTCGAGGAATTTCGCGCCCGCGTGCAGCAGAACCTCTTCAGCGAAGGCGGCGGCATCAAAAAGGAAAGCATTGCCCAGATTGTCAACTACCAGAACTTCGCACGCATCAAGAAGCTACTCGATGACGCGGTGGCCAAGGGTGCCAAGGTGGCTGTGGGCGGCACGCTCGAGGCCGCCGACCGCACAGCGCATCCGACGCTGGTCACCGATGTCACGCCCGACATGCTGATCATGCAGGAAGAGATCTTCGGGCCCGTGGTGCCCGTGATGACCTACAAGACTCTCGATGAAGTTATCGGCTACATCGCAGAGCGCCCCAAACCCCTGGCGCTGTACATCTACAGCAATACGCCGGCCAACGTCGATCGCATCCTCAGCCGCACCTCAGCGGGTGGTGTGGCGATCAACGGCTTCTGCTCGCACTACCTGGAAAACCAGCTGCCCTTCGGCGGCGTCAATCAGAGCGGCATGGGCAGCTACCACGGCGTGTTCGGCTTCAAGGCGTTCTCGCATGAGCGTGCGATCCACGTGCAGGGAAACAAGTAGGCGCAGGCTCGCCTACATACCAATCCAGCGGCCGAAGGTACGCGCGATCCAGCCCTCGAATACCAATGGTGCGCTGAGGTGTGCCAGGCAGATGCATTCCGCCTCTGCCGTGACCACGGGCTGGTGACGAACCAATCCGTCTGTGGCATCGAAATCCCCAGCCTCGAAGCGCGCGCGCCCGTCATCGAAGGCGCCGCTGATGACCTGCGTCCACTCGAGGTCGCGATGTGAATGTTTCGGGAGGCTCCGCCCGGGCGCAATGCCTAGTACGAACATCTTGCCGTCAGCCGCATGGGGCACGAGCACACTTCGATAGCGCATGCCTGGCGCGACCCTGCGCCAGGCTGATACTTCGCAACTGTCGAGACGCGACAGGCCGCGAGCGGCAGGCGCCGAGGTCACGCCGACGCGTGCCTTGCTCTCGGGCGCAGTGCCCTCAATCCGCTGCAGCACACGCTGCAAGGCCTCGTCCGACAATTCCATCGGCTGCGCTCGCTCCAGCACTTCGCCGCCCACCGACAGCAGCGCCTGCACCCGTCGATGACACTGCTGGCAGGCATCCAGATGCACCGAAAGCAGCAATCCGCGGCCGCTATCGAGTTGACCGGATGCGAAGGCCAGCAGGCTCTCGTCATCGGGGTGATGCGTGATCATAGGTAAGTCCCATCCAGTAGATCCTTGAGATGCTCGAGTGCCAGCCGGGCTCGCGATTTCACGGTCCCCAGTGACAACCGCAAATCGCTGGCAATCTGCGACTGGGACTGCTCGGCGAAATACGCGCGCTGCAGGACTTCCGCTTGAGCCGGTGAGAGTGCCGCCAGCGCCGTGCGCACAGCGCGTTGGCGTTGCTCGCCCAGCACCTCCTGTTCCGGCACGCGCGGCGCTTCGGCCATCGGCAAGTCTTCAAGCCAGGTTTCGCCGCGTGCGTCGACCGGACTGCGCTGCGTTCGGCGATGTTCATCGACCCACAGGTTGCGCGCGATCGTGTACACCCAGGTCGCCGCGGAGGCGCGATTGGGGTCGAACTGCGCGGCCTTTCGCCACAGCGTCACCAGCGTTTCCTGCGCCAGTTCCTCGGCCAGTTCGCGCGTGGCGCCGCTTTTTTGCAGGAAGCCCTTGATGCGCGGCGCGAAGTGCTGGAACAGCTGCGTGAACGCCGCCCGGTCGCTGCCTGCGGCGACTTGCCGGATGTAGGTCGCGAGTTCCTCAGGGGTCGTCACGGCGACAGCATAACCTCCGGCAGGCACGACGAGCGAAATGCGCCGCGCACGAGGAGCCAGGCTCATAAGTGGCTTCGGTATAGGGGGCGTTCCGCGAACGGCGACGGCGATGGACATACTCCGCTATACGTTGGCGCGCCCCGCCTGGATCACTTCGGCCGTAGTGATCCAACCGGACACCTGCGCCGTATATACCCGCAAAGGCACGTGGTGAAAGCCATCCAGCGTCCGTGCCGGGGAGCCTCGAGTGTCGCTAGCTAATCGTGCGATTGAATGGTCCGAACGGGGCCGGGTGCCCGACGCGCTCATTCGCGTCGGCATCCGCCGCCTGCTGAAGGATCGCCTGCGCACGCTCGGTGACTGCTCGCCGGAGGCCGGGCGCATCCGCACGGCCCGCTTTGTCGAGTCGATGCGCACCTGGCCGATCGCCGATTTGCCGGCCAAGGCGAACGAACAACACTACGAGGTACCGGCCGAATTCTTCCGCTGGGTACTCGGGCCGCACCGCAAGTACAGCAGTGGCTGGTGGCCCGAGGGCGTGACCACGCTGGCGGCAGCCGAAGCGATCTCGCTGCAGGAAACCTGCGCCCATGCCGGACTCGCCGATGGCCAGCGCATCCTGGAACTCGGCTGCGGCTGGGGTTCACTGACGCTGTGGATGGCCGAGCACTACCGCTCGAGCCGCATCGTCGCGATATCGAATTCCGTGTCGCAAGGCGAATACATCATGGCCGAGGCGCGCCGTCGCGGGCTCGGCAACCTCGAGCACCAGGTCGCGGACATGAACACCTTCGTGATTCCAGGCCAGTTCGATCGCGTGGTGTCGATCGAGATGTTCGAGCACATGCGCAATTGGCCAGCACTGCTCGGGCGCATCGCGGCAGCGCTGCATCCTGCCGGCAAACTGCTGCTGCATGTCTTCTGTCATCGCTCGGTGCCGTACCTCTTCGAGGATCGTGACGGGAGCGACTGGATGAGCCGGCATTTCTTCTCGGGCGGCATCATGCCCAGCGACACTTTGCCATCGTTCCTGCAGGATTCACTGCAGCTGCGCGACACCTGGCGCTGGGAAGGTGTCCACTACCAGCGGACCGCGCGCGCCTGGCTCGAGAACATCGACCAGCACCGCGACCGGGTGCTGCCCATCCTGAGGGATGTCTACGGCAAGGAGCTCGAGCAGGTGTGGCTGCAGCGCTGGCGCATGTTCTTCATGGCCTGCGAGGAACTCTTTGGCTATGCGGGCGGACAAGAGTGGTGGGTCGCGCATGCCCTGTTCGAAAAGCCCGCAGCGTGACTGACTCGAGTGCAGCCGTGCCCACAGGTCGCGCCGCCATGTTTCGGAACCTTGTGCTGTTCCAGCTGGGCTGGTGGTGCGCAGTGCTGGGCGCCGCCCGTCATCACTTGTTGCTGGGGCCGTGCGTGATCACCCTGGTGCTGCTGCTCTACGTCGTACCGAACCCGCGGCGAATGCAGGCGCTGGCGCTCGTGCTGGTGGCGCTCGCACTGGGCGCGGCGGGCGAGGTGGGCCTGCGTGTGCTGGGGATGACAGCATTTCCCAGCGGACCCTGGTCGATTGCGGGCGTCCCCGTGTGGATGGTCGCGCTGTGGGGCCTGTTCGCAACTACTTTGACGACTTCGTTGCGTTGGCTCCAGGGTCGATGGCTGCTGGGCGGCCTGGTGGGCGCGGCGGGCGGCGGCCTTTCTTACCTTGCCGGCGCGAGGCTGGGAGCACTCGAGCTGCCGGCGAGTGCGTCGCTGTGGGCCATCGCGCTGCTCTGGGCCCTGGCATTGCCTTTGTTGTCTGAGCTGGCGCGGCGCTGGGAAGTGCCCGCATGAGGTCACTGCTGAACATCTGGTTCACCAGCTTCGTGCCCATTGCCGTCCTGGCATTGCTGGCTTGGGTCATATGCACCTGGCGGCGCAATGTCGGTTTGATCGATATCGGGTGGCCGCTGTTCCTGCTCGCAGCCGGCATCACCGTTGCGCTGACCAGTCCATCCCTGGGCCGTGCCGGAGTCGCCCAACTCCTGTTGGTGCTGCTGTGGTCGCTGCGATTGGCGATCCATCTGGCGCGGCGCAACTGGAGTGCGCCGGAGGATCGACGCTACGCCGCGATCCGGGCGCGCAACGAGCCGGGCTTCTGGTGGACGAGCCTGTTGTATGTGTTCCTGTTGCAGGCGGTGTTGGCCTGGATCGTCTCCTTGCCGTTGGCGGCGGGCGCCACTGCAAACACCGGCAATGCGCTGGTGTCTGGATTCGGCGCGGCGCTCGCATTGTTCGGACTCGCCTGGGAAGCGATTGCCGACCGGCAACTGACCCGCTTCCGGTTGCAGAAGACCACGGCCGATCAGGTACTGGACACGGGCTTGTGGCGCTACAGCCGCCACCCCAACTACTTCGGCGAATGCCTGGTGTGGTGGGGATTTTTTGTTGTCTCAGCGAGCCCAGCAACATGGTGGACCGTGATTTCGCCGCTGCTCATGACCGTGCTGCTGCTGCGTGTTTCCGGGGTCAGCCTGCTCGAGCGCGACATCGGGCAGCGCCGCCCAGGCTATCAGGCCTACATCGCACGCACCTCTGCTTTCCTTCCGCTACCGCCGCGCAACGCCACCTAAGGAGCGACTCTTGCCATGGCTGTCAAACGGATACTGGCGCTGATGCTCAGCGCTTCACTGGCATTGCTGGCCTGCAAAGACCGGACCGATGCCGCGCTGCCCACTGTTGCGCACGTCGACCTGCAGCGCTTCATGGGCGACTGGTATGTCATAGCGAATATCCCGACCTCGATCGAGAAGCATGCCTACCAGGCCAAAGAGTCCTATCACCTGGCGGCCGACGGCACGATCGAGACCACTTTCACCTATCGCGCTGGCTCCATTGATGGCCCCGAGAAGCGCTATACCCCGCGCGGCTTCGTCACCGACACGCACAGCAACGCCGTCTGGGGCATGCGCTTCGTGTGGCCGATCAAGGCCGACTATCGCATTGCCTACCTCTCCGAGGACTACAGCCAGACCATCATCGCGCGAACCAAGCGCGATTACCTGTGGATCATGGCCCGCACGCCGCACATGGCCGAGGCGGATGTGCAGAAGCTGATCGCCATCGCTGAATCGCTCGGCTACCAGCGCGACAAGATTCAGCGGGTACCGCAGCAATGAAGATCGCGATCATCGGCGCTGGTATCGCCGGCAACACCGTCGCCCGCGAGCTGCAGGCGGAGCACGACATCACCGTGTTCGAAGCCGGGTCGCGGATCGGCGGGCACTCGCACACGCATCAGGTGGAAGCCGACGGACGGCACTACGCGATCGATACCGGCTTCATCGTCTACAACACGCGCAACTATCCCGAGTTCAGCAGGATGCTGGCCAGCCTGGGCGTGGAGTCGCAACCGAGCACCATGAGCTTCTCGGTGAAGGATGAGCGTTCCGGCCTTGAATACAGCGGCACCAACTTCAATAGCTTGTTTGCGCAGCGGCGCAACCTCCTGAACCCCACCTTTCTGCGCATGCTGCGCGAGATCATGCGCTTCAACGCGCGCGCGCCCAGGCTCCTGGCGGAAGGCGTGGCCGATATCGCGCTCGGCGAGTACCTGCAGCGCGAAGGCTACAGCCAGCACTTCATCGACCAGTTCATCGTCCCGATGGGGGCGGCCATCTGGTCGACGCGACCGGGTTTGATGTTGCAGTTCCCGGCGCAGTACTTCGTCCGCTTCCTGCACAACCACGGCATGCTCTCGGCCGGCAAGCACCCCGAGTGGCGCTCGATTGCCGGGGGGTCGATGCACTACGTCGAGCGCCTGATCGCACCGTTCCGCCACCGCATTCGCCTGAACTCGCCCGCCGAGCATCTGCGACGCGAAGTGAACGGCATATGGCTCAACGCCGGCGGCGCCGGACCCACGCGCTACGATGCCATCTTCCTCGCCTGCCACAGTGATCAGGCCTTGAAGCTGCTCGCGCAGCCGACCTCGCAGGAGTGCGAGGTGCTGGGATCCATCCCATTCCAGCGCAATGAAGCGGTGCTGCACCGGGATGCCTCGCTGCTGCCCAGGGCGCACCGCGCCTGGGCCGCCTGGAACTATCACGTGACCGCCGATCGCGATGGGCCGGTGCAGTTGACCTACAACATGAACCTGCTGCAGCGCCTGGATTCCACCAGTCCCTTTCTCGTGACGCTCAATCGCAGCGATGCCATCGATCCCGAGCTGGTGCTGGCGCGCGAGACTTACCATCACCCCCTGTTCTCACCCGCCAGCACGCGGGCACAACTGCGCCATCGCGAGCTCAACGGCTACCGCGGCACCTATTTTTGTGGCGCCTGGTGGCGCAATGGCTTTCACGAAGATGGCGTGGCCAGTGCCCTGCAGGCAGTGGCCCACTTCAGGCAGGACCATGCACAGCGCCATCTATTTCGGGCAAGTTAGCCACCAGCGCTACCTGCCGAAGTCGCACGCATTCAACTATCGCGTGTGCCTGCTGTGGCTGGATTTGTCTGAGCTGCCGACAGTCTTCCGCGGGCGCTGGTTCTGGTCGGTCGCGCGCCGCAACCTGGTGTGGTTCAGGCGCGCCGACTACCTCGGCGATGAGCGCGTGGACCTGGCGGAAGAGGTGCGTCGCCGCGTTGAGGTGCGCACCGGCAAGCGGCCGAATGGACCGATCCGCATGCTGACGCAGCTGCGCATGTTCGGTGTGTGCTTCAATCCGGTAACGTTCTACTACTGCTACGACGCCGAAGATATCGCGGTCGAGTACGTGCTGGCCGAAATCACCAACACGCCCTGGAACGAACGCCACCACTACGTGCTGGAAGCGTCGGCAGCGCTTGAGCACACAGCGACGATCAAAGCCTCATTCCCGAAGGCCTTTCACGTGTCACCCTTCATGCCCATGGACATGCAGTACGACTGGGCCTTCAGCGAGCCCGGTAACGAGTTGCTGGTGCACATGAGAAACCGGATGGGCGAGCGCCGGCATTTCGACGCCGGGCTGCAACTGCAGCGTCGGGAGCTTTCGGCGCGTAGCCTGGGCAGTGCGCTGTTGTATTCACCGCTGATCGGGGCAGGGGCGCTGTTTCATATCTATTGGCAGGCGTTGAAACTATGGCTGAAGCGCGTGCCGGTGTTTGCGCATCGCTGAGTAAGAGACCGCGACACTGACTTGCGCATCACGTCGCGACGGAGTCACGACAGCCTGATCAAGCGGCGCTTTCGGTGAGCATCCATTCGTAGGCGGGGCGTACGCGAACGGGTTGATCGCCCAATGCGATAACCTGCTCTTGCGTCAGTACCAAAAGTGTAGCCGGCAGCTTCGGGGTGGTTTGCGCGGCGGCATGCGTAGTCTTGCCGGAACGACGCATGCCCGTGACCGCGTGCGCCTTGCCGGACAGTTTTGGCAAGGTGGCGTCGCGGCGAGTCAATCCAGCCACCTGAGTTGGCCCCAGCGCGGCGTTGAGCTTCTCCTCCAGAATGGGATGAAGCGACATTGGCAGTGTTCCAATCGTGTCCCTTAAGGAAGGACACTATCTCGTAAAGCTGTCCCTATGAGAAGGACAGATGTAGAAAGGTGGGATCTCTAACACCAGGCGCGGCATTGCCCAGTTGCGGGGTATCGTCGAGTTCCTGGTGGCTGACGAATGTCTTGTGGCATCGCGAGCCGCGTCACCGGGGCGCCAGATAAGGCTCAGGCAAAGACATCGCTAGTGAGTTCGCTGAGATAGTCGCGCACTTGCGCTTCAGTCAGCGTTTGCGCTTCAAGGAGCGCACGTAGCAATGCGGTTACGTGCACGCGCATAGCCAGGGCCAGCACAGGCTCCGGGAATTTGTTTAATGTCTCCATGAACGCATCGAGTTTGTCGATGCATTCCTCGATTGTGCCTTCAACCATGTCGCGCTCCTCCTGCTCGATCCGCAGATATGTCTGCGTCGTACCGGGTCATTGTCGACGCATTGCAAGGCAGCGCCAAGCGCGCAATGAATTTCTGGTCAAAGTCGTCAGATTGCTTGCTACCTCTCGTGCGGTGAAGTGCGCAGACTTGCCATCGAGCAATGATGCTCTGTTACCCACACCGTCAACTACCAGGGGATACCCATGAACAGTTTCACGCTCACCGCTATCGGCAATCTTGCCAAAGAACCCGAGAGCCTCGACAAGGGGGAGGTGGCCTATACGCGCTTCTGTCTGGTCGGAAATGACTATGCTGGCAAGGACGAGGATGGAGGTGCTCGGGAAGTAACTACAAGTCTCTGGTTTGTAGCCTTTGGCGCGCTGGGCGAGGCGATTGCCAAGAACGCCCGCAAGGGCGATCAGTTGATCCTAGACGCACGCATACGCGCCAACAATTGGACTGACAAACAGGGCGAGAAGCAATACGACTACTCGTATGTCGTGCAGGGCTTCCGCTTCGGAGCGCCTGGCAAGGTGAAGCGCGATGAGCTGGATGGCCGGCGCTCCGAGCATCACGCCTTTCAGGCTGTGGAAGCCTGAGGATCGCCATGAACAGGGTGCGCACTGTCGGTGAACTCGTAGGGTTGTTTGTGCTGCCGGGAGTAGCTGCTGCACAAGCGTCACCGTTCATGACGGGCATGACGTCGCTGCAGTCCAATATTCTGGCGTGGCTGACGCCACTGGCCATCATTCTGGTGATGGTGCTCGGGGCCATGGCAATGGCGTCGCGCGTCTCGTGGGGATGGTGCCTGGGAGCACTGTTCGGGATTGCCATTGCCTTTGGCGCGCCGCAGATCGTCACCTGGATTCGCGGCATGTTCGCTGTGTAGCCCTGGCATGACCATGGAATCCAGAAAGCGCAATGGGGGTGTGATTTCCGAGCCGCTGTTTGTAGGTGCCACGCGGCCACCGATGCGCTGGGGCGTCAGTTACGCCTCGCTGCTGGCGAACATGATGTTCACTATGGAGGCGTTCCTGCTGACGCGCAACCTGCTGACGCTCTTGGTGTGTGTGCCCATACATGGTGTTTGTGTGTTGCTGTGTGCCCGTGATCCCAGGTGTTTTGACCTGCTGCTGTTGTGGTTTCGTACGCGGCTTCCCGCCTTGTTGACCAGCTACTGGTACTGGCGGGCGAGCAGCTATAGCCCGTTGAGCATGCTTCCGGTCAATCGCCGTGGACGACGAAGCCGCCAGTGTGCGCCGCCCGTATGTTGAGCTCCCGGCGCAAAGCGACTTTCGGGCAGGAAGCGGCAGCGGCGACGCAGCTGCCCTATGTCGCTCACGTCGCACCCAACCTGATCAAGACGTCGTCCGGCCAGTACCTGCAGTCCTTGCGCCTGGGCGGCGTCAGTTTTGAGACCGTGGATGATGTCGTGCTCAACGATTGGCATGAGCGGCTCAATGCGTTGTGGAGAAACATCGCTTCCCCGAATCTTGCGTTGTGGACGCATCTCATAAGGCGCCGACTGTCCGGCTCTGTTGCCCTAGGTGAAGCGAACAACTTCGCCGAACATCTGCATCGCCGCTATCGACGCCGACTTGCGGATGAATCCCTCATGGTCAATGAACTGTATTTGTCGGTGCTCTACCGCCCTACCACGGATATAGGCAGCTCCGTAGCTGCGCAGGCGCTCAAGAAGATGGGCACTACCCCCTCCGACCGGCAGGATGCAGAAGCGCTGGAAGCCTGCGGGCGCACCGCACAGTTTATAAGTGCAGCACTGGCGCTGCACGAGCCTGAAGAACTGGGCGCGTATCAACGCAATGGTACGTGGTGTTCTTCGCTCGTGGAGTTTCTGGCGTTACTGGCGAACGGCGAATGGCAGCCGATGCCACTACCCAGGGGGCCGCTCAGCCAGGCCATGGTGACGAGCCGGATGTTGTTTGGCAGCGAAGTCATCGAATACCGGATGCCCGCAGCCACTCGCATCGGTGCAATGCTGGGTATCAAGGAGTACCCAGCCGCCAGCGCAGTGGGAGTGTTCGATCGACTACTGTCACTGCCATTTCCACTTGTCCTGACCCAGTCCTTCACGTTTTTGAGCCGGGCAACGAGCCAGGGACTATTGCAACGGCAAATCCATCGCCTGGCCAATTCAGGGGATTTCGCCTTGTCTCAGGCCGAGGCGCTAAGCTCCGCCCTGGATTCACTGGCCAGCAATGACTTTGTCATGGGGGATCATCATCTCTCATTGCAGGTAATTGCGGAGGTCCCGGGGTCGGCGAGCACGGATGGTGTTGGCGCCGCACTACGCGAACTGAACGCACGTCTGGCTGCGGCCCGCAACGCATTGGCCGAGACCGGCATGACTGTCGCGCGCGAAGATCTGGCGCTGGAGGCGGCGTTCTGGGCCCAGTTTCCCGGGAACAGCCACTTTCGGCCGCGCAAGGCGCCCATCACATCGCGCAATTTTGCCGCGATGGCCGCGTCGCACAACTATCCGTGCGGACGTGCAGTCGACAACCACTGGGGCGATGCGCTCGCGCTGCTCATGACCAGTGCGCATTCCCCCTATCACTTCTCCTTGCATGCCAGCGATCCGGCCGAAGTTGACGGCGGCAGCAGGAAGGACACGGGACATACTCTCATTTGCGGACCGACGGGCTCTGGCAAGACCGTCTTCGTGGGCTTCATGGTGGCCATGTTGTATCGAGCCGGAGCGACCCAGGTCATCATTGACAAGGATCGTGGGCTGGAAATCCTGGTGCGGGCCTTGGGCGGCGAGTATCTCGCCTTGCCCGATGGGGTGGCCTCGGGACTCAATCCCTTGCAGTTGCCAGCAACCCCCGTTCATGTCGAGTTCCTGAAGCAATGGCTGCATGCGCTCTTGCGGCCGCCGCGAGGCGGCCAACTCTCAGCGCGCGAGCAAGTTGAGATTGATCAGGCTCTGCGAGGAGTTCTGGCGCTGGATCCGGAATCTCGCCGGCTCTCGATGCTTATCGAGTTCCTGGATGCTACGGCGGTAGATGGCTTGCACACCAGGCTGGCGCCGTGGTGCGAGCGGACCCACGGTGCCTACGCCTGGGTCTTTGACAATCGCGTTGACACACTATCGGATCGAATGGGCGCTGGCACGTTGATGGGCATAGACGTCAGCGACTTCCTGAACAATTCCGTCACGCGTGCACCGCTGACGCTGTATCTGTTCCACCTGATCCGTCAGCTGCTGGATGGTCGCCGCATGGTCTGCTGGCTGGACGAATTCTGGCGGTTGCTGGCGGATCCCGCGTTCACGGATTTCGCCAAGGATGGACCCAAGACCTGGCGCAAACTCAACGGCGCCATGTGCTTTGCAACCCAGAGCACTAGCGATGTGCTCGTGAGCGATATCTGTCGCACCGTCGTCGAGCAGACGGCTACCAAAGTGTTCTTTCCAAATCCGGATGCCAGCGCCTCCGAGTACGTTGATCAGCTTGGACTCAGTGAGCGCGAATTCCGGCTCATCAAGGAACGGCTCAATCCTGGTGCACGTCAGTTTCTGGTCAAGCAGGGGCACGCAAGTGTCGTTTGCGAACTGGACCTGAAGGGCTTCGACGCTGAACTGTCAGTGCTGGCCGGACGGCGCAGCACCGTCGAGAAGATGCACCAGGCTATGGCCCGATTCGGTACCGATCCTGGTACGTGGCTGCCCGCGTTTCTGGGCAACGCCGATGCGTAATGAGTTCTTATCCAACCCGACAAGGAGACCTCAATGGAGACTACAACGATATGGCGCACTCTGGTATTCCTGATTGCGGTATCAGTGGCACCGCTGGCGCGGGCGCAGTTCGCGGTTATAGATGCCGCCAATATCTCTCAAATGCTGGCGCAAGCGCAGGTATTGGAAGCGCAGCTGGCAACGGCACATGATCATCTGGCGCAGGCGCAACATGAATTTCAGTCGATCTCGGGCCCCCGCGGCATGGAGCGGCTGCTGACCGGCGTAACCCGCAACTACCTGCCGAAGGACTGGAGCGAGCTCGATCAGCTGTTGCAGGGGGCGGACTCTGGTGGGCGTGGCAGCACGCTGAGCACGCAAGTGCAGGCTGCTGCCAAACAGATTGCCGCCTTGTCGCCGTCACGCCTTGCAGGGCTGACTCCCGCAATGCAACGTCTGATCGGTGCTGATCGCAGCGCCGCCGCACTAGCACAGGTTGTGGCTCGTGCAGCGCTGGCCGCGACCAGCGAGCGTTTTGCAGCGTTGCAGCAGCTCATTGATGCGATCCACGGTGCGACTGACCAGAAGGCGGTGCTGGACTTGCAGGCACGCATCGGCGCCGAGCAGAACATGCTGCAGAACGAACAAACCAAGTTGCAGGTGTTGTACCAGGCCTCGCAAGCCAATCGTTGGGCTTCCGAGGCCCATGAGCGGGAGCAGTCCCTGGCATGGCAAGGTCAGTTCGACACCCGTTTTCGACCGACTCCATAGCCGCACTCCTGGGACGATCGAGAGGTACGCACATGGGATTCTTTCAGACCTTCTGGACCTGGATGAATGCGCAGCTCAACGGCTACATCGGTGATTTGACCGTGCGGGTAGCTCAGGCCATCGAACCCCCGGTGCTGGTGCTGGGGACGCTATACGTGATGGCGTGGGGTTACCTGCAGATGAGCGGCCGCAGCGAAGAACCTCTGCTTGATGGTGTGAAGCGGATTGTGCTGCTGGCTCTGGTGTTGGGAGTCGGATTGCGCCTGTGGCTGTACAACAGCGTGATCGTGGATACGTTCTACCGAGCTCCCAGCGAATTTGCCGCCGTGCTCATCGGTGCTGCCGATCCGGTCAAGACCATCGACGCTATCTGGGACCAGGGCGGCGCGGTGGCCGGGCAGCTGTGGGATCGGAGTGTGGGTCTCACCGGCGCCGGGCTTGGTTTCATGGTGGCCGGATTGGTGGTCTGGTTGATGGTGGGGCTGCTGTGCGTATACACCATGTTTCTGATCGCCCTGTCGAGCATTGCAGAGTCGGTGTTGTTGGCACTCGGCCCACTCTTCATCGTCATGCTGCTGTTCGACAGTTCCCGCCGGTTGTTCACGGCGTGGCTGGCGCAGTTGGTCAACTACGCCTTGATCACGATTCTCAGCGTGGTCGCAGCTGCGCTGCTGTTACGGTTGGTGGCAAGCTATGCGGCACAAACCGCCGCGCGCGGCAGCGCTATCTTGACCATGGACGCCGTCGACATGGTGCTGGTGTCGGTTCTGGTGTTTCTGTTCATGCGTCAGATCATGCCCTTGGCCGCGGGTCTGGCGGGCGGCGTCACGCTCAATTCCTACAGCTCGATCAGTCGAGTGGTGTCCTGGAGTCGCGCCCGCGGCAGTGCGCGCACGACGCAACTGGCGGGATTGATCGCCAACAAGCTTGCGTCACGATCCAGGGTGCCGCGGTCCAGCGAGGCATCCCTGGTCGATCGGCCTGGTACGCCGGCCTGAACGGCCGGAAACATTTCAATCCAGATTGTTCGGAGAGCGCTCATGAAGCTGATTCTTGTGTTGGGACTGCTGGGCGTGGAGTGCGGTTGCGCCACGCACGACGCACTGTGTTCGACGGCGTTGCGACCCATAAACGTCGCGACAACGGCACGGGCGCGCGTGCCGCCGGCGGCCGAGCCGCCCACCTCGGCACCACCGGCCGCACCAGCGGTCCGGCCATGAACTCGGATCTCGCGCTGAAAGCATACTGCGCGGAAGCCAGCGCATGGGATCTCGATCGGTCGGCCGTTTGCCGTCGCGAAACGCGCGTGGCGTGGTTGGTTGGCGTGGCGGGATGGCTATGCGCGCTCGCCTGCGCGGGTGCGTTGCTCGCGCTCATGCCGCTGAAACACGTCGAACCGTTCGTGGTGCGGGTCGATAGCAGCACTGGTGTAGTGGATGTCGTGCCTGGTTATCGCGCCGATGCTCCGGTGGAACTGACAGTCACCCGCTATTTCCTGACGCACTATGTGACGGTGTGCGAACGCTTTAGTGCGTACACAGCCGAGAGTGACTATGAGGAATGCGGTGCCTTCAATGGGGCGCAGCGCAATCAGCACTGGAGTGCGCTATGGGCGACAGGCAATCCGCTATCGCCGCTGAATGTGCATCGTGATGGCAGTACGATGCGTGCCCAGGTGCTGTCCGTCAGCTTCTTCAAGCGCTCCAGCGGTGTCGATGACCTGGCGCAGGTGCGCTACCTGAAGGAGGAGCGAGCGGCCAACGGAGCACTACCGCGTATTACCCATTGGATCGCATCGATCGAGTACGCCTACGCGCAGCCCGCCGCCGATATCAAGAAACGCAGTTTTAATCCCCTGGGATTCAAGGTGTTGGGGCTGACTTCGGAGCCGGAAGTGCTGCCGGCATCGCCCTCTGAGCCGCCCGTTGCGGCTACGGCAGGAGCGTCATCATGACGGGGGCACAGGTGGCGGTGTGCATAGCGATCATTCTGGGTGCCGCGCCCGTCTGGGCGGCGAGCGACAGTCGATTGCGAACCGCGCAGTACAGCGCCGATGCCGTCTTCCGGCTACACGGCCAGCCAGGATTCCAGATTGACATCGAATTCGAACGCGGCGAGGTATTCATGGGTCTGGGAACCGGTGATCTCGCAGCTTTGGCGTACTTTGCGCAGGACAATCATCTGTTCATCAAGCCAAAAGTGGCGCAGGTGACCACCAATCTGACCGTGCTTACCAATCGACGGCAGTATCAATTCGATTACACGACGCTCGGACACAATGAAGGCCCGATGTATGCCCTGCGGTTCAGCTATCCGCCCAGTTTCGGGAGCACCTCCAATGCGAACCACGATGTCCAGGCCGCGATGGACATGTCTTCCTCCGAGCGAACGCACAACGCGGACTATTGGTATTGCGGATCGCCATCGTTGATGCCTGAGTCGGTCTGGGACGACGGTGTGCACACGTGGCTGCGATGGTCGGCGCGTGCGGAGCAGCCGGCCGTTTTTGTCCGCAATGACGACGGTGGGGAGACGCTGCTCAATTTCAGCATGCACGGCGATGAACTCGTCGTGCAACGCGTAGCCCACCAGTTCGTCCTGCGACGCGGTGCGCTGCGGGGATGCGTCGTCAACAAGACTTTTGGTGGTGCGGGCGAACGGCTGCCTTCGGGAACAGTCAGCCCGGCGGTCGAACGCACAGTTTCCGGCGGTGCCCAGTGAGCAGGCAAGTGAACGGGCACGAGAGCCTGGATCCACGGCAGAGCGACCAGAGAGAACCCCGAGCTTCGGTCGCTGGACTGTCGGTGCCGGGACAGCGTGAGGCGTTCCGGTTCTGGGTGCCCGCGTCGATGCAGAATCGCGCCAGCAACGCACTTGCGGCGACCCTGGTGGTGGTCGCGGCCGGCGGCATGCTGGGTTGGTACTACAGCAGGGCGGTCGCTCGACCCCAGCAGGCGGTCGCAAGTTCCAGCGCATCAAATAGAGCTGCTGCAGTGTCAGACGTGCCGCTGCCGGCATTGGGTCGCGTACTCACGTCAGCACCGGAAGTTGCCTCAACGCAGAGTGAGTCGCCCGAGCCGCAGGCGTGGAATGCACCGGCACCGCTGGCAGAGTCTGCGTCCGCGCCCCAAGCCATTTCGGCGACGCCGGCACAGCGGGCCCTCGAGCGGCGACTCACTGCCGAAGTATTTGCAGGTCGGACAGTTGATCCTGGATCTCCGACCGCAACGCCGCGCGCCGTCGAGCCGCAGGCCGCCGAGCCGGCGACGGCGCCTGTGGTGGCCGCCCAGCGCATGCCTGACATGCGACTGCTGATGCCCAAGGGAACCTTCATCGATTGCACCCTGGAGACGGCGATTGATTCAACGTTGGCTGGAATGACGACCTGCATCACGGCAACCGATACCTTCGGCGCCGATGGCACCGTCGTGCTGCTCGAGCGTGGCACCAAATTGATCGGCGAGCTGCGCGGACAGGTACAGCAGGGTGCCGCCCGGATTTTCGTACTCTGGACCGAGGCACGTACTCACAATGGCGTCATTGTTCATCTGGACTCACCGGGCGCGGATGAGCTGGGCCGAACGGGTCTCCCTGGCACTGTCAACCGTCACTTCTGGCAGCGCTTTGGAGCGGCCATGCTGATCACCACGATCAATGGCACGGTACAGGCAGTAACGCAGTCGCGCGTGCGAGAGCCCGGATCCATCACTCTCAATACCGGCGGCATGCAAGACATGGCGACCGAAGCGCTAAAGAGCACTATCGGCATTGCACCCACCGTAGTCAAAGAGCAGGGCGATCGAATCCAGATCCTGGTGGCAAAGGATTTGGACTTTCGCACAGTCTATGAGCTGCACGCGCTCACCCGCAGCCCTTAGTCGTACCGTGGAGCCGATCGGGGTCACGGCGCTGCAGCTGACGTTGCGCGACTTGCGCCCGTTGCTGGCAGACGATGAGGTCAATGAGCTGTGCATCAACCGGCCGGGAGAGGTATTCGTGGAAACCAGCATGGGTTGGCGCCGGGAGGCATTGCCGTTCGCCGACTTAGGCTGGTGCAATCGTCTGGCAAAACTCGTCGCTAACGCAACACACCAACGCATCGATGAGTGCTCGCCGCTGCTCTCTGGCTGGCTGCCGGGTGGGGAACGCGTGCAGATTGTGGTTCCTCCGGCGACGTCAACAGGAACAGTTGCCATCGCTATCCGTCGGCCCTCTCGGCAGAGCTGGTCAATCGCGCAATTGTGTGAGCGCGGTGCCCTGCGAGTCGCGCGCGCTGCGGAGGCAAGTCCCGATGCGACGATGGTGCAGCTGCAACGATTGGCGGCCGACCACGAATATGAGCGGTTTCTGTGTCTGGCGGTCCAGAGCCGGCTGAACATACTGATCTCCGGTCCGACCGGCTCCGGCAAGACCACCTGGACGAAGGCGCTCATTCAGGAAATCCCGGCTCACGAGCGGCTCGTTACCATCGAGGATACCGCTGAACTGGCGTTGCCCCGGCACCCCAATGCGGTGCAGCTCTATTACAGCAAAGACGGACAAGGCCTGGCGCGTGTAGCACCCAAGCAGCTGCTCGACTGTAGCCTGCGCCTGCGACCTGATCGGATATTGTTGGCCGAGCTTCGCGGTGAGGAGGCGTTTGACTATCTGCGCTGCGTGAACTCCGGTCACCCGGGCTCGATCACCAGCGTGCATGCCGGAAGCGCGGAACTCGCCTTCGAACAACTGGTGCTGCTTGTCAAACAGAGTGCCAGTGGCAGATCACTGTCCCGCAGCGATATCCGGCACTTGCTTCATCAATTGGTCGACGTAATCGTGCAATGCGGTTTTGATGGGCGTCGGCGTTACGTCCGCGAGGTCTGGTTCGCGCCGGGCCGCCGCCTGGAAAGCGGATCAGGCTGAAGCATGCCATCCTGGTTGCATGGTTGGAGTGGTCAGCTCGTGGCTTACACGCTGACGTGGTTGCCGATGATGGCGGCATTCGCCCGCAGCCGAGCGGGCCTGCGCCACTGGCTGCTGTCACCGCTGCTCGCGGCTCCGCTGACTGTGGCGGCGCAGGCGAGCGTCGCTCTGCTGTCGCCACTCTCGGCAGGACTTGGTGTTGCTGCCGGCAGCCTGTTGCAGGTGGGGTTGGGCGCCACGATTACCGTCGCGCTGGGCTTCACGGGCGGCGCATTGCTCGCGCGGCGAGCCGAGTCATCGCCTGAAAGCTATCTGCGGGGTACCCGGATTGTCGCTGCGGTGCCGTCGCAGCGCCCACGACAGGTTGCTGGCGCGACCGCCACGCTGTCACTGGGCGGCATCACCGTGTCCGCGGGCGATGAAGGCAAGCACTTCAAATTCATCGGCACTACCGGAACCGGCAAGAGCACGGCCATCAAGGAGTTGATGGACGGAGCGTTGCGACGGGGCGATCGGGCTGTCTTTGCGGATCCGGACGGCGGTTACCTGCAGCGCTATTTCAACGCCGAGCGCGGCGATGTGATCCTGAACCCCTTTGACGCGCGCTCCATGAAATGGGATCTGTTCGGCGAGATCACAACGCACTACGACGTTGATCAGCTGGCCCGCTCGTTGATTCCTGATGGCAGCGGGAGCGACCGGAGCTGGAACAACTATGCCCGTACCTTCTTCTCGGCGGTCACTCGCCAGGCGCACGACTCCGGCGTGCGGGGTATGGGAGAACTCTATCGACTGCTGGTCGCTGCGGATGCCAGGGAGCTCAGAACATTACTGCAGGGCACCGCGGCGCAACCCTTTCTCGAAGAAAACAACAGCCGCATGTTTGACTCAATTCGGTCGGTGGCCAGTTCCGCCGTAAGTGCCCTGGAACATGTCGCCGCGCAGAACGGTGCGCCGTTTTCCATCCGGCAGTGGGTGGCTCGGGAAAACCAGGACCGGAAGGGTGGCGTATTGTTCATGCCTTACCGCGCCGGACAAATTGCCGCTCTCCGTTCAACCGTCTCGGCGTGGATGCGTTTGGCGATATTCGCCACCATGAATGGCGAGGAGTGCGACCGACCCCTGTGGTTCGTGGTGGACGAACTTGATGCGCTTGGGCAGATCGACGGGTTGAAGGACGCATTGGCCAGGCTGCGGAAATTTGGCGGCCGGTGCGTATTGGGTTTTCAATCGGTGGGCCAAGTCTCCAATACCTACGGTACCGGAGAAGCGCAGACAATCATAGAGAACTGCGGCAATACGCTGATCCTGCGTTGCTCCGCCAGTCAACAGGGAGGGACCGCCAGCTTCGCTTCGCGGCTGATCGGTCAGCGCCAGATCCTGCGCAATAATCATTCGTTCAGCCGGCGGCCCGCCGACTGGTTCGCCTCTACCACACGAGCCGAGAGCGTCGTGATTGAGCCGGCCGTGCTGGACTCGGAGCTGGAGCAGCTGGCCGATCGCCAGGGATTCCTGAAGCTCAGTTCCATGCCGCAATGGCAGCGGGTCGCGTTGACAATCGCGCCCGCGATGCAAGGCACGTCCACCATAGCCGCGCACTCGCGCACTGATACTGCGGTTGAGCCGCGGATGTCGCCCAGCGCGCAAGCGAGCGCAGCCGCCCGCACAGCGTGGCAGGAGTTGCGCAGTGCCGAGCGCGTAGCGGCAGTGCGAGCCAGGGTTGCAAGGCCGCCGCGAGCCGCGCGAACCAGGACCGTAGCGCAGGAGTTACCCCGTGGACGATGAGTCGCTCAAGGCGGGTCTTTTAATGGAAGCCGCGCACAGCCAACAGCGGCTGGCCGAGTCGTGTTTGCGCAAACTCAAGGGTCACGTAGGTGAGCTGGGCGAAGTTGTGCGCGAGGAAATTCGCCTTAGACTCAGTGAGGATTTGCAAGCCGTGGCCAGTGACAGCCGGCACGCGTCGGCAGCACTGCAAAGACTGCGGCGGTCTGCCGGCATGACGCTCGGGGTATGGGCGCTCGCCGTCAGTGGCCTGTGCAGTGCGGTAGTCCTGCTGGTGGGCTGGTGGATAGTGCCCTCGCCATCCGAGCTCGGTGTGCTGCGCGCCAGGCACGCACAGTACGTTCAAGTACTGGCGCAACTGGAACGTCAGGGGGCGCGCATTGAGCTGCACAAATGTGGTGTCGATCAACGCCTGTGTGTCCGCGTCGATCGACGGGCGCCGCCCTATGGCGACGCTTCGGACTTCATGATCGTGAAAGGCTATTGAGGTGCTGAACGTCGCACCCTTTGCGCTTGCAATCGCGGCAATTGCCGGAGCGGCACACATCTGGCATCGCGCGGGAGCGGTGGTGCACCAGCGCGGCGCGCTCGTTCACCGACGGGTGCGCCATCGCGGGCGCCTTGCGCCTTGGTCGCTAAGACCGAGGCTGACACTGGGTGGTGTGAGCATCGCACCGCTCGACGAGTGCAAGCATTTCAAGCTCATCGGGACAACGGGCACGGGCAAGTCCACAGCGATCGCAGAGCTGCTGGCCGGGGCGCTCGAGCGCGGCGACCGGGCGGTTATCAGTGACCCGGACGGCGGTTACTTGAAGCGCTTCCTCGATCGGCAGCGCGGTGACGTGGTTCTCAATCCCTACGAAAGAGATTCAGCGTGTTGGGATCCATTTTCCGAGATTCATGCCAGTCATGACGTGGAACAGCTCGCGAATGGTCTGATCCCGGCTACTGAGGATCCGTCCGGGCGCGAATGGCGAGGCTACGCTCGTACCTTATTAACAGCCATCTTGCGTCGCTGTCACGAACGCGGTCGCTGCGATGTGGCTGAGCTGTGGCGGCTGCTGGCAGTAGCGTCTACCCGTGAATTGCGCGCACTGGTAGCGGGTACGCCGGCGCAACCGTTCCTCGAGGCCCAAAACCTGCGCATGCTGGGCTCGATCCGCTCGGTGGCAAGTTCGGCCGCTGCGGCCCTGGAATTGGTGCAAAAGCAGCGAGGACGGCGATTTTCGGTTCGTGAGTGGGTACGGCATGGGCAGGGCGTACTGTTCCTGCCCTATCGCGCCGGGCAAATCGCTGCCTTGCGTTCGATCATCGCCACGTGGCTGCGCATTGCCATTTTCGAGGCCATGGAGCATGCCGAGGATGACCTGCGACTCTGGTTCGTCATGGATGAGCTGGATGCGCTGGGCGCCATTGATGGCCTCAAGGACGCACTGGCGCGGCTGCGCAAATTTGGTGGGCGCTGCGTGTTGGGATTCCAGTCCGTTGCGCAAGTCAGCGGCACCTACGGTGCTGCTGATGCTCAGACGATCACGGAGAACTGCGGCAATACCTTGATTCTGCGCTGCTCCGGCAGCGAATCCGGAGGCACTGCGCAATATGCCTCGCGCTTGATTGGGGAGCGTGAAGTGGAGCGACGCCAGACGACGCGCGGAAGGGATTCAGAGGGCTTGCTGGGCGCTCTGGGCGGGAGGGGCGGACGCCGTTCACGGAGTGTCAGCCCACACCGAATTACGGAGGTGGCAGTCATGCCTTCGGAGCTCGAGCAGCTTCCGGATCTGACCGGCTATCTCAAGCGGGCATCCGCGAACCATTGGCAACGCGTGACGCTGGCGCGCTGACTCGACAGGTTCGATCCGTGGCGATCTTCTTTTTGCGCGTTACAAGTGTCGGGCGTAGCGCCGGTCGGTCAGCGCCGGGTGCTGCTGCGTATCGGGCCGGAGAGCGCCTTGAGGATGCGCGCAGCGGGCGTATTTACGACTACAGCAAACGACAGGATGTGTTGCATAAGGAAATTACCTTGCCGTCGAAGCTATCGAATGGTGAGGCGTCTTGGGCGCAAAACAGAGCAACCCTGTGGAATACAGCGGAGCAGGCCGAGCATCGGCGCAATTCGCGGGTGGCGCGCGAGTACCTGTTGGTGCTGCCACACGAATTGGACGCTGGGCAGCGCATAAGCCTGAGTCGCACCCTGGCTCGTGACATTGCTGATCGGTACGGCGTCGCCGCAGACGCGGCGATACATGCGCCTCGTCCTGGCGGTGATCAGCGCAATTTCCATTTGCATTTGCTGACCACGACACGCGAAATTCATACCGACGGACTGGGGTTGAAGTCGACTATCGAGCTGGGTGGCGCAGAGCGTTACGATCGCGGCCTTCCCAGGTCCATCGACGAGTTCCGCAGTCTGCGTCAGCGCACGGCGACGTTCATAAATGAAGCGCTGGCAGCCGCCAATCGCCCCGAGCGGGTGAACCACCTGGCGATTGACGCGAACGGACAGGAACGAACTACACGCCCGCGACTGCCCTGGGGTGCCTACCTGGCGGAGGCCCGGGGACTGCACAGCGATATCGCCGACCGGGTTCGCGCCAAGTACGCAGCGCGACAGCGGTCGCGCGTATTTAGCCAAAACGCCGATCAGGGCAGATCGCTTGCTGACATTCGGCGCGAGGCGCGCGAGAGCTGGCTGAGAATGCGCGCCGGCGAAGCCTCGAAAGGCCGTGCCGGCGGACTCGAACGTGATGCCGCGCCATTGGCAGCAGACCGTGATCACTCCCTTTGAGATGTGCTGTCCCAGGCCGCCCGAGCGCCTGGCCTATGGTGCCTGCTATGTGTACGCGCCACATGCCATCGGCGATATGGCATGCCGATCGCGCCGACTGCGGACTCGAGTGAAGGCGATGGAGGCCCGCTGGCTGCCGCGCTATGCCGCTCGTGTACGGGAGGAGTTCCGCGAACGCGGCAGATTCCGTGAGCTGTTCGGCGACAGCGCCGTACTGGTGCCGGTTCCATCGTGCAGCTGCGATTGCGCAACCGGCGGCTGGGCCGCAGCCCGTTTGGCCACTGAGCTGTACTCGGTCGGTCTGGCGCGCACCGTGTGGCAAGGTCTCAGGCGCCAGCATCGCGTTCGCAAGTCGGCGACCGCAGCTCCGGGCGAGCGGCCCAGTGTCTGGCAGCACTACGACTCGCTCAGGCTGGAACCAGTCCTGATTGCGTCCGATCGATTGGTGTTGGTCGACGACGTCATTACCAAAGGCAGAACACTGCTGGCCGCCAGCATGTGCTTGCGTGCTGCGTTTCCGGAGGCGCAGGTGAGCGCCTTCGCGCTGGTGCGCACACTGGGTCTGGTCGATGAAATCACCCGGCTGGTTGATCCGTGCGAGGGCGAAATCCGCTGGTTGGGAGAAGACGCGCGGCGCAGGCCTTGAGGCGCCAGTCAATTCATTGGCAAAGTTGGTCAAGGATTGTCCAAGGGCGGTTGCGATTAGTGCTGGATTGCCCGCCGGATTGGACTGTAGGAAAAAGTTACAAAAACAGGATGTTATGTCGTCTCACAGGGGGGCGCAATAAATGCACTCAGTGATTTCATTGAATGCAGTGATACTATTGTGGCCGGAGGCTACTATGGCAAGCATGACCATCCGCGATATCGATGAGCGTTTGAAGGCGAAATTGCGCGTGCGGGCGGCGCACAACGGCCATTCGATGGAGGAGGAGGCGCGCGAGATCCTGCGCATTGCGCTCGCTACGCCGCGTTCGCAGAGCGGATCCTTAGTGGACAGCATCCGCGCCCGGGTGGAGCCGCTGGGTGGCGTTGAGCTGCTGATCGCGCCGCGTGAGCCCATCCGTGAGCCCGTGAATGTCGGCTGATGATCGTTCTCGATACCAACGTACTCTCGGAGGTATTGCGGCCCGTGCCGGAGCCTTCCGTCATGGAATGGATGTCGACTCAGACCCGTGCCTCGTTGTTCACCACCACCATTACCCAAAGTGAGATCCTCTACGGGATCCGCGTGCTCACTGACGGCAAACGTCGGCGCGGTCTTTGGGATGTCGTGAAGCGGATGTTTGCCGAAGATTTCTCAGGTCAGGTGTTGAGCTTCGATGGCGAAGCGGCGGATGTGTACGCTGAGATCGCAGCAACTCGCCGACTGGCAGGCAAGCCGATCAGTCAGTTCGACGCCATGATCGCTGCGATGGCTCGCTCGAGAGGGGCGGTCCTGGCAACTCGCAATGCAAGGGACTTCGAAGATTGCGGAGTTCAAGTATTGGATCCATGGGAGCCGTAGGCTCTGAATGTAAACGCCATAGCCCTTGAGTGCGGTATAAGACCTAAGCAATGCAACCGGATTGGAGCCTATTTGCAATGGTCCGAGTGAGCTGATTCGGCCTTCGCCGCAAGCCCGCTGCGTGCACTGTTTGCATAGGAAGCCACAGTCAAGGTGGCTTAATATGCTGTGCGGCATTTCAGCGATGGTATTTATCGCGCGCGCACAATTTCTCGCCTCGCCTCGACGTTCTGCCGGAAGCGCAGCGGCGGCTGTGGGCTGAACTGTCGGCGGTACCCCCCGAATTCACACTATATGGTGAAACCGCGCTGGCGCTGCATTTGGGTCATCGCCAGTCAGTCGATTTCGATTTCTTTGGCAGTCGGGCCATTGACGTGTCAGCGTTAGAGGTTGGAGTCTCGTTTCTGAAGGGTGCGAAGATCATTCAACGGGAAAGGAACACGCTTAGCGCGATCGTAGTTAGGGGCGCTCCGGTGAAGGTATCTTTCTTCGGTGTGCCGATGCTGCCGCGGTTGGCTCCGTCGCTAGTGGCAAAAGACAACGGGTTAGGGCGGAGGCTAAGGACTACATCGACATGGATGCCCTGATCCGTATTGGCAGAGTTGGTTTGCCATTCGCGTTGGCTGCAGCAGAAAGGCTGTATGGAGCGTCATTCAATCCAGAGATTTCCCTGAAGGCCTTGTCGTACTTCGATGATGGAAATCTGCCGACATCAAGTTTCGGTTGGTGGATGACGTAAAAGCGGTCGACCTGGATCATCTGCCGAACATCGATAGCTTTAGTTTGAGTATGGACCGAGAAAAGGGACTCGGATTTTGAAACCCATTCCGCTGACACCTCAGACGTCTGAAGCAGCGCGCCGCATCGTCTGGTTTGAGGAACCCGAGCGCGCGCTGGCCGACCCTATTAGGTTCCTGGCTTATGCCATGACTTACGCTCGCCATGAAGATATGCGAGTGATTCGAAGATACGTTTCTGACGACGAATTTCGTCAAGCGCTTGATTGCGCGCCGCCCGGAATAATTGATCGCCGCTCGTGGGCTTACTGGAACCTGAAAATGGGCCGGTTCCCTCCGCCGCCTTTGCCGGGGCGGTTATTCGGCAATAGCAGTGCAGTCAAAGCAGCATCGAAATAGTCACCCCAAGAACGCCGCTCTGCAGCGGCGGATGCGTGGAGAAAGATCCGGGAACAGGAGCCATCGGTGAGCCTTGAAGAGATTCGTCGCCGCGCTGCCCAGGAGGGGTTCGAACAATACGGCCCGGGCAAGAAAGACTGACGTACGCTCGGGTGCAGATTTGGATAGCCTGGGATCCAGCCTGAATGGGCCTGATGCCCATTCGGGTTCATACCAAATTAGATTGGTCGGGGTGACAGGGTTTGAACCTGCGACCTATGCGTCCCGAACGTTCACAGGTATGACCCCGACCACAGTTTGTCCAGGAAGATTCTTCATGGGACAATGCGCACCGAGCCCACTACGCGCTCTTCTCTTTCGGTGCAGACCAGGAGGGCGTGCCTGGGTTTGACTTCCGTCGCAAAACTGTCCAGGGCATGCAGATCGCGCTGCGAAACCCGCGCGCTTCCTTTGACTGCAATGGCCACTTCGCCGCCAGCCAGTACGTAATCGACTTCGAGGCCGGACTTGGTGCGCCAGAAATTGATCGGGTACTCGAACTCGGTATAAGAGCGATGCGCGACAAGTTCCATGAAGATGAGGTGCTCGAATGCCCGGCCAAACTGCTCTCCCTTTGGCAACGGGATCCTGAACGTCGAAGAGATAGAACTTGGGTGCCTTGCAGATGACCTGGCGCGATTGGCGCCGCTTGAAGGGTTCCACGAAGTACCCGAGCAGCGTATCGACGAGAATCTGGTAATACTCCTTGACGGTCTTGGAGTCGACGCTGCAGTCGCGCGCGATGTTCGAGTAGTTGATGAGTTCGCCGTGTGAGAATCCGACTGCATCGAAAAAGCGCGAGAACGCACCGACGTTGCGTGTGAGTCCTTCGGCGAACACTGCTTCTTTCAGGTAGTCCTGTACGTAGGCCCGCAGCGATCGGTGGTGCTGCTTCTGCGAGTAGTGGGCGGGAGTCATTCCGCGCTTGAGCTTCCGCGCGCTCGAGCCGCACAGGACAAAGCGCAGGCCATGGCTTTCAATCAGCCCTTGGACTTCGTCCAACAACCGTGGCACCTTTTGCCCCAACGGAAGTGAGCGTTGCAGGCGTCTGGCGACTGCTGACATACGGAAACAAGTCCGTATCGGTCTGATTAATTTGGAATATGCTCCGAAATGGTCATGAGCTCAAATCGCAGTCCGATGCTGACGCCGAAAGGCCATCTGGTTTTCGCATCGACCGCGGACAAGGTGACACTACCAGCCGGGCTGTCGGCTCGACTCAGTGCGGCTTTCGATCGCGGCGTCGGCCACGGCCTGCTCGAACTTGGTCTGCGGGAAGTCGATACAGCCTTGCCCGCGGAGTTTGCCTACTGGCGAGACTTTGCCGCGCGGTATGTCACCGTTCTTTGCACATCCGCGCATGGCCTCGCCGACGCCACGGACACGAGCGACGTAGCTCTGCCGGAGCCAGACGTACTGGCTGCACTCGCGAGTGCCGCGCCGCCGATGCCTGGCGGCGAGTACTTGAATGCCAGCGTACTTACCGGTCTGTGGTCAAAGATCGACACGGCATTGCGGACCGAGCGCGCGCAGGCGAAAACGACGCTGCAGGAATTCCTGCGTGCTGGTCATGCTGCCTGGCACCTCGTAGGCCGCGTGTACTTCAATCTCGCCGAGAACCGATCCGACGAGGAAGCTCCATTCGCGTTCATCGCCACTTATACAGCGCAATTGTCAGCGCAGGGCCGCGCGCAGCACCTGCCGCTGGGCGAAGCCTTGCGTGAGTATGCGGGTGCACGCAACAAGGCGCAGCTCCTCGCGTTGCTGAAACCGGTACAAGAGGGTGCGGCGCAGTGTCCTTGGCTACGAGCCATGATCGACGCAGCGGAAATCTATCATCCGCTGCGCTGGTCGGCAGCCGAGGCGTATCAATTTCTCAGCGACGTTTCAAAGCTCGAAGCGTCTGGGATCGTCGTGCGCACGCCGAGCAGTTGGAGGGCGGGCCGGCCGCCGCGACCAAAAGTCAGTGCGAGCGCTGGCGGCCGGGTGCCCTCTGAACTGGGCAAGGATGCGCTGCTCGACTTCCAGGTTGAAATGACACTCGGTGATGAGCGGCTGACAGCCGCCGAGATTCGAGCGCTTCTCAATGGGTCGGATGGCCTGCGGCTCCTGCGCGGGCGGTGGGTCGAGGTGGACCGCGCCAAGCTTTCCCGGCTCCTCGAGCGTTTTCGTGCCGTGGAAGCCGCCGCTGCGACCAGCGGTCTGACATTTGCGGCGGCCGCGCGGCTGGTCGCCGGCGTAGCCGTGGATGATGCGGCGGGGACGGATGGGGCGCCGGATCCTGACTGGTCGGAGGTCACGGCCGGACCGTGGCTCGCCGAAACGCTGCGGGGCCTGCGTAGCCCCGAGGGACTCGCACGCGTGCATCCCGGTGCGTCGCTGCAAGCGACGCTCAGACCTTACCAGCAGGCGGGTGTGCGCTGGTTGTACCTGCTGCACAAGCTGAGGCTGGGCGCCTGTCTGGCCGACGATATGGGATTGGGCAAGACCATCCAGGTCTTGGCGCTGCTGTTGATCATCAAGCAGGAATCCGGCCGAGACCCGCAGCAGCCGCGGACCTCGACGGTCAGCATTCTGGTCGCGCCGGCGTCACTGCTCGCCAACTGGGCCGCGGAGATCGAACGCTTCGCCCCCACGCTGCGTGTGCTCATCGCCCATCCTTCATCCGTGAGTGCGGCAGACCTGAAGGCAATGACACCGGGGCAGGTGGCGAGTGTCGATCTGGTGATCACGAGCTACGGTGCGTTGCTGCGCCATGAGTGGCTGACGAGCGAACGATGGCAAGTGGCCGTCATCGATGAAGCGCAGGCGATCAAGAATCCGGGTGCAAAGCAGACGCGCGCGGTCAAGAAGCTCAGTGCCCAGACCCGCGTGGCGCTCACCGGAACGCCGGTGGAAAATCGGCTTTCGGACCTGTGGTCCATCTTCGATTTCACTCACCCGGGACTGCTGGGTTCCGGTTCGGCATTTTCAAAGTATGTGCGGCGCCTCGCGGAGGCCGGGGGCTACGGGCCGCTGCGTGAACTTGTGCGTCCCTACATTCTCCGGCGGCTGAAGACCGACAAGTCGGTGATTGCCGATCTACCCGACAAAACGGAGATGAAGGCATACTGCTACCTCAGCGCGACGCAGGCGGCGCTCTACAGTCAAGCGGTGGAGGAACTCGCCCTATCGCTCGACACGGCGGATGGCATGAAACGCAAAGGCATGGTGCTGGCGTTTCTGATGCGCTTCAAGCAGATATGCAATCATCCATCCCAGTGGCTGGGCAATGAATCCTGGGCAGAATCAGACAGTGGCAAGTTCGCGCGGTTGCGCGAGCTCACCGAGATCATCGCCGCGAAACAGGAAAAGATGCTGGTGTTCACGCAGTTTCGCGAGGCGACGCAACCGATCGCCTCGTTCCTCGGCAGCATCTTCGGTCGCGAAGGGGTCATGCTGCACGGTGGCACGCCGGTGGGAAAGCGGAAGGAACTGGTGCGACGGTTTCAGGAGGATGAATTGACGCCATTCTTCGTGCTTTCGCTCAAAGCGGGAGGCGCGGGGCTCAATCTGACCGCTGCGTCGCATGTCATTCACTTCGACCGCTGGTGGAACCCGGCCGTGGAGAATCAGGCGACCGATCGGGCCTTCCGGATTGGCCAGTCACGCAATGTTCTGGTACACAAGTTCGTGTGCCGCGGCACGGTCGAGGACAAAATCGACCGCCTGATCGAATCCAAGCAAAGGCTCGTCAATGACGTGCTCGAGGCTAGCGCCGAGCTCAACTTGACGGAACTGGGCGACCGGGAATTGTTAAACCTGGTGGCACTGGATATCCATTCTGCTCGCGCCGAGGCCTGAGAGGCCGCGCTCACTGGGGAGAGGCTGATGTACTTTCGTTGGAAGCCGTATGTGCCGATGGCCGCGCGTCGCCAGCAAGCTGCGAAGACAGCGGCGAAGCTTGCGAAGAAAGGACAGAAGTTGTCCCCGGTGACTGCGAGCCGCGGCGCGATTGCAAAGTCATTCTGGGGCAAGTCGTGGTGCGTGAATCTGGAGCGCTACAGCGATTTCGACAACCGCTTGCCACGCGGCAGGACGTATCTACGCAACGGTTCGGTGATTGATCTGAAGATTGGGGCAGGAGAGGCGGCCGCGCAAGTCATGGGTTCAAGCCTCTACCGGGTCAAGATCAAGATCTCGGCAGTGGCCCGCACCCAGTGGCAGAGCATTGCCCGCGACTGTGGCCGGTCCATCGACACGCTGGTGGAACTGCTGCAAGGGAACTTGTCCTCCGCCGTGATGGAACGCATCACGCGCCCCGGCACCGGCCTCTTCCCTTCGCCCAAGGAGATCAGCTTCAACTGCAGTTGCCCGGATTCAGCCGCGATGTGCAAGCACATCGCCGCGACGCTCTACGGCATTGGCACCCGACTCGACGTGGAACCGGCACTGTTGTTCGGATTGCGCAAGGTGGATGCGAAGGAACTCATCGCGCGGGCAGGTGGAGGCGACCTTCCTGCGCAACAGACAGCACCGTCAACGCGCATTCTAGATTCCTCGAAACTGGCCGATGTGTTCGGCATTGATCTGGCTGGAAGCGACTTGAAGTCCCGCGCGAAGGCTCCCGCCAAGCGACCGCTCAAACGGAAACGGCCATTGGGCAATGTCAAAAAAGGCAAGGTCGCGGCGGGGCAGCGCGTGCGCACGGGACGCAAGCGTCCTGGGCCCTGATCTGCTCCTTAGTAGCCGCCGAGGCGGCCCCCGGCGACCCATACGTTCCCAACTCGGCCGACGTTCAGTCTTTTAAATCAATTAGTTACGCGGTTGCTACGCAATGGCATATACTAACGTATATGCCACGATGATTCGGAGACTATCCAATGCAACGCACTGCCAAGATTTTCCTGAACAACCGTAGTCAGGCGGTTCGGTTGCCCAAGGAGTTTCAGTTTAAAACCTCAGAGGTGTTCATTCGAAAGCAGGGCGAGGACGTTGTTCTTTCACCGCGCCCCGCGGACTGGTCCTCCTATCTCGCCTCGGGGCCCGTTGCCTCGAAACAATTCATGGACGACGTTGAAGAACTGCCGATCCAAGAGCGCGAATGATGGCCGCGCAGTACATGCTCGATACGGATATTTCTTCCTACATCATGAAGCGTAGCCACGAGTCCGTATTGCGAAAGTTGCAGGCAGTTGCAATAGGAGACGTCTGCATTTCCGTCATCACCAAATCTGAATTACTGTTCGGGGTCGAGATATCGCCGCGGCAACAGCAGGATCGCGCGGCCCTTGATGAGTACCTGCGGCACGTTCAGTCGCTGGAGTTTCCCGACGACGCGGCCCTTCACTATGCACAGATTCGCGCCGCGCTCAAGGCTCGAGGAACGATGATCGGCGCAAACGATCTCTTCATTGCGGCGCATGCCCGCGCCCTTGATCTCACATTAGTGACCAACAATACCAAAGAGTTCAAACGTGTCAGAGGTCTGAGCCTTGAGAACTGGGTGGGTTAGCTGGCTACATCCTGGAGAATCTCCAAAAATAAGAAGAAGCCAGGGCGCGCGATGGTCAAGCGCCACATGCAAGACGCCGACAAAGTATTTATTGTACTCGACTGCAGCTATGTGCCGAGCACGGAGGACCACAAGCGCCTGGGGCTGTCCGGCAATGAATAGTCAGCCGCCGGAGTTGACGCGTGATGCAGCCAAACGTATCGGCAGCGTCATGTTCGTCCTCTCGTGATTGACTTGCTGTATCGGTCTGGATGCGAGAAGCAGCAGGTCGACGCGACCTCGCTGACTTTGACCAACAATTGCGCGAAAGGGCCTGTGCAATGCTCGCAGAGGCGCGTGCAAAAGAGCCAACAACGGTTTAAACCTACTTAATTGGATTGGTGGAATAGCGGCATGCACTTCAGTGACGCATTCTCAATCGTGCAGGTGCATGAATTGCATGTCGTCCGCGCGCAGTTCTGGCAGGCCTACGATGAACTTTGGCGCCTGGAGAGAATGCTTCGTTACTAATACTGGCTGGACCACGGCGAGCAAGTGCCGTTCAATCTGATTGGCAGCTGGACGCAGGTCGATTTGCAAGCAGAGCTGGCCCTGTAGACGAATTTCGCTAAACAGCGCCAGGATTCAGTGCGGCGCACGCCCGTGCCCTTGATCTCACATTGTGGGCATTGGCGTCCTAGCCCCTGCCCTGGTTCCGCGCGGTATCTATGCACCAATCGTGAACCAGCGCACGGTAGCGAGTCTGCCCCGATTGCGACCCGTGACAGCCTGGCTGCGAGGGCTACCGGTCGTTCAAGAAATCGACCCCGGTGCCGCTACCAATGGCGTACCGGTATTTCCGCTTTGCCCCGGAAGGCAGGGCAGCACACGGCAGCAACAATGAAGAATGACCGACTGGGACTCCTGATGATCGCAGCCTCGCTGACCGCCATTGTTGTGGTCGGCGCTATGGCCTATCGATATCAGCTCAGCTTGCTGCGTGAGAATATGCGCGTGCAGGGCATTGCCATCACCCGCGCCGTTGCGGGTATGGCATCAGCAGGTGAAGACTCCCCTTTGCTGCCCGGCGGCAGCACGGTTGGGGCGCTGCGCAGCATGGCCAGCATCCAGAACAGCAAGAACCTTTCCTACATCGTCATCGTCAATCGCGCCGGGGAAAAGGTTCATGAAATGGTCTACCCCGGTGGCATTGCGCCGGCGGCGACCATGCCCACCGAGCCATTCGCATGGTTTGGCGAGCACTATCTGGCATCGCCCGGTGATGGGCGTGCCATCAGGGAGTTCTTTGCCCCGGTGATGCGCGACGGTCAATTGGCAGGATTCGCCAGAGCGGGCTACTACAACCCAGGCGAGGACATTCTGGATGGCCAGCTTTCGTTGTTGGGCCTATTGGCGCTGCCCATATTCCTGTTGACCACGCTTTCCTATTTTCTGATTCGTCGTGAGATCAAGCCGCTAAGCCAGCTGGGAGCAAAGCTCGATTCAGTGTCGGCTGCTTTTGGCGATGGTGCCGCCAGGTTGCCTGCAGCCAGATCCCAGGACGAGTTCATGCAGAGGTTCGATAGCTTCATCAGGATCGTGCAGTCCCGGGTCGAGTATTTGAATTCTGAGAGCATGAATTCGAAAACGGCGGTCATGCTGACTTCCTACAAGCAGGAAAAGGCCGAGTCCGCCCTGAACTCGCTGCCGGATGCGGTGGTGGTGCTCGATGACGCCGGCGTGACAACATTTGCCAATCAGAAAATCGAGCTGCTTTTGAACAAGAGCCGCGAAGCCATTGTCGGGAAGCCCGTGCAAGACTGGTGCGATAACAAGGAACTGATGACATTTATGATGCGCCACAAGCATGCCACCGCATCGATAAGGAGCTCCACGCTTGACTATGTGCCCGAGGCCTTTCCGGATCGACGGTTGTCCATTGCCGCGTTCCCGCTGTTTGCGCCGCGCGACCGCTCCATCCTGTTTGGCATGCTGTTTGTCTTCCGCGATGTCTCCAGGGAACATCACGCCCAGAAAGCCGGCGAGGAATTCGTATCCCATGTTGCCCATGAACTGAAGACGCCGTTGAATTCGTTGATGGGGTATAGCGAACTGCTGCTGCACCGCGCGGCACTGTCGGAAGCTGATCAGGTCAATGCAGTCAATGTCATCCGCTCGGAGGCCGAGCGCATGGCGCGTTTGATCAACGACCTGCTTAACATCACCAAGATGGAAAGTGGCACCCTGAAGCCAGAGCGCTCGCGAGTGAGATTGCATGACCTGCTCCAGGATGCATTCGACACATTGCGCAATAGTGCGCTCGGCAAGGACGTTGAGTTGGAGCTGGCCGTGCCGCCGGATCTGGGGTCAGTTCGACTCGACAAGGAATTGTTCCGCATTGCGATCGACAACCTGCTAAGCAATGCCATCAAGTACAGCAATCCCGGCGGCAAGATATCGGTCAGTGCCGCCACGCTCGAGGATGGGCAGATTCAGGTGAAGGTGCGCGACCGGGGCATCGGCATTTCTGAGTTGGATTGCCGAAAGATTTTCGGCAAGTACTACCGCGCCTCCAGCAAGGAGACAGCGCAGCGTACCGGACATGGTCTTGGGCTCTATCTTGCCAAGCAAATCATTGAATTGCACCAGGGGGTCATCAGCGTAACCAGCGAGCTGGGCAAGGGCACCGAATTCGTCGTGACGCTCAAGGCCCAGCCCATTCAACTTGAAGTCGCGGAGGCGGTGTGAAACGCATTCTGGTCGTCGATGACGAATCACACATGACGCGAGTGCTGAAGCTTTATCTGGAACGAGCCGGATACCTCGTCGAAACCTGTGCAAACGGCCAGGAGGCGTTGGCGGCGGTCCGCAACAGCCCGCCAGACGTAATGATCACCGACATTCATATGCCGCTGATGACGGGCCGCGAGCTGTGCAGCGCAATCAACCAGGAGCTTCCGCAGCGTACCTTTCCGATCTTCGTGATGACCTCCAGAACCGATCGTGAAGAGCGCGTCTGGACCGCAGCCATCACCGGCGTCGTATTCCTCGAGAAGCCACTGAGCATGAGATCGGTATTGTCACGGTTGGACCGGCATTTTGCCGGCGGGCCGACCGGGGAGCAGCCCAATGAGCAATAGTCTGTTGCGTTCAATGGATCTTGCCCGCTACCAGCGTTGGCTCGATCGAGCGATCGACGGCCAAGCCGCCTTCATGGTGCTTGACGTTGACGGCAGCGTTATCTGGGGTCAGGGGCATTCAGAGGCAGTCGAGCTGGGTCGCGCCCTGGGCGCCAATGACGACGCGGACCAGGGCGTGCATCGGCTGAGCCTGAACTCGCACAGAACTGCACTGTACCGGTCGGTCACGCTGGCAGGCGTGGGTCGGGTAGGGTGGTCCGCCATTGTCGTTGATCTGCTCAACGAGAGCGACACGCCGATCAGCATTGATCATATGGTGGAGGCATTTGATGATCTGACCACCGGCATGACCGATGAATGTCGTCAGAAGCACGACCTTGAAAGCATGACGGAGGAGCTCGGCAGCCGCTATGAGGAGCTGCACCTGGTCTATGCCGTTGACCATCATGTACAGGCACACGCCCGGAGGCATGACGTCGCCTTCCACAATCTGTTGCAGGCCGCTGCCGAGCATCTGGATGCGGACGTAGTCGCCTATGTACGGCCGTCGAAGAATATCTGCCAGTACGCAACCTCGCTCAGCAAGGAGATCCACAATCTGGACCTGGTGCTGGTCGAAATGCGCGGCGATCTGTTTCGATTCATTCAGACCTCGGGTGAATCGGCGGTCATAAACGATCCGGCTGATCCGCGGCGGGCGTACATCTTTACGGATATGCCTTACAAGGTCATGGCCTGTCCGGTGCACCAGGAACAAAGGGTGGATTCGCTGGTGGTGTTGCTCAATCATTCACACAAGCGCGATTTCAGCAACAGCGACCGCAAGCTGGTAGAGGTATTGGCCCACCAGTTGTCCAGTCTGAGCAACACGCATCTGCTGTTGGAGAGCATGCGTGAATTCAACCAACAGCTGGCAATGACGCTGATCGAAGCGGTGGAAGCCAAGGATCCCTACACGCGGGGGCACAGTGACCGCGTGCACCACTTTTCGATGGAAATCGGCAAAGCCATGGGTTTGCCGGCCGATGACCTGGACGATCTGTACTGGGGCTCCTTGTTGCACGACGTCGGCAAGATCGGGATTCCCGATGCAGTGTTGTGCAAGCCCTCGCGGCTGACCAAGGATGAATATACCTTCATCATGGTGCATCCCGAGCGCAGCTACGAGATTCTGCGCCACGTCAAGCATCTCGACAAAGCGGTGCTGGGTGCCCGGCACCATCAGGAGATGTACGACGGCAAGGGCTATCCGCATGGTCTTAAGGGAGAAAACATCCCATTGCACGGCCGCATCATCGCCGTTGCGGACACCTACGACTCCATCACCAGCTCGCGTGCCTATCGTGCGGGGCGCAGCCATGAAGTGGCGATGAAGGAAATCGAACGGGTCTCAGGCACGCAGCTCGACCCGTCAATTGTCGAGGTCTTCAAGCGCATTGCGGCGCTCGAACCGGAATGGCTGAAACGATTCCACATCAGGCGGGATGTGACCTGAAGCCATGGGCGCGCAGTTTTCTCGTAGCCTGATCGGCACCATGACTTACCTGGCGCCCACGGGCGCTTTGACAGTGGGCGACTCCAGCCAGTCCCTGCATGATTCGATGTCCCAATGCATCCTCGCGAACCAGGTGGAGCTGATTCTGGATCTGGAGCGGGTAACGTTGTTCGACGGCCGCGCGCTCGAAGTCATTCACGACGCCAACGTCAACCTCACCCACGCCGGCGGGTGGCTCAAATTCATCAATCCCACGGCATTGGTGCGCGATATCCTGATTGCCACGGGATTCGGTGACCCAGTGGCATTGAAGCGGGCTGCGGCCGGCGAGTTGCTGGCGATGGGTGAGGAATACTCGTCGCTGCCCACGTTGAAGCTGGGTGAAATTCTGCTCGAAATGGGCGTCGTGACAGCCGATCAGCTGGATGGCGCCGCAGCACTGCAAACCAGAAGCGGTAAGCGCTTGGGCAGAATTCTGGTTGAGGGTGGCACCATTGCCGATATTGATCTGCTCAACGCGCTCAGTCGGCAGTTTCGCATCCCCCATCTGGCGTTGCGTGCGGGGCTGTACGACAGGGCGGCCACGGAGTTGCTGCCACGGGAAATCGCCAGGCGTCTGGAAGTGTTGCCACTGTTCAAGGTGCATGACACCTTGACACTGGTTACCAGCGATCCGCAGGCGGTGCCGATTCAGGACGAAATCCGGGAGTTGACCGGCCTGAAGCTGCGACTGGTGCTCGCTGGGCGCCAGGAAATCCTCAAACACCAGATCGATGCCTACAGTGGCGGCGGCTTCGATCCAGAGCTGGTGGAATACGCCGCCACCGACATCGCGCTGGTCGAACAGGAAGCTTCGGACTACGCGCAAATCGACCAGATGGCCGGTGGTAGTCCGGTCATCAACCTGGTCAATGGACTGATTCAACGTGCAGTGCGGGATGGTGTCAGCGATATACACATTGAAAGCGGGCGCAGTCGCTCCCTGGTGCGGTTTCGCATCGATGGTCTGCTCTATGAGGCATTGTCGACGCGTGCGGACATGCATCCGGCCATCGTCTCCCGTCTCAAGGTCATGGCCAATCTGGATATCGCCGAGCGCCGCTTGCCACAGGATGGCCGCATGCAGGTCACCACCCAGGGTCGCAATGTCGATCTGCGCTTCAGCTCGTTGCCCGGCATCTATGGCGAGAAAGTCGTTCTGCGAGTACTGGACAAAAGCCATTCGATTCTGGAGGTGGACAGGCTCGGGATGAGCGAGCCAAATCTGGCGCTGCTCAAGAAGCTGCTGGTGCGCAGTTATGGGCTGATATTGGTAACCGGACCGACAGGCAGCGGCAAGACCACCACGCTCTATGCTTCTGTCAATCACCTCAAGAGTGTCGAGAAGAACATCGTCACGATTGAAGATCCGGTGGAGTATCAGCTCGACATCATCAATCAGAATCAGGTGAACGAAGCCATTGGCCTGTCATTTGCCAAGATGCTCAAGCATGTATTGCGGCAGGACCCCGACATAATCATGGTGGGCGAGATCCGTGATCGTGAAACAGCGGAAATAGCTGTGCAGGCGGCGCTGACCGGACACGTGGTGTTGTCTACGCTGCACACCAACGATGCGATCGGCGCGTTGTCGCGCATGTTGGATATGGGCGTGGAACCCTACCTATTGTCCTCCGCGCTGGCGGGCGTGATTGCACAACGGCTGGTTCGAGGTATCTGCCCGGAATGCAAGCAGAGCTTTCTTGCTCCCACTGAGCTGACGGTCCGCTTCGACTGGCCTAAGGGCACCATGCTCAGCAAGGGTCGCGGTTGCTCGTCCTGCTACGACTCGGGATATCGCGGCCGATTGGGTATCCACGAAATCGTCGAGGCCAGTGAAGCGCTGCAGCGGCTCATGGCCAGGAGCCCCAACAAGGACGAAATGACGTCGTTCATGAAGTCCGAGGGTTATCCGACACTGTTCGATGATGGCTTGCGGCGCGTGCTCGAGGGCAAAACCACGATTGAAGAGATCTATCGAGTCATCCATGCCGAATAGTGGGCCCAGGAGCTGCCGTCGTGCCACTTGAATTTAATTCACTGCACACCGTGACCAGGTCGGCGGTCGGTGCAGCGCCGCGATCGAGTCTGAACATCGAGCTTCGGTTCGGACCGAAAACGGTCAGCATCCAGCAACGCATCACTTTCACTGAGCGGCTGGTGCTGTTGCTTGAAACCGGCGTCAGTCTGTTGGAGGCGCTCAGGGTTCTGCAACATCAGTCGGCTGAGCCGCTACTGGCCAACATCATTGCATCGATTGCTACTGCCGTCAGCGAGGGCAAGACTTTTTCCCATGCTCTGGGGCAGCATCCTGAGATGTTTTCCAGCACCTATGTGAGTCTGGTGGGCGCTGCGGAGGAGGGTGGGTTCCTGCCGCAGGTGCTGTCTCAGCTCTACAAAATGGATGACAAAAACAGCGAGATGAGCAGCAATATCAGATCGGCACTGTCGTATCCAATCTTCCTGATCGTGTTTTCGATCATGGTGATCATCTTTGTGCTGGTCTTCATCTTTCCGAAATTCGAGGCGCTGTTCGCATCGATCCATGACCAGTTGCCGGTGAGTACCCTGTTCCTGATGGCACTGTCCGCCCTGATAAGGCACCACTGGCTGCTGTTGCTGCTCAGTGGGGGTGTTGCGGTCTGGACACTGCATAGATGGTTCAGCAGCGAGAGCGGCAAGCTCATGCGGGACCGGGCCAAGATGCGCTTGCCGGTGGCTCGCAATATCTATACCCAGATCTATCTCAGTCAGACGCTGAGCATTCTGGGCATGTCTCTCAGCAATGGTGTGCCCATCACAGTTGCCCTGAAAGCCTGTCAGGGCGTGGTCAGGAACGTGATGTTTTCTGGCTTTATCGACGCTGTGCGGACTCATGTCAATGAGGGGCGGGGCGTGGCATTTGGCTTCAGGAACTCGCCCATGGTGCCGCCCATGGTGCAGCAAATGGTCAGTACTGGCGAACAGACGGGCAATCTGGGCATGGTCATGACGCGGGTGGCAGAGTTTTATGAACGGGAGCTTGCCAAGCGCATCACAGTTCTGTCCAAGTCGATCGAACCCATCATGCTGATCGTGATGGGTGTCGTGGTTGGGCTGATCGTGGTGTCGCTGATCCTGCCGATCTTCAAGCTGTCTCGAGCGGTTCACTGAGTGCCCTGAGCGACTATTGCATTGCGAAGCCGCTGCAAATCCCTAAAGAAACTCCCGCCGTTGCCGACATAACCATAGCAGTCGTCATTAATCGCCGAGGAATCATCATGAAAAGTGTCGCAGGATCGGTGCAACGCGGTTTTACGCTGGTCGAGCTGTTGATCGTCGTCATCATCCTGGCCATTCTGGCGGCGATTGTCATTCCGCAGTTCTCGAGTGCCACCGTGGATGCGCAGGAGTCGGCGCTTGATTCCAATGTGAACTCGCTGCGCTCTGCCATCGATCTGTACCGGGCTCAGCACAACGGCAAATTTCCGGGAGCCGTTGCCGCCACCGGTGCGACCTGCACGGTGGGCACGGCAGGCGCCGGGGCTATCAACACTGCAGTGGCGGTCATCGATCAACTGACCAAGTTCAGCAGCGCTATCGGCACCACTTGCAGCGGCGCTGATCCCACTACGCTGCTCGGGCCCTACCTGCGCAAGGGTTTTCCGGCAGACCCGATCACCAATAGCGCGGCGATTGCGGTGGCCACTGCCGGCATACCATTGGCCCCGGCGGCTGCAACCGGTGGTTGGTCCTACGACGTCAAGACCGGGCAGATCGTCATGAACAGCAATGCCACGGACAGCAAGGGTGCGGCCTACTCGGCTCACTGAGCAGGCCGACCACGCCGAGGGCGTCATGAACAAGCTGGTCGCCAGCGGTTTTACACTGCTGGAAATGTTGGTCACGGTGGCCATTCTGGCCATCGTGTCGGCGGTAACGCTTCCGTTGCTGTCAGGCAACGATCCGCAAAAGTTGAGTGTGGCCGTCGAGGAGACCGCCAACATTCTGCGCTTGGCGCTGGGTGAGGCCAGACGTACCAGTGGCTATGTATTGGTGGATGGCAAGACCACGCCAGGGCAGCTCAGGCTCTACTACTCCAACGCCAGCGCGCAGTTGCCGCCAACCACGGGCACTTCGGTGGTAAACGATCCACTCACCAAGCGCGCGGCGGTGCTCAACGTCAACAGCAACCCCTACTCGCAGGGTGTCACGCTGACGGCGCAATTCCGGGCCGGCGGCAGTGCCTGGACACAGTTGCTGATTGGGCCTGGTTTGACCCAGCTGCGCGGTTTCGACGGGGCCAGTACCGACAAGGGCGCGCTGCAGACCAACAGCAATGTCCTGCTGGCCTATGGATTGCAAAGCAGCGCCGTCAGCGTCGATAGCGTCACCGGCCTGGTGAGCGCGCCGTAGCGCCATGAAGAACACGGTCACCAGCGGTCGGTCGCAGCGGGGGTTCAGCTATGCCGAGGTACTGCTATCGATGCTGCTGCTGTCCATCCTGTTGGTGCCTGCATTACAGGCACTGAACACCGGCATCGCCGGCAGCGGCAACGATCAGGCCGCCAGGCAGTTGGCGTTGCGCAGTAAGGTGGAGGAGGTACTGGCGAACCCTTTCGGGCAACTCTATTCCGAAACCTATCTGTTCGGCGGCAATACGATTGCCTCGGTGAGCGCCGACTACTCGGACGCCGCTGGCACTGCGGACCGGCGAGTGGTTGTTTTCTACCGCTATGACGTGGCGACCAATGCATTGAGCAGTAATGACACCGGACTGCTCTACGTCAATACGTACTACGAGGCCGAAGGTAGCGCCAACGGCTTGAGTACATTGGTCGGCAGGTGGTGGTAGCCATGGTCTTGCGCATCAACCAGCGGGGCGTCACCTTGATCGAGCTGATGATTGCCATGCTCATCGGCACAATCGTGCTGGCGGCCATCAATGGCCTGGTCAAACTGGGCGCTGACGCCCAGACTACCGGGCGGGCCTGGAACGAGCTGACCTATCAGGGGCGCTTTGCGCTGGAGCGCATCTCCGACCGGGCTCGCCTTGTTGCACCCAAGCCATTGGCTTTGCCCGCGGCCAATTCGACCGGCGACTGGTTCGCGCCGGCTGGATGCGCTGCTGCCGCCTGTGTCATGTACTGCCTCAATGGCGGCAGCCAGTTGATCGAAACCACCACTACCGATAGCGCCTGTGCAGGCACAACCGCAATCGCCAGCAACGTCGCTACCTTTAGTGCTGCGCTGCCTGCCGGCGCCGGCGCAGTTGATCGATCCATCGCTGTCGTCAGTTTGACGCTGGGCACCGGCAGCAACACCGTGGGTCTTGCATCCAGCGTCAGGCTGGGAGGCGGCACGCAGTGACTGCGGGCTATGCCAACATGGACGGGTTTACGTTGCTGCCGGTGATGCTCACAATGAGCCTGATTGCAGCGGTGGCCTTCCTGCTCAACCGCGACAACGGCGTTAACGCCGCAATTGTGTCGAGCCAGGTGGATACCGACCGCGCGCGCTTTGCAGCGGAGGCTGGTCTGCAGGCGGTCAACGCGCAGCTGCAGTCGGCCAGTTGCGCAGGCGGCTTCCCGGTAGTGAGCGCACCGCTGACAAACAGCGGCTTTGGTGGCGCAAGCTACACGGCTTATGCCACCTCGGCATCGGGTAACACCACCAGTCTGGTTGCGACCGGCAGCTACAATGGCGCGTCGGCGACACTGACGCGCAGCAATGTCTACGTGTACCAGAGTGCAGCGAAGACCTACACCCTGCAGCCGGATGCCGCAGCGGGGATTGATACCTACATTGACTCAGCAACGGAAGCCAATTTCGGCGCTGCTGCTGCGCTTTTGATCAAGCAGAATCAGCAGAGCCTGCTATTCAAGTTTGACCTTTCCGCCTTTCCTGCTGGCAGTCGACCGTTGTCCGCCACGTTGTCGCTGTACGCCTCTGGCGGCCTTTTGGGCGGCGTCGACTTTTACCGGATGACCAGCGCCTGGACCGAAGGTAGCGGAGCGAGTAGCCCGCCGGATGGCGTCACGTGGAATACCAGTAACGGCACTGCGACATGGACTCCCGGTGGCGATCAACATCCGGTCAAGCTGAATGCAGCAAACAAGATCGTGGTCGGCACCAATTGGGTGGATCTGGATGCCACCGACATCGCCACCGCCTGGCTCGAAGGACGTTACCCGAATTACGGCGTATCGATCAAGTCGACTGGAGAGCTCGGAAGTTTCAAATACGCCAGTAGCGACGACCCGGACGCGACCAAGCGACCAAAGATCACTTTCAGTTATTTGCTGCCTTGTGGCACGACCGGACCTGCCGATGTGGCGGGCGGGACGTTCAATCTGAACGCAACGGCCGACAGCTTCAATGACAGCGGCGCCGTGGCGGCCAACAACGGTGCAGCAACGACGCTCAAGGTCTACTACACGCCGACGCGGGAGTACCGGATTCCGATGCTGTTCAATGTCAGTACGGTCCCTGCAGGCGCAATCGTGAAGAGTGCGGCGTTGCGGCTGTATGTGAGCGCGGTTGCCAACGCGACCGCGAACACCAAATCTATCTGGGCCAATGCCATCGCTGATACCTGGGTGGAAGGCGCGGGCAACAATTCCAACAAGAACTGTCCCACTGCTACTGCTGGAACCAGCTGGAATTACAGCACCAACTGCACCAGCTGGTCCTTTGTGCATCCGCCCAACACGGCGCAGTCGTGGACGGCCATGACCAGCATGCCCACCGCCAGAACGGGACTGGTGGTGGCAATGGTCAACGGCGAGCTCTATGCCATTGGCGGATTCAACGGGTCGGGCTATCTCAACAAGGTGGAAGCGTACGATCCGGCAACGAACAGCTGGACCACCAAGACCGCCATGCCAAGTCGCCGTGCCGAGGCGGCCGCGGCTGTGGTCAACGGCAAGATCTATGTCATAGGCGGCACCGATGGCGGCACACTGGACCAAACTGAGGAATACGACCCGGTGGCCAACACTTGGGCCACCAAGAAGCCGATGCCCAGCGGCAGGAGGTATCTTGCCGCAGCCGCTGCGGGCGGCAAGATCTATGTGATGGGTGGTGCGACCAATACCGCTGCGGTGAAGACCAACCAGGAATACGACCCGGTTGCCAACACCTGGGCCACCAAGGCCTCGATGCTGACCGCGCGAATGTGGTTCGCCGGACAGAGTGTAGGCAGCAAGGTGTATGCCCTGGGTGGCTACGATGGCGCCAACAGCATCTCGAACGCCGAAGTCTATGATCCCTCGGCAAACACCTGGACAGCCAGTGCGGCGCTGCCCGTAGCGACGGATTCTCTGGCCTCGGCCGCGATGGGCAACAAGATCTATCTGATCAGCGGCTTTCAAGGCGCGGCGCCGGCGCAATCGGTATTGGTATACGACACGGTCAGCAACGCCTACACGACGTTGCTCAACTATCCGATGGCAGTCAACGAACCCGCGGCAACTGCAGTCAATGGCAGGATTTACACCATGGGCGGCGACAACAACGCCGCGACCTACTATGCCAATCACTACCAGTTCGATCCCGGCGCGGCGGTGCCCATCGCGACCGCCGTGGATGAGTCGTCCGGTGCCTCACCTCTGGGTGCCGGATTCAGCAGCGGCTGGATAACCTTCGATCTGACTGCGCTCGTACAGGAATGGGTGGATGGCATACGGCCCAACAACGGCATCGTGATCTATGCCGAAGGTGCCGATCAGTTCAGCATCAACAGCCGAGAAAGCAGCAGCAAAACGCCGCAGCTGGTCGTGACCTACTGACTGCATGCGAATGGAACACATGAAGACCACAAGCAAACGCCGATTCAGGTTCATGCCTGGATTGCTGACGGCTCTGGGCAAACCGCTGCCGATCGGGTTGAATCTTGGTCCGGATCGGCTGAATCTGGTGCAGATGCAGGGTACGGATCGGCTCAGCCTGCGCGCCATTGCATCGCTGCCCTTCGCCGGCACGCGTGACGAACTGTTGCAGGCGCCTGCAAGACTCAGAACCCTGCTGAAACAAGCCTTCGCACTGCAGCCTTTCAGGGGCCATCGGGTAGTGTCGTGTCTGCCGGCGGATCAGATCAAGATCATTTCGCTGAACTACCGACACACAGAGGGGCAGAGCGATGACCAGTCGATCGTTGCTGAACTGCGTGAACGCCTGAAAGACGAACTGGACGAGATGGTGGTCGACTATCTGCCGCTGCGCAAGGACGATGCCGACGCCGGTACGCGCGATGCACTGGTCGTCCTGGCGCCGCGCGTTCAGGTGTTGGCTCATCTGAATCTGCTGACAGCGACGGGCTTGCAGGTGGTTGCACTCGATATCGGTCCGGCAGCGCTGGCGCGCGTGGTGAATCATGCCGGCTCGCGCCTCTATCCGCAGTACCCGATGATGCCCAACGCCCTGCTGATCAACTTCGGTGCGGAGTCGAGTTTCCTCACGGTGATCTGGGGTCGGCGTACGGTGCTGGATCGCGCCATTGAATTTGGCGAGAACCGATTGTTTGCGCGGCTGCAATCGGCTCTGCTCATGCCCAGAGAGCTGGCGGAACGCACGCTCTATCGCAACGAACCATCGTGCACCGCGCCGGGCGAAACCGCGCAAATCGTCGAGGAAGTACTGCGACCGGAACTCGCGTCACTGCAGCAGGAAATCAGCAAGACGCTGGTCTACATGGCTTCCCGCACCCGCGGCAAGTCTGTGGATGCGATATTTCTGGCGGGGCCAGTGGCCCGCTATGCCGGTGTCATCGAATGCCTGAAGCAACAGTTGCGAGTGCCGGTCCGCATCCTGAATCCAGTCGCCGATTTTGCGGCCGAATCTGACGCTGGCGACCTGCTGCTGGGCACGGCAGCCGGCATGGCACTGACTGCTGGATTGGCTCTGCGTGGGGCGCCAGAACATGACTGAAATCGACCTGATCCCGGGCGACTATCGCAAACAGCTCGTGCTGCGGCGACACCTCAAGCGATTGGCAACGGCCTTGATGGTCGTGGCAGTGTGTCTCGGCGCCAGCCGCACCGCATTGGGGTACCTGATGTGGCGTGAAAGCGCCGAGGTGTTTCGTATTGAGCAGCAGCAACAGGAGCTGCAGACAAGCCAGAACAAGGCTGAGGTCTTGCGGCAACAGCGCCACGTGACCGAACAGCAGTTGGCGGCACTGGAGCAATTGCGCGGACGCGATCGCGTTGCGCAATTGCTCGGCGCGTTGGATGAGGCATACGATGAACACATCTGGCTGGACCGTGTTCACCTCCAGCGTCGCGACGCGATGGGTGTTTCAGCGAATTCTCCTGTTGCTGGCAGATCTGAAATCGTGGTGCTGCCAAACGTAACGGGCGCTGCACTGCCAGTCGAATTGCAGCAGGGCGCCGACATCATCGGGCACGCGAGCAATCACTCTGAGCTGGCCAGCTTCATGCAGCGGCTGGGCGCTCAGCCAGCGGTGGCTGATCTGCGGCTGATCAACACTACGACGCGCAGCTACACCAGCGTGCAGGTGGTCGACTTCAATCTTGCAGTGCAGATGCGCGGCAAGGCGCAGCCATGAGGAAGCGCCTCACTGACCAATTGGCAACCCTCGACGCGCGCGTCGTGGCCGGCAGCATGGTGCTGCTGCTCGGGCTGGTGCTGTTCGAGGGCTGGATGCTGGTACTGCGTAAGCCGCTGACCGCATACCGACAGATTCGCGCCACTCATTCCACTTTGTCTGCCTCAATTCAGCAAGCGCCTCGGCAACGCGATGAACTGGAGAAGGTTGCCAGTGAGCTCAAGCTGCTGAAGGCGAAACTCAGTGGTCAGTTGAAAGTGCCGGCCTCCGATGACGAGATGGTGGCGTCGTTGATGGCAGCACTGGATCAGTCGGCAGCGCGCTACGGAATTGCCCTCACCAGCATGACGCCGGGTCCCCGGCAGCAGGTGTCGGTGTTCGAAGAGCTGTCGTTTCAGGTGATGGGCAATGGCAGTTACCTGCAGCTATGCCAATGGATGCTGGATTTCGAGCAGGCCTTGGGCGGCAGCGCCACTGTCACAGAATTTGACATTAAGTCGGGTGAGGGCAGTCAGGTATCGCTGACATTCAATGTTGCCCTGTACCGGCCGTTACAGCTGCAGGAGTAAACCCATGAGTTCCGACAACCTGCACTTCACCTGGATGCTCTCGATACTGGTTCTGCCGCTACCGTTGCGCGCCGTCGAGCCGCTGCGCCACAACCTGTTTGCCAGGCCCTCCCTTGCGGCCCTGGCCGCGGTGCCGCCAGCGGCTGCTGCACCGGCACCTGGTCCGGAGGCCGCGTGGCATCCCCGACTTAAGGCTGTGATGGTGGCAGGGTCGGCGTCACTGGCGAATATTGACGGCACGCTGGTGAAGATAGGAGAGGAACTCGATGGCTATCGGCTGGTGCATGTTGCGGAAGGCGAGGCTGTCTTATACAGGAACGGGCAGCGCTATCTCTTGACGATGGCGCCGCCAGGCCCATCAATGATAAAGAACCGGAGTAACGAGTGAGCAGGCGATCCAAAGCCGTTTTGGCGATTCTGGTGACCGGCCTGGTTGCATTCGCAACGCAGTCGTCAGCGGCGCAACGGGTGCGACGCCAGCCGCCTGAGCACGTGACGTTCAACTTTCGCGAATCCTCCATCGAGGAAGTATTCGATGTTCTGTCGCGCAAGGATCGCGTCAATATAATTCTTGGCAAAGGTGTGACTGGCGTCGTCTCCGTCAACCTGTACGATGTAACAGTCAAACAGGCGATCTACCGCGTGGCGGAGGCCGCCGGTTATGCGGTTGAGTTGCGCGGCGGCGACTATTTCATTGTCGATCGTAAGGACGCAGGTCTGGAGCATCCAGGTGGCCTGACGCAGCTGCGGACATTCAAGGTCCAGTATTCGGATCCGAATCAGGTCGCCGAAATCCTCTCCAAGTATCTGTCGCGGTATGGCAAAGTCACGCCGCTCAAGGACCGGCGCATGATCGTAGTGGAAGACACCGCCGAATTCCTGGAAAGAACCAGCAGATTGCTCACCCAGCTGGATGCCGAGCCCCGGCAGGTGTTGATCGAAGCCAAAGTGCTGGAAGTCACTTTGGATGACGGCGAAACCTATGGAGTGGATTGGAGCAAGGTGTTTGGATCTGGGGATGGCACCAGCGGCAGTTTTGGCACCAATGGCTTGGCCAGCGGCAGCGTCAAAACGGGTCCACAGGACCCGGGTTTCTTCTTCAGCCTTACTAACCGGAACATTGAGCTGTTTCTGGAAGCCCGGACCACACGCAATCGCGTTCGAACCTTGGCCACACCCAAGTTGCTGGCGATGGAGAATCAGGAAGCCAAGGCCGTAATCGGCAAGAGCACGGGATACAAGGTCACTACTACCATCAATCAGGTCACCACCGAGAGCATCCAGTTTCTGGAGTCTGGTGTCATCCTGAAAGTGACGCCCTCGGTGGATGAGCAGGGCCGAGTGCATCTGCACATACATCCGGAGGTCAGTTCGACAACTCTGATCGCCGGGATTCCCGAAAAGAAGAGCACGGAAGTCACCACCGAACTGATGTGCGAGGATGGGCAGTCGGTGTTCATTGGTGGATTGATTAAGAACACCAGCAGCAACGACAAGGTTGGCATCCCTATCCTGGGCAATATTCCCGGCATCGGCCGGCTGTTCTCGACCAGTACGGCCAATGCCAATAACACCGAGACGGTGGTGATCATTAGGCCGCGTATCGTTCGCAATCCAGGGCGTACTGACGAGGTAAGCGGACAAGCGATTGAGCAAATCAACCACAATCTGGCCCTGATCCAGGAGCAGGAGGGAAAGCTGCGGTCCCTCAACGTGATCGATAAGGTCAACAGCTCGGATCCGCATTAGGCGGCGAGTTCCCGCCGGACATCCGGCGAGTGATCTACACGACCAATGCGATCGAGAGCCTGAACATGCGGCTGCGCAGAATCATCAAGACGCGCGGGCATTTTCCCAAAGACGAGTCGGCCATCAAGTGGTTGTGGCTGGCACTGCGCAACGTGCTGAACAAATCGGTGCGCAGTGCCTTTGACTGGAAGCGCGCGATGAACCAGTCTGCCATCCTGTATGGGGATCGGTTTACACTGGTCAAGGGTTGATCAGAGCGATGAGGTTTCTAAACCGCCTCGCACACAGAATTGCGGATACGCCCGCGCCGCGCGCCTGCGTGCGGCCGCTCAACCGTATCGTTAGGTGACCCTGAGGCTATGCGCGATCATTGCTGCCAACTCACGGTTTGAAGTGCCCAGTGCCAACAGTGACCGCACCAGCAAGTCGAGGCTCACCGTCGGATCGCCGGCCTCCATCTTCGCTACCCGCGACTGGCTCGAACGCAGTGCGCTCGCCAGCTCGGTCTGGGTTATCCCGCGAGAGCTGCGGCGCGCTTTTAGGCCATCCGCCAGCTTCAGACGAATCTTAATGTAAGCCTCTTCGGAAGCAGACAGGGCCATGAAGTCCTTGGCATCGCCAATCTTCCAGCCCTTGGCAGTCAATTTGCGTTGCTTACTTGCCCGCACGGTCGTACTCCTTCAGGCGCCGACACGAAACATCGAGCACTTGTTTTGGTGTCTGCTGTGTCTTTTTCGCGAACACTTCGCCAACTACAATGGCATCGGCATCGGCGTGACATATGGTCCGCCAGATGGCGCCGACATCCGAAATGCGCAGCTCGTGGCACCGAGCACCAATGGCTCGCATTGGGCGCGAGCGCGGCATTGAGAGCATCTCGCCGCGTTGGAGCCTGCGCAGCAGAAATCCCGCCTCGAGCCGGGCCTCGGCGGAAAACGGCGGGGTCTTGACCTCGCCGTGCAGCCACACCAGCGGCTTATGCTTGGGGCTCACGCTGGCAAGAGTATGTCAGAACAGACATACCGTCAAGAGGTCAGCTAACAACGCGTTAGAGCGGGCCGTGAGGTGTCATCGCATGCTGGATTGCGCGGCGCAGTGGCCGAATAGCGATGCGCGAGCCGCCGCCCGCTATCCGTCTGAACCCTGCTCCTCAGTCGCGCAGCGTCCCGCTGCCCCACATGACCCTCAACACGTGCCTGGTCGCCGTTCCCGTTGCGGCAAACTGCATGGCCGATAGAAATCCTGGCTAGCTACCCAGCGCGATTCCGTGCCGCGCAAATTGCTCTTTAGTCTTGGCCCATGGCTCGCAAGATCCTGTTCGACCTGGCGTGGGTCGCTCTACGGTGTGACGTTGCTCCAGGCGGACGTCAGAGCAAATCGCTGCCTAAGTAGCGCGCGTTAGTTCTTGACAGAAGCGACATTATATGGGGATTGGCGACAGAATTACCTAATTGCGCCTAATCTGGCGACAAAATGACGCTTTGGCGCGCTTTTATGTAGATTCCTGCGACAGCGCCCAATCTCTACTATTACTAATATAGCGACGTTTTCATAGTATTAGGTATAACATAGCGACAGAAAAGAGGCGCATCACCTCTTTCTGACGAAGAAAGCGACATGCCTCTCAAGACGGCCGGCGAGGATCGAACTGAAGCGCGCAGACTGCAACGTCTGGCGGAGCAGGGGGAGCTACGCCGCATTTTTTCGGGCGTCTACACCGATGACCTCGCGCAACCGCTCGAAGTCATCACTCGCCGCCATCTGCTTGAGCTGTGCGCGCTGATCGCACCCGATTGCATCGTGTCGCATCGCTCCGCCTTCGAACAGCGTCCGACGGCTGCGGGTAACTATTTTCTGACGGGGCCCTATCGGCGCGATCTCGCGCTTCCAGGCGTGAAGCTACGCATTGCGAAAGGACCAGGTCCGCTCGAATCCGACATCAAGATCCCCACCTTTCACGGTACGGCACATCTATCGAGCCAGGCGCGCGCGCTGCTCGAGAATCTCTTCACGAGCCGCGGGAATGCGGCGGAAAAGCGCACGCTCGGCACAGAGGCGGTCGAGGAGTGGCTCGACCGATTCATCAGCCGCGACGTCGATGGTGCGACCAACAAGTTGCGCGACTCCGCGCGCGCGATCGCGACTCCGCTCGGGCTTGACGCTGAATTCAAGCAGCTGGATACGACGATCGGAGCACTGCTGGGCACGCGCACCGCCAAGTTGAGCGCGCCCGCGGCGCGCGCGCGCGCAGCAAAACGTCCCTACGACGACGCCCGCCTAAAGCTCTTCGAGGCGCTGGCCATCGAATTGCAGCAGAACCCCCTGCAAGTGCCGGCCGCAGATCCGGCCGCGGACGCATCGTTACAGGCCTTCGTCGAGACCTATTTCTCAAACTACATCGAAGGTACGGAATTCGAGATCACGGAAGCGCACGACATCGTCGTCAACGGCCGCCCGCTCAAATATCGCGAAGATGACTCGCACGACATTCTTGGGACCTACCAGGCAATCCTCAAATCCAAGCAGTCTCCGAAACTTCCCGACAGCGCAGAGGAGTTTGCGCGGCTGCTCAAGGAATGGAATAGCCAGGTAATCGAGTCTCGCAAGGACAAGCTGCCGGGCGAGTTCAAGACAGAGCGAAACCGCGCCGGCGCCACACGGTTTGTCGATCCAGACCTCGTGCTCGGCACGCTGTTCAAAGGCTACGAATACACCATGAGCGCGTCCACACCCGCCAATCGCGCCGCGCTAGCAAGCTTCGTAGTGTCGGAGGTTCACCCGTTCTCGGACGGCAATGGCCGTACGGCGCGCGTCGCCATGAATCACTTTCTGTCGAATGCTGGATTGACCCGTATCATCGTGCCCACGGTATTCCGCGACGACTACATCGGTGCCCTAAAGGCGCTCACCAATGGGAATCCCGTGCCAATGTCGAGAATGCTGTCGCGTGCGGCACGTTTCAGTCGTTGGTTGGACATGAGCTCGACGCCAGTTTGTTTTGCCGCGCTCGAACGATCGAACGCAATGAAACGTTCCGACGAAGCCCGGTTGGAGTTCGGCGAGGCTCGCGCGGACTAGCAGACGCACCGCTTCATCAAACACAAACAGATGCCAGTTGTGTGAACCGGCGTCTTGCTTTAACCAGGCACCGGCGCCGAAGGCTGACCAGGCCTCAATTCGCGCATGCTGTTGATCGGGTGAGAAAAGCTTGTTTACGGGCCTGGTCAGAATTCGTCGCCAATTCCGATCAAATTGGCCAATCTTGCCCGCCTGTTTACAAGCCAGGTGAGCGTGTTCGGTGCCGCGACGGCACCGGCAGCACAGATCAAGGTACCCGCGGCACAAATCAAGGTACCGAAGCCGGATCACCCAGCTCGTGCGATGCCCACAACCGAGCGTCAGCTCCGCATCGAGTTCTGACCGTGCGGAACGCGCGATTCATAGCCAGGGGTATGTACGCCATTGACTTACGGTAAGTCAATGGCGTACGGTTGAACTGTGATCTTCATCGAGACCCCGACCTTTGCTGCCGATCGTGAGCAGTACCTGCCGGATGATGAATTCGCTGAATTCCAGCAGGACCTGGCAGATCGTCCGGATGCTGGCGATCTGATTCCAGGCGGACACGGTCTGCGGAAGATCCGGGTTGCGCTCCAGGGTCGCGGCAAGCGTGGCGGGGCGCGGGTGATTTACTACTGGCGGGTGGCCGAATCGCAGATTCTGTTGGTGGTCATCTTCGCCAAAAACGTCAAAGTGGACTTGACCAAGGCGCAATTGAAAGCGCTGGCCAAAGCCTATGTGGAGGGCTAGGACATGAACTCCAAGGACTTCGAGAAACTGTTGCAAGGCGTGCGGGAAGCGGGCGAGATCGTACGCGGAGCGCGCGCGCCGGCTCGTGAGACAACTGTGGATTCCACGATGGTCAAGGAGTTGCGCAAGAGTTTGAAATTGTCGCAGTCCCAATTTGCGGCCCTATTGACCGTGGACCTCGGAACCCTCCGCAACTGGGAGCAGGGGAGGCGCGAACCCCAAGGCCCGGCCAAGGCGCTGCTGCGTGCCATCCGCAAGGATCCGCGGAACGTGCTGAAGGCGCTGGCAGCGTAGCGAGACTGCCCAT
>JANXYK010000010.1 GCA_025350055.1 Gammaproteobacteria bacterium | reverse complement strand
CGTAAAGATGCTGACCGCCAAGGGCCTGCTCGGTGCGCGACCGCGCCAGGGCACCTGGGTGCAGCCCGAATCGAAATGGAACCTGCTCGACCCGGATATCCTCGGCTGGCTGCTCGAGCGCAAGTTTTCACCGACACTGCTCACGGAATTCACTGAAGTGCGTCTCGCGATCGAGCCGCTCGCCGCGGCGCTGGCCGCCAGAGCGGCCGGACCCGCGGACAAGCAGGCCGTGCGTGACGCGATCGATCGCATGCGCGCGGCGGAACGCGGTGAGGACGATCCGCTGGCTTCCGACATTGCTTTCCACGTGGCCGTGTTGCGCGCGAGCGGGAACCGCTTCTACGCGCAGCTGACCGAACTCACTTCGACGGCGCTGCGCTTCAGCATCCGCACCACCAACCGCTACAAGGGCGTCAAACTGGCCAGCGTTGCCGACCACAAGCGCGTCGCCGATGCGATCATCGCCGGCCGCCCGGCCGCGGCCGCGGAAGCCATGCGCAAGATGATCCAGGAGGCGCTGGACCTGATTGTCGATCACGAGGAACCGGCACCGCCGCGCCGGCGCAGATCCTGATCGGGGCGGCGTCAGCCGCGCCCGAGCAGCGGCATCTGCGTGGCCATCACGGTCATCGACAACACGTTGGCGGACAGCGGCAGGCTCGCCATGTACACCACGGCGGCCACCACCTCGCGGATGTCCATCGTGGATTCCTGCGCCATCGTGCCATCCGCCTGCAGCGTTCCGGTGCGAAGGTGCGCGCCGATCGCGGTGTCCACGTTGCCGATGTTGATCTGCCCGCAGGCAATATCGAATCTCCGTCCCTCGAGTGCGGTGGCGTGCGTGAGCCCGCTCAAGCCGTGCTTGCTGGCCGCGTAGGCCACCGAGTGCGGGCGTGGCGTCAGCGCCGACACCGAGCCGTTGTTGATGATGCGGCCGCCGCGCGGCGCCTGCTGCTTCATGATCGCAAAGGCCTGTTGTGTGCACAGGAAGGCGCCCGTCAGGTTGACGTCCACGACGCCCTGCCACTCGGCCAGCGACACTTCTTCGAGCGGCGCAGCGCGATGGCTGGCGCCCGCGTTGTTGAACAGCACGTCGAGACGCCCGAGCCCGCCGCGGATGCGCTCGAACAGCTCGCGCACGGATGGCTCGCTGGTGACATCGGCCGTCAACGGCCAGGCCTTGCCGCCGCCGCGCCGGATGTCATCGGCCACGGCTGCCAGCGGCTGCGCGCGCCGACCGGCCACTACGATGGAGAATCCTGCCTCCGCGAGCCCGCGGCTGACAGCGGCGCCGATGCCGCTGCCGGCTCCGGTCACCAGGGCTACGCGCGGTGCAAGCTCAGCCATGCGGGACTCCCTGCGGTGGTCTTGTGGCGTCATTCGGGTGTACGATAAAATTATAATATTTATCAGAGGGGCCCGATGGCGAACCCGACCACCATAGCGATTGTAGGGCTGGGCAAGATCGCGCGCGACCAGCACCTGCCCTCGATCGCCGGCAACAGTGCCTTCAGGCTGATCGCCACCGCCAGCCCGCACCACCGCCTCGAGCAGGTGCCAGCCTACAAGGACACGGCGGAGCTGCTCGCCGCCCGCACGAACGTCGAGGCGGTGGCGCTGTGCACGACGCCGCAGGTGCGCTACGACGCGGCCCGCCTGGCGCTCGAACACGGCTGCCACGTGCTACTCGAGAAGCCGCCCGGCGCCACGCTCGGCGAAGTGCGCGCACTGGTGGACCTGGCAGCAGCCAGGGGCGTGACCTTGCTCGCGTCCTGGCATTCCCGTTTCGCCAACGGCGTTGAACCCGCGCGCGCCTGGCTCGCGAGCCGCCGCATCAAGCGCGTATCAGTCACGTGGCAGGAGGACGTGCGCGTCTGGCATCCAGGACAAACCTGGATCTGGAAGGCCGGGGGCCTGGGCGTATTCGACCCGGGCATCAACGCACTATCCATACTCACACGCATCATTCCGGGCAGCGTCGTGCTGCGCAATGCCACGCTCTACTTCCCATCCAATTGCGAATGCCCGATTGCCGCGGCCGTGAACCTGGACGACCAGCACGGCGCTTCCATACACATGGACCTGAACTTCCGGCATACCGGCACCGAGAGCTGGGACATCGAGGTGCAGACCGACGAGGGCACTCTGCTGCTCACGAAGGGCGCGAGCCTCCTGCAGATCAACGGCCGGGACGTCGCCGTTGCGCAGGCGACCGAGTACTCGCGTCTCTATGCCCACTTCGCCGCGCTCATTGGCGAGCGCCGTTCCGACACCGACATGGCGCCCTTCACCTTGGTCGCGGACGCATTTCTCTGCGGACGGCGCGTCGAAGTCGAGCCGTTCATCGAATGATGCGACCGGCCGCACGAACGGTTCGACTGGTGCTGCTGGCGCCACTCCTGTGGCTGGCCGCGAGCTGCATTGTCCTGGCATCGCCGTCGCAACCCGTAGACGCCCGACGCGGCAGCTTCAACGATGGCTGGAAATTCCATCGCGGCGAGGCCACGGGGGCGGAACGGCCGGCATACGCCGATGCGGCGTGGATCGCGCTGCGGCTGCCGCATGACTGGGCCATCGCCGGTCCCTTTGATCGCACACTCAACCCGCACACGGGCGCCCTGCCCATCGCCGGCATCGGTTGGTACCGCAAGTCCTTCAGTTTGCCCTCGAGCGCGCGGGAACGCTTCGTGGCTGTGGAATTCGACGGCGCCATGGCGAACACGCAGGTGTGGCTCAACGGCAAACCGTTGGGTGGTCGCCCGTATGGCTACATCGGCTTTGGCTTCGACCTGACGCCCTACCTGCACTGGGGCAGCGAGCCGAACGTACTCGCCGTTCGACTCGCGCCTGAGGTTGACTCATCGCGCTGGTACCCGGGCGCCGGCATCTACCGGAATGTCTGGCTCGACGTCACCGGGCCCGTGCACGTGGCGCGCTGGGGTACCTACGTCACCACGCCCGAAGTGTCCACGCAGCAGGCCACCATCGCGGTGCGCACCGAAGTACGCAACCGCCGAATGGCAGCGGCCAGCGTGTCGATCCGTACGCGGGTGCTGGATGCAGATAGCCGTGCAGTAGCCGATTCCACGGAGCCCCTGGAAGTCGCGCCTGGTGAGACCGCTACGGCGGCATCCAGATTGGCGGTTCCGCAGCCGCAGCTCTGGGACCTCGATCGCCCGTATCTTTATGCGCTGGTCACAGACGTACTGGAAGGCGGCGCAGCGGTCGACCACACTGTGACGCCCTTCGGAATCCGCAGCATCGCCTTCGATCGGCAGAAGGGTTTCTTGTTGAATGGCCACATCGTGCGACTCCACGGTGTCTGCCTGCACCACGACCTGGGCGCACTGGGAGCGGCCGTAAATCGCCGCGCCACTGAGCGGCAACTGCAGATCCTGAAGGCCGCGGGCGTGAATGCCGTCCGCACCAGCCACAACCCGCCCTCGCCGGAGCTGCTCGAGTACGCCGATCGCCTCGGCTTGCTGGTGATGGACGAAGCCTTCGACATGTGGCGGATACCGAAGGTGCGCAACGGTTACAGCAAGTACTACGACGATTGGTCGGAGACTGATGTGCGCGACATGGTGCGGCGCGACCGGAATCATCCGAGCGTCATCATGTGGAGCATCGGCAATGAAATCCCGGAACAGGGCAGCGCCGATGGCTGGAAAGAGGCCAGACGCCTGAGCGGTTTCTTCCACGCCGAGGATCCGACGCGCCCCACGACTTCGGCGTTCAACAACCCGGATGATGCGATCCGCAACAGGCTCGCCGACGAAGTCGACATTCCCGGTTTCAATTACTCCCCCGACCGCTACCAACGCATTCTCGACGCGCATCCGGGTTGGGTCATCTACGGCTCGGAAACGGCCTCCTGCGTCAGCTCACGCGGCGTCTATCACCTGCCGCTCGACAAGTACGAGAAGCACGCCTCGCTCCAGATCAGCAGCTACGACATCATCGCGCCGCCCTGGGCCTACTGCCCGGATGTGGAGTTCGATGCGCAGGAGCGCATACCGAGCCTGTTGGGAGAATTCGTCTGGACGGGCTTCGACTACCTGGGCGAACCCACCCCTTACTTCAATGGGCGCGGCAACAACGACGCCGACTGGCCGGCACGCAGTT
>JANXYK010000074.1 GCA_025350055.1 Gammaproteobacteria bacterium | reverse complement strand
TTTGATCGCCGGCTGGATGCGATCGATCACCAGCATGTGCGGCGCGCCGCCGGTGGTGAGGTTCACCACCGCGTCGCAACCCTGCTTGATCATCGGCAGGAATTTTGCGTAAGCCTCGGGCGTCTGGTCGGGCCGGCCGTTTTCCGGATTGCGGGCATGCAGATGGAGAATGGCGGCGCCGGCTTTGGCGGCTTCAATCGCGGAGCTTGCGATCTCGGCAGGAGTCACCGGCAGGTAAGGCGACATCGATGGCGTGTGGATCGAGCCGGTGATGGCGCAACTGATGATGACTTTCTTCTGCTGGAACACGCTGACTCCCTCGGGCCGATGACCGCGAAAATGCAGGCGTTACGCTAGCACAATCGATAACGGTAGTGACCCTCCGCGGAGTGCTCGCGCTGCGCCTCAGCGCGGCGCACCAGGTGCTCGAGGTGCGCCACGCACTCATGCAGCCCGAGGTAGATGTTGAAACCCTTGAGCTGGCGGCCATAGAGCACCGGCATCAGCTCGAAGGCACTGATGGGGCTCGAAATATTCTCGCGCAGCAGCGCCAGATCCTGCAGGTGATGGGCGCGCAGGTCGGCGATGCGCGCGTGCAGTCCCGTGAAGGGGCGCCCATGCGAGGGCAGCACCAGCGTGTCGGCTGGCAGCCCGGCCAACAGATCCAGTGATACCAGGTAGTCGCCCAACGGATCGAGGCCCCAGTCCGCCACCGAGAGACTGATGTTGGGCGAGATGGTCGGCAGGATCTGATCGCCGCTGATCAGCAGCTTCGGCTCGGCGCTGTAGAAGCTCTGGTGCGCGAGTGCGTGGCCATCGGTCTCGATGATCCGGAACTGCCAGTGGCCGATGGCTATCGATGTGCCATCCACCAGCGGCTCGCTGACCTGCGGCATCATCCTGAGCGGCGACTTGCGGCGCATCTCCGCCAACGTCGCAAAGTATCCGCGTGCTTCGCTCATGCCGTGGGCCATGAAATATTGCACGCCGGCTTCGGTGCGCTCGGGGCTCGGACCATCGACGATGAATTGCGCGGAAGGCAAGGCGCGCGCCGCGATGCGTACCGGAATGTCGTAGCGTTGCTGCAGCCAGGCCGCGCAACCCATGTGGTCCGGATGATAGTGCGTCAGCAGGATGCGCCGCAGCGGTCGCGTACGTAGCAGCGTGGCTTCGAGTGCCTCCCACACGGCCGTGCAGCTGGAAGCCGGGAAGCCGGTGTCGATCAGCGTATAGCCGTCGCCATCCTCGATCAGCCACAGGTTGATGTGATTGAGATCGATGGGCAGGGGCATGCGCAGCCACTGGATGCCCGGCGCCACCTCAAGGGTCGCGCCATCCGGCGGCGGCGCCTCGACCAGGTAGCTGAGCCTGGCTTTGGTAGAGAGAAAGGTTGCGCCTTCGGCAGTCACGTGCAGTCAATATACGGCATTGTGATGCCGCGCATGCCTGTGCGTCAGCGCAGCAGCCGTTCGCGCAGTTCCCCGGCCAGCCTGCGGCTCACCGTCAGCCGCTCATCGAGTTCGCGCAGCAGCACGTGGTGCTGCCCCTCGGTGTCACGCTCCACGGCCGCCAGATAGCCGATGTTCACCAGCGCATTGCGGTGCACGCGCACGAAGCGCGTCGCGAATTCCTCTTCGAGCGCGCGCAGCGAATCCTCGATGAGTTCGGTTCCGTGGCGATGACGCACGGTGGTGTACTTCTGGTCGGCGGAAAAATAATAGACATCGCTGATCGGTATCAGGCGCAACTGTTCCCCCAGGCGCGCAGCCACATGCGTGCGCCCGGCCGGCTCCCGATCGGCGCGCGCCGCATCGACATGCGCAATGGCGGCGAGCTGCGAGCCCGCGAGCCGCGCGGCGCGTTGCAGCGTGGCCTGCAGTTTCTCGGCGCGCACGGGCTTGAGCAGATAGCCGATCGCCTGGGTGTCGAAGGCCTCGATCGCATAGTTGTCGTAGGCAGTGGTGAACACCACGGCGGGCGGCGTCGGCAGCAGGGCCATGTGGCGCGCCGCCTCGAGTCCGTCCATGCCGGGCATGCGCACATCGAGCAGGCAGACATCGGGCTTGAGTTCGCCCGCGAGCCGCACGGCATCGCTCCCGTTGGCTGCTTCGCCGACCACCTCGATGTCGCCGAGCTCGAGCAGCAGGCGACGCAACCGCTCGCGCGCCGGCGCTTCATCGTCCACGAGCAGCACGCGCTGGCGCGCCGTGCTCACAACGAGGAGGTCCGCACCGGATCTTCGACGTGCGGAAAGCGCAGGCGCACCACGTACTCATCGCCGACGCGGCTGGCTTCGACCGAGGAGCGACCCGGGTACAGCAGCTCCATGCGCTCGCGAATGTTGTCGAGCGCGACGCGGTTGCCGCTATGCGTCTCGCCACCCGCCTCGGGCAGCGGATTGCGCACGGTGAGCCCGATCACATCGCCATCGAGCGCGCCGCTGACCGTGACAATGCCGCCCAACTGGCGCGGCTCGATACCGTGATAGATGGCGTTTTCCAGCAGCGGCTGCATCAGCAGGCCCGGCACCTGCGCGCGCATCGGCAGATCGGTGACATCCCAGATCACATGCAGGCGCTCGCCCAGGCGCAGCTGTTCGATGCGCTGGTAGATGCGCGCGACCTCGAGTTCTTCCTTGAGCGTGATGCTGCTGCGCTTTTCATTCAGGTTGGCGCGGAACAGGTCGGCCAGATCCTGCACGGCCTCTTCGGCCTGCGCGGCATTGCTGCGCGTCAGCGCGGCGATGGTGTTCATGCTGTTGAACAGGAAGTGCGGCCGGATGCGCGCCTGCAGCGCATGCACGCGCGCACGCGCCTGCAGTTCGACATTGCGCCGCCATTCACCAGCGACGTAGAAATAGCGCAGCGCCAGCGCCGCGACTATGGCGCCGATACCCAGGTTGGCCGCGAAGAAGCGCCACGGTTGCTCGGGCAGCAGCAGATTGCTGGCACGCACACCCAGCCAGGCGTTGCTGCCCAGCCAGAGCACGCCGGCCGACACCAGCGCGATCACCGTCAGCATCGCCAGCATGGCCACGACCACCGCGCTGGGCAGCGGCATCGTGCCCAGTGGCCGGCGCAACAGGCACAGCGCGGCCGCACTGCCGAGGCCCGTCCACAGCATGAACAGCGCCGTTCGTGCCAGGTCGAGCCAGAAGATGAGCCCGGCGGTATGGCGCGCCACCGACAGCACGACGGCCGTGAGCGTGACGATCAGCACCACCGCCAGCACCGCGCGCGCCGCGCAGAAATCAGGCAGGATCAGGCCGCGCGTGCTCGTGGCGGGCTTAGGCGGCGCAGCCTCCGTGTTGTCGTTGTCGTTCACGCTTCCACCGCGCCCGCCGTCGGCTCATGTCCAGCTGCAGCGAACAGCGGCGCCGTGAGCCTGAAGATCGAAGAGACGTCCTCATCACCGTGGCCTGCTGCGATCAGCTGCGCGTAGTCGCGCAGCGCGGCTTCGACCACCGGCAAGGTGGCGCCCGAGGCGGCCGCCATGGCCTGGCAGATCTTCAGGTCCTTCTCGTGCAGGCGCACGCGGAAGCCGGCCGGATAGGCGCCACGCTCCATGAAGGGACCGCGATTGGCCAGGTACCAGCTGCCGCCGGCTCCCTGGCTTAGGGTGGCGATGGTCTTGTCGAGCGGAATTCCCTGTGCAGCGGCAAAGGCCAGGCCTTCGGCGACGGCGCGGATGATGCCGGCCACCATGATCTGGTTGGTGGCCTTCGCGGCCTGGCCCGCACCCTGCGGACCGAAGTGCGTGATGGTTTTTCCCATCGCCTGCAGCACCAGCATTGCGCGCTCCAAAGCGGCGGCCTCGCCGCCGACCATGATCGCGAGCGTCCCCTTGGCCGCGCCTTCGACGCCACCGCTCACGGGCGCATCGAGGAATTCCGCGCCGCGCGCCGCGCAAATGCGCCCGGCGGCGCGCGCCGCATTGGCGCTCACGGTCGAGCAATCGATGATCAGCAGACCCTGGCGCATCGCTGGCGCCAATGCGGCGATCACCTGCAGCAGGTCGTTGTCGGCCGAGACGCACAGCACCAGGGTTTCGCTGGTGCGTGCCAGCGCCAGTACCGAAGGGGCTTCCCTGACGCCGAGCTCCGTGGCCAGCGACCGCGCCTTGTCGGTGCTGCGGTTCCACACGGCGCCCAGCAGTCCGGCGCGATGCAGATTGCGAGCCATGGGTGCGCCCATGGCGCCCAGCCCGATGAAGCCTGTACTCATGTGGATGCCGCTCCCGCCTCAGGTGCGCGCAATGTAGCAGGGCGGCGCAGCGGCACGCGAGAACCTTGAGGTCAGCGGATCAGCCGCTGGACTTGCCGCAGGAGCGCTCCATCTCGAGGCGTGCATTGAGGCGCATCTGGTCGGCCTCGGAGTCGGAGAGGTATTCGCGCTCGCCATCCTTGCCCATGCGATACACGCGCCGGGCTTCGATGGACTTCTGGTATTTGTCCTGCGCGTCCTTGCACTGCGTGGCGCGGGTGCTGGAGACATCCTTCTGCACGGCCTGTGCGCTGTGTTCCTGGCTGAGGCGCGCGTTGGCCGCGTCCGTCGATGTGTTGTCGCGCGCGCGATCGCTGCCCGCCGCCGCAGTCGACAGCGTGTTGCTGCCAAAGCTGTTGTTCGAGATATGCACCAGCACCGCCCCCGGAGTGGGCTTGTCACTGCAGTCCTTGCCCTGGTTGTTGCAGTAGATGTCGGCAGCACTGGCGGTGCCCAGCAGGGTGAGCGCAAGGGCCAGCGCGGTCAGGTGGCGCATGTGGGTCTCCGGTAATGCATGTTCGAGAGTATCAGTGCTGCGCCGGAAGGCAATGGTGAACTGCGTCACAATAAGTATCGGTAAAAATGCTCTATGGGCAGCCTACTAAATAAAAAGCCCCGGCAGCGCAGCACGCTGCTGGGGCCCTGAAGTACAGCCTGAAGCTGCTACTTAATCCACATGCTCGCCATGCAGCGCGATGTCCAGGCCTTCGCGTTCGTCATCGCTGCTGACCCGGAGGCCAATGGTCAGGTCAATGACCTTGAGGATGATGATGCTGG
>JANXYK010000051.1 GCA_025350055.1 Gammaproteobacteria bacterium | reverse complement strand
GCAGGTCGTGGGCAGCGCGCTGGCCGAGGCGCGCGCCGCCGGGGCCAGCGCTGCCGATGCCGACGCGAGCCTGCAGAAGGGGCTGACGGTCACCGTGCGCATGGGCGAGGTCGAAACCATCGAATATCACCGCGACCGCGGTATGGCCGTGACCGTCTATTTCGGCCATCGCAAGGGATCGGCCAGCACCGCCGACCTGCGTCCCGCGGCCGTTGGCCAGACAGTCGGCAAGGCCTGCGCGATTGCGCGTCACACTGCCAGCGACGAGTGCGCCGGGTTGGCCGACGCAGGCGAGATGGCCAGTGCATTCCCCGATCTCGACCTCGATCATCCCTGGGCGCTCGAGCCCGAGCAGGCGGTGGAAATTGCACGGGAGTGCGAAGCGGCCGGGCTGGCGCTCGATGCGCGCCTCTGCAACTCCGAGGGCGCCTCGCTCAGCACCCATCGCGGCGTGCGCGTGTTCGGCAATACGCACGGGTTTCTCGCGGGCTTCCCCAGCACCAGCCATTCGCTCAGTTGCGCCCTGCTGGCGCAGTCAGGTTCGGACATGCAACGCGACCACTGGTATTCGGTGGCGCGCCATGCGGGTGACCTGGTCGGCGCCGCGGAGATCGGCCGCCGCGCCGCTGAGCGCGCCCTCGCGCGGCTCGGCGCGCGGCGATTGGGCACGCGCCGCGCGCCGGTGCTGTTCTCGCCCGAGATGGCGCGCAGCCTGCATGCACACTTTCTCAGTGCGATCCGCGGAGCGAACCAGTACCGGCGCGCTTCGTTCCTGCTGGATGCCGCCGGAGCACAGGTCTACCCGCGCTTCCTGCAAATGCAGGAGCGCCCGCACCTGCCACGCGCCCTGGCGAGCGGCAACTTCGACGCGGAGGGCGTTGCCACGCGCGATCGCGAGCTGGTGCACGACGGGGTACTCGATGGCTACGTGCTCGGCAGCTACTCGGCGCGCAAGCTCGGACTCAAGACCAGCGGCAACGCCGGCGGCGTTCACAACCTGCTGGTGAGCGCGCCGGGCGCGAGCTTTGATTTCGAGGGGCTGCTCGCGCGCATGGGCGAGGGCCTGTACGTGACCGAGCTGATGGGGCAGGGCGTCAATGGCGTCACCGGCGATTATTCGCGCGGCGCGAGCGGATTCTGGGTGGAGCGGGGCGCGCTGGCCTATCCGGTGCACGAGATCACCATCGCCGGCAACCTGCGCGAGATGCTGCGGAACATCAACGCCGTGGGCACTGACGTTGACATGCGCGGCGCGATCCGCTGCGGGTCGGTGGTGGTCGAAGGGATGACCATAGCTGGCGAATAGTCGGCGGTGCGCCGGTGGCAGCGGCGACAGCCGGCGCTAGTCGCTGTACACGCCCAGTTCGCGCAGGATGGCGACCCGCAGGTCCTGCACGTGGCGGCTCGAGAGCTTGCGCGGGTGCGCCAGCGACACGTCGAAGCTGGCCTTGATGCGTGCGGGCGCCGGCGACAGCACCAACACACGGTCGGCCAGGTGGATCGCTTCCTCGACGTCGTGCGTGATCAGCAGCACCGTGTGGCGCTCCTCGGACAGCACGCGCAGCAGCTCGTTGCGCATGCGCAGGTTCATCAACGCGTCGAGCGCCGAGAACGGCTCGTCCATGTAGAGAATCTCGGGCTTGACCACCAGCGCGCGCGCGAGTTCGGCGCGCTTGAGCATGCCGCCCGACAATTCGTGCGGATAATTGGTCTCGAAGCCCTGCAATCCCACCAGCGCGGCGTAGTGATCGGCCAAGCCTTCCCGGTCGTCGTGCGCATGGCCGTTGAGCCCGAACATCAGGTTCTGCTGCACGTTCAGCCAGGGAAACACCGAGCCGTGTTGCGAGATCAGGATGCCCTGCTTGCTTGGTTTATGGTGCGCCGCGCCGTCGATGCGGATCGAACCGGCATCGGGCTTTTCGAAACCGGCGATGATGTTCATCAGCGTGGTCTTGCCGCAGCCGGATGGCCCGACCAGCGCGACCACTTCGCCGTCGCCGACCTCGAAGCTGACACCGCCGACTACGGCCAGCGCGCCCTGCTCCGAGCTGAAGCTCTTGCTGACGTTGTCGACGACGATTTTAGTGGGCATAGCGCCACCTGACGAGGCGATGGCCCTCGAGCAGGCGCATCGCGCCATCGAGCGAGAGGCCGATCAACCCGATGATGATCATGCCGGCGATCACCAGGTCGTAGCGGTTGCCCGCGTTGCGCGAGTCGATGATGAGGTAGCCCAGCCCCGAGTGCAGCGCGATCATCTCGGCCGCCACCACCACCAGCCAGGCGACCCCCAGTCCGATGCGCATGCCGACGATGATTTGCGGCAGCACCGCCGGGACCACCACTTGCCGGAACAGCGTGTAGCGCGAGACGCCGAAATTCTCGGCCGCGCGCAGGTAACGGCGCTCGATCGTGTGCACGCCGGCCACGGTCTGCACGATCATCGGGAACACCGAGGATATGAAGATCAGGAAAATGGGCGATTCGTTGCC
>JANXYK010000014.1 GCA_025350055.1 Gammaproteobacteria bacterium | reverse complement strand
CAGGCACCGGCGCCAAAGGTTGAGCAGGCCTCAGTTCTCTCATGGTGTTGATTGGGTGAGGAACATTTGGTACCGGGCCTGGTCAACCTTTAACGCCGAGCCATCTAACGGACTGGTCAATCTCTCGCGCCTTTTTACACTTCGGAGCTTCTGCCGCCTGCGGCGGCAGACCGCGCCTGTCAGGAGCGATGAAAAAATGCGAGAGACGGTCGATTTTCCGAGCGCCCGCTATGGTCCATCCCAGTGCCGTGCCGGCGTTCATCATGAACACGCGCACTATATTCGGGAATGTTGGCGCGAACGTCACCGGGCCTGTTCACGATGGGCTGGATTAGCTGTTCACCATCGATGGAATACGCAGGCACGGGCGGTGGGCATCGAGATATCTTGCCAGTTGTTGCCGGATCAGCCGCTCTTGCAAGTCATGCAGTATTGCCTTCGCTTCGTCCAATCGCAGGCCCACGTCCTCAACGTGCTGGCACGTGCGGTCAAGGGCCTGGATCGGAACGGTGAGTGGCAGCGCGTCGGGAGATTCGATCAACACCTGGATTGTCAATTTCATCGAGCGCCTCCGCGTATGAACCGGTTATCAGCTTGCTCAGCGCACGATTAATCTGCAGTCGGTCAAACCGGTCCGGGTCGTAGTCACTGAAACTGTCAGATTCATCGTCGAATTCGTCCATGAAGTCTTCTGGATCCTCCTCAGATCGACCACGGCCGGAGGTGGCGTAGTACTGACGATTCGCCATGTACGCGGACGGCCCTCCGCAGTCCTCCGGCGGCGCCGAGCACTTTCCGGCGACACATACCGGGTAGATCTTTCGCGGGTCGGCCGGCAACGTGCCCTCGAGGCGCAGATCGTGAATCCAGCTATCGCCGAAGTCATACTCGTACACGAATCGCTCGAGGCGGCGTAGGTGGCTCGCCAGTAAGAATCGCGGTAGGGACGCCCATTGCTGAGCGCCCCCCGCACAAAACCGGACGGGCCTGATTCAGGCATCCGGCTTCCACCTCGGGTGGTTGACGGCAAAGCGAATGGTAGGCCATGGATGGAGGATTCGTGCGGCGGGCAGATAGGTGGCCTCGAGTCGTTCCATGCGCTGCCAAGTGGACCGGTCCCGCTGGCCGCGCCGCCGAAGCGTACGCCGCCAGAGTTCGGTTACGTGGTAGCGGAATGCACTGAGGCTGCGCGAGTTGGTCGGCACCGCGTGGTACGCAAAGTAGCCACGTACCACTTGACCGAGCCACCGGCCCTGCTCACCTACCGCCATATGCATGCGTCGCCGCAGTTCCGTCTTGATGGCACGCAACCGAGTGCGCATACGGTCCCGACGCGTCTTCCGCATCAGCTGAAAACGACCGGTCCGACTGCGCCCGCAGATGTGCGTGAACCCAAGGAAGTTGAACGTCTCCGGTTTGCCAAGGCCACGCTTGCGACGGCGCTCGGCTGCGAAGCGGCCGAACTCCAGTAAACGTGTCTTGTCCGGATGCAGTGACAATGCAAAGGCCTCCAGCCGCTCGCGCAGATCCGTCAGAAATCGCCTGGCGTCGTTCTCGTGCTCAAAGCCGACGACCATATCGTCAGCGTAGCGCACGTAGATAACGCTGCCGCGGGCATAGCGTTGCCGCCATTGCTGTGCCCAGAGGTCGAACACGTAGTGAAGATAGACGTTGCTGAGCAGAGGGGAAATCACTCCCCTTACGCAAAAGGTAACTTTCGCCGCCTGACTGGCTCTGGGGTCGACCGGGCGCCGGCGGGCCCCCATTTTGCGGCAGTCCGGACGGGACGGGGATGCTATGGCGGATGATGATGGTCTCGTCGCCGATCAAGACCTCTTTGACCACGAGCCGCACGATTCTCTGGCGCTCAATGATATCGAGTGTGTGGGCGGCGCTGCGTAGACGGGCCAAAAACGCCGTAAGGGTCTCGGCCAGACGCACGAAGCCAGCCCGATCATTGGCCTGGTCCGCGATTGCTTGCAGCTCGGCGCGCAGCCTACGTTCGCGCTGTCTGAGCGCAGGCATGCGCTCGCGCAACTGTTCGATTGACAGCAGTTCTTCCTGGTAGGCGCTGAGGAGCCGTTCGATGCCTTTGCCCACGTGCGTCAATTCTCTTTGCAGACACTGCTCGCGTTTCTTTGTCGGATCGGACGAGCGTGCTGCCGCCAGGCGGCGGTCGAGTTCCTGCTGGATCAGCGTCGGATCTTCGAGCAATCGGATCACCTCGGCCCACACGATTTGATCGAGCAGATCCTGGCGTACCAAGCGCGCATTGTCGCACACCGGGCCGCCCAGTTTTCGCCAGCTGTCCGAGCCAATGCATTTGTAATAGTGGATCTTGCGCGCACTCGACTGTGTCGACGTGCGCGAGAAGGCGTAGCCACACTTCTGGCAGCTGACCAGCCCCTGAACCACACTCGGCGTGATCGTGCGACGCTTCGAGCGCACTTTGTTTTCCTGCAACAACTCCTGGGCACGCGCGAAGCTGTCTTCGCTTATCAGCGCCGGCACCGGGATCTCGATCCACTCTTCGCGTGGCCGCTCATGGCCTGCCGTGTAATTGGGCGTCATCACACCGCGCCGACGCAGCGGACGGATAACGCGCGTTCGAGTCGCGGCGCGAGTCTTGCCAAAGCAGGCGAGGCCGCGATACGCGGAGTTGCGCAGCACCGCCCATACCGTGGATCGTTCCCAGCGGGCGCTTCGCTTGCGGGTCGGGATGCCTTCGGCGTTGGTCCGCCGCGTGATCTCACCGATGCTGAGTCCATCAACCGTGTACATCTCATACATGCGCTGCACGACACGGGCCTCGGCTTCTATTACCGCGTACGCCGCCGGCGCATCGTCGCTCTTGCGGATAAATCTATAACCGTAGGGCGCGCCGCTCATCACGCCAACTTCACCGGCGCGTGCCCGATGCCGCTTACCGCGACGGGATCGTTCCAAGATCTGCGCCCGTTCATACTCGGCGATCATGCCCTGGAACTGCACGAGCAGTTGGTCTTCCGCGCTAGCACCTTGCGGCGCTTTGACGAACAGCGTCTCGACGCCGTGACGGGCGAGCTCCTCGACCAGCAGGATCTGATAGGCATACTTGCGACTCAGGCGATCCGGCGCGTAGGCTAAAACAACCTGGATCTGTCCCTCAGCCGCAAGATCGCGCACCCGTTCAAGACCGGGGCGCTCGAGGATTGCGCCGCTATAACCTTCGTCTTCGAACACCCATTCCTTCGGAACCTCCAACTCGTGGGACTTCGCGAACTCGATCAACGCCGCCGTTTGGCTCGCGATCGTGTTCTCCTCGCGTTGCTGTTCCGAGGACACCCGTGCGTAGATCGCCGCCATCTTCATGAGCGCTCTCCTTTACTCGCGCGCCAACGAGGCGCTCGCGTCCCGGCACCAAAATGCCGTACGCCTGTGCGAGCTTGGATTCTCGCAGTCGGTCAAACGCATAGTGGAGATGAACTTCAAGTGAGCGACGCGTTGCGTGTCGCTCAGCCATGCCTTTTTAAGGCGCCCAGAAAGGCGTCCAACGCGCGTGTCACAATGGTCCCGATCGTCAGACCGCTGCCCTTCGCATACGCTCGCAGCAGCCGCACGGTGCTCGGCGGCAGCTTGAGGGTGATCGGTACGGTGGCCTCGGCAATCGGGACCGGCTGCTCGAGCCGCGCGGCTTCTTGCAGGTACCGATAAGCTTGCCGCACCGACAGGTCGAACTCGCGCGAGAGCCCCTGCGCGGCCTCGGACAACTCGCTGTTGCCCTCGAGTAGTTTGCGAGCGACGTTCAGCTGTCGAGCCTTGTCTGCCTTGGTGGATCGACCCATTAGTCATAAACATATTACTTCTTGAGACGTAAATCAAGTACAGACTGCGCCCGCCACCCAGCCTTAACTACACACTCAAACTGGAAATTACCTTTTGCGTAAGGGGAGTGAT
>JANXYK010000031.1 GCA_025350055.1 Gammaproteobacteria bacterium | reverse complement strand
CGCGGTCGCTATGCACTACCGACGCGCGCGGCTAACAACAGATTGCAGCGGACGGCCCCCTGCGCGGCCCGCCGCTGAACCGGAGCGTTGAGCGTCGGCTTCCGGGCGTTGACCGAGCGACGGCTTTAGAGAATGTCGTCCAACCGCTTCGGGTCGATACCGGAAGTACAGCCATCACCGGCTGGAATCGGCCAGACTTGCTCATTGCCGCCCGCCGACGAGCTTCTCTGGCTAGTTTCCTGCATACCGGACATTCAAATGGCAACCTACGGTGTGTACAGCATGGCGAGTGCACGCGAAACTGCCAAGTCGCGAGTGACGCAAACGTGCAGTGTTAGGCTGGGCCGCTGTTGTCTCGGCGCGCCTCATGACCGCTTGACCGTTGCGCAGAGCCGCCCCAAAGTTCTGTTTTGAGGTCTGAGGGCCAGCCGTGAACGCCGCAAAGCAACCGCAGCCAGCTGCTACGCGCGGTCAAATTATCGGGCTAACACTGGGGACTGCGCTCGAGTTCTACGATTTTCTCATCTTTAGTTTTTTCGCCGTAGAAATAGGCAAGTGCTTCTTCCCGAGCGGCAACTCGACCAACAGCCTTTTAAGCGCACTTGCTGCCTCCGGTGCCGGATTCCTAACTAGGCCAATCGGGGCAATGGTGATCGGTGGTCTGGCCGATCGCTTGGGCCGCAAGCCGATGCTGGTATTGTCCTTTGCATTGATAGGTATCGCCAGCTTGGGCGTTGCATTGACGCCCTCGTACGCGTCGATCGGTATCGCGGCGCCCCTCATCGTCATTGCTTGCCGCCTGATTCAGGGCTTCGCTCTCGGCGGCGAAATGGGTGCCAGCACAGCACTCTTGGCTGAAGTGGCACCGCCGATGCGACGCGGTTTGTTCATTTCGCTGCAGTTTGTCGGCGCTTTTGTGGCGAATCTAGCCGCCGGGGCGATCGGTGCAGCACTCGCCTTCTTCATGGACGACGCTGCACTGACCGCGTGGGGCTGGCGCCTTGCCATGGCGATCGGCGTGTTGATAGTGCCCATCGGCCTACAGTTGCGAAGGTCCATGCCGGAGACGCTGGAGCGGAACATAGCCGCTCAAACAAAGCCTTCCTTCGCCAACTACCGGCGCACTGCAATTGTTGCACTCCTGATGTTGCTTACGGCGACGATCACCACCTATGTCCTGAACTTCATGACGACCTATGCCCGCACGACGCTCGCCATGCCATCGGGCGTGGCCTTTGGCGCGAACATGGTCGTCGGCGCAGCAGCCATTCTGGGGGCGTTTGCAGCTGGGCTTGCTTCGGATCGCTTCGGGCGCAAGCCGATCATGATGTGGTTTATGGTGTTTAGTACCGCATCGATTCTGCCTAGTTTCTGGCTCATCATCCATGCGCCATCGACGATGCTCTTCTACCTCTTGGTTTTCCAGCTTCGCCTGACCACGCAAATGGCGGCGACCGCGATTTTAATCAGCGTCACGGAAGCCTTCCCATCGAGCGTGCGCTCGGGTGCTCTGGCAGTTACCTATGCGCTCGCGATCTCCGTATTCGGAGGGACGACACAGTTTGTTGTTGCATGGCTGACCCAGAAACTGCCAATCCATTGGCGCCGGCTTGGTACATGTTCGGAGCCGCCTTAATCGGTCTGGCAGCGATGCTGTTCACACGAGAAACGGCACCGGTAAAATTGGCATCCGCCGACATTTAGAGGGAATCTCGCTGTTCAGAACAAGCCGTGCGCCAAGCCGGCAGCAGCGGCCTCCCGCCTTTTGGCCGGCTAAGGGTCCGACCGACCACTTCCAGACAGAAGCGGCCGGTCAGTACAGGCGGGCAAACTTCCCGATTGCGGGCGTGCGCAGACGTTCGTAACGCTCCGGTATAGCCAGACGGCTCTGTTTCACATCAGAATCCAAAAGGCGAAGTTCGTGGCGTTGAAGTCCTCGCTTGTTAGCGGCCGTTCGTGGCTTGCGGTAACCTGATACCTATGGCTCGCGTTCGATCATCACCAGTCTGTCGATTGATTACTCGCTAAGGAGAGGCCGATGAAAGCATTCACTGTGTTGTGTCTGATCATCTGCATGATGGGGGGTTGCACGACGCTGCAACCGGTCGCGAATGTGCGGGGCGACTTGTCACAACATTTCAATGACGGTGGGGTTCTGAAGCCTGGTGATCAGGTGGTCATTACGACTACCTCGGGCGCTAAACATCAGTTTCGCGTTAGCTCGATGCATGATGGGGTAATTTACGGTGATCATGATTCGGTGCCCCTTGGTGAGATTGCCTTGGTTGAGAGACGCGAGTCGAGCCCCGCCAAAACGACTATTTGGGTGGTTGTGGCCTTGGCTTTAGTGGGGGTGATCGCGGCCGGGGTTCACCAGGGCCAGCACCCCAATGTTGGCCTGTGATGCAGCGCCGTTGCATGCAGTGAATGAAGGCGCGGGCACCGATTCGGTTTATTCGATTGACGCCACGAGTGGTGCGTTGTCGCCGATAGCCGGCTCACCGTTCGTGGCCGTGTCGCAGCCCTCGGCGGTTGCTATCTGCGATTAACTTGCGTTGCCCCGGCAAGTGCGCATCTGTCGGTGCCCTCGCGATCCTCACGAAATGTTCAGCCAAACCACATCCCAACTCTCGCGCCGCTCGCCAAAGCCGATGATTTTTCCAGAGGCGTCCCGTTCGAAGATTTTGCGGATGCGGGATCGTCCTTCAGAAAGAACAGGTCCGGCGCCTCGGCATTTCCAAGTGGTCGGTTTTTGGGCATCGCGTGTGCCGATGAGCTGCTTATCCACGAGACCCATTGGGCGACGCAGTCTGCGGAGGGAAAACCGAAGGTCACGCCCTTTCTCAATTAGACAGATTGCGGTCGAAATCGCTGAGGAGTTTAGAAGGGCGACTCCAAAGCAGTCCTTCGCGATCGGCAGAAATGGGTCGGAAGCGGCCGGTTTGCACCCCATCCATTCTTCGCCGCGGATTATCCTGTCACGCGGTCGACGGTAGACTTCCAGTAGACTTCGGCGCCGATCACCCGCTGGCTTTTTCTGCAGAAACACGCGGAACTTTTAGTAGAGATGACGCTAACCGTGTGACTTCCTGAAGGAACCCTCGGCGTAGCTTCGACTACGCCTTCTCCCCCACTTGTAACACCGCGGATTTGAACGGCACCCCACACCCTCCAATCCCGCAGTACCCGTTCGGATTCTTCGCCAGATATTGCTGGTGATAATCCTCCGCATAGTAGAACGTCGGCGCCTCGCGGATCTCCGTGGTAATAGCGCCGCGCCCGGCGCGCTTCAGCGCGCCGCCGTATTGTGTGCAGCTGTCCTCGGCCGCCTGACGCTGCGCTTCATCATGACAATGGATCACCGAGCGATACTGCGTGCCGATGTCATTGCCCTGACGCATGCCCTGCGTCGGGTCATGTGATTCCCAGAACACGCGCAGCAGTGCTTCGTAGCTGATGCGCTTGGGGTCGTACACCACCAGCACCACTTCGGCGTGACCGGTGCGGCCGGTGCACACCAGCTTGTAGTCCGGGTCGGCGGCGGTGCCACCGGCGTAGCCGGCTGCGGTGGAGTACACGCCCTCCTGTTCCCAGTACAGGCGCTCGGCGCCCCAGAAACAGCCGAGGCCGAACACCGCCTGCTTGAGGCCGGCCGCGAATGGCGGCCTGGTCGCGTGGCCGTTGACGAAGTGTCTGGCAGATGCGGCACTGTTGCTCATGGCAGGTCCCGGCAGCGGCTCGCTGCCTGTGGTGCAATTCATTAGAATAGCGGGGTTTGGCCTACAGTCCAGTTTTCCACGGTGAGCGCATATGGGCATATCCAATCCGCATAATCTGCAGCACGGCCCCACTACGGAGGCCAAACCCTTTGGGGTGCGCGTCGGGCTGCGCACCGGCGACCCGTTTGCCAAACTGTGTGGACCCGACTGGCAGCGCACCCATTGGTACGCGAGCGCCGCGGAGCGCGATGCGGCGCTGGCGGAAATGAGCCGCAAGCATGAATACTCTCGGCCGGGCGATCGCCCAGCGCTGATCTACACGAAAGTGGAGAACCTGGCGGCCAGCCGGGGCTTGTAATCGGGCTCGCGGCCAGCTTCGCGACTAGAAGCTGCGGCCCAGGAACAAATAGAACGCGGTCGTCCCGCCCTCGTCATAGCCGACCGCCAGATAGGCCGGTCCTATATAAGTGTCGGCGCCAAAGAACAACGCGGCATCGCGGCGCGCCGAGCTGAAGGACACCTCGCTGCGTTGGCTCCAGACATTGCCGAGTTCGAGCGACAGACCCGCGTAGGCAGGAACGTTGAGCACGCCCTCGCCACCCGTACCGACATTTCGATAGTAGATTGCGCGCGCCACGCCGTAGTAAGGCCCAGCCAGCGACTGCGCCGCCATGCCTGACAGGTTCAGGAAGCCACCGAGCGGAATCCAGGAGCGCACATTGGTGTCGCTGCCGCCCACGATGCTGCCGCCAGAAACCCAGGCGAGCGCCGTATTGCGGCCGCGCGACCAGGCAGCACGCCAGTCGAGCGTCACGAGATCGGAGCCACGTGCGCCGCGACCGGGCTGCTCGATGCGCCAGTCGAGCGTGAGCGCCTGGCCACTGTGCGGAAAATTGCTGCTGTCCAGCCGATCGTAGCTGAAGCGCAGGAAAGCGGCGTTGGTGTGAAAGCTGGTCTCTGGCACCGACAGATCGCCCAGGCGCACACGCGTGCTGCCGCGGGTATCCAGCAACCCGCCGCGCACTTCGCCCCAATTGCCGAGCTCGCGGCCCAGGTCGAGGCCGTATTCGAAACTGCGGGCGCGGAATTCGCCGATCTGCGTGGTGCCGACGAGCTGCGGCACGTCGTGCGCTTCGGCCTGCAGATGTGGAGCGATGAAATAGCCACCCAGCTTGCCGATCGGTTGATAGAACTCGGTGGCAATGCGCGGTGAGGCGCCGATCTTCAGGTCCCAGATCCACTCGGCGCCGTGCGCGTTCAACTCGGTGAAGGCGAGGCGCGCGGCCGCGTTGAACTGGCTGTTGCCCGCGAAATCGTCTTGCAAAGCGAGCCCCAGCCGCAGGTAGTTGGGTCCCCAGGAATTGCGCCGCGCGCTGAACAGCAGCCCGGTGGCCCCATCAGGCGCAGTGGCCAGATGGTAGTCGAGAGTTTCCAGCGTGCCGCGTCCATAGAATGTGTCGATGCGGCTGGCCAGCAGATCGGGTTGCAGTGGCTTGCCGACCTGATCCTTGAAGTATTCGTCGATCTGCCGCTGGTACCGCTCCGAGCCGGGCTCGGGCTTCACGAACTCCACTGTGGGAGTCGGAATCGTGCGCGCCAGCTGCGCGCCGGGCGGCTGTGCGCCGGTCGGTGCCGGATCGGCTGGTCCGCCGGCCAGCGCGCCCAGCTGCTTCGTGGCATCGCGTGCCACGACCTCACCGGCCTTCAATGCACGCGCGACTGCGGTGAAATCGTAGGACGCCATATCTCCCAATGCCGGCGTGAGCAGCACATCGTGCTCGCCAAGCGTGGCGAGCTGGCGCTCAGTGTCGCGTCGGACCAGGATCGCGAGTGCCTGATTGGTGACGCTGGCGATCGAGGTGAGCTTGTCGCGCGTGCGCAGCGGAAATCCGGTGTCGACCACGATCAGCACATCGACGCCCATCGCACGCGCCACATCGATGGGCAGGTTTTCCGCGACGCCGCCGTCCACCAGCACGCGACCGTCGCGTTCCACTGGCGTGAGCACACCCGGCGCCGACATGCTGGCGCGCATCGCGGTGGTCAGATCGCCAGAGCTCATCACCACGGCGGCACCGGTCTCAAGATCAGTGGCCACGGCGCGAAAGCGCGTCGGCAGCTTGTCGAAGTCGTTGGTACCGGCTACCGGCAAGGTGGCACGGCGCAGGAGCTGGGTCAGTTTCTGGCCCTGAATCAATCCGGTGGGGATCAGGAGCCTCTTGCCTTGCAGGCCGAGTGGCAGGTTGACGAGGAACTCGCGCTCTTCCTGCTTGCGGCGAAACCCCAGGTCAGCGCGCGCGGGTCGATCGCGAAAGGCCGCCTGCCAATCCACCGAACTGAACAGCTGCTCGATCTGCGCACCGCTCATGCCGCTGGCGTAGAGGCCGCCGACCACCGCGCCCATGCTGGTGCCCGCGATGGCATCGACATGCACGTGCAGTTCATCGAGCACCTTGAGCACACCCACGTGCGCGGTGCCGCGCGCGCCGCCGCCCGAGAGCACCAGGCCCACGCGCAATCGTGGAGTGGGTGGCTCGGCCGCGGCCAGTGCGGCCGAACACAGCAGCGTGCAGAAAAGTAGTGGCGTAACTCGCATGACACCTGGGCCGCGCATTCAGCGCCGCAATGCCCGCCAATGGTAGCACGCGTGCGGCGTGCTCCCCCTGCCGCAGTGCGCCCGCCTGCGCGCGACGTGCTTCCGTTCGCACGGCCCCTGCCCTTATGCTTGTCGCATGCTCCCCTATGGCCTGAGCCCGCTGCTGCTGATTTCCTATGCCGTGCAGGCGGGGCTGGTCATCCATTGCTTCAAGACCGGCCGCAACAGCATGTGGATCTGGGCGCTGGTTTTCCTGCCGTTTGTGGGCGCCGTGGCCTATATCGTGGTGGAAATCCTGCCGGAACTGTCTGGCTCGCGCGGGGCCAGGCGTGCCGCCCGCGGCGTGCGACGCGCGATCGATCCCGGCCAGGACCTGCGCCGCTTCGAGGTCGAGGCGCGTCGCAGCGGCGATGTTGCCAGCAACCAGCGCTACGCCGACGAACTGCTGCGTCAGGGCCGCAGCGCCGAAGCGCAAGGTGTTTACCGCCAGGCACTGCGCGGCCTGTATGAGCACGATCCCAACCTGATGCTGGGCCTCGCGCGCGCGCAGTTCGCCGCCGGCGATGCAGGCGCTGCGCGCACCACGCTCGACTCACTGCGCGAGGCGAATCCCGACTTCAAATCACCCGATGGGCACCTGCTCTATGCCCGCGCGCTGGAGGGCGAAGGCAACAACGTCAAGGCGCTCGAAGAATTCCGTGAACTCAGCAGGTACTACGCCGGCGCGGAGGCGGCGCTGCGCTATGCGCAGCTGCAGGCACGGAGCGGTGACAAGGCGGGTGCACGCAGCACACTGGAAAACCTGCTGGAACACGCGCGCCTGGCGCCGCGCCACTATCAGCGCGCGCAGGAAGAATGGCTGAGCAGCGCGCGTCGAGAACTGGCCGCGCTTTGATTCGCCGCGCCGCGGAGCGGCCGCGCTACTTCACCCGCACCTTGCGCGGATCGAATTGCGGCGGCGGAAAACGCAACGGCAAACTCTTGAGTGTATGGCGCAGGATCTGTGCCACCGCCAGGTCGCGCAGCCACTTCTTGTCCGCGGGCACCACGTACCAGGGTGCATAGGCCGTGTTGCACAACCCCAGCATGTCGCCGTAGGCCTGCTGGTAGGTATTCCACTGGCCGCGCTTGGCGAGATCCCCGACTTCGAATTTCCACTGCTTGCGTGGCTCGCGGATGCGCTCTTCCAGGCGCCGCCGCTGCTCGGCCTTGCTGATATGCAGGAAAATCTTGACCACCTTGATGTTGCTGGCATCCAGCATCCGCTCGAAATCATTGATCTGCCGGTAGCGGGCCTGCCAGGTCGCACGCGCCACCAATTCGTCGACGCGCACGATCAGCACGTCTTCGTAGTGTGAACGATTGAACACCGTGAGCTCGCCGCGCGCCGGCACGTGCTGGTGGATGCGCCACAGGTAGTCGTGGCGCAGCTCCTCGGCGCTCGGCGCCTTGAAGGCGCGCACGTTGCAACCCTGCGGATTGAAGGCCGAGAACACATGACGGATGGTGCTGTCCTTGCCGCCACCATCGATGGCCTGCAGCAGCACCAGCACGCCGTAGCGTCCGTCGGCATAGAGCTTGTATTGCAGCTCGGCCAGCTCGCTGGTCAGGCGCGCGAACTCATCGCGGCCGCGCTGCTCCTGCCAGCCGAAATCACGGCTGGCCTGCCGATCCTTGAGCTGCACCCGCGAGCGGGTGCGCACCCGCAGTTGCCTCGGCAGGTCCAGCTGTTTGTCGGCCATCGTGCAGCCCTCGGCCCGTCAGCGGCGCTGCGGCCGGGCCGTGCGCCGCACCGCAGGCACCTGTTGCGTGACGCAGTGGATGTTGCCGCCGCCGAGCAGGATCTCGCGTGCCGGCACGCCCACCACCTGCCGGCGTGGAAACACCCGTCGCAGGATGCGCAACGCGGCAGCGTCACTGCGCTGATCGAGGAGCGGTGCAATCACTGCGCCATTGGCCAGGTAAAAATTCACATAGCTGCCCGCCAGCCGGTGGCCGGCACGCACCCGTCGCGTGCCGCGATAGTGGACAATACCCGCCGCCTCGCTGGCACTCATATATAGAGGGCCGGGCGACGGGAGCTTGTGGATCTTCAACCGCCTGCCTTTGGCATCGCGCGCGTCCGACAGCCGCTCGAAGGCATCGTGCGACACGCGATACTGCGGATCGCGGCGACTGTCGCACCAGGTCAGGCATACCTCGCCCGGCCCCGCGAAACAGGCCAGGTTGTCGATGTGGCCATCGGTCTCGTCGTTGACGACACCCTGCCCCAGCCAGATTATTTTCTGTACGCCCAGGTAGTCGCGCAACAGCGCCTCGATCTGCACCTTTGAAAGTTGCGGATTGCGGTTGCGATTGAGCAGGCACTGCTCGGTGACCAGCAGGGTGCCTTCGCCATCGACGTGAAGCGCGCCGCCTTCATTGATCATCGGCGCGCGATAGCGCGCACTGCGTTCGGCCGCCAACACCTGGGCAGCCACTGCATCATCGCGCCGGTGATCGCTGTAGATGCCGCCCCAGGCATTGAAGCGCCAGTCGACGCCGCGCCGCTGACCAGCCTTGTTGAGCAGGAAGGTCGGGCCGGTGTCACGTAACCAGGCATCGTTGCTGCCCATGGCCACCACCTGAATATGCGGCAGCAGTGCGGCGCGCGCGAACGCCAGTTGCCGAGCATTGACGCCGATCGTTACCGGCTCGAAGCGCGCGATCGCCGTGGCCAGCAGCGCAAACGCCTGCTGCGCCGGCAGCGCGCGATCGCGCCAGATATCCGCCCGCTCGGGCCAGAGCATCCAGCAGCGCTGGTGCGGCGCAAACTCGGCCGGCATGTAAAAACCGTCGGCCGCGGGTCGCGTCTTGAGTGTCGTGAATTTGCGGTGCATGGCGCGCAGTGTGCCATGGACTCAAGGCCCGCTGTGGTAGCATTTGCGCACGATTTCAGCCTTCCAAACCTTCAGAGAGCACCACCGACATGAGCATGCCGAGCACCGCCCAACCCATACCTCCCGCCAGCGGCGCCAAGATCACGATCAGCGACGGCAAGCTCAAGGTGCCCGACCGGCCGATCATCCCCTTCATCGAGGGCGACGGCACGGGCCGCGACATCTGGCGCGCCAGCGTACGGGTGATGGATGCCGCGGTGGCCAAGGCCTACGGCGGCCGCCGCAAGATCGAGTGGATGGAAGTCTACGCCGGCGAAAAGAGCTTCCAGGCCTACAACAACTGGCTGCCCGATGAAACCGTGGCGGCCTGCCGCGAATACCTGGTGTCGATCAAGGGACCACTGACCACGCCCGTGGGCGGCGGCATCCGCTCGCTGAATGTGGCGCTGCGCCAGCTCCTCGACCTGTACGTATGCCTGCGCCCGGTACGCTGGTTCAAGGGCGTGCCCTCGCCGGTGAAGGCTCCGGAAAAGGTCGACATGGTGATCTTCCGCGAGAACACCGAAGATCTGTATTCGGGCATCGAGTTCGAGGAAGGCACCGAGGACAACCGCAAGTTCCTCGAGTACCTGAAGAGCAATTTCCCCAAGCACCACGCCAAGATCCGTTTTCCGGCCACATCCGGCATCGGTATCAAGAATGTCTCGCGCGAAGGTACCGAGCGCCTGTTCCGGTCGGCGGTGGAATACGCGCTCGCCAACAAGCGCCGCAACCTGACCATCGTCCACAAGGGCAACATCCTCAAGTATACCGAGGGTTCGTTCCGCGCCTGGGCTTACGAACTGGCCGAGCGCGAGTTCGGTGCGCAGTGCTACACCTGGCTGCAGTGGGAACGCACCAAGGCCGCGAGCGGCGAAGCTGCCGCGAATGCCGAACAGGCGGCGGCAATCAAGAGCGGCAAGCTGCTGGTGAAAGATGCTATCGCCGACATCACGCTGCAGCAGATTCTCACGCGCGCCGATGAATTCGATGTGGTGGCCACACTTAACCTCAACGGCGACTACATCTCGGACGCGCTCGCGGCGCAGGTCGGCGGCATCGGCATTGCGCCGGGCGCCAACATCAACTACCAGACCGGCCACGCGGTGTTCGAAGCCACGCACGGCACGGCGCCCAAGTACGCCGATCTCGACCAGGTGAACCCGGGCTCGGTGATCCTCTCGGGCGAAATGATGCTGCGCTACATGGGCTGGACCGAAGCCGCTGACGCGATCATCGGCGCGATGGATCGCACCATCGCCCAGAAAGTCGTGACCTACGACTTCGCCCGCCTGATGGAAGGCGCGCGCAAGGTGAAGTGCAGCGAATTCGGCGATGCGCTGATCGCCAACTTCTAGGAGTGCCGCCGATGGGCAGGATTCGCACATTACTCCTCGGCGCCCTCATCACCTGGGCGGCGGCGGCTTTCCCCGCAGAGGCGCCGACCGCCACCGCAGCAGCACCGAAAGCCGCGGCGATCGCGCCGCCGGCCAGACTCACCACCATTGCGGCGCCCGGCACGATCTCCGCCGAGCGTCTGATGGGTTACACACGCACGCTGTCGGACGACCGTTTCGAGGGTCGCTCACCCGGCACGCACGGCGAACAAGTCACCGTCGACTATCTGGTGCAGCAGTTCAAGGCGCTGGGTCTGGCGCCTGGCAATCCCGATGGCAGCTACCTCCAGGCAGTTCCGATGACGGCCTTCAGCACCAAACCACAGCTGAGTTTCGAGGCCAAGGGCCAACGCATCGAGCTCAAGTCGCCCGATGACTACGTGGGCTGGTCGAGCGTGCGCAAGGCGCATTTCCAGCTGCGCAAATCGCGGCTGGTATTCGTAGGCTATGGCGTACAGGCCCCGGAATACCGTTGGGACGACTACAAGGGCATCGATCTGCGCGGCAAGACCATCGTGATGCTGATCAACGACCCGCCGATTCCAGATGCCGCACATCCGGGCGAACTTGATCCGGCGATGTTCGGCGGCAAGGCGATGACCTACTACGGCCGCTGGACCTACAAATTCGAAATCGCGGCGCGCCTCGGCGCGGCAGCCGCGATCATCGTGCACGAGACCGGTCCGGCGGCCTACCCCTACTCCGTAGTGGTCAACAGCTGGAGTGGGGAAAACTATTCACTGGCGCGCAACGGCAAGGATCCGGATTTTCCGCTCGTGGCGGGCTGGATGACACTGGAGCGCACCCGCGAACTGTTCAGCCAATGCGGGCTCGAATTCGACACGCTCAAGCAACAGGCCCTGAGCCGCGATTTTCATCCGGTGACCTTGCCCGCCACGGTCAGCTTCGATGTGCACAACAGCTGGCGCGACCTGGAATCGCACAACGTGGTCGCGCGTGTGGCAGGGAGCGAACCCAAGCGCGCCGGCGAGACCATTGTCTATAGCGCGCATTGGGACCACTTCGGCTGGAACGACAAGCTGCCTGGCGACAAGAGCGCGCAGGTATTCCACGGCGCGCTCGACAACGCCTCGGGTACGGCGGCGCTGCTGACGCTGGCGGAGGCCTTCCACGACGCGGTGCCACCAGGTCGTTCGCTGCTGTTCGTTGCCACTACCGGTGAAGAGCGCGGGCTGCTGGGTGCGCGCTACTACGCACGCCACCCGCTCTATCCACTGCGCGACACCGTGGCCAACATCAACATCGATGGCATCAATCCCCTGGGCCCGACTCGCGATGTGCGCGTCACCAGCTGGGGGAAATCGCAGCTCGATGAGCTGGTGGTGAGCGAAGCAGCACAGCAGGGGCGCAAGGCTCTGCCCGAGGCGCATCCCGAGCGTGGCAGTTTCTATCGTGCCGACCAGCTGGAGTTTGCGCGCGTCGGCGTGCCGGTGATCTATCTGGGTGGCGGCTTTGATTTCATCGGCCAGAGTGCCGACTACGGTGAACACCAATCAACGGAATTCATCGCGCATCGCTACCACCAGGTGCTGGATGTCATCCAGCCTGACTGGAGCTTTGCCGGCGGCGCACAGGACGTGCAACTGTTGTGGAAGCTGGGCGACGTACTTGCGCACAGTGACCAGTTCCCGCACTGGAAGCCCGACAGCGAGTTTCGGGCCAAACGCGTGCAGCAGCGCGGCAGCGACTGACCGCTGATTGCGCAGCTGATCGACGCTCAGGTCGCGGGCGCGTGGATCGCCCGGCAGTGCTCAGCGATGTAATGTGAGTGCGCCGGCATGCTCTGCGCCGTAGCCCTGATCTGCATCTTCAGCTCGGTGAGCTTGCGAGTGCTATCGGCAAGACTCGCAATATCCGCCAACGGATCGTAGCGTCGCGGCCAGCAATGCTGGCCTATCAGCACCGAGAGCCAGTTGGACTCCACGAACAGTTCCTTGTCGTAGCTGGCCACACGTCCGCTGCTGCGAAACAAGCCGATGCGGTAGGCCAGGGAATCCGGAACAGGCATGGTGTGGCAGTACTGCCATAGCGGCGCATCATCGCGTGCGGTGGCGTGGTAGTGCAGCATCACGAAGTCACGGATGTGCTCATACTCTTCAATCTGCAGGCCATTGTATTCCGCGGCATCCGCAGGATCGAATGTGCGGTCCGGAAAGATGGCCGCGAGCTGCATGAGACCGCTCTGTATGAGATGAATGCTGGTGGACTCGAGCGGCTCCAGGAAACCGCTGGCCAGGCCGAGGGCAATGCAGTTCTTGTTCCAGAACAGGCGGCGCCGTCCAGTAGTGAAGCGCAGTTGCCTGGGCTCGCCCAGCACCGGCCCGTCCAGATTGGCCAGCAGCGTGGCAGTCGCCTCGTCGTCAGCGAGGTACCGGCTGCAATAGACATAGCCGTTGCCGATGCGATGCTGCACCGGGATACGCCATTGCCAGCCGGCGGAGCGCGCCGTGGAGCGCGTGTAGGGTGTCGGCTCGCCGGCACTTGCGCATGGCACGGCCACCGCGCGGTCGCAAGGCAACCAGTGCGACCAATCCTGGTAGCCGGTATGCAATGCCTGCTCGATGAGCAAGCCGCGGAAGCCCGAGCAGTCCAGATACAGGTCGCCCTGCACGCGTGTGCCGCCGTCGAGTTGCAGCGCCTCTATGAAGCCGTCCCCGGCGCGCAAATCGACATCTAGTACCTTGCGCTCCAGCCTTACGACACCCCGATGCTCGGCGTAGCGCCGCAGGTAGCGCGCGTACAGCGTTGCATCAAAGTGAAAGGCATACGACAGACTGGAGAGGATCAGCCGCGGGTCCGTACTCGGGCGGGTGAACCTGCCGAGGCAAGCCGCGGTCGCTGACAGCGAGTAGTCACGCAGTGGCGTGGTATCACCTGCCGCCCTGAGCTTCAGCCAGTAGTGATGGAACGCCACCTGATCGATAGTCAGGCTGTAGCGACCGAAGGGGTGCAGATAGCTCGTACCGCTTTGCACCCAATCGCGGAATTCGATGCCGAGCTTGAAGGTGCCCTGGGTGAATCCGAGAAACTCGTCTTCGTCTATTCCGAGGATCCGGTTGAAGGTGCGTAGCGGCGGAATGGTGGCCTCGCCCACGCCCACGGCGCCGATCTCCGGAGACTCGATCAGCGTGATGCGACAGCTCTCATCCTTGAACAGTTGCGCCAGCATCGCAGCCGCCATCCAGCCGGCGGTGCCGCCGCCGAGAATGGCAATACTGCGTATGCGCTGGACTGGCATGCCGGAACTCCACCGCTACCGCCTGTCTTTGTAGCAGAAATATTACATATCAGCTCAGTTCTGCCTTGACAGATAAAATACTATTTATCGTATAAAAAGACCAAGAGGCCGTTTGCGTTCGACGGCCCTCCAGACTTCAAAATAATCATCGGGGGAGTGGCTTCAGTGAAAGCAATACATTGCATACCTTGGTGCGCGCCCGGCGCGCTGCTGCTGGTCGGATCCATGGCAATGCCGGCATTTGCAGCTGCGCCGGCAGTCTCGGCCAGCGGCGATCAGCTCGAGGAAGTGATCGTGAGTGGCGTGCGCCAGGCGATACGCGACTCGATCATCATGAAGAAGAACACCGATCTGGTGAGCGACAACATCTCGACCGCGGATATCGGCCAACTGCCCGATGTCACCATCGCCGAGGAACTCAATCGCCTGCCGGGCGTGAATACCACGCGTGATCGCGGCAATGCCAGCCAGGCCTCGGTGCGCGGTCTGGGGCCGCGGCTGGTGCTGGGCCTGGTGAATGGTCGCGAGGTGGCCTCCTCCGAACCCTCGCAGGACCTGCGTTGGGAAATCTATCCTTCGGAAATCCTCTCGGGTGCCCAGGTCTACAAATCACAGGATGCGACGCTCGTGCCGGGCGGCATTGCTGCGACGATCGACATACGCACGCTGGCGCCGCTCGACTACCATGGACCCACCCTCACGCTGCGCGCCGGACCGACCTACAACCAGATCGGCAACAGCCTGCCCCACTACGATCCCAAGGGGTTTCGCGGCAGCGCCGGCTTCGCCAAGCACCTGAATGACCACTTCGCGGTCTCGCTGGCCGCCAGCGTGCAGAAGGAAAAGAACGGTTTCCCCGATTTTCGCACCTGCGGATGGAACACACCCGACGGCAGCGGCAATCACACCGGCGATCTCAATGGCGATGGCGTGCCGGACAACACCACCTGGGGCCTGAACACCGAGGTCAAGGAAGTCACTCAGGATCGCGCCGCGCTGGCGGGCGCCGCGGAATGGCGCACCGGCAGTGGCGCCACGATCAAGGCCGACGCGCTCTGGTCGCAGTACCAGATCAAGGAGAACCAGTTCCAGGCCTGGTATGGCAACAACGTCACCGGCAACTGGATGGACGTACGTCCACCTCCAGTCGGCTCGGGGCCTTGTGGCTATGATTGCGCCCACTACAATTCCCCTGGCAGTTCCTACGAGATCATCAACGGCACCGTGGTCGCGGCCAATATGGTCGGCGTCTATCCGAACTACCAGAGCGAGATTGCGCGCTACCAGGAACGCCACACGCTTGCAGTTGCGAGTCTCAATGCGGCATGGAAGACCGACAATTGGAGCAATGCGCTCGACCTCTCCTACTCCGAAGCCTGGCGCAAGAATCGCTGGGAAGCGATCTACCTCGACACCCTGTATCCGCCGAATCTGGTGTTCGATGTGCGCGATGGGCAGACGCCCTATGCGGCCACGCCCGGGTTCAATCCTGCGGACCCGGCATTGCAATCCGTGTCACCTGCCCGCAATGGTTTCAACGACGGCCCCGAAGAGACCAAAGACCGGCTCGGCGCATTGACCGCGGACTTCAAGCGTTCACTCGATCGCGGTGCACTCACCGACATCAAGTTCGGTGCGCGACTCTCCGATCGCCAGAAGAACCATCAGCGCAGCCAATACAACCTGTGCGCCGGGACCGGATCGACCTGCCCGGGTACGCAGACCATCAGCCTGGCCAATGCCGGGCTGGAGGCATTCACGGTACCTGGCTTTACCGCACCACCGATGGTCTGGGGCGATTTCGACCGCATTCGTGCGCTGGTCTATCCGGATGATTCAGTTCCTGCCGGATCCGATCAGCCCGGACAGCGCTTTACGGTCAAGGAGCGCACCTACGAGGGCTACGCGAAGCTCGACTTCAAGGGCGAGCTCGCAGACAGGCCCCTGACTGGCGGCTTGGGTGTGCGAGTGGCGCACATGAAGGCCACCAGCTCCGGATTCGTCACCACCGATGGTGGCGCCACCTACAGCGCTGTGAGTGTCGACAACAGTTACACCGACGTGTTGCCGAGCCTGAACCTGGTGCTGAACCTGAGCGATTCGCGACTGCTGCGCTTCGGCGCCGGAATTGCCATCTCACGCCCACCACTCGACGCACTGGTGACGGGCTTCTCGATCAGCGCGACCGGCAATCCCCGCACGGGCGGCGGCGGCAACCCGCTGTTGATGCCTTACAAGGCGAACCAGCTCGATCTGTCCTACGAGTGGTACTTCCACAGCGAATCGCTGCTTGCGATCGCCGGCTATTTCAAGGACATGCGCCACATGATTGGTGCCAGCGCGTCAACGCAGGTCATCAATGGCGTGCCGGCGATCATCACCTCGGAAAACAACACCCCGGGCGGCCATGTGAGCGGACTCGAGTTTTCCTACTCGACCCGCTTCTATTTCCTGCCCGCGTTCCTGCGCGACTTTGGCGTGTACGCCAACTACGCCTACGTGGATTCCAACATCCACGAGGTGGCACCGGTCTCGAACCCGTATCCGATGATCGGCCTGGCGAAGAGCACCTCGGAGCTGGATCTCTTCTACAATAAGGGTGGCTTCGAGTCGCGCGTGGCCTGGAAGCACCACAGCGAGTTCACGGTCGCGCCGACCTGGGTAGGCACGACGCTCAAGGACCTGGCACCCGAGAGCATACTGGATGCCAGTGTGTCCTATGATTGGCACAAGAAATGGGGCGTGCGGCTCCAGGGGCACAACCTGACCAACGAACGGGGTCGCTTTACCAGTGACAACAACCTGCAGAATCTTTCCAACGACAGCGGGTACGACGTGTTCGGCCGCTCGTATCTACTGGACGTCTCGGTCAGGTTCTAAGTCCAGTGCCAGCGCCGTGCGTTGCCGCACGGGCAACACGGCGCGGGTATGACGCGCGTTGCGCTGGTTACCGGAGCAGGCAGCGGCATCGGCCGCGCGGTAGCACTGGCGCTGTTGGCTTCGGGTTATGCGGTGGTGCTGGCTGGTCGGCGCCGCGAGGCGCTCGATGAGACCCTGTCGCTTGCAAGCCCGGCGCAAAACGCTGTCGCGGTCGCAACGGACGTCTGCAATGAGGCTTCGGTGACAGCGCTGTTCGATGCCATTGCCACTCGCTACCAGCGGCTCGATGTACTGTTCAACAACGCCGGCATCGGTGCGCCGGCGGTGCCGGTCGAGGACCTCAGTCTTGAGCAATGGAATCAGGTGATCGCGGTCAACCTGACCGGCGCTTTTCTATGCGCCCGCGCGGCGTTCAGGATCATGAAGCAGCAGCGACCCAAGGGCGGGCGCATCATCAACAACGGCTCGATATCGGCCCACGTACCGCGCCCGCTGTCGGCGCCGTATACGGCGGCCAAGCATGCGATCACGGGCCTCACCCGCTCGCTGGCGCTGGACGGGCGCGCCCACGACATCGCCTGCGGGCAGATCGACATAGGCAATGCCGCAACGTCCATGACTTCGCGCATGAGCGACGGCGCCCTGCAGGCGGATGGCTCGCGCCGTTCCGAGCCCACGATGGATGCAGGCCATGTAGCCGCGGCTGTGGTCCAGATGGCCAACTTGCCACTCGACGTCAATGTGCCATTCATGACGATCATGGCCACGCAGATGCCCTATTTCGGGCGTGGCTAGCAATAAACCGGCCGGGAGACTGCCATGCAGCGTATTTTTTCATTGATCGCGCTGATGGCGAGTCTGCTCTACCCGTCGTTCGGCGCGGCAGCCGCGGAGCGTGACGGTGGGCCGGCCACACGTGCCGTATATCTCGATCGCACCGGCGTGGTGCGCTGGAGCGACAACAACGAAGAAGTGCGGCTGTTCGGCGCCAACTACTGCGTGATGTCGGGCTCCGACTACCGCATGGCGGGCCTGGTGTCTCAGAATCGCAAAGCCATGATCGACGAAGACCTGGCGCAGTTCGCCCGCATGGGCTGGACGGCACTGCGCTTGTGCTCGTGGGGCGATTGGGAGAACAGCGACCGCGAGGGCAACCTCGTCGACAACGAGCATGTCGATCTGCTCGACTACGTGGTCGCCAAGGCGCGCGAGCGTGGCATCTACCTGCTGCTGACGCCAATCCACACCTACGACCCCGCCTACGCCGACCAGGTGAACCAGCCGACCCAGAACGTCGGCTTCTCGCGCTATCACCCACGCACGGAGATGGGCACCAACCCGGCCTCGATCGCCGCGCAGGCGCGCTATATCGGACAACTGTTGCGGCATGTGAATCGCTATACGGGCGTCGCACTCAAGGATGAGCCCGCGCTGCTGTTCATCGAACTGATCAACGAACCGGTGCACCATCCGGAAGACCACGCCGGCTCGGTTCGCTACATCAATACCCTGGTCAAGGCGGTGCGTGACACCGGCACGCGGAAGCTCACCTTCTTCAATGTATCGCAGGATTTCGCGATCGCGCCTGCCATTCACGACTCACGGGTCGATGGCGTCAGCTTCGGCTGGTACCCGACCAGCCTGGTGGCGGGGCATCAACTGCGCGGCAATTTCCTGCCCGCTGTGGATGGCTATCCCGACATGCTGCGCCCGGATCTCGCCAGCCGGCCGCGCATCGTCTATGAGTTCGACCAGGCAGACCTGCTCTCGGGCTATCTGTATCCCGCGATCGCGCGCAGCTTCCGTTCGGTGGGCACGCAGCTGGCCACCATGTTTGCCTACGACATGTTGCAGACGGCGCCCTACAATCTCGGCTGGCAGACGCACTACCTGAACCTGGTACACACGCCGCGCAAGGCACTGAGCGCCGTGATCGCCGCGGAAGCCATGCGGCGCCTGCCGCGCATGCAGTCCTACGGACACTATCCCGATGATGCGGCCTTCGGTGATTTCCGCGTGAGCTACGAAGCGGATTCGAGTCTGCTCAACGCGGACGACGCCCTCATGAATGCTGGCGACACTACGGCCGCCGCGCGCAATCCCGCGGCGCTGCAGCGCATTGCCGGCGTGGGGTCCTCCGGAACAGTCGGCTATGAAGGTAGCGGCGCCTACTTCCTGGACAAAGTGCGCGATGGGCTGTGGCGCCTCGAAGTCTATCCGGACGAAATCCTGGTGCGCGACCCCTTCGAGCAGCCCCAGCCCGACAAGATTGTCTCGCGACTCCTGTACCGCAGTTGGCCCATGACACTGGCGCTGCCGGATCTGGGCAGGGAGTTCCAGGCGACGCCGATCAATGTGCCGGCGGTACCAGCGGCGACGGCCCGTCACGCGAGCAACGGAGTGGTGGCGATCGAACCCGGTGTGTGGCTGCTCAGCAGCGCCGCCGCGCCGGAACGCAACGCCCTGCCCGCACAGATTCACCGCGTGGGCTTCGATGAGTTCCACGTCAACAAGCGCCAGAACTATCCGGATTTCGTGCAATCGCTGACGCCGAAGGAAAGCATCGCTGACGCCGCGATCACTGTGCGCGTGCGCGTCGCCAACGACGTGTTGCCCGATCAGGTCAGGCTGTGGCTGCGTGCTGCGGGCACGCAATCCTTCGGCAAGGCAATTGCAATGAAGCGCGAGCACGGCAATGACTACGTTGCAGTGCTGGCAGCAGGCGCGTTCGCACCCGGACTCTACGAATACGCGGTCAGTACTGAAACGCAGGGGCGCGTGACCAGCTTTCCCGGTGCAGCGGCGCGGCAGCCCGGCGAGTGGCCTTTCCGCCTGGAACACCCCTGGACCCTGCGCGTCACACCGGCCGGCACCGCGATACGACTATTCAACCCCAGAGAGGACTATGCGCAGCTGTCGTTCGTCAGGCCCGGCGAACAATATCGTGACGCGTTTTTCAGCCTCACGCCGGGCGCCAGCAGTGACGAGTCAGCACTGACGCTGGATCTGCCGGATCTGGGCCGCGATACGCCGCAACGCTACGCGGCTGCCCTTTACATTGGAGACCGGATGGCAGTGCGCGCCAGTGATGCGCGACAGGCGCAGGCGTTGCTCGTCAGCCTGCGCACCCACGAGGGCTCCCGCAAGCACATTGAAGTGACGCTCATCGAGAAAGACGGTACGGCCTGGAGTGCGCAGGTTCCAGCCGCCACCGAGTGGACCAGCGTCAGGGTTCCGCTGACCAACCTGCGCGCGAGCCGAAGCATCCACATTCCCAGCCCCTATCCCGGCCTCTGGAATTACTGGCGTGAAGCGGCGCATGGGCGCGGCGGGAGCGACGATCACCCACGGCTGGACCAAATCGAACGCCTGCAGCTCTCCGTTGCCCCCAATACCGGCGATCGTTCTACCGACGATGCCAGGGGCGTCGCGGTCGAATCAATCGTGCTGAGCTTCGACGCCAAACCCTGATCGTGTACCTGGCGCTAGTCAGTGTATGAGCACACCACGCCGACGCGCACGGCGGCGGCGCAGTCCATGACTTCATAGGTCTCGCTGTTGCCGCGTAGCGGAATGAACGCCACCGCGCCAGCCGGCTGATCGCTGCAGCGGTATTCGACCACATAGCGCTTGCGCTGCTCCTCCTGCCCCCACCAGCCGGAACTTCGCGATTGCGCAGCTGACGCCGTGCTGAGCCAGCGCCGCCTTGAGTGTCTCGGTCGTAATCGGCTCTTCGACCGGCCCGGCATCTGTCATATGGCACTTGAGTCCATGCCTCGCTGCATCGATGCAGGTCATCACGGTGGCAGTCGCTGTCAGCCCAGGTAACGCAACCTGCAGCAGAAAGCCGGTGCCTTCACGGCACTTCACTTCCGAATAGTCGTTACGTGTCTCCGTGCTGCGCCCGAACCATTTCAGCTCGGCCACCGTGCAGGTCGCACCGCTCCCCTTGGTGATGAGCGCCGACACCAGCGCATACACGTCGCGATTCTCAGGCAGCGAGCAGTAGTAGCCCGGCTGCTTGCCCTTGGCGACATCGGCGGCGCGCGTCTGCTCGGCACCCAGGCAGTAATTGGCGAGCGGCGGCTCACTCCCCTGGGTCTGCAACAGGTAACCCGAGCCGTCCTCGCAGGCCACTTCATAGACCCTGGCGTCGATTTCCCTGGCGCCCGGCTTGAGCTGGCGTGTGCCGGCCACCACCAGGCGGGCATTCGCGACCGCGCAGGGAATCTGCAGGGCCTTGAGCAGCGGTTCGCTCTGCGCCTGGGCAATGGCACGCGCGCCCTGCTCGGCCGACTCCCGGTGATCGCCGCCCAGTTTTTCCAGGTCTTCATGCGTGAGTGAACCGTTGAGCCCGCTGTTGTCGCCCGGGTTACCGCCGGGGGCGTTGTGTTGGGCATGCAGCGGCGAGCAAGCGCCGAGCAACACTGCGCCGCAGAGGGCAAGCAGCCATCGGTCGAGCGGGCGCCTGGATCTGCTGTTCATGTGATGTCCTCCTGCTAATGCGCGGCGCCATAGTGTACGGCCAACATGCCCTGCTGCTGCAGCCACTCGAGAAAACGCTGCGGCCAGGCGGCCGAGGGTCCGGCGTTTTCGCTGCGCATGCCGAAGCCGTGCCCCACGCCATCATAGATATGCAGTTCGGCGTGCAGGCCGGCACGCCGCATGGCGCGATACAAATCGGCCAGGCCCTGTGAAATCGCAGGCTGATCATCGGCGCCGCACAGCAGGAAGGCTGGCGGCGTATCGCCAGGCAACTGCAGGTTGGCAGGAATCGACGGATAGATCAGCGCCTGGAAATCGGGGCGCGCGCTCAACTGTTCCAGCGGATCGGGTGCAGCGACAGCGTGCGACTTTGACTGGATGGCCGTGCGTGTCGCGAAGCGCGTCGCCGCGAGCGCTGCCAGCTCTCCGCCCGCGGAGAAACCCATCACGCCGACGCGCTGCGGATCGACCTGCCAGGCATCGGCTCGGGCACGCACCAGACGAATGGCCCGCTGCACATCCGCGAGCGCATGACCTTCGACTGAGTAGTGGGATCCTGCTTCGCGCGCCAGCCGGTACTTGAGCACGAACGCGGCCACGCCGTGATCCGCAAGATACTGGCCCACGCGATAACCCTCATGATCCATCCACAGTTCGCGGTGGCCGCCACCGGGAATCACGATTACCGCCGCGCCACTGGCCTGCTCCGGCGCCGGCAGGAACGGCGTAACGGAAGGTGCGTGCACACTGGCGACGACGTGCTCGCCGCGCTCGGTCAGGCGCACCGACTCGGCGATGCTGCTCTTGCCGTCGGAGCCGGGCGCGACTCCCGGCCACAGCGGAATGGATTGCGGTTCGGCGCTGTGGACGAGGGCCGACAGCGGCATTAGCAACAGGGGCAACGCCCATGCAAAGCGCACTTGATTGACTAGTCCTGACAACATCGCTGCTGCGCTAGTGAGTGTCGGTCGACGGTACGGCCCCGGCCAGCGGCCAGCTGGCGGCAAGGTCCGCGGCGACCATGCCGCCCGGGCGCAGCAGCGTCACGATCAGTTTGCGCTTGCTGCCGCCCGCATCGCGCGGCACTGTGCCGGTCACGCTCTCAGGCGAGTGCAGGTCGCCTAGCGCGCGCGAACCGGTCAGAGTCACGTCGCCATGTTCGTCCAGCAGCTTCCAGCTCAGCTGGTAGTCGTGCAGTGGATAGGACGGCAGCTCGCGTGCCGAATTTGCAGTCACCGTCAGCACAAAACCGGTGGCCGCGCCCGCCTTCTCCACCCAGCGCGCATCGAGGTGCGCCGGCGCATTCAGTCGCTGCCAGACGGCAAATGAAGGCTTGTGGTGCCTGGCCTCATCGACCACGCCGTGCTCCACGAATCCCTCGACCAGCCCCGGCGCGAGATTGCGCCGTGACTTGTAGTCCTGATAACACCACATCATCGCGCCGCCGATCCAGTCGCGCGCCGCCAGCATCGGCATCTGCTGCTCGAGCACACGTATCCTGGCCGGATCGGCATCGGCCGGATTGCTGGCAAACAGCCCCGGATATCCCATCTCCGAGATGATCACCATCTTGGTGGGGAACAACTCATTCACGCGATCGAGCGCGGGCGCGAGCGCTTCCGACGGCCCATGCCAGCTGCCGTAGTACTGGTTCATCATCAGGAAGTCCGCTTCGCTGGCCGCCGTCTGGTTCGCATTGGCGAGCTTGCCCAGGTTGTCGTCGGCAAAGCTCACGGGCCGCTCCGGGTCGAGCTCGCGGATCAGCTTGCGCATGGCCCGGAAGTAGGCCACGCCGGCGCCGCTGTGCATCGCGCTCTCGTTCGCCACGCTCCAGGCAAAGATGCTCGGGTGATTGGCTGACTGTTCGATCACCTCGCGCATCTGCTGCTGCGCCAGCGCCAGCACCTTGGGATCGGCTAGCTGCGCCTCACTGAACTGCCAGATGGGAATCTCCGGAATCAGCAGAATGCCGTGCCGGTCGGCGTAGTCGAGGATGAACGGGTTCTGTGGATAGTGCACCGGCCGCGAGAGCGTCGTGTTCAGGAGCTTCAGTTCATCGTAGTCGCGGCGCATGGTGACCTGGCTCTCGGCCAACCCCTCCGCGGGCGAATCCTCATGGCGCGCAATGCCGGTGAGTCGCACGCGCTCGCCATTGATCAGCAGGTGCCGATCGCTGATCACGATCTTGCGCAGCCCGAAGTTGTCGCTGTGGGTATCGAGCGCGGCATCGCCCTCGCCCAGCAGCTCCACATTCATGCGATACACATTGGGTTGGTCAATGCTCCACAACCTCGGCTTGGTGAGCGACAGGCTCAGTGGAATTTCCTGATCGCCGCCGGACAGCACGATCGCCTGCGTGGCGCTGGCCACAACGCGATTGTCCGGGTCCATGGCGCTCACCCGCAGGCGTACCGCCGTGCCAATGGGCTGCGCGCTGTGCAGCAGCACCCGATCATTGAGCTGCCATCCGTCACCGCTGATATCGGTGCGAATGTTCTGGCGCACCACCCAACTCGGTCCACTGGTACTGAGCCACACATCACGCACCACGCCGCCGTAGGTCCACCAGTCATACCAGGCCAGCGGCATGCCGCGCGCGCCGTAGCCGGGAATAGTCGACGCCGTCGGCCGGTTGTCGATGCGCACCGCCAGATAGTTGGTGGCGTGCAGCAGTGGCGTGATGTCGAACGAGTAGGCCGTGAAGCCACCCTCGTGGCTGCCGATCTCGACGCCGTTTAGCCACACGCGCGCCTGGTAGAAGGTGGCGCCGAAGTTGACTCGCACATGGGCCTGCGCGTCGTGCGCCGGCGCCTCGAAGCTGCGGAAATACCAGCCCACGCCCATGTAGTCGTGCAGCCGGCCAATATTCCAGGTGTGCGGCACATTGACGCTCTCGGTGCCGGCCGGCAGTTTCGATTGCCAGGCGAAGAAGTCACCGAATTCATCCGGATCGGGCCGGAACTGCCAGCCGTGATCGAGATCGGTGCGGGTCGCGGCCACGACCGGCGTTGCGCACAGGAAAGCGAGCACGGCGAGCGCGGGCCACAGGGCTGCGCAAACCACCCTGGAAACTGGATTCATGGCATCACCTGTCCACCGTTGACGTGAATGATCTGTCCCGTGATATAGCCGCTGAGCTGTTGTGAGGCCAGGAACAGGAATGCGCCGACGCAATCATCGGTGGTCCCTATGCGGCCCAGATGCACCGAGCGGCGCATCGCCTCCATGCGCTCCGGCGGCGTCGCATGGTGAAATGGCGTTTGCACGACACCGGGCGCGACGGTATTGACGCGGATATGGTCGGCGGCAAATTCCCGCGCCAGGTGGCGACTGAGGTTATGCACCCAGGCCTTGGAGGCGCCGTAGATTCCGGCGCCCGGCCCGCCACCATCCAGCCCGGCGATCGAGCCCACGTTGATGATGGATCCGCCGCCGCGCGTCTTCATGGGCACAGCCGCAGCCTGGCAGGTGCCGAGCACCGCCCGGGCATTGAGGTCGAACACAGCGTCCACGAAGGCATCATCGGCCTCGAGCACGGGACGCCGGCTGACCAGCGCACCGGCGCAGTTCACCAGGATGTCGAGGCCCTGCAGCGATCGCATGGCTTCCTCCACCAGCCGCCGTGCGGTACCCCGGGCGCCAAGGTCGCCCTGGAGCAGCACTGCCGGGCGCCGGCCCGCTGCTTCCACATCGGCGGCTACCGCCCTGGCGCCGGCGGCGTTGGCGTGCCAGTGCAGCGCCAGCCGTGCCCCCTGCGCGGCCAGCGCCCGGCTCACGGCCGCGCCGATGCCAGAGCTGGCACCGGTGACCAGCACGCACTTGTCCTTCAGGTCATCGATGACAATCATAATCGTATTTATATTATAATATTGCGGTACACCGCGACCAACAATAGCACCGCGTTGCGCAAAGCGCCCGGCGGCAGCGCCGGGACTATTGCCAGGGTATGCAATGGCGATATGATCAGGGGCGATGGCACACGAAGTACAATCGCTCTGCTGACCATCCACAAGAACTTCAAAGCAGGCATTGCATGCAACGGACAGCGCACTGATGGCGGGCGCAAGTTTCCTCGCGGGCGACTGGGGCACCAGCAATCTGCGCCTGTACCTGTGCGATGAGGCGGGCACGGCGCTGGATAGCGCCGCCGGTCCCGGCGCCGCCGGGTCCAGCGGCCGATTCGAGGCGGTGTTCTCCGGCTTGACCGCCGCATGGCGCCAACAGCACGGCGCGCTGCCCGCAGTACTGTGCGGCATGGTGGGCTCCAATTTCGGTTGGCGGCAGGCGCCCTACGTTACCTGCCCGGCCAGCCCGGAACAGATTGGTGCCGCCTGCGTAGCGCCTGCCGATGCAGCGAGCCACGGCGCGGCGATCCACATCGTACCGGGGCTGAGCTGCCAGAATCGCTTCCGGGCGCCCGATTTCCTGCGCGGCGAAGAGACGCAGATACTGGGCGCGCTGCAGCTCGATCCCGGTTTGCGGCGCGGACGGCAGCTGCTGTGCCTGCCTGGCACGCACTCCAAGTGGGCGATACTCGTGGATGGCGTCGTGGTGCAATTCAACACGGCGCCAACCGGTGAGCTGTTCGCGATCCTGAAGGAACACAGCGTACTGGTGCAGCGCCCCGCGACCGAGCCGGCCGCTGCCAACGACGCAGCCTTCGAGCGCGGCCTGCAGCAGGTCAACGCCTTCCCGCAGGCGCAATTGCTGCACCGCCTGTTCGAGTGTCGCTCGCGCCTGTTGGCTGGCGAGCTCGAGGCCGGGGCGACGGCCTCGTTCCTGTCCGGCCTGCTGATTGCCAGCGATGTCGGCGGCGCGTTGCCGCTGCTGACGCAGTCCGCTGCCTGCGCGCCCGTGCAACTCATCGGCGCGCCACCGCTCACCGCCCTCTATGCGAAAGCTCTTGCCAGCCAGCAGTTCGATGCGCGGCAGCTCGATGGCGCGAGCGCCTCGCTGGCGGGCCTGACCCGGGTTTTCCAGCTTTTGCAAGCAAGGAGCAGCCAGCGTGCCGCACCCTGACCCACCACGTCGCGAAACAACGATCGTCGCCATATTGCGCGGCGTATTGCCCGATCAGGTGCTGGCGGTGGCGGCAGCGCTTTATGCCGCGGGCATCCGCACCATCGAAGTGCCGCTGAATTCGCCCGATCCTTTCCAGAGTATTGCCGCCCTCGCCCGCTGGTGTCCGGCCGATTGCCTGGTCGGTGCTGGCACGGTGCTGAGCATCGAGCAGGTGCAACGCACGCACGCTGCCGGTGGGCGACTGATGGTGTCCCCCAATACAGATCCTGCCGTCATCGGCGCTGCCGTGAAACACGGGTTGCAGGCCATGCCGGGGTTTGCCACCGCCACCGAAGCATTTGCGGCCCTGCAGGCCGGCGCGCGCGACCTGAAACTGTTTCCGGCGGCCAGCCACCCGCCGGCGCACCTGCGCGCCCTGCGCTCGGTACTGCCCGCTGATACCAGCATTTTTCCGGTGGGTGGTATTGGCGCGAAGGATATTGCCGTATGGTTGGCGGCTGGCGCGACCGGCTTCGGTTTCGGCTCCGAGGTGTTCCGCCCGGAGTACAGTGTGGAAGACATCGGGCGTCGCGCCCGCGAGCTGGTGGCAGCCTACACGCAGGCACGCAGCTCGTAGTTCACGCGGCGCATCGATCGGTTAGAGAACAACAACGTGGGGGACAGCAGTGAATCTTGCAACTCTTGATATCGCGATCGTCGTCATCTATGCCATTGGCATCTTCCTGCTCGCGCAGTGGGTTTCACGCGAGAAAGGCAGCCACCAGAAAGACGCGCAGGACTACTTCCTCGCCAGCCGTGCGCTGCCCTGGTGGGCCATCGGCACTTCGCTGATCGCGGCGAACATCTCCGCCGAGCAGATCATCGGCATGTCGGGCTCGGGCTATGTGATCGGCCTCGGCATCGCCTCCTACGAGTGGATGGCAGCCATCACGCTGTTGATCGTCGGCAAATATTTCGTGCCGATCTTCCTGAAGAACAATATCTACACGATGCCCGAGTTCCTCGAGCGGCGTTTCAATTCCACGGTGCGCACCGTGATGGCCATCTTCTGGCTGGGTGTGTATGTGTTCGTGAACCTGGTCGCCATCCTGTGGCTGGGCGCGACCGCGGTGCACACGGTCACGGGCATGGACGTGCAGACCGCGGTGATCGCGCTGGGCGTCTTCGCTGGCGCCTACGCGCTGTACGGTGGACTCAAGGCTGTGGCGCTCACAGATATCGTGCAGGTGTCATTGCTGGTAATGGGCGGGCTCATCATCAGCTACATCGCCCTCGACAAGATTGCCGGCGGCGCCGGCATCCTGGCCGGCTTCCACGAGCTGACCACGCGTTTCCCCGACAAATTCCACATGATCCTGCCCTCGAGCAACCCCAACTACAAAGACCTGCCCGGCCTGTCGGTGTTGCTGGGCGGCATGTGGGTGATGAACGTGTCGTACTGGGGCTTCAACCAGTACATCATCCAGCGCGCACTGGGCGCCAAGGATATCCGCGAGGCGCAGAAGGGCATGGTGCTGGCGGCGTTCCTGAAATTGCTGATGCCGGTAATCATCGTGTTGCCGGGCATCGCAGCAGCGGCACTGGCGCCGAATCTCGGCCGGCCGGATGAAGCCTACCCGCACCTGATGGCGATGCTGCCCAGCGGCATCCTCGGCCTGGTGTTTGCCGCGCTGATCGCGGCGATCGTGGCCTCGCTCGGTTCCAAGATCAATTCGATCGCCACCATCTTCACGATGGATGTGTATCGGCCGCGCCGCCCCGATACTTCGCCGCAAAAACTGGTGTTGATCGGCCGCATCGCGGCCATGGTAGCGCTGCTGATCGCGATCGTATGCGCCAAGCCACTGCTGGGCAGTTTCGACCAGGCCTTCCAGTACATCCAGGAATTCACTGGCTTCTTCACGCCCGGCATCTGCGTGATCTTCCTGCTGGGCATGTTCTGGGATCGCTGCACGGCACTGGGTGCGCTGGTGGCAGCCGTCGGTTCGGCGGTGCTCTCCTTCGTGCTCAAAGAGGTTGCCCCGGCCCTGCCCTTCATGGATCGCGTGGGTGTGGTATTCCTCGCCTGCCTGGCAATCGCTGTGGTGCTCTCGCTGATGCAGAAGCCCAGTCAGGCCGCACTGCGCGTGGAGCTCAAGCAGATCGACTACTCCACCAGTACGGGCTTCAACATCGGTGCCGCGATCGTCACGCTGATACTGGTCGTGCTCTACGTCGTGTACTGGTAGTGGATAGCGGGCGCGTGTCGCCACTGCAGCCCTTCGATGTCATCGCCACGCGCAATATCGTCGGCGAGGGCATCCTCTGGAATCCGCACCGGGGCGAGCTGTGGTGGACTGACATCGAGAGCGGCAGGATGCATTGCTACGACTGGTCGCGCCGTGCGCTCGAGGTGTACGCGGCGCCTGAGCGCGTCGGCTCCTTTGGCCTGGTGGCGGGCTCGAGGCAGCTGATCACTGCCTTTGCGAGCGGCGTCGCGCTCTACGATGTACGCGCCGGCAAGGTGGACTGGATGGTGCGACCGCCCGAGGTCGTGCCCGGCATCCGCTTCAATGACGGCCGCGTCGATCGCCAGGGCCGCTTCTGGTGCGGCACCATGTCGGAAAGTGCGCAGCGCCCGGCCACGGGCAACCTGTATTCCATGAGCCGCAACGGTCACTGGCAGCGCCACGTCAAGGGCGTGCGCATCTCGAATGGACTGTGCATGAGCGCGGACGGCGCGAAGCTCTATTTCGCCGATTCGCCGACGCGTGTGATCCAGGAGTACGAGTTGCTCGAGCCCGACGGTCGATTGGGCAAGCGCCGTGAGTTTGCCCGGACTGCGGCGAACGCATCGCCCGACGGCGCCGCGATCGATGCCGAGGGCTGCCTGTGGAGTGCGCAATGGGGTGCGGGCTGCGTGGTGCGCTACACGCCCGATGGTGAGGTTGAGCGAACACTCGCGTTGCCAACGCGTCAGCCCACCTGTGTGTGCTTTGCGGGCCCCGATCTCGATGTGTTGTGCGTGACCACGGCCAAGGAGAATCTTGACGCCGCCATCATGCGGGCTGAGCCCGATGCCGGCGCCGTGTTCCTTTACCGCACTGACGTGCGCGGACTGCCGGAGTCGGAATACCAGCGATGAACACGCGGGTACGCGGCCAGAACCTGACCTACAGCATCGCCAATCACATTGGCACTGCGATCGTCACCGGCGTTTATTCGAAGGACAATCCGATCCCGATCGAGGCCGATCTTTCGAAAGAATTCGGCGCCAGCCGACCGGTGCTGCGCGAAGCGGTGAAGATGCTGACCGCCAAGGGCCTGCTGAGCGCCAGGCCGCGGCGCGGCACCTGGGTACAACCCGAGTCGCACTGGAATCTGCTCGACCCGGATGTGCTGGGCTGGCTGCTGCAGCGCAAGTTTTCCACCGCACTGCTGATCGAGTTCACCGAGTTGCGACTGGCGGTGGAGCCCGCAGCCGCCATGCTGGCGGCACGCACGGCCGGCGCCGCGGAGAAGGCTGCGCTGAGTGCAGCGATCGAGCGCATGCAGGCCGCCGAGCGCGGCGATGATGATCCGCTGGAATCCGACATCGCCTTCCATGTGGCAGTGCTGCAGGCCAGTCGCAACCGTTTTTACGCGCAACTCACGGGCTTCACTGCCACGGCGCTGCGCTTCAGCATCCGCATGACCAACCGCTACAAGGGTGTGCGCCTGGCGAGCGTCGCGGTACACAAGAAGGTGTCGGATGCGATCCTGGCTGGCAAGAGCGCCGCTGCCGGCGAGGCGATGCGCAGGCTGATACAGGAGGCGCTGCGCATCATGAAGAAACGTCATGCAGAGTCGGCGGCGCGCAAAGGCACCCCGGAGGCATGACGGTGAAACACAGCATCGCGATCGTGGGCCTGGGCAAGATCGCCCGCGATCAGCATGTGCCGAGCATTGCGGGCAGCGACAGCTTTGAACTGGTCGCAGTGGCCAGCCCGCACAACCGGCACGAGACGCTACCGAGCTACCCGGATCTGGTGTCGCTGCTGAAAGCCACGAAGAACCTGTCGGCCATTGCCCTGTGCACGACGCCGCAGGCGCGCTTCGAGAGCGCGAGCCAGGCGCTCACACATGGCTGCCACGTGCTGTTGGAGAAGCCGCCTGGCATGACGGTGAGCGAAGTGCAGATCCTGATAGGGCTGGCGCGATCGCGCGGCGTCGCACTGCACGCTTCCTGGCATTCGCGCCACGCGAACGGTGTGGAGCCCGCGCGCACCTGGCTGGCAACTCGCAAAGTGCGCAGGGTCTCGGTGGTATGGAGGGAAGACGTACGTGTCTGGCATCCGGGACAGACCTGGGTCTGGCAGGCCGGGGGCCTGGGCGTGTTCGATCCGGGCATCAATGCGCTGTCCATACTCACGCGCATCCTGCACGATCCGCTGATCCTGAAAAATGCCGAGTTGGCGGTGCCGGAAAATTGCGAGACGCCGATCGCAGCCCAGATGCAGCTCGTCAGCACCGGCGGCGCCGAGGTGCATACCGATTTCAATTTCCTGCATACCGGCACGGCCAGCTGGGATATCGAGGTGGAGACTGATCGCGGGCGCTTGACCCTGCACCATGGCGGCAGCGAGATGCAGGTGGATGGCCGGCCGGTCGCACTCGCACAGGGCACGGAGTACGGGCGCCTGTATGCGCACTTCGCCGGCATCGTACGTGAGCGACGCATCGAGGTCGATCTGGCGCCCTTCGAACTGGTGGCCGACGCTTTCATGTGCGGGCGGCGCGTGAGCGCACCGCCGTTTACACCCTGAGAGCGGCCTTTGGTTGCGAGTGGGCCTCAGTACGGCTCACGCCGCCCTCAATACACTTCGCGCTGGTAAATACGCGCACCCTGCCCCGGGAACACACCGAAGCTCGCCATCGCGCCCGGATTCGACTGCACGCCGGAACTGGCATTCCACAGGTATTGCAGCCAGGCCGGCGCCGTGGCAGTCACTGTTGCCGCGCCGGAATTGCCGCTGCCCGGCGCGGCGAAGATCAGGTTGAAATTGCCGGCCACGGCCTTCGGGTAGTAGCTGTTCGCGGCCGCTACGGAGCAACCCATGCCGGAGGGCCCACCGCTCCCGGTATCGCGCACGCAGGTCTCACCAGCCTGCAGATTCTGTTGATAGCTCGCGAGACTGATCGTGGGCGCCGTGGTGCAGGAATCCGCAACATTGGTGACGAAGCCCTGCGTGTTGTTCAGGTAGTACTGGGTCGTGAGCGACATCGGCAGATCGAGCAGCTCGGAGCCGACCGCATTGTTGATGTTCAGGCGACCGTAGTACTGCTGTGCGCTGGTGCTGAAAGACATGCCTGTGCCGGAGCCAAAAGTCACGGGATTCGGTGCCGTCACGCCATCCTGGTCGATCACATTGATCGCAAGTGCGCTATTGCCGGCGAAGGGCGCGATGGCGCTGCCACGCACGTACTTGATGCCGGTGCCCGCATCGAAGGTCAGCGTGCCTTGCCCGGTGCCGAGATCCGCGATGGCCGGATCAGACGTGGTGGCCGGCAGACCGCTGGTGTCCAGCGCAGGGCTGACTGGCGTGGGTGTGTAGCTGCGCCCCGTCAGCGAACTGTTTACCAAGCGGAACAGTGAGCCGGTGTAGTTCTGAGTCGTGGCGCCACCAAAGGCCTGCGGCGTCACCGTGATCACCGGCGCCACGGTGTATTTCAGCGGCTGACCGATGTAGCTGAAACTGCCGGCACTGCAGCCGGTGCCCAGCACTGGCACATTGAGCGCGACACTGAAGGCGTTTGGAATGAAGCGGCCGACATTGCCGGTCAATGTACCGTTCACTGCACCACTGCCCAGGTAGTTGGCTACCGTGGGTCGCAGCGTGACGATGCCCACCTCGGGCCATGCGAAAGCAGTACCCGAGGCCACGCCGGCGCTGTAAGCGCCAAAGCTGCCGCTCACAGTCGGATTGTGGCCGCTCGCGGGCAGCACCAGCGTGGGCGTCAACGTAACTGCTGCGGGAGACGTCTCCTGCCCGAAGCTCGGCGTGGCATTGCCCTGCAGGTTGCTGGCCGTGACTGTGGCGCTGAATGACTGCCCGGCGCCGATGAACACCGTGCCGGACGCGGCGCTGGCCGCAGGATTGGCAAAGCTGTCGCTGGTGCGGCGAATATTTGTGAGCTTCAGTGTGTAGGGTTGCACCACGAACTGGCTGCTGCCGTTCATGTAGGTCCCCGAACCCGCGCCGCTCCGTAGCGGGATGTTGTAGCTCGCATAGAGCGTGAGTTGCCCGGCGTCCGAGTAGTTCAGCACTAGCGGTGCCTCGGCATTCGCGGTGCTGAATCTCAGCGGCACCGTGGTGTAGCTGCTGACAGCGCTGTTGGGGTTCGAAGCAATCGCGGTGGTAGTGCCATTGTTGGTGACCGTGAACGACTGGCCGGCTACACAAGTGGTCGGATTGTTGCACTGGTAGGCTAGCGAGATGTTCACCGTTGTGCCGCTCGGGAAGGCCGCCACGCAGGCGCCGGTGTTGGTGTCGGTACGTATCGCTTGCAGTGCCAGCGTTTGGGTCGAAGCAGATCCGGCCAGCAGCGCGTTGACGGCAGTCGCCACGTTGCTGCCGTTGGTGATACGGAACCCCGAGGGCGCAAAGGTAATGGAAGGATCTTCGCTTGCCTGCGCAGTGCCTGTTGTTTCCGTCACGGTGCCGTCCAGCACGTTGACGGACAGTGCTTCAGGGTGCGTGTCCAGCAACGACAGCACCACCGAGCCTGCGTCGCCAGAGGAATAGGTATAGGTCGCGGTGCCGGTGTCCGCGGCACCGGCCGCGAAGGTTCCACCGCCCGTGGTCAGGGCCCAGTCGCCATGCCCGGTGCTGGTACTGAGCGTGATCTGATCGACGGTCGCGAGCGAACCGTGTGAACTGTTGTGCGCCGCGATCGTGACCGGCGCCGCCTGGCAGTTGACCTGCGAGGCAGCGGCACTTACCGAGTAGTGATCGGGTACCGTGGGAGCGCCAGGCCCGAAGGCCACGATGGCCGCAACCCAACCCGTGAAGTTCTGCCCGCCTGTCCAGGTGATGGTCTGGATGCCGGCAGTATTGACGAGCCGGTCGGCGCCGCCGCCCGCGGTGTAGTTGAGGTTGTCGACCTGCATCGCGCGCGAGGTGTAGCCGGCCGATGGATTGATGGACCCGAAGTTCTGCGACCACGGGAAAAGCACGCCCATCGACGAAACGACCAGCTCGTTGTTGACCGCGGTGGCGGCAGTCGTGGCCACCGTGGCCGTAGAAGTGGTGCCCGTCGCAGTCTTCTTCTGATCCACGGCGCCAACGCCGGAATACTCGATCGCCACCGCATCAATCTGTGACTGCGTTGGTGCCGCTTGCACCGTCACCTTGAAACCATTGGTGGTCACGGTGATGGGCGCTGAGAACACTGCGGCGTTTTCCCAGCCCTGAGAATTGCCGGTGGCGGTAGCCTGGGAAACCGAGGTATAGACGTTGCCGGCATTGTCGCTGGTGGTAATGGTCGGCGCGGAGCCGCCATTCCACGACCAGGCCAGTACCACGATCGTATTGCCGATCTTCGGGTTGACGGCAAAGGACTGCGAGGCGATCGACGTGCCCGAGCCGGTCTGGAAGATGCCGGAGGATTGCACCATGGCGATCTGCGCCTGCGCCAGCGGCGCACCCAGCAGCACGAGCAATGTGAGGCCGAGGCGCTTCATCCGGTGGCGTCCGTGAAGGTGGAACTCAGCACGCGATGCACGTAGCCAGGCTGCCCATAAGTGCCCGATGAGGAATTCGCCACCACCACCCAGGCATAGCGGGTTACCGAATTGCTCGTGTAAGAGGTTGCCGTGCAGGTCACAGCGACCGTGAAACCCGCCAGCGCCGCCTCGCTGAGGTTCAGGGTCGTGCTGGCCGCGCAATTGTGATTGACCAGCGCGTTGTAGGCGCCCCAGTCAATGCCGGCGCGCGCCGCCGCCAGTGCCCGCGACTGTTGCAGCGCCATGGTGACGGTCTGTTGCTCGCCATTGCCGACACGGATCGCCACCGCGCCGAGCGCGGCGAGCACCACGATCAGGAACAGCGCAGGCACCAAGGCGAAGCCACGCACGCTGCTCATGGCGTGTTCTCCAGCTGCACCTGTTGCAACAACTGGGTGCTCTCGCCGCTGTTGGAGAGCTGCAGCGAGAGCGTCACCAGCGCATTGCGCTGCGGAGTGCCGATGGTGTAGGTGAAAGCGCAGGAGGCCACGTCGGTGGCCACACGCGCAGCCGTGGCGCCGGCCCCGAGCAGGGTCGCAGCGCTGAGGGGTTGAGCCGCCGAGATCGTGTAGCCGCTATAGCGCGTCAGCGTACGCGCCGCGCTGTCGCACAGGTAGGACACCGGGCCACTGAGCAGGTAGATGCGCTTGTTCGGCGATCGCCAGTTGAACTGGAAACCGGGGTTCAGCGTCACCAGATTGGCATTGGCAGTGGCGCCAGCGGCAATGGTGATCGTGGTGCCGGCGGGCGTGATCACATTCGCGCCGCTGTACGCATCGGCACCGGGTACACCCATGTTGGCGATCGAGAGGTAGCTGGTTGTAGAGGTCCAGGGCAAAGTCAGCTGGGTGAAGGGCACGGTCGTGGAGAAGGCCGTGTCGGCCGTGCTCAGGTCCAGTTCCAGTGCCGGGTTGGCCAGCGGCCCGCCATCGCGATAACGCGCGCCGTCCACGGTGGCCAGCAATTCCAGCGCGCTCACGCTGCCACTGGTAGCCGATCGAACGCTGTTGGGCAGCGCGCCGCCGATATCGCGGGCCATGAAGCGCAGCGCACTGTCGGCCGAGTCGACCAGCGTCGCACGCCGGGTCTGCGCGCTGTAGGCGTTCATCGGCAGCGTGATGAACATCGACATGAAGCCGACCACGATCGACCCCACGGTGATCGTGATCACGAGCTCGATGAGGGTAAATCCGCGCTGGCGCATGATCAAAAGTTCGCCCGGTAACCGGACAGTGTGACCGTGACGCCCGGCGCGTGCGTCACGCTGACATCGATGCGCCGCACGGCCGCCGCACCGATGCCGCCCAACGCACCTGAGTTAACGACACTCACCGAGACGTTGTAGCCTGCCAGTGCGGCGATCGCGTTGCCGAACTGATCGTGTGCACCGATGTCGCTCAGGCCGTTGTAGGCATCGACGGTATTCCAGTTGGCACGGCCGCCGACGCCGGGGTTGCCATTGGGATCCACCACCCAGCGCTGCAGGATCTCGTCCAGGTAGGCTTGTGCCACAGTTACCGACTGCTGCTGCACCATCGCATCGGCGCTGCGGCTCGAAGCCACCGAGAGCGCACCCAGGATCGAGGTCACGCCGATCGCGACGATGGTGATCGCGATGATCAGCTCGATGAGCGTCACGCCGCGCTGCTGCAATCGAGCCTGGCGGAAACCGTGGCCCATCATTGCACCTGCACGTAGCCGGTGGCCGCTTCGATGACGATCTGTCGTGCACCGATCGTGATCGTGGTGCCCGGGTTTACGCTCAGGCGTCCCTGGGTATCGAATTCAAACGTGCCGGTGGGCGAGGCCGTGATCCCGGAGGGTGCGCTATTGGCAATCGCATCGCCCGCCGCGCCGAGTACCGGTGTGGGCCAGGTGTTATCGCTCGTGAGGCAGGCATTGCCCGAGGCGGCCTGCTGCATGGCGCTGTAGGAGCCCGCGTTCAGCGCCAGCCTCGCACGGCAGCCGCTGATCACCGCCGCCTTCTGGGTGGCGCGCAGCGCGCTGCCCAGTTCATCGGCGTAGCTGCGTTCCGAGAATACCGACTGCGAGAAAAAGCGCGGACCCACCGTCGCCGACAACACACCCAGTATGGTGATGACGACAGCGAGTTCGACCAGCGTGTAGCCGTGGCGGAGTCGAGGTGCCGCGAGGCCAGAATCCAATCGCGGCATACCTCGTACTCCCGCAGGTCTGGCCTGCGTGTGGTTTCCCGAAACCGATCAGCAACCTGCAGTAGCTACGCCGACGACCGGCGCCGCACCCGCAGCAGCCGGCGGCGTGTAGCTGACCTGGCAGGTCGCCGGTGTGCCTGCGCCCACGCGCTGCCAGGTGGCCGTGCCGGTGGCGGCCGGGGCGCCGGCCGTAAAGGTGAAGTCACCGGGGCTGAGGTTGATAGCGTTGCTAATGCCACCGCTGCTGGCGTCCGGATAGTTGTTGGCGAGGGCGACGGCCTGTCCTTCCATCGTTACAGTGGCCGCATTGCCGGTGGCCATGGACATTCCGCGCGCCAGCGCAGCGGAGCTGCGAATGGTGCCCGCCAGACCCGTGACCGTCGCGCTACGGGCGGTCGAATCGAGCGAGATGAAGCGCGGGATGGCGAAAGCCGCGAGTATGCCGAGGATCGTGATCACGACCACGAGCTCGATCAGCGTAAAACCGCGAATCCTGGAAGAGGTCATAGTCGACTCCGAAGCGCTTGCGCGCGTTTGTTGAGAGAAGAACCCGCGCGGGAACCCCCGCGCCTACCTGACAAAATCGGCCTGCTAACTGGTTTCTTAAGTCGCGCTATGGCGGTTGTGAACCCGGTCACACTCGCGCGCCTCGCGCACCGCCCGCACCGCCGGCCTTGCGGCAGGCGTAGCGACCGCACTATCCCGCGTGACCCACCTTGCCGATCATGTTCCACATCGGCAGGAACACGCCGAGCGCCAGGATCAGTACCAACCCACCCACAAAGGCCATCAGCAAGGGCTCGATCATCGCGCTGAGATTCTTGAGCCGGTAATCCACTTCGCGACGGTAGAAGCCGGACACTTCCTCGAGCAGGTTGGTGAGTTCACCAGTCTCCTCGCCCACCGCCACCATCTGCAGCACCAATGGCGGAAAGATGCCCGCGGTGGCGGCCGCACGACTCAGGCTCTCGCCGCGCTCGACAGCGTCTCGCAGCCGCAGCAGTCGCTCGGCCAGGTACTCGTTGCCTGCCGAACGCGCGAGCAGCGTCAGGGCCTGGATCATCGGCAGGCCGGCGGCCAGCGAGATCGCCAGTGAGCGCATCACGCGCGAGAGCACGGCCTGATGCATCAGCTCACCGATCGCCGGCAACTTGAGCTTCATGCGATCCCAGCTGTAGCGCCCGGCCTCGGTCTTCAGGTGGCGCTTGAGCATTACGATGCCGCCCGCGATCAGGCCCAGCAGCAGCAGGCCATGATTGCGCACGAAATCACTGGTGCCCATGATGATGCGCGTGGGCAGCGGAATGTCATCGCCCAGGATCTTGAACAGCGGCTTGAAATTCGGGATCACGAATACCGTGATGATCACGATGGCGATGGCGATCACCACCACGACGATCGCGGGATAGCGGATCGCAGATTTCACGCGATCCTGTACTTCCTGGTCCTGCCCCAGGTATTCACACAGGCGCAGGAAAGCGTTGTCCAGCGTACCGGTCGATTCACCGACGCGCACCATGCTAAGGAACAGCGGCGGAAAGATATCCTGATGGCGCGCCAGGGAACTGGCGAAGTCGCGGCCCGACTCCAGGCTCTGCAGTACATCGTAGAGCGCATCGCGTAGCTGTACGTTGTGCGTGGCCTGCGCGAGGCTGCGCAGGCCACGCAGCAGCGGCAGGCCAGCCTTGGTGATCGAGTACATCTGGCGCGCGAACAGCACCAGGTCGGAACTCTTGGGGGCACGGGCACCAAAGCGCTGCAGCAGTTCGTTGATGGGCGTGCCAGTGGCAACATCCGGCAGGATCTCAAGCGGCGTGATGCCCAGATTCAGCAGTCGGCTCGCAACCGCATCGCTGCCTTCGGCTTCCAGGCGACCGGTGACCAGGTCACCGCGTCCGCCCCGGCCACGATAGCGAAACATCGGCATCGTCAGGCCCGCGCGCTCAAGACTTCATCGACGGCTTCATCGCCCAGGTCGCCCGGCTCCTCGACATCGACCAGCTCCTCGAGGCCGGCGCCGATCGCCATGGCTTCGGCGAGCGAGGTGGTGCCCGCCAGCGCCAGATCGATCGCACCCTGGGCCAGTGGCAGGTAACCCGGCCGCGTGCGCGCGGCGCGTGCAAAGCCCTCGAGATCGCCGCGCCGCACCGCATCGGCCAGCGTGCGATCGATCTCCAACAGTTCATACACCGCGACGCGGCCGCGATAGCCGGTGAGGTTGCAGTAGGTGCAGCCAGCGCCAGCGATGAACTTGGTCTTTTCCGGCACGATGTTGGGCCGGCAGCTCTGCAGCCAGGCCAGCTCATGCGCGTTCGGGGTCGCAGGCTGCGCGCAGTCGTTGCACACGCGCCGCACCAGCCGCTGCGCGATCACGCCATGCACGGCGGCGGCCACGAGATACCCCGCCGCACCCATGTCCAGCAGGCGATTCATCGTCGCCACCGCATTGATGGTGTGGAGCGTCGAGAGCACGAAGTGCCCGGTCATCGCGCCGCGCAGGCCGATATCCACGGTCTCGCGATCGCGCATTTCGCCCACCAGCAGGATGTCGGGGTCCTGGCGCAGTGCGGTGCGCAGGATGCGTGCGAAGTCGAGACCAATCTTCGAGAGCACCTGCACCTGCGTGATGCGATCGAGGCGGTACTCGACTGGATCCTCGACCGTGATCACTTTGACGCCCGGCCTGTTCAGGTGATTGAGCGCGGCGTAAAGCGTCGTGGTCTTGCCGCTGCCGGTAGGCCCGGTCACCAGCACCATGCCCGAGGTGCGATCGATCAGGCGCTGGAAGCGCTCCCTCAGATCAGGCTGCATACCCAGATTGTCGAGCGACAGGAGCGAAGAAGACTGGCTCAGCAGGCGCATCACCACCGATTCGCCGTAGGTGGTCGGCATCGTGGCCAGACGCACATCGAGCGACTGATCGAGCACCCGCACCGTGAAGCGGCCGTCCTGCGGCAAGCGCTTCTCGGCAATGTCGAGGCCGCACATCAGCTTGAGGCGCGTGACCAGTGCGCCGGCCACCCGCTTGCCATCGATCACCTGTTCCTGCAGCTGACCGTCGACACGCAGGCGGATGCGCAGCTTGTCATCGCCCGGCTCGATATGGATGTCCGAGGCGCGCGCCTGCACGGCGTCATGAAACATGGTCTGCAACAGGCGCAGCACCGGTGCGTCGGGCGAGCCCTCCTCGACCGCCAGCTGCTCGATGTCGACATCGCCTTCGGCCAGCTCGTCGCGCACCGCCTCGGCCAGCGAGGCGATCTCATCGGAGCGCCGGTAGACAGCATCCAGGGTCTTGAGGAAATCGGCTTCGCCCACCAGCGCCAGTCGCAGCGGCTGCTTGAGCTTGGCCTGCAGGTCATCGTAGGCCTGCAAATCAGCGGGATCAGGCATGCCGATCAACAGGCCGCGCGCATCCTGCTGCAACACCAGCGCGCGATGACGGCGCGCCAGCGCCTCGGGCAACAGCTTCACCACTTCGCGGTCGATGCGCAGCTGCTTGAGATCGACGAACGGCACCTTCAAGTGCTTGGAAAGGAACTCGTGCAGCTGCGCCTCGGGCAGCAGGCCGAGATCGGCCAGTACGCGGCCGAGCTTGCGGCCCGAGCGCCGTTGCTCCGCAAGCGCAGTGGTGAGCTGCTCCTGCGTGATCACCTTGTGCTGGATCAGCAGATCGCCGAGGCGGATGCGGACACGCGCGTTCATGGCTGGCTCTGGCACTGCATTCAGTGGCTGTCGACCAGCGCTTTCTGGTCGTCCGGCGCTTTCGGGTCGAGCCTGTTGGCGTGATCGAGCGCCTGCTGGGCGATCTGCTGCCAGTCCGAAGCGCTGGATACCACGACCGGGCGCAGCAGGATCACGAGCTCAGAGCGAACGGTCGTGCGCTGCTTGCTGCGGAACAGGTTGCCGAGCAACGGGATGCTGCCCAGCAATGGTATGCCGTAGTTATGATCGCTGCTGGTGGTGCGCATCATGCCGCCGATCACGATCACCTGGCCGCTCGCCGCCCGCACCACACTGTCGGATTCACGCACCTGACTCAGCGCCAGGGGCAGCGAATTGGGCGTACCGCCTACCGAGAAGTTCTTCACCTGCTCAGTGACATCGCTGATGGTCGGATGGATGTGCAGCAGCACGGTGCCATCCGCGGAAATCTGCGGCGTGACATCGAGCGCCACGCCGGAAAAGAAGGGCGTGAGCTGTACGTTGCTGCTGGTGGCCGAGGCCGTGCCGACCACGGTATTGCTCGATACGCCGGTCACGAAGAACTGGTCCGCGCCGGCCTTGATGACCGCCTTCTGGTTGTTGAGCGTCGCCACCCGCGGGCTCGAGAGCACGTGGGTCTTGCCCTGCGTGGCCAGCAGGTCGATGAACGCGCTGAAATCAGTGGCGTTGATCGCCAACGAGAACGCGCCGCCCAGGGTATTGATGGGAATGTTGGCCAGCGGGTTGGCGCCGGGCTGCAGATTCACAGCGCGGCCGGGCTGGTTCAGCAGGTTTGAGGTGTTGAAGCCGCCCTGCCCCTGGGGCACGGTTTGCGAGCCCACGAAGTGTCGGCTGCCCGAGTTGGCGAGCGCCGCCCAGTTGATGCCAGCCTGCAAGCCATTGGAGAGTTCGACTTCGATGACCTTGGCCTCCAGCACCACTTCGCGCACCGACACGTCCTGCACATTGTCGAGAAACTGCTGTACGTCGCGCAGCTCGCGCGCCGTGCCGCGCACTACCACTACGCCGGAGGCTGGGTTGATCACGATCTCGCGCCCGCCCTCGGTGCCGACCAACAGGCGCAGGTTCGCTACCAGATCGGCCCAGAAGTCCGAGGCCGTGCGCGTGGAGATGCTGCTGCCGGTGATGTCGGTCACCTGCGTGCTCTGCTGCGAATCGTTGCCGTCGCGATGAAAGATGTTGCCCGGCGGCTCGCTGAGCCCGTTGGAACTGCCCGCGCTGCCGTTGTTGCCGCCATTGCCATTGCTGGCACTGGCGTTACTCGTGGCCGACTGGCTGGGCTGGCCGGAAGACACGCGCGTGCGCGAGGTGCCACGACGCTCGACATCGAGGTAGTTCACCTGGAAGATGCGCGTGCGCAGCCCGGGTGGCGAGATGATGTAGCCGCCCGAGGTCTTGTGGAAGTCATACCCATAGGTATCGCGCACGGCCTCGAGCACTTCCGGCACCGTGACGCTGTGCATCTTCAGGCTGATGCTGCCGCTCACGGCGGGCTCGAGCACGATGTTGTAGGCCGTGCCCTCGACCAGGCCCTCGAAGAAGCTGCGCGCTGATGCCTCGGTCACCGAGACATCGAAGCGGGGCTCCTCCGTCGCTGGGGCCGTGGCGCTGCCGAACAGCAGCGCTGCCATGAGCGTGGCGAAGCAGTGGTTGCGGTTCATGATCAGGAGCCTCCGTTGGCCAGTCGCGCCACATTGGCGGCAGGCTTTTTCACTTGCAGTTCATTGGCCAGCAGGCGCTGCTCGTGCACGACGCCATGGCTTTGATAGCGGATGCCGTCATCGAGCAATGCGACGATGGTGAAGGCACCCAGCGTGTCGCCCTCGTGCACCAGGCGACCGTTGACGATCGCGGCGCGGCGCGTCGGGCCGATGAACAGTGCCGAGACCACGGGCGTCGTGGGCGCGCTCGCCGACGGCGTGGCATTGCGCTGAGGGGGGCGCATCGGGTCACGCAGCTCACCGGCCAGCGCGCTAGCGCCTGCGCAGAACATCAGCACGGACAGCAGCGTCTTCATACGCTCATCCATTCGCGTGACAGGCTGAGCGCACCGATGACCAGGCGCACCCTGTTGGCGGGGTAGTGTTCCACCTGCAGTTCCAGCCGCTCCCAGTGCAGGCGGAATGGCACCTGCTCCAGCGACTGCAGATAACGCACGATGCTGGGGTAGTCGCCGCTGACGATTACTTCCACGGGGTGCAGGAAGGGGCCGCGATCGCGCGCGGCAGCGTTGGCGCCCGCGTTGGTGTTCGCACCAGAGTTGGCGCTCGCGCCACTGCCGGCCCGCGCGGCCGCGGCCTCGGCGTCCAGCGACAGGCTCTGCACCGGGAGATTGCGCAGGCTGATCAGGGTCAGGCCCTGCTGCCTCGAGATCAGTTCACCCAGCAGGTTGGCCACCCGCTCAGGCGCCACGTAACCGTGCGCTGCGGCACTAAGCTCGGCATTGAGCTGCGCCAGACGCTCCTCGAGCGCGCGATTGCGCGCCGCGGCCATCACGGCCGGGCTCTGCGCCGCAGTGCGCGCCGCGAGATCCGCAGCTTCGAGGCGCTCGCGCACACCCTGCAGCTGCTGCTGCGCGTTGTGGGCGCGGCGCGTGAGCGGATCCATCAGCAGGTTCTGCCAGGCCATGCCCAGCACGGCCACGCCGGCTGCGAACACCATTGCACGCTCACGCAGTGAAAGATGGTTGATCCGCTCGGCCACGGGGCCGAGCCGCGCCATCAGGGTATCCAGCGCTTTCATTTGGCACCGCCTGGCGCCGGCAGATCGAGGCCCGGCGCACCGATATCGAAGACCGCGCGAGCGGGTGCCGCATCCGCAACCTGCTTGATGGACAGTCGATCGAAGAAGGCGCCATCCAGTGCCGGCTCTTCCTCGAGCGAGGCCAGCCAGCCGGCAATCAGGCGCGGATCCACAGTGGCGCCGCTCAGCGCCAGTCGTGCCTCACCTGTTCCGATCACGAGGCTCGTGAGCCACACGCCCTCGACATGGCGGCGACCGATGGCCTCGAGGCGCGCAGCAAAGCCCGAGTGCGCATCGGCGCTGCCCTGCTGCACTATGTTCAGCGCGTGCTCACGCGCGGCGATCTCTTCGCTGTCCTGCCGGGCCTGGGCTTCGAGTTCGGCGAGGCTCGCGCGCGGCGCGTTGGCTGCATTGGCCTGCGCGGCCAGCGCCAGTGCCTGGGCCTCCTGCCCTGCGACCTCGACCACGGCGTGCTCGATGTGCGCCGTGCGCCAGCGCGCGAACCCGGCCACGCCACCGAGGCACAGCGCCAGCGCCACCAGCGCCGCGGCAATCGTGCGTGCCGAGAACAGGCGCTTCTCGGCGCCCAGGATCGGCTGATAGAGATTGACTTGCTGTTCCATGCTGTCAGAGCGAGCGACGCTCGTCCCTCAGTGCGGCGCCGACAGCCAGCAGACAGGCGGCCTGCACATCGGCACTCACCGGTGTCGCGCAGGTCAACAGCGTGTTGAGATCGAGCACGCTGACATCGAAGCCTGATTCGCGTGCCAGCTCGTCGGCGAGTACGCGGGCGCGCTCGCCAGCGGGCGCCACCAACAGTTTGTTGATCGGCGGCTGATCGAAGTGCCGCTCGTAGTAGTCGAGCGAGCGCTGCAGCTCCAGCACCACGGCCTGCGCATCGATTCCGCCAGGCGGCGCATCGCTAGCGGGGTCGAGGTTCACGGCATTCTGCAAGGTCATCTGCCGCGAGAAGTAGTAGGTGCTACCGCGCACGACAATCACCGAGGCGGTCTGCTCTGCCAGGTGCAGCAGTGCGACGCCACCGACGGCCGCCGGCAACAGCGACAGGAGATTGCGCAGGCAAAGCTCCGGGATATCCACCACGTCGAACTGCGGCAGCTCGGCGAGCGTGGCCGACAGCCCTTCGACCACGCTGCGGCGCGCGGCCACTGCATACATCATCTTTCCCTGGGTGGCACGCGCCGGGCTCGGCACGGCGAAAACATCGATGATCGCGTCTTCGATGCGTGTATCGATGAGGTCCTTGAGTCGCCAGCGCATCGCCGCGCGCAGTTCGGCGGGCGGCACGTCCGGGGCCTCGACCGTAATCAACTGGTAGTCGCTCGATTGCAGCAAGCAGCTCACCGCCATGCGCGGCAGTCCGATCGTGCGCAGCAGTGCGGCACGTGAATCCGGCGCGCCAGCTGCAGGCCAGGGCAGCACTTCGCAGCGCTCCAGCACGGCTGAACCCGGCGCATCGCGGCGTACCACGGCAACGGCCAGATGCTTGTCCTGCAAGGCCAGACCTACCCGGCCCCGGGCCATGGCTAGCTTCTTGGAAAATCCGAACACCTGACCCTCCGTGCTGGTCGAGGCCGCGGTGGGCGGCTGCTCTCACCCACAGGTAGCGGTCCGCGACGGGCAATCTTTAACGACTCCTAAGGCTTGGGTGCGCAGCGCAGCAGCCAAGGCATCCGGGACGTGACCGGTGTCACGCTATCGGCGGGCACCCTGGTGCTTCAGGGAACACGCGAGTTGCCGATACGCCGCCACACAGAGAAGGAATTGTGATGCCTACGTCAGCCGCCAGCAGCAGCGCCAACTCGGTCGAATTCGCTTTCGTTACCGCCCTCGCCAAGGAAATGTCAGCCGGCAAGATCGACTTGCCCGGCTTTCCGGACATCGCCATGCGCGTGCGCCGTGTACTCCAGGATGAAGATGTGTCGGTCGAGAAGCTGGTGCGCGTGATAGGTGCCGAGCCCTCATTGTCGGCCCGCCTGCTGCAGATCGCCAACTCGGCCGCGATCAATCGCGCTGGCAATCGCGTCACCGACCTGCGCACCGCCATCACGCGGGTCGGCTTCACGCTGGTGCGCAGCAGTTCGATCGCACTGGCCATGTCGCAACTCTCTAGATCACAGGCACTGCAGGCCGTAAAGAAGCCGCTGAGCGCGCTTTGGCAACGCAGTGCGCATGTAGCGGCGATGGCAAGTGTGGTCGCACGGCGCCTGACCAATGTCAATGCCGACGCCGCCGCACTCGCGGGTATGGTGCACGGCATCGGCAAGCTCTACATCCTGGTGCGCGCCGTGGATTTTCCGGGGCTCACCGCTGACCCCGTCGGCTACAATCGCATCGAGCAGCTCTGGCATGCCAATATCGCCAAGGCGGTGCTCGAGAGCTGGGAGCTGGCCGACGAAGTAGTTGCAGCCGTGCACCAACACGAAGACCTGGAATACAGCCATGAGGGCGAACCGGATCTGACCGACGTGCTGGTGATCGGCAACCTGCTGATCAGCTTCCGCCAGGACCCGCAGGCCATCGAAGTCAATCTGCAGGGCGTGAGCGCAGCGAAGCGCCTGAACCTGGACATCGAATCCTACAAGCGCCTGCTGGAAGAATCGGCCGCCGAAATCGAGGCCTTGCGCGCCGCGCTGGGCGGCTAAGGCTGCACGGCGCTGGCCGCGCGCCAACCCAGCACTATTGCAGCAACGGATCATCCGGCGGCAATTGCCGCGCGTACCACATCGCCAACCGGTGGCGCATGCTGCTCTCGGCCACCTGCTCTTCAGGCAGTGGTTGGATGATCTTGTCGTGTACCAGCAGGCGGTAGCAGTACAGCAACTTGAGGCTGGCTGAATCTGTCGGATCGAACTTCACGGCGCCGCGCCCCTCGGCATACTTCACCGCCGCCAGCAATGCGGCCTTGAAGAGCGCCTGTTCGTGTTTCTTTTTCTTCATGGGGTTTTCTCACAATCCTGCAACGCCTGCCCGATGTCGGCGAGCAGATCATCCACATCTTCCAGACCGATAGCCAGCCGTACCGTGCCAGGGCCAATGCCCGAGAGCACCAGTTCCGCGGCGGACAGATCCTGCGTGCCCATCAGTTGCGGCGGAATCACCAGCGACTCGGTGGCGCCGAGACTCGCGGCGATCGCGAACAGCTGCAGCGCCTCGGCGAAGCGCCGCCCCGCGTCCGCGCCGCCACGCAGCTCGACACTCAGCAAGGCACCAAACTCCGTCATCTGACGGCTCGCCAGCGCATGCTGTGCGTGCGTCGCCAGCCCCGCGTAGTGTACCCGTGCGACCGCACCGTGCTGAGACAGGAAACCGGCAATCTTCAGGGCGCTGGCCGACTGCTCGCGATAGCGCAGCGTGTAGGTCTTGAGGCCACGCTGCACCAGGAAGGCAGCGTGCGGATCGAGCGCCCCTCCGAGCAGCGTGAAGTCGCTGCGCAGGCGCCGGATGGCTTCTGCGTCCGCGATCACGGCGCCGCCCATCACATCGCCATGACCCGAGGCGTACTTGGTGAGGCTGTGCAGGTAGTAGTCGATCGGGTACTGCCAATGCTGGTGGAAACCCGCAAAGGTGTTGTCCAGCAGCGTAAGTGCGCCGTGGCGGCGCGCCAGCGCCGTGAGCGCCGCGATATCGGCGATCTTGTTCAGCGGATTGGTCGGGCTCTCGAAGATCATCAGGCGCGTGGTCGTGCTGGCCAGCACACGTTCGACGCCAGCGAGATCCTCGATCGACAGCATCGTATGACGCACACCGAAGCGCGCCAGCGTGCGACGGATGAACTGGCGCGTCGGGCCGTAGGTCTCGACGAAGCACAGCACGTGATCGTCGGCGCGCGTGAGCGCCAGCAGCGTGCCGTTGATCGCGCCCACGCCCGAGGCGCACACCAGGCAGTCGGCGCGATTCTGCAGCGCCGCCAGCGTCAGTTCGAGCTGGCGCGTGGTCGGATTGGCGCTGCGCTGGTAAAAGAACCCGGGGCGCTCGCCGCGCAGGTTCCTTAACGTCTCATCCACACTGTCGAATTCGAACTTGACCGACTGGTAGACCGGCGCCACCAGCGGGTGGTTGTCGGGCGGCACTTCTACCGTGGGCGGATGATTGGTGAGCGTGGCAGGCTTCATGACCTTGCTCATGTGTTGCTCACGTCTTGTTCACGTCTGGGCCCACGCGCACAGTCGCTGCGCCCCCTCAGTGATCGTGGCCTCGCGCTTCGCGAAGCACAGGCGCAGCAGCCGCATCGGCGGCGGCTCGCGATAGAACACCGACAGCGGTATGGTGGCCACTCCTGCCTCGGCAATCAGCGCGCCAGCCAGTTCGATATCGCCGCGCTCATCGACGCCGTCGTAGTCGAGCAGCAGGAAATACGAGCCCGCCGAGCGCAGCGCGCGCAATCCGCCCGCGGCCAGCAAACCCGCCAGCAGGTCGCGACGCGCCTGGAAAAACCCTGGCAGATCGGCGCCGCACTCCGGCCGTTCGGCCAGATAGTCGGCGACCGCGTGCTGCGTGGCCGTGGCAATCGTGAAGGTATTGTACTGGTGCACCTTGCGCAGCTCGCTCGTCATGGCTGACGGCGCCACCGCGTAGCCGATACGCAGGCCGGTGGAGTGCAGCGTCTTGCCGAAGGAATAGGCCGCCACGCTGCGCGCGCGCAGTTCGGGATGTGCCAGCACCGAGGCGTGGCTAACGCCGTCGAACACCATGTGTTCATAGACCTCATCGGCCAGCACGCTGCAATCGCGATCGCGCAGCAAGGCTGCAAGCTGGTCCAGATCGCTCTGGTCGAGACAACTGCAGGCCGGATTCTGCGGCGAATTGACGACGATGAGGCGCGTACGTGCCGTGAGCGCGGCGCGCACCCGATCCCAGTCGGGGCGAAATGCCGGTGGCTGCAGCGGCACATGCACGCAGCGCGCGCCAGCCAGGCGCACGGCAGGATCATAGGAATCGTAGGACGGGTCGAACACCAGCACTTCGTCACCTGCGCCGACCAGTGACTGCACGGCCGAATAAATCGCCTCAGTCGCGCCCACGGTGATCGTGATCTCACTCTCGGGATCAACCGTCACGCCTCGGGTGCGCTGGAGCTTGCGCGCGATCTGCTCGCGCAGCGCCGGCACGCCGATCATCGGCGCGTACTGGTTGTGCCCTTGTTCCATGGCCTGGGTGACCAGCGCGGTGAGTCGCGGATCGATCGGATAGTCGGGGAAGCCCTGCCCCAGGTTGATGGCGCCGGTCTCGACAGCGCGACGCGACATGACCGTGAAGACGGTCGTACCCACGTCCGGCAGCTTGCTGCGCAGGCTCATGGGTTGGCCAGTTGCATTTCCCGCGCGCGCCGGCGCTCGCTGGCTCTAACCCAGAAAGCCGAGGCCACGACCCCGCTCGCCACGATCAACACCATCAGGGTTGCCAGGGCATTCACGTCCGGACTCACACCGAGGCGCACCTTGGAGAAGATCACCATCGGCAGTGTGGTGGAACTGGGCCCTGCCGCGAACTGCGAGATCACCACATCGTCCCACGAGAGCGTGAACGAGAGCAGCCAGCCGGAGATGATTGCCGGCATGATGAGCGGCAGCGTGACGCGGAAGAACACGATGTGCGGCCGCGCGCCCAGGTCCATCGCGGCCTCCTCCAGCGACTCATCGAAATTCGCGAGCCGCGACTGGATGATCACCGTCACGTAGGCCATCGAGAAAGTCACGTGTGCGATCGTGATGGTCGTGATGCCGCGGCCGGCCGGCCAGCCGATCAGCCGCTCCATGGCGACAAACAGCATCAGCATCGACAGGCCCGTGATGATCTCGGGCATCACCAGCGGCGCCGCGGTCATCGCACCCAGCAGGGTGCGGCCCTTGAAGCGCCCGAAGCGCACCAAGGCCAGTCCCGCGAGCGTGCCCAGTACCACGCTGATGCAGGCGTTGAGCGTGGCGATGCCGAGCGAGAGCCGCGCCGCGCTCATGATCTGGGTGTTCTGGAACAGCAGCACATACCACTTCAGCGTGGGCGAATGCGCGCTGTCCCACACGGTCACCAGGCGCGAATTGTTGAAGGAGTACACGATCATCGACAGGATCGGCACGTACAGGAACGCGAAGCCGAAGGCCAGCATGGTGGGCACGAAATAGCGGCGATGGCGGATCATTTGTGCGCCATCTCGCGGCCCTGCTGCCGCTGGAAGATCACGATCGGAATCACCAGCAGCAACAGCATCGCTATGGCGACCGCACTGGCCACCGGCCAGTCGCGATTCTCGAAGAATTCATCCGACAGCACGCGGCCAATCATCAGCTGATCGCTCCGTCCCAGGAGCGAGGGGATCACGTACTCGCCGACCGCGGGGATGAACACCAGCATGGCGCCGGCAATGATGCCCGGCAGCGAGAGCGGCAGCGTCACGCGCATGAAGGCCTTCCAGGGTCTCGCGCCGAGGTCGGCCGCGGCCTCCAGCAAGGTGCGGTCGTGCTTCTCGAGGTTGGCGTACAGCGGCAGGATCATGAAGGGCAGATAGGAATAGACGATGCCGATGTAGACCGCGAAATCGGTCTGCATCATCACGATCGGCTCGTGGATGACACCTAAGCTCATCAGGATGTTGTTGATCACGCCGTTGTTCTTCAACAGGCCGATCCAGGCGTACACGCGCAGCAGGAAGGAAGTCCAGAACGGCAGGATCACCAGCATCAGCAACAGGCTCCGGGTCGCGGGCGCGGCGCGTGCGATGCCATAGGCCATGGGGTAGCCGAGCAGCAGGCACCAGAAGGTCGAGATCGCCGCCACCTTGAGCGAATACAGATACGAGCTGATGTACAGCGCATCGGTGGCGAGAAAGGCGTAGTTTGACAGGTGCACACGCAGCGCCAGCACGCGATGATCGACCCATTCCCACAGCGGCGAATATGGCGGAATCGACAGCTGCGCCTGCGTGAAGGAAATGCCGAACACCAGGATGAAGGGCACCATGAAGAACAGCAGCAGCCACAGCATCGGCACTGCGGTGACCAGTTGCCGGCCAAACCTGCGCGGGCGCACGCCTCAGCCCATCCCCACGACCGGACTGCCCGCGTCCCAGCACAGGTACACGGATTCATCCCACTTGAACTGTTCCTCGGGCTTGCGGGTGCGGTTGGCCTGCGTCACGCGCACCTCGCGGCCGCTGTCGAGCCGTATCAGGTACACCGACATATCACCAAGGTAGGCAATACCCTGCACCACGCCGTGCGCCCAGTTGTCAGGCCCGGCCGGTGCCGTGCGGCCCAGCTCGATTTTCTCGGGCCGTATCGCCACCCAGCAATCAGCCCCGGGCGGCGCGCTCATGCCGTGGTCGATGTATACCGGCGCCGGCAGCTGCGGGCAGCCCACGCGCACGAACTCTGGTTCGTCCTCGCTGAGCTTGCCGTCGAACAGGTTCACCGAACCGATGAAATCGGCCACGAAGCGCGTGGCCGGGAATTCGTAGATGTCGCGCGGCGTGCCCACCTGCACGATCTCGCCACGGTTCATCACCCCGACGCGCGAGGCCAGCGTCATCGCCTCTTCCTGGTCGTGCGTCACGACCACGAAAGTGACGCCGAGCTTCTCCTGGATGCTGATCAGCTCGAACTGCGTGTGCTCGCGCAGTTTCCGGTCAAGCGCGCCCAGCGGCTCATCGAGCAGCAGGAGCTTGGGTCGCTTGACCAACGCGCGCGCCAATGCCACGCGCTGGCGCTGGCCGCCGGAGAGCTGGTGCGGCTTGCGCTTCGCGTAGTCGCCCAGCTTCACGATATCGAGGATCTCCGCGACGCGCCGCTTGATCTCTGGCCGGGTGATGCGTTCCTGCTCGAGACCAAAACTGATATTGGCCTCGACACTCATGTGCGGGAACAGTGCATAGGACTGGAACATCATGTTGACCGGTCGCTCGTAGGGCGGAATGTCGGCCAGGTTCTGCCCGTCGATGTACAGCGCGCCGGAACTCGGCGTCTCGAAGCCCGCCAGCATGCGCAGCAACGTGGTCTTGCCACAGCCCGAGCCACCCAGCAGGCAGAAGATCTCGCCCTTGTTGATGTCGAGCGACACGTTGTTCACCGCCACGGTGTCGCCGTAGCGCTTGCTGACGTGATCGATGCGCACGTAGGGAGTGGTCATGTTCAGAGCCCCGATTTGAAACGTGTCCACAGGCGGTTGATGTTGCGCGTATAGGCCTGGGTGTGGCCACGATTGGCATGCAGCCGGTTGCGCAGCTCGCGCGGCGGATAGAAATTCGGATTGGCGAACTGCACCGGATTGATCAGCTGGTAGGCCACGGCATTGGCGGTCGCCGAGTTGATGGCGCCGGCGTTGCGCGCCGCGATACCTGGACGCAGCATGAAGTTGATGAACAGGTGCGCATTCTTCGGGTGCTTGGCATCGTAGGGAATCGCCATGTTATCGAAGAACATGATCGTGCCTTCGATCGGGATGCTGTAGCCGATCTCCACTTGGCCGCCGGCTTCCTTGGCGCGCAGGCTCGCGAGCCCCACATCGCCGCTCCAGCCCAGCGCCAGGCAGGTCTCGCCATTGGCGAGATCATCGATGTAGCGCGAGGAATGGATGTAGCGGATATAGGGGCGGATGCCGCTCAGCAGCTTTTCGGCAGCGACCAGATCCTCAGTACGCTCGCTGTTCGGATCGCGCCCCAGGAACACCAGCACGGTGCTGATCACATCCTCGGGTGCATCCAGCACCGTCACGCCGCAGCGCTGGAATTTGCTCACGATCGCCGGATCAAACAGCAGATGGAAACTGTTCACCGGCACATCGCCGAGCACTGCGCGCACCTGCTTGAGGTTGTAGCCGAGCCCTGTGGTACCCCACAGGTAGTTCACGGAATAGCGATTGCCGGGGTCGCTGAGCGCAAAGCGCGCTGCCATGTCTTCATCGACATTGCCAAGGTTGGTCAGCAGCGATTTGTTCAGCGGCTGGTAGACACCGGCCTTGATCTGCCGCTCGAGGAAGGAGGTGGAAGGCACCGCGATGTCGTAGCCCGTGGCGCCGGCCAGCATCTTGGTCTCGAGCACCTCGTTGGAATCGAAGACATCGTAGTGGACCTTGATGCCGTATTCCTGCTCGAACTCCTCGATGACGCCGGGTGCGGTGTAATCAGACCAGTTGTAAACATTGAGTACACGCTCGGCTTCCATGTCGCCGGGCTTGGCGCCAACGGTGGTGGCCGGTGCGGCGCGCGCACCACAGCCGGCCAATTGCAGGCTCGCCGCCAGCAGCACACCGCAGGCAGCCAGCCGCAATCTCACGCGCCTTGCATCCGCTCAGACATTGAGCAGCAAGTGCTCGCGTTCCCAGGAGCTGATCACCTGCAGGAACACTTCGAGCTCGGCCTGCTTGACGATGGAATATGCGGCCACGAAGGGCTTGCCCAGCAGCTGCACCAGCGGATCGCAGGCATGCAGGCGCCCGAGCGCGTCATCCATGGAGCGCGGCAGATCCCAGGGCAGGTCGCGCGCACTGCCGCTGATCGGTTCGCTCGGCTTCAGGTTCTGCACCATGCCGAGGTACCCGCAGGCCAGCGAGGCGGCGATGGCGATATAAGGGTTGGCATCGGCACCACCCAGGCGATTCTCGACGCGTCGTGCTTCCGGGCCCGAGACCGGTACGCGCAGCCCCGCCGTGCGATTGTCGTAGCCCCACTGCACGTTGATCGGTGCCAGTGAAGCCCGCGTGATGCGCCGGTAGGAATTCACGTTCGGTGCGAACAGGCTCATGGCAGGCGGCAGATAGCGCTGCAGCCCCGCGATATGCGCAAAAAACAGGGTCGAGGGTGAACCATCAGGGTTCGAGAAGATGTTCTCGCCGGTCTTGGTATCCACCACGCTCTGGTGGATGTGCATCGCGCTGCCCGGCTCCTTGCTGTGCGGCTTTGCCATGAAGGTGGCATACATCTTGTGGCGCAGCGCCGCTTCGCGCGCGGTGCGCTTGAAGAGAAAGGCCTGGTCGGCAAGATTCATCGCATCGCCGTGCAGCAGGTTGATCTCCATCTGCGCCGGGCCATCTTCGTGGATCAGCGTATCGATCTCGATATCCTGCGCCTCGCAGAAGGCATACAGATCGTCGAACAGCGGATCAAACTCGTTGACCGCCGCGATGCTGTACGACTGCCGGCCCGGCTCGGAACGACCGGAGCGACCGATCGGTGGCTTGAGCTGGTAGTCGGCATCGATGTTCGGCTCGACCAGGTAGAACTCGAGCTCGGGCGCCACCACCGGCTGCCAGCCGCGCTCGGCGTATAGCTCGAGCACGTGCTGCAGCACCTGGCGCGGCGCCATCGTCACGCGCCGGCCATCCGAGTAGTAGCAATCGTGTATCACCTGCGCGGTGGGTTCGGCGGCCCAGGGCACCACGCGCACGGTCTTCGGATCGGCCTTGAGCACGATGTCGATCTCCGCGGCGCTCATCGCCGAGGTGGTGTCGCCCGGATAGTCGCCAGTCACTGTCTGCAGAAAAATGCTTTCCGGCAGGCGCATGCCGGCATCTTCGGCGAATTTTTCCGCCGGCATCAGCTTGCCGCGCGCGATGCCCGCCATGTCGGGAATGATCGCTTCCACTTCAGAGATGCCGTGGTCGCGGAAGAATTGCTGGATTTCATTGGCCATAAATCACCACCTTTCTATATTCGCTCCCGACAGGCGGCGCCGAATTCGGCGAACAGCGCCTTCGAGAATTCATTGTTCATGACCTGCCACTCGGGGTGCCATTGCACCGCGAGCGCAAACTGCCGCGCCGCGCTGACGCGGAAGGCCTCGATCACGCCATCGCTGGCGCGCGCCTCGACGCTGAGGCCCTTGCCCAGCTCGCGCACGCCCTGGCTGTGGAGCGAGTTCACGTGCACGCTGCTCGCGCCACCGGCCAGGCGCTGCAGCAAGCCGCCCGGCGTCAGGCTGATCTCGTGCGCCGGCGCGTACTGCGTCTCCAGCGGCAACTCAGGCTGCTCGCGATGATCGAGGAAACCCGGCACTTCCTGCAGCTTCTGCCACAGCGTACCGCCGAAGGCCACGTTGAACTCCTGGAAACCGCGGCAGATGCCGAGCACCGGAACGCCCGCGGCCACCGCGCGCGGAATCAGCGGCAGCGTGGTCTCGTCGCGATGCGGATCGTGCAGCGTGCCCTCGGAACTCGGCTCGCCCTGGTAGCGGTGCGGCTCGACATTCGATGGGCTACCCATGAACAGCAATCCGTGCAGCGATTCGAACAGACCGTCCATGTTCAGCTCGCGCCCGATCGCCGGCACGATCACCGGAATGGCGCCGGCGGCGTCGAGCGCCGCGATGAGGTATTTCTCACCCACCAGGTGGTAGGCCTGCGGCCCGATCATGCGACGATCCGCAGGAATACCGATCAGAGGTCGTTTGGAAGACATGGATGCAAGGACTCCGGCTGGGCCGGGTCGCGCTGCGGTCCCGGGTGCCGTCTGGTATTAGCTGACTACTTAACATTAGAGCATAGGCGCGGCGCACAAGTCCTCGCGGAAGGCCCGGTATTCGACCCTTGGCAACTATATTTCTCGCATCGTAACTCATTGTTTCAGATAGGCAATTCGCCATCTCCAGGGCCGGCGAGTATGCTGGCCGGATGGCGAAATCGCTTGCCAATTACCCCGAGAGCTACTACACCGCCTCGACCATCCTGCCCCCGCCCTGCCCGGCGCTGCAGGGGAGCGCCACCACCGATATCTGCGTGGTGGGCGGTGGCTACAGCGGCCTGTCGGCCGCCCTGGCGCTGGCCGAGCGCGGCTATCGCGTCACCGTGCTCGAAGCGCAGCGCGTGGCCTGGGGCCCCTCAGGCCGCAACGGCGGACAAGCGCTGGTGGGCGTAGCCTGCGGGCAGCAGAAGCTCGAACGGCTGTTGGGCGCCGCCGGTGCGCGCGCGGTCTGGGAAATTTCGGTGGCGGGCCTGAAGCTGCTGCGCGAGCGTATTGCTCGCTACCAGATCGACTGCCACTGGGCGGATGGCACGCTGGCAGTGGCCGAGAAGCCGCGCCAGGTGGTGGAGCTGGCGCAGATGCAGGAGGAACTGCAGGCGCTCGGCTATCCACCCACGCAGCTGATGAGCCGCGAGGAACTGGCCACGGTGCTGGCCACAACACGCTATCTCGCCGGGCTTTACGATGCGCACGGCGGTCACCTGCATCCGCTGCGCTATGCACTCGGGCTCGCCGCTGCCGCGGCGCAGGCAGGCGTGGTGATACATGAGAACACCTGCGCGCTCGACTATCGCCTCACGAATGAGGGCGTGTGTGTGCGCACCGACGCCGATGGCGTGGCCGGTGAACTGAAGTGCCGGCATTTGCTGCTGGCCGGCAATCTGCGCCTGGGCAAACTGGCGCCCGCGCTCTCCCGCAAGATCATGCCGGTGGGCAGCTTCATCATCGCCACCGAACCACTGGGCGAAGCGCGTGCGCGCGAACTGATAGCCAACAATGCCGCGGTCTTTGACCAGAACTGGATCATCGATTACTACCGGCGCTCCGCGGATCACCGACTGCTGTTCGGCGGCCGCGTCAGTTATTCAGGGCTGGAGCAATTCGAGGCGGTGCCCGTCACACGCGCCCGCATGCTGCGCGTGTTCCCGCAGCTGGCAGGCACGCGCATCGACTATCACTGGGGCGGCACGATCGACATCACGATGAATCGTGCGCCGCACCTTGGCCGCCTGCATCCCAATGTGTGGTTCCTGCAGGGCTACTCCGGCCACGGGCTGGCGCTCAGCGGTATCGCCGGCAGCATCATGGCCGAGGCCATTGCCGGTGTGAGCGAACGCTTTGACCTGATGGCACGCATTCCGCACCACGACTTCCCGGGCGGCGCATGGCTGCGCCGCCCGGTACTGGTGCTGGCGATGTTGTGGTTTCGCCTGCGCGATCTGCTCTAGAAGCGCCAGGACACGCCGATCGAGGCCATGTCGTTGGTGTAGTCGTAGCCCAGGTTGTTGCCACCGGGCAGCCGCACCCACTCCGCATTCAGCGACGCGCCACCCGGGAGATCGAATTCGGCGCCGACGCCTGCACTCAGGCCCGTATCGTGGGTGGTACCCAGGCCAAAGTCGCGCTCCAGGTTCACCGCGCCGATACCGCCGAGCGCGTACAGCGAGAAACCCGGGGCCAGCGGCAGTGAGCCCTTCAGGTAACCGGTGTACGCCGAGCGCAGCTGCAAGCCGTAGCCATCAGTCGAACTGTTGCCAAAGCTCCCGGCGATGCGACCTTCGATGGAGAGGTTGCGACCCAACGGCGCGCCGATGCGCACCATCGCCACCGTCGGCTTGATGGTGTTGAGACCCTCCTCGTTGTAGCGCAGCTCGCCGAAACTGAAGCCGACGTAGGGACGTGGCCGCTCCGCACGCTCGCGCCGCGCGCGCTCATGATAGTCACGGTTGTCGCCATCCCGGTCATAGCCGCTGGCCATGGCGGTGCCGGCAGCCACCACAGCGCACACAACGATCGACAGCTTTGCAATCTTGTTCACAATTACCTCTGCGTTGGTGACCCTGCGCGCAGCGCGCCGCGGTTTGCGGCGCGTTGTTGGCGCTTGCGTGCAAGTCTCGGGCAGCGGCGATGAACGGCGACTGAACTGCGCGGTTCAGCAGCGGTTCAGCAATGCATGACCGGCGCAGGCCCAGGGGCTATGATCCGTCGCATTGAACAGAACACTGACGGGGGAACTAGCGCGATGAAAACCTTCTGGAGAGTAGTGCGTTGGAGCCTGCTGATCGTCCTGCTGCTCGTCGGCTACGGCGTGTACCGGATCGGATTCGGCAAGCCCTTCACCATCAATCAACTGGCCGACCGGCAGATCCTGCTTTTCCTGTATCAGAACCCCGAGCTGTTCACACAGGTCGGCATCATCGATGGCACGCTGCTCGACCGTCATTCCGGGCGACTTGCCGCGGTGGGCGTGGCCAAGCGCGATGAGGACTACGCGCGCTTCGAGCGTTTCGTCGCCGAGACGCAGCAGTTCGACCGCGCCAGGCTCAATCACCAGGATCAGATCACCTACGACATCCTGCTCGATCAGTACCAGACCGCGCTGTCGTTCAAGCCCTTCAACTGGCTGTCTTCCGAAGCCCTGTATCCGATCTCGCCGATGTGGGGCACCCAGGTGCAGCTCATCAATTTCCTCGAGACCTCGCATGTCGTGAAGAACGAGAAGACGGCGCGCAACTATGTCAGCCGCCTGCAGGCCACCGGCCCCAAGCTCGACGCGGTCACCGGCGAAATGCTGCGTCAATCCAAGGCCGGCGTGATATTGCCGATCTCGCTGCTGGATCGCGCCGAGGCTGGCATCCGCGACACCGTCGCGCCGCAGCCTGGCGAGAATCCGTTGGTGACGACTTTTGCGACGCGCATGAAGGGCGCCCGCGGAATCGATGCCAAGCTGCAATCAGAGCTTATCCAGCAAGCCACCGAGGCGGTGCGCAGCGAGGTTTACCCTGCCTACCAGCGCATGATCGAGGCACTTGAAACGCAGCGCGCCGCCGCGGCCACGCAGGCTGCCGGCGTGGGCCGCCTGCCCGAGGGCGCGGCCTACTACGCCGCGACGCTCAAGCAGATGACCACCACCGACTACTCGCCGGCAAAGATCCATGCGCTCGGCCTGGCCGAGGTGGCGCGCGTCAGTGGCGAGATGGATCAGCTGCTGAAAAGCCAGGGGCTCAGCAAGGGGAGCGTCGGCGAGCGCGTGCAGACGCTGCACAAGGATCCGCGTTACCTCCTGCCCAACACCGATGCAGGGCGCAAGCAGCTGCTGGAGAAGTACCAGCAGATACTCGATGAAGTGAACGCGCGGATGCCTGAGTTCTTTCGCACCATGCCGCCCGGCAAGCTGGAGGTGCAGCGCGTACCGGTCGCCGCGGAGAAGGGTTCGGCCGGCGCTTACTATCAGCCAGCCGCGATGGATGGCTCGCGCCCCGGGGTGTTCTTCGCCAACCTGCGCGATGTGACCGAGAGCGCCACCTGGACCATGAAGACCCTCGCCTACCACGAGGGCATACCCGGGCACCACTTCCAGATCGCGACTGCCTTGAACCTCAAGGATCTGCCGATCATCCGCCAGCAGACCCTCTATTCGGCGTATGCGGAAGGCTGGGCGCTGTACGCCGAGCGGCTCGCGGCCGAAATCGGCATGTACAAGGACGACCCCTTCGGTGATCTGGGGCGCCTTGAGGCCGAATTGTTTCGCGCCACACGACTGGTGGTCGATACCGGACTGCATGCCGACGGCTGGACTCGCGAGCAGGCCATCAGCTACATGGCCCAGACCACCGGCATGAACGAGAGCGAAGTGGTCTCGGAAATCGAGCGCTACATGGGTCAGCCGGGCCAGGCCTGTGCCTACAAGGTCGGGCAACTCAAGATCCTCGAACTGCGCGAACGAGCCAGGCAGGCGCTGGGCGCGAAATTCAATCTCAAGGATTTCCACGCCGTGGTGCTGGAAAATGGCGGTGTACCGCTGACCGTGCTGGAACGACTGGTCGATGAATGGATCGCAAGGAGCAAGGCATCATGACGATTGCACCGAAGCTGCCACTGCTTGCACTCACGTCCCTGGCACTCACGCTAGTCGGCTGCGGACTCACCGAGACCGCCGCCACCGGCGCTGCCGGTGCCGCGTCCGAGGCCGAAGCGGCAAAGCAGGCCCAGCAGACTGAACAGCGCGTGCAACAGCAGGTGGATGCGGCCAACCAGCAGGCAGCCAAGCTACGACAGGACGCCGACGACGCCAACCGCTGAGGCGCGCCGCGTGGCAGCGCGGCCCGTGGCGCGCCCCCGCTGGTTTAACAGAAGCCGGCAATGGTGGTTCCGTGAGGCCACTCACGCCCGGCAAACAAGCCCGCACCTAAGGTGAGGCCAGGGTCAGGCCTCTGGCTATCACAAGGGTGCAGCATGAAATCAGCCATCTTCGCGGCGGCCTGCCTGGTCTCCAGCTTCGGCCTGGCGGGCTGTGCTTCCATGAGCAAGCAGGAATGCCGGACCGTCGACTGGCGTACGGTCGGCTACGAGGACGGTGCTGCCGGACGCAGCGGCGAGGCGATCGGCCAGCGCCGCAAGGCCTGCGCCGCCGCCGGTGTCACGCCGAACCTGGATGCCTATCGTGCCGGCCGCACCGAGGGTCTGCGCGAATACTGCCAGCCCGAGAACGGCTATCGCGTCGGCGCCGCCGGCGGCAGTTATGGCGGCTATTGCGCCGCTGATCTGGCGCCGGCTTTCACTCAAGCCTACGAAGCGGGTCGCGAACTGCACAGCCGCGAGTATCGCGTGCGCCAGACCAGCGAGCGTCTGGCCTCCGAGCGTCGCGAACTGGACGGCATCGAGCATCGCATCACCGAGGCGGGCTTTGACGTGATCAGCCCCAACAGCAGTTCGGAGCAACGCGCCGACGCACTACTGGAAACCGAACAACTGGCGCAGCGGCATGAACACCTGGTGCTCGATATCGATCAGCTCGAGCATGACCTGCAGCGCTACCAGCAGGAACTGCAGGAATATCGCACGCAGATGGCCTACGTCAACTGAGCCTGCGCGCGCAGTTCATAGCAACGGTGAATGCGCTCGTTGCGTTTGAAATCGAAGGGGATGGTCGCGGTCGAAATGTCAGTCACGGCCCAGCGTTCGCTCACCGAGTCATCCAGTTTGAAGCGCTGCGCATTGGTGGAAAACAGCAACAATCCACCCGGCGCCAGCAAGCGCATGCACTCCTCGATCAGCGCCGCGTGATCGCGCTGCGTATCGAGCACCGCGCTCATGCGCTTTGAGTTGGAAAAGGTCGGTGGGTCGAGCAGGATCAAATCCCAGATGGGCTTGCGCGCCTCGCGCAACCACTCCAGGCAATCGGCCTGCAGCAGTTCGTGAGACTCGCGCTGCAGGGCATTGGCGCGGAAATTCCTCGCCGCCCACTCGAGATAGGTGGCTGACATGTCGACGCTGAGCGATTGCGTCGCGCCGCCCGCGGCCGCATGCACGGTGGCACTGGCCGTGTAGCAGAACAGATTGAGGAAACGTCGGCCGCTGGCCGCCGCCCTCGCCCGCTGGCGCACCATGCGGTGATCGAGGAACAGGCCCGTGTCGAGGTAGTCGCCGAAGTTCACATTGAATTGTAGCCCATCCTCTTCGACCAGCATGAACTCCTGTCGTTGCGCCACGCGCGTGTACTGGCTGCTCCCGCGTTGACGCGCGCGCGTGCGCAGGTGGATGTTCGAGGGTTCGACGCCGCAGGCCCCCGGAAGCGCGGCCAGCGCTTCAGCGCGTCGGCGCTGCGCCGCGGCCGCGTCCACGGAATCGGGCGCCGCGTATTCCTGCACGTACAGGTGCACTGCTGAATCGGGCAGCACTTCGTAGCGATCAATCGCGAAGGCGTACTCAGGCATGTCGGCATCGTAGAGCCGGTAGCAGCTGACCTGTTGCTGCCGGGCCGCCTTGCCCAGCAGGCGCAGGTTCTTCACGATGCGATTGGCGAACATGCGCGCGCCGGGGCTCGCCACCAGCTCGGGGTCTGGCGCCGGTCGCTCGCCCACAGCACGCGCCGGCGCACCGGGGCGCGCAAGGTCGTATCGCAGCAGCCGACAGGCCAGCGCGCCATTCCACAGATCGTGCGTACGGTGGCTGCGCAGCGACAACTCGCGCGCAGCCTCGGGTGCCGCCGTCAGGATCGCCGCCTGCCAGCCACTGAAATGTTCACGCAGCACCGCGCCCAGCTCGCGGTGCGCCCCACGCGCCTGCTCGTCATCGCCGATTCGCGTGCCGTAGGGCGGATTGCAGCACAGCAGGCCATTCGCGGTATCGGGCCGCGCGGCCGTTACCGGCAGGCACTCGAAACGCAGCAGCGATGCAACGCCGGCACGCTCGGCATTGAGCGCAGCGTTGCGTAGTACGGCCGCATCCTGATCGCTCCCGCGTATTGAGAGCGCAAGGTTTGCACGCACGCGCTCATTGGCCTGCTCGAGTTGCTGCTGCCAGAGTGCGGCATCGTGACCGCACCAGCCCGTGAAACCCCAGTAGTCGCGCCGCAATCCCGGAGCGATGTCGGCGGCAATCATCGCCGCTTCGATGGGCAGCGTGCCCGAGCCGCACATCGGATCGAGAAAGGCACCGCCCGCCGCGGCGATCGCCGGCCACCCGGCGCGCAGCAGGATGCCGGCGGCGAGATTCTCGCGCAGTGGCGCCTCGCCGCCGCGCTGTCGGTAGCCGCGGCGATGCAGGCCTTCGCCCGCAAGGTCGATATAAAGTCCAAGCTGCGTGCCGTTGGCATGCGCGACTACTTTCACGGCTGGCCGTTCGAGTTCGATGTCCGGGCGCGCGCCACAGGCATCGCGCAATTGATCGCAGATGCCATCCTTGAGCTTGAGCGCGCCAAAATGACTGTGGGTGATGGTGGGGTGCGTGCCGGTGAATTCGCAGGCCAGCGTTCTGGCCGGGTCGATATGCGCGCGCCAGTCGATCGCGCGCACGGCCGCGTAGAAGGTCTCGGTGGTCGGGGCGTCGAACTCCGCCACCCGCAACAGCACGCGGCTGGCCACGCGCGAATGCAGGCAAGCGGCGTAGCCCTGCGCCAGCATGCCGCGAAACAGCACGCCGCCGGTGCGCTCGCGCAGCTCGGTAATGCCCAGTTCGCGCAGCTCGCGCGCTACCAGGTCGGCCAGGCCGCGTGGCGCGGTGGCCATGAACACCGTGGTCACGGCGTTCACGTCAGGTCGATCCAGGTCGTTTTCAGTTTGGTGTATTTGTAGCCACCGAAGGGCACGGTGATGTCATCGGCATCGTAGCAATTCACATAGACGACGCCGGCGCGCAGTGCCCGCGCGGCGCGGTGTGCGGCTTTCAGGTCGCGGGCTCGCTGGTGCCAATCGATGGTCTGGGATACATTGGGCATCCGCGTATTTTCACCTGAATTGCCTGTGAACCGCCATGCTCAATGATCTTTCCGCCTTCTGGATGCCCTTCACCCCCAACCGGCTGTTCCGCGATGCGCCGCGCATGCTGACCAAGGCCGCGGGCGTGTACTACGAGAGCAGCGACGGCCGTCGCATCCTCGATGGCACGGCCGGCCTGTGGTGCGTGAATGCCGGTCACGGCCGCACGGAAATCCGCGACGCGGTGGCACGCCAACTCGAGACCATGGATTTCGCGCCGACATTCAACATGGGTCATCCACTGGCCTTCGAACTGGCAGCTCGGCTGGTCAGGCATGCCCCAAAGGGCCTCGAGCATGTGTTCCTCGCGAACTCCGGCTCCGAGGCAGTCGATTCGGCGCTCAAGATCGCCCTCGCCTACCACCAGGTACGCGGCCAAAAGCAGCGCACGCTGCTGGTCGGGCGCGAGCGCGCCTACCACGGTGTCGGTTTTGGCGGCATGGCGGTGGGCGGCATCCCGAAGAATCGCGAAGCCTGGCAGACCGTGCTGATGCCTGCCGCGCACCTGCGCCACACACTCGATCTCGAACGCAACGCCTTTTCGCGCGGCCTGCCGCAGCATGGCGTCGAGTTCGCCGATGACCTCGAGCGCATCATCCGTGTGCACGGAGCCGAGCGTATTGCCGCGGTCATCGTCGAGCCGATCGCCGGTTCGACTGGTGTACTACTGCCGCCGATCGGTTATCTGAAGCGCCTGCGCGAGTTGTGCACGCAGCACGGTTTGCTGCTGATCCTCGATGAGGTCATCACCGGCTTTGGCCGCACTGGCGCCTGGTTCGCCGCCGAGCGCTACGGCATCCAGGCCGACATGATCACGCTCGCCAAGGGCGTCAGCAACGGCGTGATTCCGATGGGCGCCGTGCTGGTACGGCACGAGATCCACGAGGCCTTCATGCAGGGTCCGCGCAATGACATCGATCTGTACCACGGCTATACCTACACCGGGCATCCGGTGGCCTGCGCCGCGGCACTCGCGACGCTCGACATCTTCGAGCGTGAAAAATTGCCGGAGCGTGCCGCTTCGCTGGCCGCACATTGGGAAGCTGGCGCACATGCGCTCAAGGGCCTGCCCGGCCTGATCGACATCCGCAACGACGGACTGATCGCCGCCTTCGAATTCGCGCCTGAACCCGCGCGTGCGCCGACGCGCGCCTATGATGTCTTCCGTGCCTGCTTCCAGCGCGGACTGCTGGCCCGCGCGACCGGCAACGTGCTGGCCTTCTCGCCTCCGCTCACGATCACCACGGCTGAGATCGATCAGCTGTTCTCGATACTCGCCGACGCGATCCGCGCCACGCCCTGAGGCGCTTCGCGTGCGTTGCGCGCGCTACGGGTAGTGCACTGCCCAGCTTTGCGCTCAACGCTCTGCGCCGGTGCAGGCGGCAAGGCTCATTGGCCGATTTGGTGCGAACTGCTAAAGCTCGCATGGGGTTAGGACGTTGCAATCGTTGTAACTACGCACCATTGATACTCGCAACGGCGTGCTGCTGCAGCGCCTGCAAATAATCATTCGTGAATCCAATCAATGTCTTATCGGGCAATTAGCCCTGCTGCCTGCCACCCAGACTGAAGCGATGCGCCCGTACGACGCGCTTGGCACGGCGGATGCTTTGTACAGCACAGGTGCCGAGGGCTGAGGCCTGCGGCGCCCGCAGTTGAGCAATTCACTTTTCGATCCCACAAGGGAGATGGATTCATGCGCATGACTGGAAAATCCGCAGCAACGCTGTCGCTGCTCCTGGTCGCCGCGGCCAGCACCGCGCTGGCTGAGGATGCGAAGCCCGCTGCACCCACGCTGTCGGATGTGCTCGCCTCCTCAGGCATCACGGCGACCGGCTACGTCGACGGCACCTATTCCTATTTGTCGGCATCGCCGCCTTCAGGCAGCTCGGTGGATACAAACACATTCGCGCTGAATCAAGCTTCGCTGTCACTTGCTTACCTGCCGACCTCGGGCTTTGGCGCGCTGGTGAACGCAGTCGCGGGTACGGAAGCCGGCAATGGTTGCTACGCCCCGGGATACCTGCCCTGCAGCACTGCCGGAAGCACCAGCAGCTTCAATGTGATGCAGGCCTTCGTGCAATACGTCAGCGGCAAAACCACGGTATACGCGGGCAAGTTCACCACACTGGCCGGCGCCGAAGTGGCGGCGCCCACCGGCAACGTGAACATTACCCGCTCATTGCTGTTCTGGTACATGGAGCCAGTCACCCATGTGGGGGCGCGTGTCGCCTACGCAGCCAGTGACAAGGCAACCTTTACGCTTGGCGTGAACAACGGCTGGAACATCGACGGTTCGTCGGCGAAGGGCGGCAAGACAGCGGAAGTCGGTTTGACTCTGACGCCTTCAAAAGCCTTCGCATTGACTGCCGCTGGCTACTACGGTGACTATGACTTTGCGGTTGGCGCCGCGAACGTAGTCGGCAAGCGCGTGCTCTTCGACGTCGTAGGTACCTGGACAGCCTCGCCAAAGCTGACCGTCGTGGTCAATGCGGATTGGGATCAACAGGAGAACGCGTCCGGTGCCGGTACTGGCTCCGCGAATTGGTACGGCGTCGCGGGATACCTGAATTACGCCATCAACGACACGTGGCGAACCTCGTTCCGCGCCGAGTACCTGGAAGACAAGGACGGCTTTGCGACCGGAACCGGTGTCAAGACGAAGGTCAACGAAGGAACGCTGACATTCGGCTACGCGCCGGCCAAGAACTTCGAGTTCCGATTCGAGGGTCGCTACGATACTTATAAACCCGACGCCAGCGGCGACGTCAAGTTGACGCAAGCGTGGCTGCAAGCGCTGTACAAGTTCTGAGACTGCCCGGCTCTGCAATCAACCCCTCGCGCTTGACGGCGCGAGGGGTTTTTTATTGGCGCTATTCGTAAATCGCGTAGATCTTCCTGCAGGGTTCAATGGTTTCCCAAACGCCGCTGAAGCCGCTCGGGATCACGAAACTGTCGCCCGCGCGATAGACCCGCCCCTGCTCGCCATCGGCGCCCAGCCGCACCGTGCCTTCGAGCAGGTGACACAACTCGTACTCGGTGTAATTCACTCGCCAGGCGCCGACGCCCGAAGCCCACTCGCCCACGTGGAAGCGGCCGTCAGTCGAGGAGAGCACGTTCCAGACCTGCTGGCGCGGATTGCCCTTCAGCAGCTTGTCTGCGGCAGGCGCACTGTCGGCCGGCGCCGGCAGCGGCTTGAAACTCAGGATCTCTGGCATGGGGCCTCCGTGTGTGGCGGTCACTGTAGTGACACGCAAGATTATGCTCCTAAGCGGTTGATTTCACTGTTTTGTAACCTGACTGCAATCCCGCTGCCATGGCTGGCCGTCAGGCTGGCCCGCATGGAAAACCAGAAATTACCCGCGATCCACGTGCGTAGCGTGTTCCTGTCGGACGTGCACCTGGGTGCACGTGAATGCAGGGCTCAGACCTTGCTCGACTTCCTGCACCGCGTGCACATGGATGAACTCTACCTGGTCGGCGACATCGTCGATCTGTGGAGCCTGCGGCGCAGCTTTTACTGGCCGCAGCTGCACAACAACGTGCTGCGCACGATCCTCGGCAAGACCAAGCATGGCACGCGCGTGATCTACGTGCCTGGCAACCACGATGAGGAACTGCGCGATCTGGCGGCCATGGTGTTCGGCAATCTCGAAGTGCACCGTGAATTCATCCATACCACTGCGCAGGGGCAGCGACTGCTGGTGATGCACGGCGATGAGTTCGACGGCAGCGTGAAATGCAGTCGCTGGCTGGCGGCGCTGGGCTCGGGCGCCTACGACCTGAGCGTGAGCCTGAATCGCGCCGTGAATCGGGTGCGCCACCTGATGGGCTATCCCTACTGGTCGCTGGCGGGCTATCTGAAATCGCGCGTCGGCACTGCAATGCGCTACGTGCAGCGCTTCGAGGATGCGGCCGCGCACCTGGCTGCGCGCCGCGGACTCGATGGCATCATCTGTGGCCACATCCACCGGCCGCTGGACACCACTCTGCACGGCGTGCGCTATTGCAATACCGGCGACTGGGTGGAGAACTGCACTGCGCTGGTGGAAGAGCGCAGCGGACAACTGGCGCTATGGCAGCCCGCCGACTGGTCGCCGGATGCGAAGGCTATCGCGGGCGGATTGCAGCGCGCGGCCTGAAGGCGCGCAGCGCACGCTGACGCCGACGCGCGGCCAGCGAGACCGCGAGGCCAACGAACATCGCGGCAAGCGATCCACCGTTGATCAACCCACCGCCGCCGGAAGGGCTGCTGCTCGCGGTACTCACATTGCTCGTGGCGGCCTGCACGTTGATCGTCACCACCGCATCCTCGGAGCTGACCGCGCCTTCACTGACCTGGAAGCTGAACTGATCGCTGCCGACGAATCCGGTGACAGGCGTATAGGTCAGTGCCGCGCCGTTCAGCGTGCTGAGCGTGCCGTGCGCCGGCTGCACCGTGACGGCGTAACTCAAGGTACCACCACTGCTGCCGCTGGCGCTGAGCGTGACATCCAGCGTTGCGCCGGCCTGCACCGTAAGGGATTGCGTCACGCCGGCAAGCTGGTCGGGGCAATGATTGCCGGTCCAGCCCAGGTCGTAGAGCACGCATACCGTGAGATCGGTGTGGTTGCCCGTGTCCAGGTTGTAGTTGGGCTCCATCAGCAGGTTGGGCGTCGCACTGGTATCCCAATGCGAAATGGATGAACTGGCGTCGAAAGTATGAGGCGCGTAGAGACGCATGTGGCCTCCCAGGCTCACGCCAGCAGTCTCGCGACCCATGTGTGCGTTGACGTGCGCTGCATTCCACACCAGGCCCGTGTTGCCGTTGGCTCCGCCGCCGACTTCTGACTGCGCGCGCTGCGCATCAGTCATCTGTGACCAAAAATGTCCCGAGCTTTCGTCATAGATGAACTGGTCGTAGATGCCCAGCAGCGGACTGCCGCCCGTGTCCTGCAGGCCGGCGCCAGACTGATCGACAATCGACACGAAGCCGAGGCCGTGGCCCAACTCGTGCAGCACCACACCCAGCAGATCGGCGACAAACGGACCCTGCGCGCTGTGCGCTGCGAGCTGGTGGTCGAATCCGTAATAGAACTTGCTGCCACCAAGGCAGGTCGGGTCACCGTTGATCGAGCTGTTGAACTGCGCCGAGATATCGGTACCCGCGTTGGCTGAACCGGTGGTGCCAGACAGCTCAGTGCCGTGCAGCGCATCGGCGAGCGCTGCGGGATAGAACACGTTCTGCTGCGGCGCGCCGCCGAAATTGCGGAACACCCAGGTCGGCCCGGCTGAACCCAGCACCCCGCTGGAGGCGCTGCAGGTCAGTGGGGCGAAGCTTGCATCCACGACGATGGGCACGTTGCTGTTGATCAACAAGCCCCACAGCCGTGCGGCCTCGTTGAAGACGTTCAGGCGCGCACGACCCAGAGTGGTCGCACTGTTGCCTCCCATCGGCGTGAAGGGCGTCGGATCATTGAAGCCGACGCCCGCGCCGTCGGTCACATGAATCGTAATGGTCGCGCCTTGCGCGGTTGCTGCCAGGCTGAGCGCCACCAGGCCCGTCCAAAGGCTGGATCTTTTCATCGCTGGCCACCTGCCGCATTCGCCGGGCAGTCGGTGCTGAAGCTGCCATTCGCCTGACGGCACACGACGATTGTGTGGTAGTAGCGCTTGTCGACACGCACGCCCACAGTGCCATCGGGCAGGCGCACTTCATCGGCGGCGCGCGCGGCCAGCGCCTCGGGTGTGTTGTTCAGCACCGGCGGAACGGCGCTTGCCAACTCGGAGGCGCCATCGAGGCTGATGCGCTGCGCGACCGCGATGGTCGCCGCATTCGCCGCTGGTGCGGGTTTGGCATCCACCTGTTCGCGCGGTGCGCAGGCCAGCAAAGGGAGTGTGGCGAGGCAGCTAAAAACCAGCAGCTTCTGAAGTTTTGCGGTCATGGCTGAAGCGCTCAAGGTGGATGACGAGGCATCGTAGTCCTGCGGCCCGCCGCGGCCCGTGACTCGGTTGGAAGTTTCGGTCTGTACATGCAATTGACATAACCCATCGCCGCGCAGAGCGGTGCATAATGGCGATATCCAGCCCTTACGGTCCGCTTCCCATGCCCTCATTCGATGTCGTTTCGACAGTGGATTCGCACGAACTCAAGAACGCCGTGGACCAGGCCCGGCGCGAGCTCGAGAAGCGCTACGATTTCCGCGGCACCAACGCCCGCTTCGAACTCGAGGGCTATATCGTCAAGCAGTTTGCCGCCAGCGAGTACCAGCTCGACCAGCTGCTCGACATCCTGCGCCTGCGCCTCAGCGCCCGCGGCATCGACCCGCGTTGCCTTGATCTCGGCCAGGTCGAAAGCAATCTCGCCGAGACGCGCCGCACGTTGACGATCAGGCAGGGCATCGAGCAGCTCGCCGCGAAGAAACTGGTCGCGAAGATCAAGGAATCAAAACTGAAAGTCGAGGCGCAGATCAACGGCGACAAGCTGCGCGTCTCCGGAAAGAAGCGCGACGACCTGCAGACAGCGATCACCTTGCTGAAGAAAATGGAATTTGAACTGCCGCTGCAGTTCGAGAATTTCCGCGACTGAGCCAGAACATCATGCGAACACTGTTCCGCAATTCACCGCTGGCGCTGGCCACGCTTGCCGCCCTGGCCTTGGTCGCGAGTGCCGTCGCGCCTGCCTCGGCGGCGGATGCCGGCACCCCAGCGACCAGTTACGACTACTACTCTGCAGGCGATGTGCAGGCCGGGCACGCCACCACAACCACACCGGGTCTGCTGCTGATGGGCGGTGGCGATTGGGTGGCACCGGCGTTCCGCTGGTTTGCCGAGCAGGCGGGCCGCGGCCACATCGTGATACTGCGCGCCTATGGCGAAGGCGAGCTGGCGCAGGATTTCACCGACACGGCAGGTGCCGTTCTCTCCGTCGAGACCATCGTGTTCCACAGCCGCGAGGCGGCGAGCGATCCCCGGGTGCTGGCCGTCGTGCGTCACGCGGACGGCATTTTCCTGGGCGGTGGCGATCAGTCCAACTACGTGCACTATTGGCAAGGCACACCGCTGAATGCGGCGCTCGATGCGCACGTGCGCGCGGGTAAACCTATCGGCGGTACCAGCGCGGGGCTTGCGATCCTCGGCGCCTACAGTTACGGCGCGCTCGATGGCGACAGCCTGCAGTCGGCAAAAGCGCTGCGCGATCCGCTGGGCCCGGGCGTGACGCTGGTGCGTGATTTCTTGCATCTGCCCTATCTGCAGGATGTGATCACCGACAGCCATTTCATGATCCGTGGCCGGCTCGGTCGTCTGGTAGTGTTCGTGGCGCGACTGGCGCACGAAGAGCACAACCCAGCCATCATGGGCCTCGGCATCGATGAGCAGGCCGCACTGTGCATCGATGCACAAGGCTTGGGCCGCGAGTACAGCAACACTGGTGGCTACGCCTGGCTGCTGCGGCCGCAGCGCCAGGCCGATGTGATCGAGGCTGGCGAACCGCTGCTGTTCAAGGACGTGCCCATCACCGGCATTGGTCCCGACAGCGTACTGGATCTCAAACACCACACAGTCACCAGGCCCGCCTTCCGCAGCGTGGTCACTGCCAGCGATGGCGCGTTCGCTGTCAGTACAGTCGATGGCGCTGCGCCGCCTGCCGCTACGCCTTGATGCGCGCGTTGGCCGAATCGTACATCGGCTTCAGCGAAACCACGGCGGGATAGCACTTCCCCGCGATCTCGACTTCCCAACGGCCCTCGGCCAGCCACGCAGCATCGACAGGCTGCTTCGACCCCGCCGGCAGCTTCGGTTCGATCATCGCCAGCCCCACTGCTCCGCCCAGCGTGTGCCCGTACGAGGCGGCGCGCACATAGCCTACCGGCATGCCATCGCGTCGCACGATCTCGGCGTGGAACATCAGCGGCCCGGCATCTTTCACCAGCACCTGTACCAGTCGCCGTTGCAATGGACCCTGTGCCTTGCGGGCCAACAAGGCTTCCTTGCCGATGAATCCCTCAGGCTTGTTCAGGTCGATGGCGAAGCCAAGCCCCGTCTCATAGGGATCGTCGGTGTTGTCGATATCGTGACCGTAGTCGCGATAGGCCTTTTCCATGCGCAGGCTCCCCAGCGCCTTGAGGACCGCGTGCCTGAGACCCAGCGGACCTCCGGCCTCGATGATGCGATCGTAAACATGCGTGGCCTGCTCGGCAGGCACATACAGCTCGTAGCCCAGCTCGCCGACGTAAGTGATTCGCACGCACAGCGCGCGCGCAAAGCCGATGTCGATCTCGCGCACGGCGCGGAAAGGCCAGGCGGCATCGGACAGGTCGGCACTGGTCACCTGCTGCAGCAACTCGCGCGAGCGCGGTCCCTGCACATTGAGCTGTCCGTAAGCGCCCGTGACCTCGGTGACGAAGGCGTGCGCGTCATCCGGAATGTGACGCTTCATCCAGGTCTCGGCATGGCGCACCATCGTATCGGTGACCACCACCAGGAACTGCTCCTCGCCGAGCCTCGTCACGGTGAGATCGGCTTCCAGTTTGCCGAGCTCATTCAACCACTGCGTATAGACAATGGTGCCCACCGGGCCCGCCACGTCGTTGGCAGAAATCCGGTTGAGGCAGCGCGCCGCATCGCGTCCCTGTACCAGGAATTTGCCCATGAAGGACATATCCATCGCGATCACGCCTTCACGCGCGGCGCGATGCTCGGCCTGCCAGCGGGGAAACCATTGCTGACGCCCCCAGGAGAGCGGACCGGGATCGGGCTTGCTGCCCGGCTCCCCGTACCACTGCGGACTTTCCCAACCGCTCACCTCCATGAAATGCGCACCTGCGGCCGCGAGCCGCTCGTGAAAAGGCGAGCGGCGCGCATCGCGCGCGGTCTGCATCGCCATGGTCGGGTAGTGGCATTTGTAAACCATGCCCAGCGCCTCGACCGTGCGCCTGCGTCGGTACTCGGGGTTCGCCTGGTAAAGATGCAGACGATCGATATTGAAGCCCGTGACATCCACATCGGGCGTGCCGGTAGTGATCCACTGCGCCATCACGCGACCCAGGCCACCGCCTGTCAGGATGCCGACCGAATTGAGTCCTGCGGCCACGAAGTAGTTGCGCAGCTCCGGTGCCTCGCCAATGATGGGCCGCAGGTCGGGCGTGAAACTCTCCGGCCCGCAGAAGAACTTGCGGATGCCCACTTCGCTGGTGATCGGCACGCGCGACATGGCGCGCTCGAGAAAGGGCGTCATGCGCTCCCAGTCGGGCGCCAGCTCGGTGAACGATGCATCTTCCGGTATGCCCTCGATCTTCCAGGGCGCGCACACCGGTTCGAACAGGCCGACCATGAGACCGCCGCCCTCTTCGCGGTAATAGCCGTAGGCCGAAGGATCTTCGAGCACCGGCATGTTCGGCGGCAGATCCTTGATGGGCTCGGTGATCAGGTAGTAGTGCTCGGCGGCCTGGTTCGGCACATTCACACCGGCGAGCGCGCCGAACTGCCGCGCCCACATGCCGGCGCAGTTCACGACGTAGTCGCATTGGATGTCACCGTGACTGGTGCGCACGCCAGTAACGCGCTGACGGTCTTTCATCACGCCGAGTGCGGCGACACCTTCAAAGACCTTCACGCCGCGCTTGCGCGCACCCTTGGCCAGCGCCATCGTGACGTCCACGGGATTCACGCGACCATCGCTCGCCACGTAGAAGCCGGCCTGGATGTCATCGACGCGCGCCAGCGGGAACAGCTTGGCCACTTCGCTTGCCGAGAGTTCCTGCACGTCCACGCCGCAGTAGCGATTGAAGGCCGCCACGCGGCGAAACTCCTCGAGTCGGTCCTGGTCGTCAGCCACTTCGATGAAGCCGATGGGCGCAAAGCCCGTGGCCTGCCCGGTCTCCGCCTCGAGCCGCTGGTAAAGATCGCGTGTGTATTTACGGATCTCGGTCGAGGTCTCGGAGGTCGAGCCGTAAGTGACCATCAGGCCGGCGGCGTGCCGGAGGTGAGCCGGTCGCGCTCGAGCAGCACGATGTCCTGCCAGCCCAGCAAGCCCAGGTGATAGGCCACCGAAGTACCGATCACGCCGCCACCGACGACCACCACGCGGGCCTGGGAGGGTAAGGCAATACGGGTCAAGTCCTGCCCCGCCAGTCAGTCAGCGCACTACGCAACCACTGCGTGTTTTTCTGTAATGCCGCTTCCAGGCGTTGCGCCTGGTCGGTTGGCAACGGCCAGTCTGAATCCTCCACAGCTTCAGTGAGCCCGGGAAACTCCAGGCTCGTGTAGGTATAGCGGGCCGAATACAGCAAGTTGGATTCCACCTGCAACAGCGTCGCGGCGAGCAATGCTTTCATCAAATGAGCCTAGAGGCATCGCTGCCGTTTCGCAATACACGACGCCGTATGCAATCATTGGAATTGCCATGCGCGCCGAGCAAGAAACCGTACTGCACAGCTGGTGCCGACAGACCGAGTGGAACGCACCAACTATTGTTGGGGGCGCCGGTGCCCACCTGCAAACGGATGCAGGACAATCGATACTCGATTTCAGTAGCCTGGCCGAGTGCAGCAATCTCGGTCACCAGCATCCGCGCGTCATCGAGGCGATCAGGGCGCAGGCGCAACAACTGTGCTTCGTCACCAACGCCTGGGGTGCACAGCCGCGCGCGCGGCTGGCCGAATTGCTGCTGGAGAAATCAGGCTTCAGCGACGGTCGCGTGTATTTCACGCTGGGCGGCGCCGACGCCAACGAACACGCCGTGAAATTCACGCGCCAGGCCAGCGGCAAACCGCAGGGCTGGGTCATTACCCGCGATCGCTCCTATCACGGCGCCAGCTATGCGACCATGGCGCTCTCGGGTGACAGCCGCACCGCGACGCAGATCGATCCGGCCAGCCTGCGCGTTGCTCATGTGCCGCCGCCCTATGCCTACCGCTGCCCCAATGGCACCACGAGCGCCAGCGCCTGCGGCACTGCCGCCGCCGCGAATGTCGCGGAGCTCATCGACACACGCGGTGCCGCGAACGTAGCTGCAGTGCTGATGGAAGCGAATGCCGGCACCAATGGCATCGTCGCGCCCGACAATTACTGGCCGGCATTGCGCCAGCACACACGCGAGTGCGGCGTGTACCTGATCGCCGATGAAGTGATGAGCGGCTTCGGTCGCTGCGGCGAATGGTTTGCGTGGCAACGCCATGGTGAGGAAGGACGGCCGGACCTGATGACCCTGGCCAAGGGCCTCACAGGTGCACACTTGCCGCTCGGCGCCGTCGTGCTCTCGGGCGCGCTCGCGCGCGTGCTCGAGCCGCAGATGCTGTACACCGGCCTCACCTACTGCGGCCATCCCTTGTCCTGCGCCGCGGGTGTGGCCGCGATTGAAAGCTACCAGGCTGAAAATCTCATCGAGCGTTCACGGCGCCTCGGTGCCGCGATGTACTCGCGCCTGCAGCAGATGCAGCAACGCCAGCCGCTGATTGGCGAGGTGCGCGGCGGCCATGGATTGTTCGCAGTGATTGAATTGGTGCGCGATCGCACCAGTCGTGAACCGCTCTCGCCGTGGCCCGACCTGCACGTAGCCCTGAAGGGTCTGCTGCGCGCTGCGCTGGAAGCTGGCGTATCGTTTGCGGCGCGTGGCAACCTGCTGCTGCTCGCCCCGCCGCTGGTGATCGATGAAAAGGATCTGGCCGATGCGCTCGATCTGCTCGAGCGCCTGCTGGGCGAACTCACTGTTGCGATCACCACTCCGACGCGGGCCTGAACATGAGTTTCAAACTGACCTATTCGACCATGTTCGATCCGCCGCCATCGATGCACGCGAGCTACCAGGCCGCCATGACGCGCCTGCTGGCGAAGCTGGGTGGCACGCATCCGCTGCACATCAATGGCGTGGACCAGAGTGCGGGCGCCTCAGCGGCTACCTTCAACCCGGCCAAGCGCAGTCAACAGCTGGGCCACTTTGCGCTCGCGAGCGCGGCGGATGCCGACGCGGCACTGCAGGCAGCACAGCGCGCCTGGCCCGCCTGGCGACGCACGCCGCTGGCGACGCGCGTACAGCTGCTGCGTCGCGCCGGGCAATTGATCGAAGAGCGCGTCTACGACATCGCCGCTGCGCTGACACTCGAGACCGGCAAGAATCGACTCGAGGCACTGGGCGAGGCGCAGGAGAGCGCCGATTTCTTCAGCGGCTACAGCGCCGACTTCGAACGCAATGGTGGCTACGATCATCCGCTGCCCAACGATCCGATCGTTGGCGTCAGTTCGCGCAATCGCAGCGTGATGAAGCCCTATGGCCCCTGGGTCGTGATCGCGCCGTTCAATTTTCCGCTGGCACTTGCTGGCGGGCCGGTCGCAGCCGCGCTGGTGACCGGCAACACCGTGGTACTGAAAGGCGCGAGCGCCACGCCCTGGGCCGGTCGTCTGCTCGCCGATTGCATCCGCGATGCGCAGCTGCCGCCCGGCGTATTCAACTACCTCAGTGGTTCCAGCGGTGCGATCGGTGCGGCACTGATCGATCATCCCCTGACGGCAGGCGCCACATTCACGGGCTCACATGCTGTCGGCATGGGCATCCTGCGCACCTTGCAGAGCGGTGGATTTCCGCGACCCTGCATCACCGAGATGGGCGGCAAGAACGCCTGCATCGTCACCGCTGCTGCTGATCTCGAGCGCGCCGCGACCGGCATCGCCCGCTCGGCATTCGGCATGGGCGGCCAGAAGTGCTCGGCGCTCTCGCGCCTGTATGTGCATCGCGAAGTCGCCGACGCGCTGCACGAAAAACTGCTGCAGCGGATCGCAGCGCTGCGCATCGGCAACCCTGCCCTGCAGGAAACCTCGCTGGGACCGGTGACTACGCAGGGCGGCTACGACGACTATGCGCGTTACGCCGCGCAGTTGTCGACACAGGGCGCACGTGTGCTGAGCGGCGCCACGCAGCTGCGCGAGGGTGAATACGCCGATGGCCTGTTCGTGCGCCCCACGCTGGCCGAGTCGCCGAGCGATCACCCGCTCTGTCAGGTGGAGCTGTTCCTGCCAATACTCATGTCGGTGCGCGTGTCTTCCAATGAGGAGGCGATGCGGTTCGCCAACGCCACGCCACTGGGATTGACCGCCGGCTTCTATGGCGCTGCCGATGAGATCGCCTGGTTCCACGACAACATCGAGGCCGGCGTGACCTACGCCAATCGGCCGCAGGGCGCCACGACTGGCGCCTGGCCCGGCTACCAGGCCTTCGCCGGCTGGAAGGGTTCGGGCAATACGGGCAAGGCGATTGGCTCGTTCTACTACTTGCCACAATACCTGCGCGAGCAGTCGCAGACGGTGGTCGACTGACCGCACTGGCCGGAGATTGCTTTTGCGGACTCCTCTCCGTTAGCCTGCGGAGTGAATTCAGGGGGTCATCATGTCAAATCCGCATATCCGTACTGCGCTGCCGGGCCCGAAAGCCAAGGCCCTGCTCGAGCGTGACGTCGCCGTCACCACGCCATCGCTACCGCGCGACTACCCATTCGTGATCGAAAAGGGTCGCGGCGTCGAGGTCTGGGATGTCGATGGCAATCGGTTTCTGGACTTCGCTGCCGGCATCGCCGTGTGCAGCACCGGCCATGCGCACCCCGCAGTGGTCAAGGCCATCAAGGATGCCGCAGATGACTTCATCCACATCTCGAGCGACTACTGGCACGAGCGCCTGACGCGCCTGGCCGAGAGGATCAATGCGCTGAACCCGGTGGGCGAGCCGGCGATGGTCTTCCCCTGCCAGAGTGGCACCGAAACCGTCGAGGCGGCGCTCAAGCTGGCGCGCTATGTCACCGGTCGCCCGCGCTTCATCGGCTTCCTGGGCGGCTTCCATGGCCGCACGATGGGCTCGCTGGCCTTCACCGCCAGCAAGTACACCCAGCAGGCCGGCTTCTTCCCGACCATGCCCGGTGTGACGCATGTGCCCTACCCCAATATGTACCGGCCGCTGTTCAACGGCCCCGACCAGGGCAAGGCCGTGCTCGACTACATCGAGAACGTGCTTTTCCAGTGCAATGTACCGGCACAGGATGTCGCTGCGATCCTGATCGAACCTATCCAGGGCGAAGGCGGGTATCTCGTGCCCCCCGACGGCTTCCTCAAAGGGCTGCGCGAGCTGTGCGACCGGCACGGCATCCTGCTGATCTTCGACGAAGTGCAATCGGGCATCGGCCGCACCGGCAAGATGTTCGCGAGCCAGCACTGGGGCGTGACGCCCGACATCATGACGCTTGCGAAGGGCCTCGCCTCGGGCATGCCGATCGGCCTGATGGTCGCGCGCCGGCGCCACATGGCAAAGTGGCAGCGTGGTGCACACGGCAACACCTTCGGCGGCAATCCGCTGTGCTGCGCGGCGGCGCTTGCCACGCTCGATCTGGTGGAAAGCGAATACACCGCCAACGCCGACAGCGTCGGCCAGTATTTCATCCACGCGCTGCGCCAGCTGCAGCAGCGCTACGAGTGCGTGGGTGACGTGCGCGGCAAGGGGCTGATGATCGGCATGGAACTGATCAGCGACCGTGCGAGCCGCAAACCTGCCAAGGCGCTATGCGATGCCGTGCTGACCTGCGCCTATCACAACGGATTGCTGCTGCTTTCCTGCGGCCAGAGCACCGTGCGCTTTATTCCGCCCTTGATGATCACGCGTGCACATGTCGATGAGGCCATGGGCATGCTCGAAGTGGCGCTGAAAGAAGCGCTGGCCGCGACTTGAACACCGAGGCCTCGCAGACGGCGGCACCCGCTGCGACGCCCCAGGCGCGCGTGCTGGGCTTCTGGATGTGCACGGCACTGGTCGTGGGCAACATCATCGGCATCGGCATCTTCGTGATGCCGGCCGCACTGGCTCCTTTCGGGCTCAATGCAATCACAGCCTGGGCGATCACGGTGGTCGGCTGCCTGTTCCTGGCGCTGACCTTCGCCAACCTGGCGCGCAGCTATCCCCATGATGATGGCCCCTACGCCTATACGCGTCGCGCCTTCGGCGAAGGCACCGCGTTCATCGCCATGTGGTGCTACTGGGTTTCCACCTGGGTCACGAACGCGGTGATTGCGATCGGCCTGGTCGGTTACGTGTCGATCTTCGTGCCGGCGTTGAACGCCGAACCCTGGCTGAAGCCGCTCACGGCACTGGCCTTCCTGTGGTTCTTCGTGGTGGTCAATGTCTTCGGCGCGCGCGGCGCGGGTTGGATGCAGCTTTCCACCACGCTGCTGAAGCTGGTGCCGCAGGCCGCGATCATCGTGCTCGGCCTGTGGATACTCTTCAACCAACCGGCCGCCTATGTCGCGCACCTGCCCACCACGCCGGCTTCCTTGCACGCGGTGATTGGTGCCTCGACGATCGCCCTGTTCGCGATGCTGGGCGTCGAGTGCGCCGCGATACCGGCTGGCCTGGTGCACGATCCGGCGCACACCATTCCGCGCGCCACGATCGTGGGCACGCTGATCGCGGCCTCGATCTGCGTCTGCATATCGATCGTGCCGATGCTGCTGATTCCGCAGGCAGAGCTCGCCGCCTCCAACGCTCCCTTCGCTGACCTGATCGCCCGCTACGTAGGTTCAGGCTACGGCAAGGTGCTGGCGGCCTTCGTGGTAGTGAGCGGCCTGGGTGCGCTCAACGGCTGGACGCTGATCGTCGGCGAGGTGACGCAGAGTTTCGCCCGGCACGGCAACTTTCCGGCCGGACTCGGCAAGGTCAACCGCCACGCAGCACCCGTGCGAGCCTTCCTGCTCACGGGTCTCGTGGCCAGCATCATGATGATGATGAACTACAACGAGTCGATGGCCAGCGGCTTTGCCTTCCTGAGCGTGGTGGTCACCGCCGCCAATCTGCCGATCTACTTCACCTGCTCGCTCGGCGCTTTTGTACTGTGGCGGCGCGGAGAAATCGGCCAGCTGGACCGGCGGGCGCTGTCCTGGGCGCTGTTTGCTTTGTTGGCCTTCATCTATTGCGCTTTCGTCTCCATCGGCATCGGGCTGCAATCCCTGCTGTGGGCACTGGGCCTTGGGGCCATGGGCATACCGGTGTACCTGTGGTCGAGGCGGGCTAGGCAGTGACCGGCATTCAGCCGTGGTTGGCCGAGGATTGGCAGCGCGCGTTACTGCTCGGTCGTATGGATCTGGGCCAGGGCCCTATGCCAGTGCTGGTCCGCAATGGCAAGCTCGAAGATCTCTCCCGCATCGCACCCACCACCTCCCAGCTGCTCGAACGCCATCGCGACAACCTGCGCATTCCCGCTGGCGCTGCGGGGGGGGCGCACTGGAATCTTTTGCATTGCAGGCGGTATGGATGTCAGCGCAGCGCGGCACGGCTGCAAAACTGCTGGCACCACTCGATCTGCAATGTATCAAGGCGGCGGGGGTAACCTTCGCGGCTTCCACGCTCGAGCGCGTGATCGAGGAGCGTGCGCACGGCGACCTGAGCCAGGCACAGCTGATTCGCGGCAAGCTTTCCACTCGCATCGGCACCGACCTGCGCAGTGCGCAGCCTGGTTCTGAGGCTGCCGCAAGACTCAAGCAGGCGCTGATCGCCGAAGGACTGTGGTCGCAATACCTTGAGGTGGCGATCGGTCCCGATGCCGAAGTGTTCACCAAGGCGCCGATCCTCGCCGCGGTCGGCTGGGGCGAACACGTGGGCGTGCGCGCCGACAGCCAGTGGAACAATCCGGAGCCAGAGATCGTGCTGGTCTGCGATGCGGCCGGCAATGCGCGCGGTGCTACGCTCGGCAATGATGTCAATCTGCGCGATTTCGAAGGCCGCTCGGCACTGCTGCTCGGCAAGGCCAAGGACAGCAACGCCTCCTGCGCGCTCGGGCCGTTCATCCGCCTGTTCGACGATCACTTCGGCATCGATGATGTCTGCGGCGCCGAGATCCGGCTGGAAGTCACGGGCAGCGACGGCTTCAGCCTGTAGGGCACGAGTTCGATGCAGCTGATCAGCCGCCATCCGCTCGAGCTGGCACGCCAGACGCGCAGCGCGCATCACCAATATCCCGACGGCTTCGCGCTGTTCCTCGGCACCATGTTCGCGCCCGTGAAAGGTCGCGATGCTGCGGGCCAGGGCTTCACTCACCATGTCGGCGATCGCGTGCGCGTGAGCACGCCGCGCCTCGGCACGCTGGAAAATCTGGTCGCGCATTGCGATGCCGCGCCGCCATGGCAGTTCGGTGTCGGTGCCCTGATGCAGAATCTGGCTGCACGCGGATTGCTCTGAGCGCCCTCCTCGCAGGCGATCATGACTACAACGGTTTACTCCAGTCTCAAAGGCAAACGTGTCATCGTCACCGGCGGTGGCTCTGGCATAGGCGCCGGTATCGTTAGGGCTTTTGCGACCCAGGGTGCCGCGGTGCAGTTCATCGATGTCGCGGTCGCCCCCTCGCGCGCACTGGTCACCGCGCTCGCCGAGGCCGCCGTGGCGCCGGTATTCCATGAGTGCGACCTGGCGGATCTTGCTGCGGTCAAAGGCACGCTGGCGTGAATCGGCGCAGTCGATGTACTGGTGAACAATGCCGCCAGCGACGACCGGCACACGCTGGCAGCCATTACACCCGAGTACTGGGACGGGCGCATGGCGCTGAACCTGCGGCACCTGCTGTTCTGCGCCCAGGCCGTGACGCCGGGCATGCGCGAGCGCGGCGGCGGCGCCATCATCAACCTGGGCTCGATTTCCTGGCACCTCGGACTCACGAACCTGGTGCTCTACGAAACCGCCAAAGCCGGCATCGAAGGCATGACGCGCGCGCTGGCCCGCGAGCTGGGCCCGGACGGCATCCGCGTCACCTGCGTGGTGCCGGGAAATGTGCGCACGCCGCGCCAGCAACAGTGGTACACGCCCGAGGGCGAAGCGGAAATCGTTGCGCAGCAATGCCTGAAGGTGCGGCTTGAGCCCGAACACGTGGCCGCGCTGGTGCTGTTCCTGGCCTCGGACGACGGCCGCTGCTGCACGGGGCATGAATACTGGATCGATGCGGGCTGGCGCTGATTGCCATACTCGGCGGGCCGCGCACCACTATCGGTAGCTCACGCCGGGCGATAGGTATAGCGGTGCGTCACGCACAGCGTGGCGCCCGGTTCCAGTGTCGAATTGCCGGTGGCATCAGCGGATGCCGCCTGATTGAAGGCATTGGGCATGTGTGAGACTGGTTCGATGCAGACGAAGTCCCCTGCCAGCGGGTGATAGACCACCACGAAACGCAGGTTCGCCGAGCTCTCCAGAATCAACACACTGCCATCAAGCCACTGCACTTCAATCGCGCCCACCAGGCCGTCGAAGCAGTTGTCGACGAACACACCGTCCAGCAGGCAACCGGCCGGCAGGTTCCATTGCGGCGGCAATGGCTGGTACTCACGCGGCAGTACCTCATCGTCGCTGAGCCACACGCCGCTTACCTGCGCCTTGATGCGCGTGCCGCTGGGGCAGCAGATAAAGGGATGCTGACCCAAACCACAGGGCATTGCGGAGCTGCTGTCGTTGCGCAGGCTGAGTGTGGAATGCAGCGTGAGATCCTGGAGCACCAGCTCCTGCTGTGCGTTGAAGTCGTAGGGCCAGTGTTCGTTGCCCCGGTGCACGAGTTCCAACGTACACTGCTGCCCGTTCGAGGCCAGTGGGCGCCAGTCAGACAGCCAGCCCACGCCATGCAATGGGTGCTCAAAACCGGCGTAATTCACGGGCAGTTGATGCTGCCTGCCGCGATGCCTGAAGCTGCCGGCACGGATGCGATTCGAGTAGGGCAGCAGCGGCCAACTGGAAAGATGGTCCACCGGTGTATAACGCTCGCGCAATCCGGCATCGCGGAACAGCGGTATGCGCCTGCCATCGGCTGCGTGCCAGGCGAAGGCTGCGATCGAGCCGCCGAGTGCTGGCCACAACTCGAGTTCCAGGGCTGCACTGCGCAACCGCAACCGTTCAGTGGGCGGTGCGAAGTCCGTGAATGCGGCCGAGCTCATGAACTTGCGGGCGGCGCGCGCCGCAACTACCCGGCAGTTTGCTTCCTACGCCGCTGGCGCAACACCAGATAGGCCAGCAACGCCACCGCTACGGACAGCACGCTCGCCCACAACTGGCTGCGCAGCGCCGGGCTCGCGCCCATGGCAATCAGCACCGCGATCATGGCCCCGATGGCAAGGTAACTCGCCCACGGGAAAAACCACATGCGCAGCCCCGCGTCCGCCACACCGCTACGCTCGCGCTGGCGCCGCGTGCGGATCTGCGAGACCGCAATCGCAATATAGATGAACACGATCAGCGCGCCCGAAGCGTTGACCAGGAACTTGTAGACGAGCTCGGGTGAGTAGACGTGGGCGACAATGCCCGCAAAGCCAGCCAGGGTGCCGAGCAGCACCGAGCGTGCCGGCACGTGCCGTGCGTTGGTGGTGACCAGCCAGCGCGGCGCATCGCCGCGGCCGGCGAGCACGAACAGCACACGTGAGCAGATGTAATAGGAGGAGTTGAGGCAGGAGAGCACCGCCGTCAGGATGATCACCTGCATGATGAGGCTGGTCAGCGGCACGTGCATCGCATCGAGTGTCGCGGCGAAGGGCGAAAAGCCGGGCTTGATCGTGTTCCAGGGAATCACGGTCACAATCAGGAACACGGAGACGATATAGAAGCCGACGATGCGCCACACCACGGTCGAGACCATGCGCGCCACGGCTCGCGCCGGTTCCGGCGACTCGGCGGCCGCAATCGTGACGATCTCGGCACCCATCATCGAGAAGAACACCGTGGTCACGGTCGCCAAAATGGGCACCGGACCAAAGGGCATGAAGCCGCCGTGCGCAGTCAGGTTGGCGAAGGTCGCGACCTTGGGACCGGTCAGGCCGAAGGCATACGCGCCGGCGCCGACGATGAAAGCCACAATTGCGATCACCTTGACCAGCGAAAACCAGAACTCGAACTCGCCATAGGCGCGCGCCGACATCAGGTTGACGCCGGTCATCACGGCCATCAATACAGTGCCGATCTGCAGCATGGAAAACTGCGGCAACCATTGCTGGATGATCAATGCACCGGCGATGGCCTCGGCCGGTATCACGATGGCCCAGAAGAACCAGTACAACCAACCTATGGAGAAGCCGGCCCAGTCGCCCAGGCCCGCGCGTGCGAACTCGGTAAAGGATCGCACCTCGGGCATCGCCACCGCCATCTCGCCCAGCATGCGCATCACCAGCAACACCAGTGTACCGGTCAGCGCGTAGGTGATCACGACCGCAGGCCCGACTGCGGCGATCGCGTTGCTGCTGAACACGAACAGGCCGGCACCGATGATGCCGCCGATCGTGATCATGGTGATATGGCGTGGTCGCAGCGAGCGACTCAATGAGTGGCTATCAGCGCTCGCGGTCGCGACGTCAGAGTTCATGCAATGAATGCTCCGGGTGGTAAGCGCGGTCAGGGATGTGCAGGTTTGGCCTGCTGCGCACGATAGCCCTTCCAGGCCTCGTCGAGCAGGTAGGCGTGGATGGCATCGACTTCAGGCTCCGACAGCAGGTCGGCAAAGCTCTCCATGCCGCTGGGCGCCACGGCCCCATGCAGCACGATGTCGTGGAAAATCTTGTGCATGCCGATATCGATCTTGCGCAGGTCGGGCGTGACGCTGGGGCCGAAGGTGTGGCAGCGCGAGCATTCCTGGATGAACAGCACTTCGCCCTTGCTCACCTGCGCGGCGCTGACGGTCTGCGCGGGCGGCGCGACGAAGGGTTCGTCGGGTCGCGCATCCGGGGTCGGCACGGCGCCACCGTCGAGCTTGAAGGCGATGATGCGATTGTTGTTCAGGTACTTTGCGGCCGCACTGCCCGGCGGAATCGTGCCGACCGTGATGGCGGCACCGCCATAGCCGGTCTGCACCGCCACGTACTGCACACCGTTGACGGCATAGGTCATCGGCGCCGCCATGATGTGGCTGCCGGTCTGGAGCACCTTGAGCACGGCGCCCGTGTCGGCCGCATAGACCCACAGCTCACCGGTTCCGCGACCCTGGATCACAAGATTCCCGGCCGTGCTGAGCACGCCGCCATCGTAGCCGCGCACGCCGCTGGAGGTCTCATGTTCCCAGACCAGCTGCTGCTTCTGTGGATCCCAGGCCCGCAGCACCTCGCGCACCAGCTTTTCCTTGCGCTCCGCCTGCATGGTTTTCAGATCCGGCAACGGGCCGAACAGGCGCCGCAACCCGGCGGCGTCGTAGTTGTCGTCTGGCATGATGCCGTTGGCGGTGAAGAAGCCGTTGAAGTATTTCACCGCACCGCCGTTGTGGGCCATGTCCACCCAGATGTTCGGCACGTCGATCACCGGGATGTAGACCAGGTGCGTGGCCAGGCTGTAGGACATCGGATGCCAGGTGTGGCCACCGGCCCACGAGGGATAGATGTTCTTGGGGCTGGTGTACCAGTTGGCCTGCGGCGTGAGCATGGGCCGGCCGGTCTTCGGATCGACGCCCGAGGACCAGTTCACATAGGTGTAATTGTGCGCTGACAGCAATTCGCCGCTGCTGCGATCGAGTATGTAGTAGTAACCGTTCTTGGAAGCCTGCATCAGCACCGGGCGTGGCTTGCCGTTGAATGGCAATTCGGCGAGCACCACTTTTTGGTCGGCGTCGAAATCCCAGCTGTCGTGCGGCGTGGTCTGGTAGTGCCAGGCGAGACGGCCGCTGTCCGCGTGCAACGCCACGATGCTCGAGGTGTAGAGTTCATCGAGTCGCGAAGGCCCGAGCTGGCGCTGATCATAGGGCGCAGCATTGCCAGTGCCGAAGTACACCAGGTTGAGCGCCGGGTCATAGGCAAAGCCATCCCAGACCGTGCCACCACCCAGGTATTGGGGCGGGCGGGCCGGATCCCAGGTCTTGTCGGCCGCTTCGAGTTCCGGATTCTCGTAGGGCTGGCCGCGCGCCGGCGGCACGGTATAGAAGCGCCACTTGAGCGCACCGCTCGCGAGGTCATAGGCCGAGACGTAGCCGCGCACGGCCACATGACCCATGTCGCCGCCGCTGTTGCCGATCACGACGACGTTGCCGGCCACCTGTGGGGCGCCACTGCTTGAATAGGGCAAGGCGTGATCGGTGATCGTGTCCACTTCCCAGATCTTGTGGCCATTGCTGGCATCGATGGCGTGCAAGCGGCCATCGACCGAGGCGACATAGACGCGCCCTTTCCAGACCGCGACACCGCGATTGACCATGTCGCAGCAGGGATGACGCGCGGCGGGAAAGTTCGCCATCGGATCGTAGCGCCACAATTCCTTGCCGCTGGCGGCATCGACCGCGTACACAAAGCCCCAGTAACCCGCGGTATACATCACGCCATCGACGACGATCGGCGTGGCTTCCTGTCCGCGCTTGGTGCCGAGCTCATAGCTCCAGGCATAGCCGAGCCGTGTGACGTTGCTGGCATCGATCTTGTTGAGCGGCGAGTAATAAGTGCCGTCCTGGTCGCGGCCGCCGGTGTACCAGTTGCCAGGCTCGGAGTTCGCGGCCGACAGGCGCTGCTGGTCGACTTGCGCGGGTGGCGGCGGCGCGGCTGGCGCCGGCTGCTGCGACTTGCGTACCCAGAAGATGCCGAGCAAACCCAAGGCAATGACGACCGCGATGATCGTCCCTTTATTGGTAGTGGCTGGCACGGCCCTGAACCCCCTTAGCTGTGCCCCGGTGGCGGCTGCGCCCCGTTGGCGCTCGGATCGTAAGTGCCACGAAACTGTTCGTCAAATCCCCAGCGCTGGAGTAAAAAGAGCATCGTCAACACAGGCAAAACAGTGTAGGGAGTGCATATGAGAGCGGATGTCTGCCGGCGCGCGAGTCTGATCACTGCGCTGTCGCTGTGCGCGTTCCAGGTCTGCGCGGCCGATGCGCCAGCGGCGCTGAAAGCCGCGGCCTTCGAGCTCTATCCGGGCGATGCGAAACTGCTCACCGGCATGCCACTCATCTACACGGCGAAAGCCTTCGGGTGCAGCGGCGGCAATACCTCGCCCGCACTCGCCTGGCGCAATGCGCCGGCCGGCACCAAGAGCTTCGTACTGGTGCTGTTTGATCGCGATGAGCGCAGCACGCCCTCGGGCTGGTGGCACTGGGCCGCTTACGATCTGCCGCCTGACACCCATCACCTCGCGCAAGGCGCGGGCGCGGCGCACAGCCCGGCGCTGCCGCACGGCACGCTGCAGGGGCGCACCGATCTGGGCACAGCGGAATATCACGGCCCCTGCCCTGCCAAGGGCGATCCGCCGCATCGCTATGAATTCACGCTCTACGCGTTGAAGGTGGCGCACCTGCCGGTAGACGCGGAGGCCAGCGGCGCGATGATCGTATCGACAGCGCAGGATTCACTGCTGGGCAAGGCCGTGTTCACAGCGCACTACGGCCGCTGAGCTCGGCGTGCTCAGCCCTGTATCGCGAGCAGGCGCTTCACCTTGGCGGCCGAGAGCAGGCCACGCAGCTGACGCTTGCCATCCGGGTTGAATTCCATCACCGGAATGTGCGTCAGCAGCGTCTCGTCGAAATGGCGGCTCACGGTTGCCACGGTGGAACGCTCCAGATCCTTGACGTCGGCGACGCGCCAGTCGCCGAGTTTGAGCATGATGTCGCGCACCAGCACTTCGTGGCGCTGCCCGGGCACCGCACGCAGATAGCGCATCGGCTTCTCGCCCATGATGTCGTAAGCCGTAATCAGGCCGATCACGCGCCGCGCGCCATTGGTCGCAAAGGCACAGCGCACGCCGGCGTGCTTCATGTGCTCCAGCGCGGCATCGATGGTCGCTGAGTCGGCAGTGGTGACTGAACTGCGCTCACGAAAATCGGTCATGACAGTGAGCGCCGGGTCTTCGGGCTTGGCGTGCCAGGGTTCCGCACCGGGTATCGGCAGATCGCTCTCGGTCGGCGATTTGAGCAGGAAACTGTTCATCTGAAACCTCGCGGCGGCCCTGGCAACATGAGGATGGTACGATTCCTTGTGCCTTGCAAGCTTCGAAATCCCTTACGTTTTATGGGGATTTGCCGGTAGCCCAGGCTGGGCACATAATGCCAAGAGTCAAGGAGACAGCCATGCAGAGCATGTCAATGACGCCCCGTTTCCTCCTGGCCGTCCTGGCGTGCGACACCTGGTGATTCCCATCAGCGGCCGCTACTACTTCTGGCTGGAGCGCGATCAGGTCGGCGGCCAGGGCGTACCCACCCGCTTCGGCTGGACGCGACTGCCGCTGCCAGTGCTGGAACACGAGGCCAGCGCAGATCACTTCCTGGCGAAGTTCGATAGCGGTACCGACCTGTCCTTGCGCACGCTCTATGTCCATCCGGTCGAGGGGGCTGCCGCGGCGGCAGACGAGGCGCGTTCCCGCGATCTGATCCTGGGTCGCTCGGTCACTTACTAGGCTGTTTTCCCGCTCAAAACAGGCCTGCGAGGGCAGCGGGGTTACCCGGCGGCCGAAACTCGCGCATACTAGGCGATTGCCAGCGGCGCAGAGCCTGCCGCCGCGGCCAAACGCTTCATCACCAATGCTCGTGTTCCCGTGTTCGGGAGCCAATGCCCGGACGCCCATGCTTTCGACTGTCAATCTCACCATTCAATTCGACGCCAAGCCGCTGTTCGAAAATGTCACGGTCAAGTTCGCCGATGGCAACCGCTACGGCCTGATCGGCGCCAATGGCTGCGGCAAATCCACGTTGATGAAGATCCTGGGCGGCGAGCTCGAGCCTAGCGCCGGAGAAGTCGTTTTGCAGCCGGGCCTGCGGCTTGGCAAGTTGAACCAGAACCAGTTTGCCTATGAAGACCAGCGCGTGCTCGATGTGGTGATGCAGGGCCATCGCGAGATGTGGCAGGCGCTGCAGCAGCGCGATCAGATCTACGCCGACGCGGAAGCCAGTGACACTGACTACATGAAGGCGGCCGAGCTCGAGGGCAAGTACGCCGAGTACGGCGGCTACACCGCCGAGGCGCGTGCCGCCAGCATCCTGCTGGATGCAGGCATCGAGGCCGCGCAGCACGACGGACCGATGCGCGAAGTGCCGCCCGGCCTGAAGCTGCGCGTGCTGCTAGCGCAGGCGCTGTTTTCTACTCCCGATGTGCTGCTGCTCGACGAGCCCACCAACAACCTCGACATCCACTCGATCGGCTGGCTCGAACGCATCCTGAACAACTACGATGCGACCATGGTGATCATCAGCCACGATCGCCATTTCCTGAACCAGGTGTGCACGCACATCGCCGATCTGGATTTTCAGCAGCTCAGAGTCTATCCGGGCAACTACGACGATTTCATGCTGGCCTCGGTGCAGGCGCGCGCGCGGGTCGAAGCGGCCAATGCCAAGGCCAAGGACAAGATCTCCGACCTGCAGGAGTTCGTGCGGCGCTTCTCCGCCAACGCCTCCAAGGCGCGCCAGGCGACCTCGCGCAAGCGCCAGCTCGAGAAGATCAAGATCGAGGAGGTGCGCCCTTCCTCACGACAGAATCCGTACATCCGCTTCGAACAGCGCAGCAAGCTGCACCGCTCGGCCGTGACCGTGGAGAATCTCGCATTTCGCTATCCGGGCGCGGATGCCGATGTGTTCTCGAAGCTCAGCTTCACCATCGAAGCCGAACAGCGCGTGGCCATCATCGGCCCTAACGGCATCGGCAAGACCACCTTGATGCGCTGCCTGGCAGGCGAACTGCACCCCACGCAGGGCCGCATCGCCTGGGTGGAAAACGCACAGCCCGGCTACATGCCTCAGGATCCGCAGGCCGAATTCGCCGAGCGCATCGATCTGTTCAGCTGGATGTCGAACTGGACCGGCAAGGCCGATGACGACCAACTGGTGCGCAGCACACTCGGCCGCCTGCTGTTCTCGGGCGATGAAGTGAAGAAGCCCGTGACCGTGCTCTCCGGCGGCGAGAAGGGCCGCATGATCTACGGCAAGCTGATCCTCACCAAGCCCAATGTGATGATCATGGACGAGCCCACCAACCACATGGACATGGAAACCATCGAGTCGCTGCAGATCGCGCTGGAGAAATATCCGGGCACGCTGATCTTCGTGTCACACGATCGTGAATTCGTGGGCAGTCTCGCCAACCGCGTGATCGAGCTGCTTCCCGACGGCCAGTTCAGCGATTTCCGCGGCAGCTACGACGAGTACCTGGCCAAGCAAGGGCTGGAAGCCTGACGGGTCGCGTGGCGCCGAGCCGCACAGCGCAGCCCGCCTCGCAGCTCAGTGCATCGCTGCGTACATCGCCCGCGCCTCGTGCAGCCGCGCGAGCACCAAGGTCTTTTCATCCGCGTTGTTCCAGTCCGGATAAGCACTCGTCGACTCGATCACGCGATCGATCCAGGCGATGAAGTACGCGGCATCCTGCACTGAGCTCGCGCGCTTGCCGGCAACGCTGACATAAACCGGGCTGGTGGTGGCATAGACATAGTTGTCCAGCACCGGATGGCGCGCAGCGTTGCTCGAAGCGCGCGCCAGGCACCAGCCGCTGTTGGCAAGGTCGATGCTGCCCGTGAACTTGCCCTGTGACAGCGGCTTGCTGCCCGCGAAGGATTTCACTACCTGACCATTGCAGATCAGTTCGAGCCGGTCCACCGGCACGATCGATTGCAGGCGCACCGAATACTTCAGTCCGCGGGCCGCCTTGCTGAGGCTCAGCGTATCGCCGATGCCGGCAGTGCCCAGTGTGAAACCCAGCAGCGGGCCATTGGTCGCGAAGCTGCGCCCCTGCTTCAGGCCATCGAGCCACTGGCTGAGCTTGAGCCGATCATCGCGCGTGCCGCTGTCTTCCGGCATACGCACGTACACGCGGTTCATGCCGACCGGGCCACGGAGCGAGGCGTAGTTGGCCATCGCATCGGTGCCCGCACCGGCCGGCAGGTGAAAGCCCAGGTTCAGCAGCCGGTACCACACTGCAGCGGTGGAGCGATGATCGCTGAAGCCGGTGATCTCCATGTAGTCGACCTTGCCGAGTGCGACATCGACCGGCAGTTCATTCGACAGCGCTTCAGTGGGCTTGAGTATGGGTTGCGGCTGTTCGTCAAAAGGATGCACGTAGCCCACCAATGCGCCGCGCGCGTGCGCGATGTCGGCAATGTCGGCATTCATCGGATAGAGGCTCGAGGCCGCACTGTTGGGGTAGCCCGCGTAACCGGGCAGGATCATGCCATCGATGTCGAGCAGACCGAGGTGCCCCCAATAACTGGTGTGGTACTCCTGGCCGTGCGCGATCAGCGTATCGGGCGCCGAGGCGGCATCGATGTGCGCGCCGTTGTAGGCAATGTCCGGATAGCGCTGCTCCTTGTTCACGATGAGCGCGTTCACCAGCCCAAGGTTCTCGGCCTGCGCCTGCACTACCAAGTGCTTCGGAGTGTTGCGATAGGCGCCACCGTAGTTCATGTGCACATGCAGGTCGGCACTCAACCAGCGGCCGGGGTCGGGCACGCTCCAGGCTCCTGCACTCAGGTCGATCTCAAGCTCAGTGGTTTCACCGGCGCTAGTCGTGACTTCGCGTGTCTCCAACCGGCGCTCGAAGCCGTGCATGATCTCGACCTGGATCGTGCCAGCCGGAACATCGAGCGTGGCTTCGTCGAGCACATGAAAATAGTGCGCCTCGAATTGCCGCTGGTCGTGATCGACGCCATCGTCGCCATGGATCCACGCGGCAGCCGGCGCATGGAAGCGGCCGGCGCCATCGGTGACGCTGATGCGCGCCGCGGCAGCAGCTGCCGCCGCGCCGCTCGCGGCCGCGCCAGTGGCGGAATTGCGCAACTGCAGGTGCAGCCGCGCCATCGGCTGCAGGTAGTGCCGCCTGACGGTACTGAGGCAACTGGGCTTGCCACCCGGCACCGCCATCGTGCACAGCTCGGTATTGCCGTTGCGATTGCTGATGAAGGCGATCTGTTGGCCATCGGGCGACCAGCGCGGGCTGGTCTGGTCATACTCGCCGAAACCGAGTGGTAGCGGGTCACCGCCCTGCGCTGGCATCACCCAGAGGTTGTTCCATGAGCGGCCGGTGTAGGAGCTGAACACCAGGCGTGAACCGTCCGGCGAAATATCCGGGCGCGCTTTCCAGTTGGTCTCCTCGTAGTGGATCTCGCGCGCTGCTGCGCCGGCGCTTGCGGCGGCCCGCCAGATGCCGCCGGTGCCATAGATGTGATCGCGATTCGACACATAGATGATCTCGCGGCCATCGCGGCTCCACAACGGACTGATCTCGTGATCGAAGGGGCTGTAGTAATAGCGCGGCAGCGGACTGCGATTCTCGCCGGTGACGCGCGTGACATTCGCGAGCCTGCCATCCTGCAGGTCGCCGGTGTAGACATGGAAGCGACGGTTGAACGAAGTCGAGACGAACACCAGGCGCTTGCCATCGGGCGAGAACCTGGGCTCGAGGTTGATCGCGCCGTCGCTGGTCAGCGATCGCGACTTGCCGGTCGCAAGATCGAGCAGGCGCAATTCCATGCTGTTGCCGTTGTAGTCGCTGTAGACCACGCTGCGCCCATCGGGCGACCAGTCGGGCTGATAGTCGTAGCCCGGGCCCGTGGTCAGCTGACTGGCCTCATCGCTCCCCAGTTTCTGCCGCCACAGCGAACCGGCCATGGCGTAGATGACTTCCTGTGAATCCGGTGACCAGCTCAGGGCCGAGGGGCCGCTCGTGAGCTGCGGCAGGAACATCTCGCGGTAATAGTAAGGATGCGGCAGGTCGATCTGCCCGGTAACCGGCACGCGCGCGGCCCAGGCCAGCGAAACACCAAGGCAGCTCAGCGCTGCCACGAAACGCAATGAACGGGTACGCATGATCGGGGTACGCCTCACTGGCAGAGTGAGGTCTCATCGTACGCCACTGCTTCGAGGATTGGCCAGCGCACAGCGCTGGCCAAGCAGCGCATTCCTGCTACTTCGGGCCGCCCCAATCCTTGATGTCTGGCAGGATGTGCTTCGAGAACAGCGTCATCGATTTCTTGACGCTCTCGATCGGGATACCCGGCGCGTGGAAGTACAGGCCCATCTCATCGAGCGGCGCCTTGTACAGCAGCGCGCGCAGTCGCTCGCCCACGTCCGCGACCGTCCCCACCATGAAGGGCATGCCCACGAAACCGATATTCGGCGTGCGCCGGAACTCGCCCAGCGGCGGCACGTTCCTGACAAAGGGTGCGCCGCGCCGCTGATAGAACGCCAGCCAGGCCTGCAGCGGTTCCTCGGCTTCATCCCAGGCCTGCTCGGCGGTGTCGGCGATATGGATTCCGATCGGGCCGGAGCAGAACTGCTGCTGCGCCGGATCGCGCCCTGCGGCGCGCAAGCCCTCTACATAGGTGGCGTGCCCTGGGCCCATGCCCATGGCGAGGTTGTAGCCACGCTGCGCAGCCTTGGTGGCGCTCTGCGGACCCGCCGCCGCCATCCAGATCGGCGGATGCGGGCGCTGCACGGGCTTGGTGGTCATGCGCACGTTGTCGAATTGGAAATACTTGCCGTGATGGCTGAACACTTCCTCGGTCCAGCACTTCTGGATCACTTCGAGGCCCTCATAGGTGCGGGCGAAAGTCTCACTGCTCGGCACACCGAACACTTCACATTCGGCGGGCATCGGGCCGGCACCAACCGCGAGATCGAAGCGGCCATTGGAGATCAGATCAAGGGTGGCGGCATCTTCGGCCACCAGGATCGGATTGTGGAAGGCCAGCAGGATGATGTAGGTGCCGACGCGGATGCGCTGCGTCTGCGCGGCCACCGCCGCCAGGACCGGCATCGCCGAGCAGTTGTGCGCGTCATCGGCGAAGTGATGTTCGGCCAGCCACAGATGCTTGAAACCCAGCTTGTCGGCCAGCACGTAACCTTCTATCTGCTCACGGTAGACTTCGGCCAACGGGCGCGGCCGACTCGGCAGCTGGCGTATCGTCGCGGCAATTCCGGCTTCCATGATTTCCTCTCCTTCAGCAGCTGGTGAGGTGGCGTCGGTCTGGGGACGCTTGGGCCCTCAGGCCGCAAGACCCTTGAGAAAGATGCGCACGCAGGCGTCGACGTGCCCGCGGATCGCCGCCGGCGAGACGCTGCCTGTGGCGCCCAGCAAGGCGCGATCGTGCGGTCCGGCGCGCAGCAGGTGCAGGAAGCGGTCGGCATCGGCAGTGGCATCAATGAGCTTGAGTGCGCCGCGCCGCTGCCATTGTCGCAGGTGGGCGGCCAGGGCCTCGACAAAGGTCAGGTGCCCGCTGCTGCGAAAGCTCTGGCCAACCTCCGGTTGTATGGCAGTCTCGGCGATCACCGCGCGATAGATCAGCAGCGAGTCGTGCCGGCAGTAGAACTCCAACACCACGCGCGCAAAGGCGCGCAATGCGCTGCCCACGGAGCCATCACCGGCTGCACGATCGGCACGCGCCACGCAACGCGCGGCCTCGTCGCTCAGCATCGCGCCCAGCAACCCGGCCTTGTTGCCAAAATACTTGCGCAGCGTCGCCTTCGAGCCACCCGATCGCGCCAGGATCGCATCGAGGCTGGTCTGGTGATAGCCACGCCGGATGAACAGCTGCTGCGCCGCTGCGATGATACGTTGCACCCGCGCCTGCGCCTCGGCGCCGCGATGGGCGCTGAGTGTAGCTCGTGGTGGGAGGCGGCGGTTGGCTGGCATGGGTCGCATGATACTGCCCTGCCCGCCGTTGCGCTCGACTTCCCGGGCTTCCTTTTTCCGGCTTGCGCCGGGCCTTGCCCGCGCATATTCTGTCCCGTCAGGACACTTTTACTGTCCTTATGGGACACAGTATGACCATCAATCGTCGTGCCCTACTGACGGGCGCCGGAGCCCTGCTGTCCACCCTCTCACTGGCCGGCGCGCGTTCGGGAGCCAGCCCGCAAGCGGCGCGCCGCGGCGCGTGCGTCTGCGCGCAGCTTTCCGCACGGTTTCCTGTGGGGAGCGGCTACGGCCGGTCACCAGGTCGAGGGCAACAACACCAACAGCGATTGCTGGTTCCTGGAGAACATCAAGCCGACGATCTTCGCCGAGCCCTCGCGCGATGCCGCCAACAGTTTTGAGCTGTGGCAGACCGACCTCGAGCTGGCGAAGGCCATGGGCCTGAATGCCTACCGCTTCAGCCTCGAATGGCCGCGCATCGAGCCCGAAGAGGGCCAGTTTTCGATCGCCATGCTCGATCACTACAAAGCCATCATTGATGGGTGCCGCCAGCGCGGGCTGACGCCGGTAGTGACCTTCAATCACTACACCGCGCCGCGCTGGTTTGCTGCCGCGGTCGGCTGGGTCAATCCGCGTTCACCCGAATGGTTCGCACGCTTCTGCGATCGCGCCGCACGCCACTTGGGTGCGGGCATCGGCTACGCCACCACGCTCAACGAACCCAATATCATGAACATCCTGCGCGTGGTGCTGCCTCCACCCGTGGTCGCCGCGCAGCGCGCGATGCTCGAGGCTGCCGCGAAGGCCAGCGGCACTGCGAAGTTCGCCGCTGCCAATGCCATCGACCTCGACGACATCGACGTCTCGACCGCCCACCTGATCGCCGGCCACAAGGCCGGGCGCGCGGCGATCAAGGCGAGCCATCCCAGGCTGCCGGTTGGCGTGAGCCTCGCGATGTTCGACGACCAGGCGGCCGGGCCGAACTCGCAGCGCGATGCCATGCGCACGAAGCTTTATGGCGCCTGGCTGGAGGCGGTACGTGGAGATGACTTCCTTGGCGTGCAGAACTACGAGCGCCAGGTCTGGACAGAAACCGGCAGGCTGCCGACGCCGGCCGGCGTGCCCATGAACTACATGGACTCAGAAGTGTATGCGCCTTCGCTCGCCGGAGCCGTGCGATACGCGCACGCTGCCACCGGCGTGCCCATTTTCGTCACCGAGCATGGTGTAGGCACGCCGGACGACAGCATCCGCGCGCAGTTCATTCCGGCGGCGCTTGCCGAGCTGAAGAAGGCGATCGATGAGGGCATACCGGTAATCAACTACACCCACTGGTCGTTGCTGGACAATTTCGAATGGATCTTCGGCTACAAGGTGAAGGTCGGCCTGCACTCCTTGGACCCCGTGACCTTCAAGCGCACCGCGAAAGCCAGCGCTGCGGTGCTCGGCCATATCGCGCGACACAACGCGCTGCCAGCCTGACGCGCGGCTGCTCCAGGCTGCATGCCGGGGCGCTCGCCGTGCGCGCGATCGGCTAGCGTCGCTTGCGTGCCACCTTGGGTGGCGCCAGGTAGTTGACCAGCAGGCTCAGCGCTGCGTCATCGATTTCCGTGGGCCGGTATGGCGGCATCTCCACCAACCCGTTGCGCACCACGGCAGTGATGTAGGCCGGCAGCAGATCCTTGCGCTCCTCGAGCACAGCCAGTGCCTTGCCACGCACGCGCGCGAGCTGCATGGTGCCCGGATGGCCGTAGCCCGGCGCGTGGCATTGCGCGCAGTAGCGCTCGAATAGCTGCTTGCCAGTAGGTGGTTCAGCGGCGATTGCCATGGCGGCGAGTGCACTGGCGAGCATCGCGCCCACCACGATCGAAGCCACTGTGCCGGTCAGGTAACTGCTGACTCTCATATCAGGCTCCCCGGAAGCGGCGCGGCCAGATGCCCTGCTTGCCGGGCGCCAGAATGCCGTTCGGATCTATGGCGTCCTTGAGCAGGTTGTTGAACTTCATGGTCGCGCCATCATTCCAGCCATAGGTCTTGGCGATCTGGTCCATGAATGAGATATGGGTGCGGTACTCGCCGTAGCCCGCGGCCGCGGCCTCGCGCACCAGGATGCCGAACAGCTCATGGGCCCGACTGCGTGTCGCGGCATCATGGCGGTCGAAGATCAGTTCGACCACGTGATGCATCTCGCGCCAGCCGATCGCGAACACGCTCATGTAGTCGAAGCCGTACTCGTGCATGCGATCGCGCACCATCGTGTACTGCTTCATCGCCTCGCTTCCCTTGATCGGTGAGACCGGCGAGAAGCCGATGTGGCCGCCACCACCGACCCAGTTCACGAAACCGTACTCGGTGAGCCGCGGCACGCCGCGCATGGTCTGCGCGCGATGTTTGAGCACGTCGTTGTCCTGCTTGCGATCCTCGGGGAAATAGAACTTGGCGCCCGGCACGCGCGTGAAGGCATCGCGGATCACCGACCAGAGCGTATCCATCCCCGGCGGCGGACCATACAGCGCACCGTAGAAGTTCCACATGCCGATTTCCTGGTCGGCCATGATCTGCTTCGCGGCACTGTCCGGGATCGGGCCCGGACCCTTGAAATACTGGCTCTTGGTGGCGTTGATGCCGGCCACCAGCAGCAGGCTGCGCAGTGTCGCCGCATTCTAGATCACGCTGCCCACCTTCAGCGGCCGCAGGATCTCCACCACCTGCTCGACATCCTCCTCACGCTGGAAGGAGATCATGTAGGGCCGGTAGCCCGGCGGCTCGGGCATCAGCCAGATACCCATCTTCGTGACCACACCGAAATTCGACTGCGTGAACATGCCATCCACGTACGGGCCATATCCGTACTTGAACAGCTGCCAGGTGTTCGAGCCCGGCATCGCGCCCATGCCGGTGCGCATCAGCTCGCCGCTGGGCAGCACGACTTCCATGCCACACTGCATCATGAAGTGATCGCCGTAGGGCGTGTAGCCCACGCCGCGCTCGAGCGCGTTGCCGAGCACGCTGCCCCAGCCGGGATCAGGCACGTCGAGCCACAGCTTGATGCCCTTTTCCTGCAGGTAGGCATACAGGTCGAAGTAGCTCACGCCGGGCTCGACCAACGCATAGCCCGACTCGACATTGACCTCAAGAATGCGGTTCATGCGCTTCAGGTCAAGCACCACGGTACCCGGCATGCGCGGAGCTGCGCCGCCGTAGCCATGATTCTTGCCGCAGGAGATCGGCCACAACGGCACTTTGTATTGATTGGCGACCTTGAGCACCGCCTGCACCTGCTCGGTCGAATCTGGTGCGACGGCCGCGCGCGTCGCATGGGCATTGGCATCGGCCGCGATCGAGTAAGGATCGACGTAGGAGGACAGTGCCTCGCCCGTATACACCTGATCCTTGCCGACGATGCGGCGGAAGGCCTCGAGCGCAGCGGCGAAATCGCTGGCGGAAAGGCCGGGAGGAAGTATCGGGTTGTCCATGCTCAGATCCTCGCCTCGAGGCTCCACTCGAACAGATCACGATCGATGCGTCGCTGCTTGAGTTGTGCGTGCGGCGCGAACAGGCGCAGGCAGAACGGTACCGACTCGGTGGTCACACCCTGCAGGCGCCGCGCATTCGCGGGCCGATCCTGCAAGGCCTGCAACACCAGCTCAGTGGGATCACCACCCGTAGGGCACAGGCGCCCTGCTCCCGCCAGCTCGAGCGCGCGCGATCGGGCTTCTGGAAAGCGCGGGTCATAGAGCGTGGTGATCGCTCCCTCGTCCACGGCGAATGCCGTCAGCGGCTTGAGTGTCGCGGCGAGCGTGCACAGCAGTGCAGCCTCCGCGCTCGCGCCGATGAATTGCCGACGGCTCAGTGCCTTGCTGCCCATGCCCACCCCCTGTGCGCTTGCGAGCTTAAGGCTAGCGCCACCAGCTGGCGCCCTCTCCACTGTCGCGGTAGGCTAATTCCACTGGGGCGGCCGACCAGGCAGCCGGCCAAGGGGGCAGCAGATGGAAACATTCACTACGCGCGGCCTGCCGCCGCCGCTCAAAGCAGCCTACTGGAATGCGTTGAGCAGCGATGCCTTCGCGGCCATGGAGATCACACCGCGCAACATCAGCCGTTTCGATGGCGAGTTGCGACGCGAACCGATCGGTGCACTGACCCTGATCGATGTGCACTCCGATGCGGTGCAAATCCGGCATACGCGCTCGCACGTGACGCGGGTCGCCAATCCTTCCTACTTGCTGCTCACGCCACTGCGCGGCGGCTTCGAACTGCGCGTCGACCGGCAGGCCGCGCACCGCGTGGCCAGCGGTGAGTTCTGCCTGCTCGATCATGCGCTGCCCTATGAACTGCAGCATGGCGATGGGGTGCGTGTGCTGTGCGTCGATATTCCGCGCGCCACACTCGACGGGCTATTGCCGCAAGCCGCGCTGAGCATCGGTCGCATCATGGGCGGCGACTCCTGCCTGTCGCGCCTGCTGGCCGCGCTGATGCAGGGCCTGGGCACCGAGCTTGCGCCGGGCGCGCAACCGCAGTTCGCGCCCACGCTGGCGCAATGTCTGCTGCAGTTTGTGGCCGCCGCCTACTGCGACAGCGAGGATTCGACGCCGGCTGCCGCTGCCCGTCATCAGGCCTTGCTCGGCTGTATCGATGCGCGCCTCAACGACCCGCAGCTCGGGCCCGATGATGTAGCGCACGCCGCGGGCATTTCCACGCGCCGCCTGCGCGCGCTGCTGGCCGAGGGCGGCGAGTCCTTCTCTACTTACCTGTTGCGCCGGCGCGTGGAGCGCTGCGCGCAATTGCTGCGCGATACCCGCTGGCGTACGCATTCCATCACCGAGATTGCCTTCCGCTGTGGCTTCAACAACGCCACGCATTTCGGCTACGCGTTCAAGCGTCGCTACGGGCTCACGCCGCGCGAGTACCGCAGTGCCGGAACGTGAGGTTGTAGCGACACGCACCGGTCAAGGCGTGATGACCTGCGGCGATCGAGTGCACGCCATGAAAATTCAGGCGCGTCGACCCACCCCAGACCATCACATCGCCATGCGCCAGCGGAATGCGGCGCGCCGTGTCACGGCGCAGTTTTCCTCCCCACAGGAACAACGCGCCCAGCCCCAATGACACCGAGACAATGGGGCTTTCGAGTTCACCCTCGTCCAGGTCCTGATGCAGCCCGAGCCGGTTGCCGGGCTCGTAGCGATTGATCAGGCAGACATCGGGTTCAAAGCTCGGATAGCCCGCGATCTGCGCCGCCTCGCGCGCCAGTGACAGGAAGCAATCCGGCATGGCTGGCCAGGGGCGTCCTGAATCGGGGTCGATGGCGTCGTAGCGGTAGCCCTGGCGATCGCTGACCCAGCCCACGGTGCCGCAATTGCTCATCGCCACGGAGATCCGTCCGCCGCTGCGGGTAGGCATATGCCGCGCAGGTGCTGAGCTCAGCACCGCCAACGCCGCATCCAGCAGCGCCCGATCACGATGCTGCAGATGTGCCGCGAGCAGCACTGCTCCGTCATCGATGGGCACGACACTGGGCTCGCGCGCAAGCTCGGCAAACAGATCCATTGAGCTGGCGGGGCGGCGGCTCATCGCGCCCACTATAGCGGGGTGCCGGCGCACCGGATTCCGGATCTTGCGCCGAACGGCATTCCGCCTGTCAGACGCTCAGTTGTAACGCGCCAGGATCCGGCGGCTCAGCGCGTGATGCTTCTGTACCGCCTCGATGCCGTTGGCGCGCGAGTACATGCGCCCTTTCCACTCACTCGAGACCTGTCGTGACCCCGGCGCGGACGCAACGCGCGGCCGCCGCGCTTCCAGCTATGAAGCCTTCCTCGCACCGATCGCCGGTCAGCGCCACATCTCGGCAGAACCCGCGGTCCCGCCGCAGGCCGACGCCGGTGTCCGGCAACACCAATGGCCCGGCGAGGGCTGTTGCGGCACACTCCGCCGCTGTCGCCAGTGCGCGACCGCCGCCGACTTATTTTCACCACAGCCGGCGCCGCGCGGAACTAACGCGGATCATCGCCGCTCCATTTGCAGCCCCTGGATACGGAGTGCTGTCGATGAAGCTGGCGCCTATGACACTTGTGACACCTGCTCTATTGAACCGTCGGGCCGCGTTGGGCGCGCTGGGCGCATTGACGGTGGCTGGCTGCGGCGGCGGCAGCACCGATACCGCTACTGCAACCTCTGGCACGGGCAACGCCGATGCATCGCTGAGCGCACTGTCGCTGTCCGCGGGCAGCGTGAGCCCGGCCTTCAGCTCCGCCACTACCAACTACGCCGTCGCCGCGGACAACAGCGTGACGACGACTACCGTCACTGCGAGCGCTACCGCCACTGGCAGCTCAATCAGCGTGCATGGCAGCACTGTTACCAGCGGCAGCACTTCGGCCGCGATCACGCTGATGGTGGACAGCAATGCCTTGAGCATCGTTATTACTGCAGCCGATGGCACGACCATGCGCACTTACACAGTGACCGTCACGCGTGCCGCCGCCACTGCCGGCAATTGCACGCTGATACCGGAGGAAACGCAGGGGCCCTTCCCGCTACTCGCGATACTCAGCAACAGCGCCGTGGTCCGCACCGACATCCGCGAGTCAGAGACTGGCATGCCCCTACGACTCGATGTCACGCTGCTAAACACCAACAACGCCTTCGTTCCCATCACCAACGCTGCAGTCTATATCTGGCACTGTAACAGTGCGGGCGAGTACTCCGGCTATTCGGGCTCTGGCAACGGCAATCACGTCGGCGAGACTTTCCTGCGCGGCGTGCAGCTGACCGATGCCGCCGGACAGGCGTGCTTCACGACCCTCTATCCCGGCTGGTAAGCCGGGCGCGTCATGCATATCCATCTGCAGGTGTACCTCAACGATGCCCTCAACGTGACTGCGCAGGCAACCACGCAGCTGGCCTTTCCCGAGGCGATCACGAGCGCGGTGTATGCCACCTATGCCAAGGGACCGAACACTTCGGTGCCGACCAACAGCGCAGACAACGTCTTCAGCGACGGCGTCAGCCTGGAAATGCTGAGCGTGACCGGCGACAACACCAGCGGTTATGTAGCCACGATGACCGTGAGTATCGCGGCCTAAGGTCGTCGCCTACCCCGCCCTGAGCGGCGCGGTCAGCCCCTGCCTGTAGCGCCCTTGCATCAGCTGAAACCGCGGTTCCAAGGGGTAATTACAGTGCCGTTCGATTCTTGCCACAGCGGCCCGTCCAGATCGGCACTGCGTCCTGGCGAGGCGCAGCTCGCGCAACAGTGGACTCCGATCCAATCCATTGATATATCTTCGTAGTACGCCAGGAAACACTGGCGACAGGCCTTTAAAACTCCAATTCATAATGAGGCGACAGCAATGAGTTTCATCAAGATTCTGGGCATTGTTTCCGTTCTGTTGGCAATCGTCGGCGCATTCGTCACCATTCCATACCTCGCAGCCATTCTGGTGGTGTTGGGATTGATTGGCGGAGCGAGCATTGCGGCAGAAGATCATGTGCGAGTGATCGTCTCGGCGCTGGCGCTTACCGCCCTGGCCAGCGTGCTCGGCAACATTCCGGAGATTGGTCACTACCTTGGCGGAATTGTCGCCAACCTCGGCCTGATGGCCGCAGGCGCCGCCATCACGATCGTTCTCTGCAACATCTATCGGCGCTTCAAACCCTGAGGCTGTCTGGCAGGTAAATGGGCATCGCACGGTAACTGGCGATGCCGCGTCGAGGAGAGGGAGCCGCTGCTCCCTCGTCCTTCAATTCCACTGACAATATGCCAGCCGCGGACCACTCCCATTCACGCGCGAGCAGCTCCCGCATCAACATCGATTGAGGCGCGCGCAGTCCGATCGGCACCAGGCAGGCAGCCTCCAGCGGTGGTCTCGAAGAGATCATCGTCACCGCGCAGAAGCGTGAACAGAACCTGCAGACCGTAGGTACCTCGATCACCGCGATGGACGGGGCCGCCCTCACCGAGCGCGGCATGAAAGACGCGACTGATATCGCCACCATGACCCCGGGTCTGCAGTTCAACCAATACAGCCCGACCATCACGGTCTACAACCTGCGCGGTGTTTCGCAGAACGACTTCAGCGATCACCAGGAAGCGCCGGTCGCGGTGTACGTCGACGATGCCTACGTCGCCAGCATGGGCGCCCTCGCCGGCTCGATGTACGACGTCGATCGGGTGGAGATCCTGCGCGGGCCGCAGGGCACGCTGTTCGGCCGCAATGCCACCGGTGGCTTGATCCACTACCTCAGCCGCAAACCCAGCGCTGAGACCAGCGGCTATGTGCAGGTCAGCGGCGAAAACTTTGGCGCGCTGAGCAGCGAGGGCGCCGTCAATGGCAGCCTGTCGAACAATGTCTACGGCCACTACTCCTTTGCCACCGACAGTCACGATGGCTACATCCGCAACACCATGGGACCGAAGATCGGCAACCAGAAGCAGTACGCCGGCCGTGCGCAGCTGCTGATCAAGCCCAGTGATGCCGGAGAAATACTGCTCAGCCTGCATGGACTGAACAACGATCACGAAGTGTCGGGCATCTACTCGTTTCAGGCCTCGGCGGCTGATCCGGACACGGGGCTTGGTCATTTCCTGGGACCTAACGATCCGGCCGACCCGTACACCCAGACTGAAGATCGCATCGGCCTCTTCAACCGCACGGTCTGGGGGCTGACCGCCCACGTGAACTGGAAGTTCAATGCCTTCCAGTTCACCTCGGTGACCGATTACCTGCACATGAACAAGCGCTACGGTGAAGACTCGGACATTTCACCTGACCCGATTTTCAACTACGACACGATCCAGAAGTACCACCAGTTTTCACAGGAGCTGCGCCTGAACGGTGACGTGGGCAACATGCGCTGGATCGCTGGGACGTACTTTCTGGACTACACCACGGTCAACGACGAGATCACTGACTTCAGGGGCATTGGCGCCGGTCTCGGCGGTGCGCACTTCACGCTGAGCAATCGCACCTGGTCGGTCTTCGGCCAGATCGAGCAGGATTTCGCCGACAAACGCTGGACCTTCATCGGCGGCGCCCGCTACACCAACGACTCCAAGACCTACGACTTCATCGAGTCCGATCCGCTTGGCGCCGGCACCTTCCCCTACGTCGATACGCACAGCTGGGGCACCGTGTCCGCGAAGCTGGAGCTCGACCGACAATTCAGCGAATCGACCATGGCCTACGGGTCCATTAATCGCGGCGCCAAGGGCGGCGGCTATTCCGCACCCAGCACTGGCTTCATCGACACCTCGGTACTGCGTTTCGAACCTGAAAACCTCACCAGCTACGAACTGGGCTGGAAGTCCGAGTTCTGGAATCGCAGCGCGCGCCTGAATGCCGCTGTGTTCTACTACGACTACAAAAACCACCAAGGCTTCGTGTTGCAGGGCCTGACCCAGGTGGTGGCCAACTTGAACGCGAAGATCAAGGGTGCCGAAGTCGAATTCGCGGTCGTCCCCGTCAGCGGCCTGAACATCGATCTGGGCGCATCGACGCTCGACACCAAGGCAGACCAGGTGCCGCTGCCCAGCGGGATCAAGCTCGATCGCGACCTGCCCCAGGCGCCGAAACTGGGTCTCAATGCGGCGATCCGTTACGAGTGGCCAGCCATGTCAGGCAAGCTTTCTGCGGGTATCGACGCCAAGTGGAACGACAGCCAGTACCTGGAACTCGTCAACGCCCCGGTCGACCTGCAGACCTCGTATACCGTGAGCAACGCACGCTTCGCGTACAACTCCGGCTCTGGCGCCTGGGACCTGGCGGCCTGTGTCCGCAACCTCACCGACCAGCGCTACAAGGTCTATAAACTCGATCTTTCCTCGATCGGCTTCAACCAGGGCGTGTATGCGCCGCCGCGCACCTACGGCGTCGAGTTCGCCTACCGCTGGGGAAAGTAACAGATTGTGAGCGCCAACGCGGAAACGCAGGCAGGCAAGGGCAACGTGTTCCTGAGGAACTGCTGGTACGTGGCGGCCTGGGATCATGAACTGATCGACGGCAAGCTGCTGCGTCGCACGCTGCTCGGCGAACATGTGCTGCTGTACCGTGGCGAGAGCGGCCGCACGGTCGCGCTGGCCGATCGCTGCTGCCATCGCGGCGTGCCGCTCTCCATGGGCCGGCTCGAAGGCGACTGCGTGCGCTGCATGTATCACGGCCTGAAGTTCGATGCGACCGGCAAGTGCATCCAGATTCCGGGCCAGGACATGCTGCCCGCGGCGATGCGCGCGCGCAGTTACCCGGTGGTCGTCAAAGGCCATGTGGTGTGGATCTGGATGGGTGACCCGGCCGGCGCTGATCCCGCGCTGATCATCGACTTCCCGTACCTGAGCGATCCGGCCTGGAAGGGTCTGCCTTCCTACATGCACTACCAGGCCAACTACCTGCTGATCGTCGACAACCTCAGCGACTTTTCACACCTGGCCTTCGTGCACACCAACACGCTCGGCGGTTCGGAAGAGTACGCCTACGTCACCAAGCCCATGAATATCGAGAAACTGGAGCGCGGCTTTGGCATGGAGCGTTGGCACCATGATGCCGAGCCGCCACCCTTTCACCGCCGCGTCATCCCTGACAAGACCGGCAAGCTCGACCGGCGCAACTCATTCGAGATGCATATTCCCGGCATCTTCCTGATGAAGACGCTGTTCTCGCCTGCCGGCAGCGGCCTCACCGAAGGCCTAGATCGCGGCGTGCGCCAGTATCGCAACTGCCAGTTCATGACGCCGGAGACCGAGCGCACCACGCATTTCTTCTGGACTTACCTGAATGATTTCGAAGGCGACGACAGCACGATTTCGCATTCGCTGCTGGCCAGCCTGATCGAAGGATTCATGGAAGACAAAGCGCTGATCGAGGCGCAGCAACGCGATCTGGAAACCGACCCGGACTTTCCGATGCTGGCGATTCGCGCCGATGCGCCGCTGACGCATTTTCGCCGCACGCTGACCAAGCTAATTGCTGCTGAACAGGGCCAGGTGAACGCTTCAGCTCGCCCTGGGCAGTGAGATCAGCAACTCTGCGGCGCCATTCCAGAAAATCTGGATGCCGATGCAGAACAGCAGAAAAGCCGAGAGGCGCATCACGATGCTGGTACCCGTGGCGCCAAGCAGGTGCGCGAGCCGGCTCGCGTTGCGATACATGATGTACACCAGCAGCGCGACCCCAGCGACTGCGCACAGGGTTTCAATCACGAAGGCCACGGTGGCGGCATGCAGACCGCTCGGACGGCTGGTTCCCAGCGAGATCGCCACCGCAATCGTCCCGGGGCCCGTGGTCAGCGGCATGGTCAGCGGATAGAACGCCAGCCGCTTGGGCGCGACATCAATGCTCTTGTGCTCCGGCGTTTCACTGCGGCGTTGTTCGGTCGTGTCGGGCTGGTTCAGCATCCGCCAGGCCGACATCGCGATGATGATGCCGCCGGCAACGCGCAGCACCGGGATCGAAATGCCGAAGAACTCGAGCACATAGGCGCCCACATACAGCGAAGCTGCAATCAGGCAGAAGGCGTAGATTGCCACCCAGCGCGAAAGCAGCGCGCGCAATTGCGGGCTGAGCTCGCGCGTCGCGCCGAAGAAGATGAAGGCGCCGCTGAGCGGATTGACGATCGAGAACAGCGCTCCGAAAGTCAGCAGCAGATTGCCCATTGAACTCCTGATGGTCAGCATGGCTGGTCATGGCACGCTGCTGCCTACTTTACACCGAGGATCTCGATCTCGTTGCCTTCGCTGTCGGTAACCAACAAACCAGTCGCCGACTGAGAGGGTTGCCCCGGGTAGAGGAATGGTTTGCCAACGCGCTCCATGACCTCGTGGTAGGCGAGATCGGCATTTCGGCGTAACTCATGGCGTCTCCGCCCCGAGTGCCGCACTCGACCAAAGTGAATCCCAGGATGCTCTCGTACCAATGGATGGCACGTGCCAGATCCCTGACCTGTCCAGTGATGTGGTGGGGCTTCAGTTGCAGCGGCGTAGTCCTTGCTCAGAGCCTTGATCCGGCCTTCGTAGAGCTGGAACGTAAGCCGCATAGCCCGCGTCCTGGGGTGTCGCGGCCGCGAAGCAGTAGGCATTGACGACCAGCGGCGAAACGATCCAACCGATCCGAGTGATTCAGTTCATCGATCACCACCTCTTCCAGGATTGCAGCGCCGCCTCACGCATGACACTGCGGGCTTAAGTGGCAGCGACAGCCACCCCCGCCCTCGAACTCATGACCCTGTAGGTGGCTGCCATGGCCACAGCGACCAGGCCGAACCCGCAGGCGGCCAGATAGAGCCACAGGTAGCTGCCCAGCGTGTCGAACAGCCACCCTCCCAGCAGCGGGCCAGTGGCCATCCCGAGACTGCCCGCGGTCGCCGTGCCGCCGATCACCGTGCCCATCAGTGCCGGCGGGAAACTCTCGCGCGCCAGCACCGCATACAAGGGCATCACGCCGCCGTAGGTGAAACCGAACAACGTGGCGACCACATAAAAGGTCTCGAGCCGGGTGGCAAACATGTATGAGGCCGCGAAGATCGCCTGCAGCAGCAGCCCGACCACCAGTGTGCGGCGCGCACCGAAGTAGTCGCCAGCGAAACCAAAGGCAATGCGCCCGCCCAGGCCCGCCAGCCCTTCGACGCTGTAGATGCTCACCGCGGCGGCCAGCGAGATGCCGCACATCACGGCATAGTTCACCGTGTGGAAGATCGGGCCAGAGTGAGTCGCACAGCAGAAGAAGTTGGTCGCCGCCAGTGCGATGAACCTGGGCGATCGCAGCACATGCCTGATGGTCATCGGCACATCAGGACTGGGGCCTGAATCAACGACGGTGTCGGAGTGCATCGCCGTGGCGTCAGTCGGAGGTCTGCGGATCAGCAGCGACACCGAGATCATCACTGCCGGCACGAATACGGCGAGTGTCTGCATCACCGCGCGCCAGTCGTGATGGCCAGCCAACCACGCTACCCAGGGCGACATGGTCAGAGGCGCGACGCCGAAGCCCGCCGAAACCAGCGATACCGCGAGGCTACGACGCGTCTGGAACCAGCCGGTGACGCAAGCCATGACGGGTGCGAAAATGGCCGAAGTAGCTGCGCCCAGAATCAGACCGAAAGTCAGCTGAAAGCCGTGCACGGAGTGCGTGCCCGAGGCGAGCATCAACCCGACCGCCATCAGCACCGAGCCGGCAACGCAGATCCAGTGTGCTCCGAACCGATCGCTCAATGTGCCCCACACGACACTGCCTACCGCCATTGTCAGGAAGCTGATCGTCATGGCACTGGAAACCTCAGCGGTTGACCAACCTGTGTCGCGGGTGATCGGCCCTACGAGCACTGGCAGCGAGAACAGCGCGCCGAGCGCCACGCAGCCAAGAATGGCCCCGGCGGCAACAACGACCCATCGATAGTGGTTTTCAGGCGCGGACGAGGGCCGGGGACCGGAGATGTCAGCGGCTCTCATGAGCGGCGCTTGCGCGTAGCAGACTTCTTGCGGGACCACACGCCCGTCAGCGCAATGCACACAGCGAAGGATCCGCTCGCGGTCAACTCGGCATCAAGGCGATCGGCGAGCGAAGACGTGTCGCCCAGTGCGCCATCCGCGAGTCCGAACTGCGCGAATCTCGGCTGCAGGCTGCACACCAGATCGTGCAGCCAGCGGCGGGTTCCCGCGTCCACGCCGACGGGCACGGCCAGTGACATCTGGGGCTCCGAAAACTTGAGTGCTTTGAACGCCTGCAAAAGGGAACGGCCCGTTTGCATGTTGGCGCCGGCATGCCTGAACGTTTCATAAATCAGCTCGCAACATCTGGCGCGCAGCGGCAGGTGAGCCACCTGCGACAACATTGCCTCCCAGTTGGACTCCTGGAACGCCATGACTCCGCCCGTGCGCAGATGCTCCGCCAGGCGCCGCAGCGTCTGCGTGGGTTGGGGAAGAAACTGCACAATGAGGCGGCCGATAATGGCGTCAAACAACTTGCCTCGCGGCAGGCTGTCAATGTCTCCATCGACGAATGAGACATTGCGCAGGCGCAGGCTTGTGGCGCGTCGGCGAGCCTTGGCCAGCGCCGCGGCATCCTGGTCTATGCCTACGACCTCGCCTTTCTGACCCACGAATCTTGCAGCGATGAACGCGACATCGCCGAGTCCCGACCCGATATCCAGTACCCGATGGCCTGGCTTGATGCCCGCATCACGCAGCAGTTGCTCCGTTGCGAACCCGAGGCGTGCGGCCTGCCTGATCAGGCGATCGTGCTCCCACTCGGTGGTGCCCAACACATAGTCGCGGCCGGATGGCTGGCTCATCAGGAATGTCCTTTGATCGGGTGAAACCGTGGCGCTTGCTGTTGCCCGGCACCGCTACCGGCACCTGCCGGACGAAATGCACACAACGCAGCAATCGAGGTGGCTGATAGCAAGGCCACGTAGGCCGCAACCCAATGCCAGCGGCCATGGTTGGCTGATATCAACAGGGTGGCAATCAGGGGCGCCGTGCCGCCCACCAGCGCGGCGCCGATCTGGTAGCCAAAGGTGATGCCCGTGTAGCGCAAGGCAGCTGGAAAGGCATCAGCCAACAGCGAACTCAGCGTTGCGGTGATTGGCGGCCAGACTATACCTATTGCAATGACGGTGGCCGCGAACAGCACCATGCCCAACGAGCCCACCAGGAACAGCGTGCGTCGACCATAGCGATCGGCGAGCGCGCCGCAGATTGGAATCACCGCTGTCGCCGCACCGGCGCCCGCGGCGACGGCCGCAAGAGTCAGGGTTCGGCTGTATCCCAGCTGCGCGGTTGCATAGCTGACCAGTAAAACCGCGAACGTGTAGAACGAAGCTGTCTCGCCAAACTTCAACAGAATGGCCATCAGGACTTTGCTCCAGGATCGCCTAAGCAGCTCCAGCGCCGGACAACGGACCAGTTGCCCGACATTCTGGTCGCCTCGAATTCCGGGGTCTCGTCTATGCCGTTCCTGATCCACAGCCCCACCGCCACCAGCACAGCGCTGGCAATGAACGGTATCCGCCAGCCCCACTGCATGAACGCGGATTCTGGCAGCAGCGAAGCTGCGCCCAGGCACAGCGCCGACAGCAGCATGCCGAAGGGCACTCCCGCCAGGGGAATGCTGCCAAAGAAGCCCTTGCGATGGGCTGGGGCAAATTCGAAGGCCAGCAACACTGCCCCACCCCACTCGCCACCGAGGCCGATGCCCTGCACCAGGCGCAACGTAACCAGCAATATGGGAGCCGCAATGCCGATGCTGTCATAGCCCGGCAGCAAGCCGATCAGCGTGGTACCAGCACCCATCAAGAGCAGTGTCACGATCAGCGTTTTCTTGCGCCCGATGCGATCGCCAATGTGGGCGAACACCAGGCCACCGATGGGCCGGATGAGGAACGGCAACGCAAACGAGGCGTAGGCGAGCAACAGCGATACCAATGGATCGGCGGCCGGGAAATGCAGCTTGTTGAAGATGATTCCCGTAGCGGTGCCGTACAGGAAAAAATCGAACCATTCGATGGCGCTGCCTACGAGGCTGGCCAATAACACGCGATGGGTCACCGCTCGCGTTTGCAGGCTATTTGCAGGCATTGTGCAATCCTAAGCCAGTTGGCGCCGAATTGTACGCTGCGCGCCACCCCAGGTTCCTGGTCGGCTATAGTGCCCTTGGGGATCGATCAATCACTGGAGCTTCGCAATGACCTGGCACCTGTGGCTGGCGTTTGTCGCAACGTCCGCGCTGATTGGCCTGCTACCTGGCCCGGGCGTGACCAGCATCGTGGGTTACGCGCTCAGCTCCGGGCGCAGGACTGCGCTGGCCTCCGTTGCGGGTATGTCGGTCGGCAATGTCATTGCGATGAGCCTGTCGCTCGGCGGTGTTGGCGCGCTGCTGGCCGCTTCAGCGCTCGCATTCAGCGTGCTCAAGTGGTGTGGCGCTGCGTACCTGATTGGCCTCGGCATCCTAACGCTGGTGCGCAGCCGCCGCGTGACTGGCGAGCTGGCGGCGCGCGTGCCGATCTCACCGCGCGCTGCGTTTGCGAGCAATGTGGCGCTGGGCACATTCCATCCCAAGACCATCGTGTTTTTCGTCGCCTTCGTGCCGCAGTTCATCGACTCGCACGGCAGCTACGCCATCCAGTCCGTGCTGTTGATAGCCACCTTCACGATCATTGTCGGCTTGACTGACAGCGCCTATGCGCTTGCGGCCACTAGTGCGTCGCAGCTGTTGCGCAAACCCGAAGCCGAAATCTGGATGAAGCGTGCCGGCGGTGGCGCGATGCTCGCCGCGGGCACGGCGACTGCGTTGTCGCGCAGCTAAATCTGACACCGCTACCGCTTCGCCCGCCAGGACAGGCCGACGTCGATCTCGCGCTGCTGCCACGTGATGGTGCTGCCCGGAAAAGCTAGCCCACCGGGGCCGGGGCGAATGCGCATGCAGCAGGGATTGCCGCGATTGGCCAGGTTGGTGACCTCGGCCCACAACTCGAGCGAATTGCTGCGAAATGGCAGCAGCCAGGAGGCACGAACGTCGGCCGAAGCATAAGTGCCCCAGCGTGAGGAATTGCGTGACCCCGGAACGTACGACACAGCACCAGGTGTAAGGCTGGGCACGGCCAGCAAGGGGGTGCGCGGCCAGCCCTGATGGGTGCGCAGCACGGCAGCCAGATTGAAGCGCGGTCCGCTCCAGTTGAGTCCGAGATTGGCGCTCCAGCGTTGGTCCCAGCTGCGTAGCACCTGCTGGTCACCAAACTCATCACTGACCTTGGACGATGATCCGTTACCCCAGAGCCGCAAGTGCTGACCGACATCGCGCTGCACACTGAGCTCTACGCCACCAGATGATGAAGAGTCCGGCGAAATCCGGATACGGTCTGGAGACAGACCGGGCGTCAGGCCCTGCGGGTTGAAGAGATTGTCGAAATACGGGCTGCTCCTCAGCCAGCGCTTGCGGTAGGTCTCGAACCGCCATTGCCACTGACGCGCGCTGGTCCACGCCGCGCCGATCACTGCCTCATTGACCAGTTGGGCGGGATCCGCGCGCACTTGGCCCGCTTCCAGCCGCCACTCATCGGGCCGCTGCGCCTGCGAGAATCTTCCCATTGAAGCATTCACTGTCAGTCGGGGCAGCGCCTGCCATTGCACATTGAGCCGCGGACTCCATTGCATCTGCGTACCCTGACCGAAGTCATTCTGGGCATCGAATCTCAATCCGAGCTCCGACACGAGTCCAGCTCGCCAGCGAGTACGATAAGAGCCGTACGCTGTGGTGCCGAGCTGGCGCGAATCGTTCGCGGCCACGATGGGAACGAGCGTCGCAGCCGGCGGCCGCCACGGCGGTCGCGGCGCCAGTACGCTGCTGTAGTAGTCGTCGCCATCCGTGAGGAAGGCGCCCGCGCCCAGATCCCAACCACTGCGGTCGGGCGCAGCATCGAACCAGCGTGCGTTGAGCGACCAGGTATCGAAATGCCGCGCCTGGAGCAGCGTACCCACCTGCGTGTCGTAGCCTTCGAGTGCCGACTGCAGGAACTCCTCGCGCGCACTGTCGAGCACCACGACCGACTGCCAGTCATTGGCCAGCGCCTGCTCGCGCGTCAGCCAGAAATGCGTGGCGTGCGAATCACCAGTCGCACTCTGGCTGCCCCAGCGGGAGCGCAGGTGAATGTGATCGTTGAGAGTAAGTGCGCCCGCGGTCCATGACACTGCGTCTGTCTGCTGCCAGCGTACGCGACCGATGAAATCGAACAGGTGCGACTGGCGCGCACTGCTGCGGATAGCGCGGCTCCCGAGGTCGATCGAGTTGTCGCGCAGGCTCAGCAGCCAGTCGAGTCGCGCGCCATCCTCATGACCGACTGCGGAGGCGCCGATGGCCTGTGTCCCCACGTTGACGCCGAGCTCCGTGCCCTGGGCAAGCGTGCGCGGCGTGATCTCGATGACGCCGCCCGCGCGCGTGCCATAGCGCACGGGGAACGCACCCGTATAGATGTCCACCTGGCGGATGGCCGATGAATCGAACACGCTGATCAGTCGCTGGAAGCCCTGCAGGTGAAACGGGTCGGTGATCGCCACATGATCGAAACTGACCAGTACATCCTCGGGCAAGGAACCGCGCACATAGGGCAGCGAGGAGGCTGCCGTCGCCACGCCGGGCAGCGTCTGCGCCGCGCGCAATACGTCATTGTTGGTTCCGGTCGATTGCTCGGCCTGCTCGCGCGAGACCGTATTCGGCAATGCGAGACCATGGGCGTCAAGGGAGTAACGACTGCCGTAGACGACGATCTCAACGCGCGCCTGCGCGATATTCGCTTCGTCCTCGGCAGCGGTCTTCGTCGCGACCAGTGGCACGGGCGCAGCGCTGCTCGTCACAGCGTAGTGGCCTGGCGCGATTTCGAGCAGCTGCAAGCCCTTGGCGGCCAAGCTCTCCTCCACCAGCCCGACGAGGGTAGTGGCGTGCGGCTCAGCCTCGACGCGCAGCTGCGCCGGCACGAGTTCGCTGCTGTAGACGACTTCAGCGCCCGAGCGCGTCAGCGCCGCGAGCAATTCAGTGAGTGGCCTGCCTGCCCAGTGTGTGGCGGCCGACGGCACTGCCGCGAGCGCAGCTTGCGCGTGCAGGCACGCGCCCAGCAACAGGCTAGCTGCGAGTCGCCACGTCGCGCGAGTGCACCACGATGCGATCGACCAGCACGTCGGCCTGCAGCGTTGTAGTGGCGAGCATCGCGCGCAGAGCCAGGTCTGGCTCGAGCCCGGCGACTGAGCCATGCAGGATCGTGGTATCCGCGAGTGCCGAGCTGCGTTCATCTGCAAATTCTAGTCGTCGACCGGTCTCGCGCGCTACCCATCGCAGCAGATAGGAAAGGTTTCGACCATCCACGGCAACATCGGCGACGGGTGTCGCCAACCAGCGCCACTCATTGTCGTAGGGCGCGAAGCTCGCGCGTTGCGTCGTGCCATCTGAAGTAAGTATTACCTGTTCACCCGCATCGACGCGCAGCGCATCGCGCAGTCGTACGCTACCTTCACGGACCCGCACCCGCACGCCATCGGTCATGATAGCCACTTCGAATTGCGTGCCTACATGCTGCACAAGGCCCTGAGGTGTGAGGACGCGCAGCGGATCCGTGGATGGCCGGCCCTGGGCGTCGATATACACAACACCGCTGACCAGGCGCACGGTGCCCTGGGCGACGAGCTCGAGTGTACTGCCTTGCCTGGCGCGCAGCTGCCCGCCACCGCGCAACGCGACCAGGAGGTTGGACTGCACTTCGAAGTGCTGGCCCACCCGCAAGCGCGGATCGCCCATGGATGCCTGCAGATCGCCGAACACCTCTGCGGGTCGCAGCACGAGCCAACCGGTCCATGCCATGGCGACAGCCAGGATCGCGGCGGCCGCGGGCAACCAGCGCTGCCAATGTGAGCGCCGGGTTGCGACCACACTCTGGCGCCATTCGGCCTGCACGGTAGCGCGCATGCGAGCGTGGCTCAGCTCGCCCATCGCCACACCCCGCAGAGAGTCGGAGAGAAGCTGGTCGAGCGCTTCATCGTCCTGTACGTCGGGGCCCCGCGGCGCGCTCATGTCGACTCTCCAGCGTTGGCCAGCCAGCGTTCGCGGAACGCCGTCCTGGCCCGGGCCAACAGCGATTGCGCGGCGGTCGTCGTGATGCGCAGGCATCCGGCGATTTCTTCGACGGAGAGTTCCCTGGCGTACTTCATTTCCAGGACCACGGCGTGATTTTCTGGCAGCGCGGCGAGCACCTGCGATACGCGCTCGCCGTACTCTCCCGGCTCGATGTCAGTGGCATCGTCGGGGCTTGCGCTGGCTGCGGCCGCGCGGCTCGCGACCGTCGCTGCGATCGCAGCATCCTGGTCGAAGCTGACGGTGACCGGTCGACGGGCGCTGGCCCGCCGCTGGTCCGCCAGCTCGCTGCGGCATACCTGGCAGAGCCAGGTGTATAGGCTGGCCTCGCCGCGAAAGCCGGCCAGGCCGCGCACGGCCCGCAGCAATGCGCTCTGCACGACGTCTTCCGCGCCCGCACGGTCGAATGCGCTCCGCCGCAGCACGAAGCCGAGCAGCAGCGGCGCATAGCGGTCAAAGAACGCGCGAAATGCCCGTTCGTCTCCACGAAGTAGGCTCCTGACCAGTTGCCGGTCGTCATTGAACACGCCAGAGCGCACCTTGCAGCCTCTCTGGTTGGCAACTTAGACGGCCGCACTGAGGGTAGTCAATCGGGCCAGGGCCCGAGCGAGAAATATTCCTAGCCACCGATTGATCCATACCGTGGCCGACGTCTCACTCCGCGTGCACCCAGGGACGTGGTGCGTACCGGCAGGCCAAGGAACACTTAATGAAGGATCATGCTTTTCCCATAGTCGATATTGCGCGTGCCCGCTCGGCGCGCGGCTTCCGCCTCAGCTGCGTGGTACCCCTCTACAACGAGGTAGGCGTGGTGGGCGATTTTCTCGAGGCCCTGCATGCCTACGTGCGCGAAATCACGCCCAACATCGAGCTGGTTGTGGTCAACGACGGCAGCAGCGACGGCTCGGCGGCTGAGGTGCTGGCGCGCGCCGGCCACCTGCCGCTGCATTACATCGAGCTGTCGCGCAATTTTGGCAAGGAGCACGCCATCCAGGCAGGGCTGGATGCTGCTTCCGGCGACTGCGTGGTGGTGATCGACGCCGACTTCCAGCATCCGATCCGCCTGATCGGCGCGATGGTCGATCGCTGGATCCACGGCATCGATATGGTGTACGCGGTCAAGGCCGATCGCCGTGGCGAGGGCTGGGTGCGTCGCGCACTCGGTGCGCTCTTCTATCGCGTATTGTCACTAGAAGCCGGCGCGACCATACCGCGCAACGCCGGCGACTTCCGGCTCATCGACAGCCGGGTGGTCAACGTGCTGCGCGCGCTGCCTGAGCGCACCCGTTTCATGAAGGGCTTGTATGCCTGGGTCGGCTTCAGCTCCGAGGCGATTCCGTTCGTTCCCGCGCAGCGACGCGGCGGCGAAACCAAGTTCTCTGGCCGCAAGCTCGCGCGCCTGGCCATCACTGGTCTCATGGCCTTCTCCTCATTGCCACTGCGGGCCGTATCCGTCGCCGGTTTGCTGATCTCCCTCGGGGCCTTCGCTTTTGGAGGCTGGATCCTGTTCCAGAAGCTGTTCCTGCAACAGCCCATCCCCGGCTTCGCCACCGTGGCGGCGAGTGTCACGCTGCTCTCAGGTATTCAATTGCTGGCGCTTGGCATCGTCGGCCAGTACGTTGGCTGCATCTTCGATGAGGTCAAGGGGCGACCCTCGTACATCGCCGCACGCACAATCGACACCGCGCAGCGTACGCGGCCCGCCAGCGTCTCGAACCTGCCCGCTGACGAACGCAATCGCGCCTGAGCCATGCGTTGGATCGCTTTTGGCGTCGTTGGAGCGTTCGCCGCCGCGCTGCACTTCTCGATCGCGACTGCAGCAGTGGAATGGTTGCGGCTACCGCCGCTTGCGGCCAATGTGATCGGTTACTGCTGCGCTCTCGCCGTGAGCTGGCTCGGGCAGTCGCGCCTGACCTTTGCAGGGGCTGTGCGTGACGGCCGGGCGGCACGGCGCTTCCTGCTGACCTCGCTTTCAGGCCTTGCACTCAACACACTGGGCTACGCGGCGCTGCTCCATTGGACTGGGCTCGACTATCGCCTGGCGCTCCTGCTGGTACTGGCCACGGTCGCACTGCTGACCTGGATGGCATTCCACCGCTGGGTATTTATCGACACGCGGACGCGATACGCGTGAGCGGCCGCCAGCGCACGCGCTGCGTGGTGGTGTGCGCGGATGACTTTGGCGCCGCACCGCACATTGATGCTGCGATTCTGCAGCTCGCGCAGCGTGGTTCCATCAGTGCGATTTCCAGCTTCGCGGATGGCGGCGCCACGAGCGAAGCGACCCTGGCGTTGCGCCGCCTGCCCACTGCGGTATCGGTCGGCCTGCATCTGAATCTCACCGAGGCCCTCGGCGAAGTGCCGGCGCGCTCGCTGGTCTCCTGGTTGCTGAAATCCAGCGTGCCCGGCGCGCTCGACACGCGCTGGCTCCAGGCCGAGATCGAGCGTCAATGCACGCGCTTCGAAGAGCGCATCGGCAGGGCGCCCGATTTCATCGACGGACACGAGCATGTGCACCAGTTCCGCGGCGTGCGTGATTGCCTGCTGGCGGCAGTCGTCCTGCGCTACTGCATTCGGGTTGCCGTGCGCGCGACAACGCCGGCGGTATGGCGCGGCGCCAAGGCCGCGCTGATCAGCGCACTCGGAGGACGCGCGCTCGCGCGCGAACTGCGCATCAGGAATATCGCTGCCAACCGGGATTTCGCCGGAGTCTACGATTTCAGCACGCGCATTTCCTATGCACTGCGCATGGCGGGTTGGCTCGATGATCTCGCCGATCACGGCCTGCTCATGTGCCATCCCCAATTGCCTGCTGCCGGTGCTTCCTCTCCGGCCCGCGAAGCCGAATTCGCCTATCTGTCTTCGCCCGCCTGGGACAATCTGCGGCGCGAACAGCGCATCGCGCTGGTGCCCTTCGGAAGTCCGTTTCCGCCATGAACGTGATACCCGAAGCCGCCGCGCTGCTGCTGCCGATGCAGCGCGTTATCCAACGCCGCTGGGCGCTGATACTGGCCGTGGCGACCCTGTTGTGGTTCGTCGTGTGGCTGGCGCTCCCCTTGCTATTCGATCCGGAAATTCCGAGTGACAACCTGGAGCAACTGGACTGGGCAAACCATCCGGCCTGGGGTTACGCCAAGCATCCGCCCTTCCCTACCTGGATCTTGTGGTGTTTCGAGCGCGTAGTCGCGCCCAGCCTGGGCCTGACGTACTTCATTGGCGCACTGCAGGTGGCGTTCCTGCTATGGATGGCATGGTTGCTGGCGCGTTACTCGCTGCGTGGCGTCGCCACGTGGATCGCGCCGCTTATGGTCGCATGCATCACGTACTACTCGAGCCGCATGCACTACTACAATCACAACACGGCGCTGATGACTGCGTACGCCGCCTCGCTCTATGCGCTGTGGCGCGCCATCAACTCCCGAAGCATGCACTGGTGGCTGCTGCTCGGCCTGGGCTGGGGCATCGGCATGCTGTCGAAGTACCAGATGGCCCTGCTGATCAGCTGCAACGTGGCGTTCCTGTGGAGTGTGCGTGCGCAGGGAACTGCACGCCTGTTGAAGGGGCTCGCGCTGGCCTGCGCCGTGGCCGCAGCAGTGCTGGCGCCACACCTGCTCTGGCTCGTGCGTAACCACTTCCCGTCCTTTGACTATGCTTCGGTCACACTGTCCGCGCACCTTGGACCTGCCGACCGCGCACGCGACGTGCTCTATTTTCTGCTGCACCAGCTCGGCCGAATCGCGCCGCTGGCAGTGTTACTGGCGGCACTGGTGTGGCGGGCGCGCACCAACGCTCCAGATCACACTACCTCGACCCACGCAGGTGCGCACCTCGAAGTTGCCCGTCGCTTCTGGCTTATCCATGCCTGGGGCCCCATCGCAGGCATCGTCGTGATCGGGCTGGTGCTCGGTGCAGCCGTCGAAAACCATTGGGGCATGGCTTCGCTTTGGGCAATGCCGTTCTGGATTCTCAGCACTGAACGTGGGCGGCGCTGGGCCGCGGTGCCGGCGGTGGACGTCACGCTGATCGCACTGGCCGTGCAAGCGGCGATGGTGGTGGGTTACCTGGCAGGCTACTGAGCGATAGCGCTGACGCGCAACAGTATGACTCCGTGCGCTGGCACGTCCACGGACCGGGTATCGGCAGGCACGCTCGCCTGACGCCACAGGTCGCGCAATTGAGCAATCGATTCGAAGCCGGCATCGGCTGGCCGCAGCTCAATGGCAGCAGCTTGCGCCAGACCTCCAGCCCGCCCTCGACGCGCACGGCCCTGCCCTGCGCGCCGCGCGCATCCTGGTCGATGGCGAGCACTTCGCGGTTGAGCAGCAGTTGCGCGGCAGAGGGCGTGGTCGTGCGCACATAGTGACTCATGATCAGCGGCGCGGACTGCAGCACCCACAGGCTCATGTGCGTGCGGTACTCGTCATCGCTCATGCCGCCGTTGCCGATCTCGAGCATGTCGGGATCATTCCAGCCGCCTGGCCCACCCGGCTTGAACTTCGGATGGCGCTCGAAGCCGATCGACGCCATGCTCGCATACTCATCCTTGATGTCGCCGGTGGTGCGCCACAGATGGCCACCTACCGTGCGGCCCCAGCTGGCCACATCGAAACGGCCGTATTCACACAGCGAGTACACGATCGGCCGGCCCGTCACTCGCAGGGCTGCGCCCATCTCGAGATAGGTGCGCTGCACTGTATCGGCATCGGCGTAGAACCACTCGCCCGAGCACAGATCGTACTTGAGATAGTCCACGCCCCAGTCCGCGAAGCGCTGCGCGTCCTGGCGCACATGCCCGTAAGTGCCTTCGTAGCCAGCGCAGGAGCGCGGTCCGGGCGAGGTGTACAGGCCCAGTTTGAGGCCACGCGCGTGCACATAGTCCGCCAGCGCTTTCATGTCCGGAAACTTCGCGTTGGAGCGCAGCTCGCCTTGCGCGTCGCGCGTGCCCTGCCAGCCGTCGTCAATGTTCACATACACGTAGCCGGCATCGCGCAGGCCCGTACTCACCATCGCATCGGCGATGGCGCGCACGGTGGCATCGTCGATCTTTTCCGCGAAGGCATTCCAGCTCGACCAGCCCATCGGCGGTGTCGCCGCGGGCCCGTCGGCCGGCACGCTGCCAGCGGGAGGCAGCGGTGGCCCCGGGTGAAACGCGCGCGCACGCGCCTCGGCGCTGCGGGCGCGCCTGCCCTGCTGCTCCACATGGGCATACCAGAAATCGCCCGCGAGACTCACCGCGCGGCCCTTGAAATGCGCGGTCCAGCGGCGCACGGCATGCTCACGGTCATTGAGGTTGCGCTGGTCGAACACCAGCACATCGCCCTCCATGGGGGGGGGTGAGAACATTGGCATCGTGCCGTACCAGTGGCTGGTCAGCTCACCGTTGAGCGAACCGCGTGCGCCGCGCAGCGTCATCAGCGTGATGCCCGGGAAATCCGGTCCGCCGTCGAATAGCCAGGCGCCGCGAGGCGCTTCAGGCGCAGCCGAAGCCGCCCACGCTGCCGGCGCAGCGGCCAGCATCACCAGCATGATCAGCACCACCGACACAATCTGCACCACTGGCACAATCCGCGCAGCCCGTACAACCGCGAACGTGCCAACACGCAGTCTCACTGCGCTCCGTCCAGCTGCTGCATGAGATCATCGTGCGTGGCACGCGTGTGCGTCTCGACCATGCGCTCCACGGCCTTGGCATCGCGCGCGAGCCAGGCCTCGAGCATTTCCAGATGCTCCTTGTGCGCTCGTGAGCCTCGGCCCGCGGGCTGCAGGTGCGCAATCACGTAGCGCTCGGACAATATCAGCAGGCGCTCGACGAGCTGGGTGGTGAGCAGACGCCCGCACGGGCGCACCAGCGAAGCGTGGTACACACGGTTGCCCAGGGCCGACTCAGCCAGGTTGGCATCCGCAATCGCATCGAGCCGCTCGAAGGCCTTGCGTGCCGTGGCCTGCTCCGACTCGCTGGCGCGCTCGCAGGCCTGCGCGGCGGCTCGCGGTTCGATGCGCAGCCGCAACTCGTAGATCTCGTCCGCCTGGCTGGCCGACATCGGTTGCACAAAATAGCCTCGGTTGGCGTGGCTGGTGAGCAGTCCGTCCTGTTCGAGCCGGGCAAGCGCCTCGCGCAGCGGAATCTTGCTGACACCGAGTTCGGCCGCGAGCGCATCCTGGCGGATCGCCTGCTCGCCCTGGATGCTCCCAGTGACGATGCGCTCGCGCAGCACCTCGAAGACGCGCTCGGAGAGCGTGCGTATCACGATGCTCATGCCAGACCCCTCATGCGCACACTATTGCTGTGCATCCGCGCGGGCCGCATAGACCCGCATGCCGAAGACCGGTCCCGCCGTACTGCGATCGTGCGCTACCACCCGCACACGCAGCTTGTCCTTGCCGGTCGTGAGCGCCGCATCGAGCGGATAGTCCACCGCAAAGAACTGCCCGGGCCGGTCGTTGTCGAGGTGCTGCGTGGCTACGCGCTGGCCATCGATCAGCAGATCAAAGTCGCGGGCCCGTTCACTGCCCCAGTAAGTGGCCTGCAACACGAGCGGGCCAGGTCGGCTGCGCAGCGTGAACTCGATGTAACCGCCTGAACGCGCGTCACGGCCGTGGCGGCCGCGATAGACCACGGGATACGACAGTTCACTCGTCAACTGGTGATCGCGCTCCGGCTGCATCTCGCCCAGGTGCATCGTGTCTACGGCGCGCGCGGCAATGTCGCGCTCCTGAGCCTGTTGAGCCTGCCACGCGGCGGCCTCGAGCGTCCATGCGGCATCGCTGAAGCTGCGGAAATAGACGGCACTGCGCCGCTGGTACTGGCGGTAGAAAGGCGCGAACACGAGGTCGCCCGGCCGTGCCACACCGCGCGCCGCATAGCGCGCTTGCGCGGCGTCGGTGGGCGAAAATCCTGCCAGTAGCGATGCACCCACCAGGGCCGGATCGGCGCCCTCCCAGGTCCCTTCGCGACCACCGAGGTCGGCCGCCAGCACCATGGGCCCCTGCAATACTGCCACGGTGCGCGCATCGCCCGGTGTCGCCTCGGTGCGCAGCGCCAGCGGCAAGGACAGCACCACGGTATCACCTGTGCTCCAGCTGCGTTCCAGGATCGCGTAGCCACGCTGCATGCGCGGCGAGAACGATGCGCCGTTCACGCTCACTGTAGCCGCGCCACCAGCCCAGGCGGGAATGCGCAGTGCCAACGCGAAATGTCCGTCGCGCACTGCCGGCAACGAGAGATGAATATCCGATCCGAAGGGATAACGCGTGTCGAGCTCCAGGCGGACGCCGCGCGCCACCCAGCGCGCCTCGGAGGCGATGTACAGATTGACGTATAGCGTGCCGTCATCGCATTCCCAGTAGATGGAATCGCCATGCTTCGCATGACTCTCCATGCCCGTGCCCACGCAGCACCAGAATTCGTTGTCGTCCGCACTCGAAAACTCGCGCGCCGCGCCGCTCATCAACGGCGTCATGTAGGTGTAGCCGCCAGTCTGCGGATCGAGCGCCGCCATCACGTGATTCAGGTGCGCGCGCTCGTAGTAGTCGAACAGCGCACCATCCGGAGCCCAGGACCACAGCTGGCGCGTAAGCTTGAGCATGTTGTAGGTGTTGCAGTGCTCGCAGGTCTGCTCGGTGATGTGGGTGGCGAGCGTGTCGGTCTCGGTGAAATACTCGCGATCTGAATTGCCGCCGATCACATAGCTGTGGTGCGTGGTAACGGTCTGCCAGAAGAAGCGCGCGGCGGTGCCCGCCGCTTCATTGCCGGTCAACTCGTGCAACCGCGCGAGCCCGATGAGCTTGGGCACCTGGGTATTGGCGTGGATATCCGCCAGCTTGTCTTCATGCCGCTCGAGCGGCCCGAGCACGCGCTCGTCGTGCAGCAGCTCGGCTATGCGCAGCCAGCGCCGCTCGCCCGTGCGCGCATACAGCTCGGCGTAGCTCTCGTTGAGTCCCCCGTACTCGCAGGCCAGCACTTGCTGCACCTGGGCCGGAGTGAGCGGTGCGAACACGCGCTCGAAATAGCCGGCGAGACCCACCGCGATAGTCAGCGCGCGCCGGTCATTGAAGATCGCGTGCGCATCGAGCAGACCCGCGAACAGCTTGTGCACGGTGTACAGCGGCGACCACGAGCCGTTGAGGTCGAAGCCACCCGAGCGGATCTTGCCACGCGCGATCTCGCCGAAGATCTCCTCGCCATCGACCACGGTACCATCGGCGCGTTTGCGACCGAGCGCACCGACATAGCCCGTGCCGCGATGCTTCTGCATGAGCGCCAGCTCACCGACGATGTAGTCGGCGCGCCGGCGCAGTTCCTCATCGCCCGTCTGCTGAAAGCACAGCGCCAGAGCCGTTAGGTAGTGGCCGAGCGTGTGCCCGGCGATCGTGTCGCCTTCCCAGCCACCGTACGCAGGCGCCTTGGGCGCGAGACCAGCGTAGACACGAAAGGTGTGCAGCAGGCGATCGGGATCGAGCCGGTGCAAGGTCATGCGGTTTACTTCGACCGCGTTTGCATAGTCGGAAGCGCGCAAGCGCACGGCGGTGAGCGGCAGCGGCCTCGCCACGGCCGGACTGCGCAGGGCAATCGACGCGCACAGCGGCGTCGCGCTGCCGGCCGCGGCCAGCGCCATACCACCGAGCAGCAGCTGACGGCGATCGGGGGTCAGTGTGGTCATGATGATGTTCCGACCAAGCGATGGGTACCGGGCTCAGAGCGCACGCACAACGGGCACCGTATTCGTGCGGCGCCCGATGCGATTGCGCAACGGCAGGTGAAAAGGCTTGGCACTGATCTCGAACTCGTCGCCCTCGCGGGTACGCACTTCATCGACGAACGACAGCGTCGCCGTGCCGAAGAAGTGCACATGCAGGTCGCCGGGCCTGCGGAACAGCGCGTACTTGAAGTGGTGGTGCTCGAGGTTGGCCAGGCTGTGCGACATGTTGCCCTCGCCTGTGTGGAAGGGCTTTTCCCAGATCACCTGGCCGTCGCGCAGCATGCGACTCATGCCTTCCACCTTCGCGGTCAGTTCGCCGAGCAGCAGTTCCGGGCCGAGCGCCGCGGGCCGGAGCTTGGAGTGCGCGAGCCACAGGTAGTTGTGACGCTCGGTCACGTGGTCCGAGAATTCGTTGGCGAGTGCGTAGCCCAGGCGCACCGGCTGGCCGTCGTCAGCGATCAGGTAGATACCAGCGATTTCCGGCTCTTCGCCGGCATCCAGCGCGAAATCGGGAGACGGCAGCTCGGCACCGGGCGCGACCAGACAGGACCCATCGCCCTTGTAGAACCACTCCGGCTGCACACCCTTGCCGGGCACGGCGGGTTTGCCCTCCTTGACGCCCATGAGGAACATTTTCATCGAGTCGGTGAGTTGTTCACCTGCGGCCTCGGCACGATGCATCTTGTCGCGCCCTGCGGCGGAACCCAGGTGAGTGAGTCCTGTACCGGTCAGCAGCAGGTGCGCAGGATCGGGATGATCGATGGGTGCCAGCACGCTGACGCGCGTCAGATCGACGGGCGTGTGCGCATCGCTCGCAAGCTGCGCCAGCGTGCAGCCTTCGCGCAGTGCCCGCTGTGCCAGCGCCAGTACGCTACGCGCACCGGGAACTGCACGCGCAACGCCATCGTCGCGCAGCGCCGCCACGCCCCGCTGGCCGGCGGCGTCAGAGTACTGCAGTAGTGACAAACTCATGCTTGCGCTGCGGCTCTACGCGCGCATCGCTGCTCAGGGCGCACTCTGCCGTACGCCATCCACACGCCGCGGCAGCTTCCACGGATTCGCCGCGCGCAGCGCGGGCGGCAGCAGGCTGTCCGGCAGGCTCTGGTAACACACTGGCCGCAAAAAGCGCTGGATCGCGAGCGTGCCGACCGACGTGGTGCGCGTATCGCTGGTCGCCGGAAACGGACCACCGTGCACCATCGCATGGCAGACCTCGACACCAGTCGGCCAGCCGTTGGCGAGCACACGCCCGACGCGGCGCTGGAGCAGCGGTAGCAAGCGCGCGACAAGGGGCTCATCTTTGGCATCAAACAACAGTGTCGCGGTGAGCTGACCTTCTAGCCCGCTGATGAGCTGCTCGAGTTCAGCGTCATCGCGGGCACGCACCACCAGTGAGCTGGCGCCGAACACTTCGGCACTGAGCGCCGGATCGGATTTGAACGCGGCTGCCTGGGTTGCAAACAGCGCGGCACTGGCGAGGCGCCCTTCCGTCGCGCCTTGCCCCTGGCCCACGCGCGTGACCGCGGGATTGGCCGCGAGCGCCGCCACGCCGCTTCGATAGGACTTCAGGATGCCATCGGTCAACATGGGTTGTGGTGCGATGGCCTGCACGGCCGCACCCGCCGCGCCGAGAAAGTTCTCGAGATCCGGGCCATCGATCGCGATCAGCAAACCAGGATTAGTGCAGAACTGCCCCGCCCCCATTGAAAGGGAAGCAGCATAGGCGCGCGCGAGCTCGGCGCCACGCGCGCGCGCAGCCGCAGGCAACAGGATCACGGGATTGATCGCCGACATCTCCGCGTATACGGGAATCGGCTCAGGCCGCGCCGCGGCAACGTCCATCAGCGCCTTGCCACCGCCGCGCGAGCCCGTGAACCCAGCCGCGTGGATGCGCGGATCGGCGACCAACGCCGAACCGAGCGCGTGCGTAGTGCCGGGCAGATAGGAGAACACGCCCGGTGGCAGACCACAGGATTCCACCGCACGGCGCAATGCACGCGCGACGAGTTCACCGGTACCCGGATGCGCACGGTGACCCTTGACCACCACAGGGCAACCCGCCGCGAGCGCCGAGGCGGTATCGCCACCTGCGACCGAGAATGCCAGCGGAAAATTGGAAGCACCGAACACGACCACCGGGCCGAGCGCGACATTGCGTCGCCGCAGGTCGGGGCGCGGCAATGGCGTGCGCTGCGGTTGCGCCGTGTCAATGGTCGCATCGATCCATTCGCCGGTGCGCACCACCTGCGCAAACAGCTGCAGCTGGCGCACCGTGCGCACCAGCTCGCCTTCGAGCCGCGCGCGCGGCAAGCCGCTCTCGGCCATGGCGCGAACGATGAGTGTGTCGCCCAGACTCTCGACAGCAGTCGCTGCTGTCTCAAGAAACTTGGCACGCGCTTCGGGCGCAAGCTCGCTGAATACCGGATAGGCCGCAGCGGCCAGCGCGCAGGCTGCATCCACTTCGCTCGCGCCAGCCTCGCAAAAGGCGGGCTGCATCACCTGCCCACTCACCGCTTCGATCGCGTGAAAACTGCCGGACGGACGACACTCCTGCGCACCCACCAACACCGCACCGTTGATGTGCTCGCTCACGAAACGCGCCGCTCGGCCGCGGGCGGTTCACCGCCGCTCACCACAGGCGTCGCGCCCCACAAGGCGTAGAACAACACATACAACTCGCAAGCCGCCGTCAGCAGGAAGGAGCGCTGCAGGCCGAAGTGGTCTGCGAGCCAGCCCTGCACGATCACCAGTGCGCCGCCTGCAATCGCCATGATCAGCAGGCCCGCGCCCTCCTCGGTGAGCGGCCCCAGTCCGCGGATGCCGAGCGTGAAGATGGTAGGGAACATGATCGAGTGAAACAACCCGACGAGGATCAGTGACCACATGGCCAAGGGGCCAGAAACCATGGTCGTCACCAGCATGGTCACAAAAGCGCCAACTGCAAAGAACGCGAGCACGCGCTCACCGGGAATCCTACGCATCAGGAAGCTGCCGCCGAAGCGCCCGACCATCATGCCGCCCCACAGCAGGAACAGGTAGTCCGAGGCGCGCTCGTGCGTGAGGTTGGCGACGTCGGGCTGCGAGACAAAGTTGATGAAGAGATTCGCGACACCGATCTCGGCGATCAGGTAGATGAAGATGGCCGGCACGCCCCAGACCAGGTTGCGGTGGCGCCAGAGCGAATGGCCGCGGCGCTCCTGCGCCGACGCGCGCCGCGTCTCGGCGCCCATGTCTGGCAGATCGAAGCGCGCGATCAGCACTGCCAGCACGATCAAGACCGCCGCGACGATCAGATAGGGCAACTGCACGGCGCGCGCATCGGCCAGGCGCTCAGCCTCGGTGAGCACGGTGCCGGCCGCCGCGGTGCCCGAGGTCGAGCGACCCAGGATCAGATAGCCGCCGAACAACGGCGCCATCGTGGTGCCGAGCGAATTGAAGGCCTGCACCAGGTTCAAGCGCGCGGGCGCGGTCTCTGGCGGGCCGACCACGGCCACGTAGGGATTCGCGGCAACCTGCAGCAGCGTGATGCCGCTCGCGATCACGAACAGCGCTGCCAGCGTGATCTCGTAGGACGGAATACGCGCGGCCGGAATCATGCACAGCGCGCCAACAGCCATCACTTCCAGGCCGATCACCATGGAGCGCTGATAGCCGATGCGCTCGATCAGCTTCGCCGAAGGAATTGAGGCGACGAAGTAGGCGATGAACCACACCGACTCGATCAGCGTGGTGCGCGTGTAGTCGAGCGTGAACACACTGCGCAGGTGCGGCAGCAGCGTGTTGTTGATGACTGTGATGAAACCCCAGATGAAGAACAGGCTGGCCAGCAGCCGCAATGCCGGGGCGTAGCTTTGGCCGTTCGCGCCATTTGTGACGCCCGCGCCGCTTGTCGAACCTGCGGCGCCGCCTGGAACACTAGGCATGTCATTCCCTTCGCTATTCATATAGATATGCGCGCAAAAGCCCGCGCTTCTGGGCGCGCTTTGACTTCTTGTCCGACTATATACTATCTTCCCCGACGGTCAACTGCCCAAGTTTGCCCGGGGAATCTCCATGCCAAACCGCTCGCGCGGCCAGATTGCCGCACTGTCCGCCCTTGTCGCTGCGACCGTCATGACCGGCGCTGCGCACACCGCCCGGCACGCTGCCGCTGCACACGCTGTCGCCGCAAGAGCTGTCACCGCCGAGCGTGCACCCTGGGGCGCACTGCCCGACGGCACCGCGATCGAAGCCATCACGCTCGCCAATACGCACGGCGTGCGCGCACGCATCATCAGCTATGGCGCCACGCTGCAGTCGCTCGAGTCATCCGATCGCCATGGCCACAGCGCCGATGTCGTGCTCGGCTACGATGATCTCGCTGGCTACGTGCAGCACCCGAGTTACTTCGGCGTGACGGTCGGCCGTTACGCCAACCGCATTGCCGGCGGAAAATTCACGCTCGACGGCAAGAGCTACCAGCTCACGCTCAACGACAAAACCAACTCGTTGCACGGCGGAACACGCGGCTTCGACAAACACGCCTGGCGTGTGCTCGAAGTGAAATCCGGCGCGGTGGCCAGCGTGACGCTCGCGCTCGACAGCCCCGATGGAGACCAGGGGTATCCGGGCAACCTGCACACCACCGTCACTTACTCGCTCGATGCGGCCGGCGAACTGGGCATCGAGTTTCGCGCTACCAGCGACGCACCGACCGTGGTCAACATGACCAACCACGCGCTCTTCAATCTCGCTGGCGAAGGCGGTGTGTGCGACGTGCTGGGCGAGCGTCTCACGATCCCCGCGGCCCGCTACACGCCAGTGGATGCAACGCTGATTCCGACCGGCGAACTGCGCGCAGTTGCGGGCAGCGTATTCGACTTCAGCAAAGGGCGAGTGCTCGGTGATGCCGTGCGCGACGGACGCGATGCGCAGGTCCGCGTCGGGCGCGGCTACGATCACAACTACGCGCTGGACGCGGGCCTCACCGCCGAGCCCAAACTCGCCGCGCGCCTGCTCGATGCCGTTTCAGGCCGCGTGCTCGAAGTCTGGTCAACGGAGCCCGGCCTGCAGATCTACACCGGCAATTTCCTGGATGGCACGCTCGTGGGCAAGCACGGTCACCTGTATCGCATGGGCGATGGCCTCGCACTCGAGCCGCAGAAATTCCCGGATACGCCCAATCAGCCGGCGTTCGGTTCCGCGCGCGTCGACGTCGCACACCCCTATCACCATCGCATGGCTTACCGCCTCTCGACGGCGCACTGACCCGGATCACTTCTCGTGGCGCGAGATCTCCGTGTCCGCGAGCGCGAGGCGGATCAGCTCGGCCATCGTCGCGCGCGCGGCCAGCGGATCGGCCGCAGCCACCGCATCGAAGATCGCGCGATGATCAGGGATCGGGTCGCGTGGCAACGCGCGATGGCGCTGCTTGTACATCGTGGTCCAGGCGATCGCTGCCATGATCGAACTCGCGAGCGCGACGATCGCATCGTTGCGCGTAGCGCTGAGCAACACCATGTGAAACTGCTGGTCGGCGATCCGCCCCGCCTCGGTTGCCAACGTGTGCCGCGCCATATCTTCCAGCGCCTTGTGCATCGCCGCCACCTGCTGCTCGTCGCGTCGCTGCGCCGCGAGCGCAGCTGCCTCGGGCTCCACCAGCATGCGCAGCTCGAACAGGTCCTTGAGGAATTTTTCGCTCGGCTCCGATTCGAACTGCCATGCAAGCAGGTCGGGATCGAGCAGGCTCCACTGTCGCTTCGGGCTCACGCGCGTGCCCGCTTTCGGCCGGCTGTCGACCAGCCCCTTGGCCGCGAGCACACGGAAGGCCTCGCGCAACGCCGAGCGCGAGATCCCGAGCTGCGCGGCGTAATGCACCTCACCCGGAAATACATGGCCCTCGGGCAACTCGCCCGAGAGGATCAGCACGCCCACCTGCTGCGCGAGCGAACCGCGCAGGCGTTTGCCGCTGCTCGTCTGGATCAGGGCTCCAGTATCAGGCGTCGACAAATTGAGCATTCTTCGGATCATGGGATTCCTACGGAGTCTATACAGAAAATGAACCGCCATGCTTCCTGATCCCGCTATCAAGGCAAACAAAGCGATCGTTGCGGCGCTGCTCATCGCAGCACTCGGACCTGCGCTGTGCGCAACAGCGGTTCCGGCAGGCAATACAAACACGCGCGGCAAACTGGCAGCGTCTCTCTTGCGTCATAGCGTCGGTTCCTTGCGCGTGCAGTTGCGCGCCGATACTCAAACCCTCGTACGCCTCTCGCCGGCCGACCAGCCCGACTTCAGCTTCACTCCGGCGGCGCTCGAGCCGAAGCGATCGGGGACCGGCTACAACCACGTGGGCGATCTGCATCTGCGGGTGCGCGCCATTCGCGCCACGGCCGGCGCATGGGTCGACTGCTCGACCTCGATTCCACAGGGAGCGGTGAAGCCGCTGGCCGTCGCTGCCGGTGAGGTTGCGGCCGCCGATATATCTGCGGCACTGGGCGCAGCCTGCGCGCTGCAGGTGGAACGGCACTGGAGCGCCGAGGGCGATGCGCCGGTGCTGCGCTTCAAGATCCGCAATGCAGGCGATGCGCCGATCGAGCTTGGGGCCATCGGCATGCCGATGGTGTTCGACAACTTGCTGACCGGTCGTAGCCTCGCCAGCGCCCACGCGCAGGCGAGCTTCGCCGATCCGTCGATCGCGCTCGATGCCGGCTACGTGCAGGTCACGCGATTGAACGGGAGCGGCCCGGCGCTGCTGGTGCTGCCGGAAACGCACACGCCACTCGAGGCCTGTGTGCCATTGCCCACGACGCAGGAAGCACCTATTGCCGCCTTCCGCGACGGCGGCGAACGCAGCCAGACTTCCGAGGGCTTCTACGACTGGACAGTGCGTAGCCTGGGTTATTTGGAGAGCGAATGGCGCGGCGTTGCCGGCGCTGAATGGAACGCATCCAGCAGTGAAGTGATCGCAGCTGGCGCCACGCGCACGTTTGGTGTGCGCCTGCTGACTGCGCCGTCGATCCGCGCAATTGAGACTACGCTCGCCGCGCAGGCACGGCCGGTGGCTGTGGCCATCCCTGGCTACGTGGTACCTGCTGCGAGAGGATCGGACCCTGCGGATGAACGTCGTGCCAGGGCCCGAGCGGTGAGTCCGCAGCGGCTACGCCAATGGCGAAGCAGTCGCGCGCGTGGCAATCGCGCTCCAGCACCGGCGCGTAAAAGTAGAAGCGGCGGTCGGGGCCTTGAACGATCTGTCCGGCATAAGCTGCGCTGTCGGCGGCCCAGGCGAACACTTCGTGGGGTTTGATTACATTGGGATAGAGTTGCCACGCATGGCTTGCAGGGTCTTGCGTGGTGAAGATCTGCCACGTGCGCATTTTGAAGTCGCCACTGTTCGCGCGCGCCGCATCGCGACCCGCGAGTATATAGAGCGTGTCGCCTACCACAAGCGCCGCCCGCCGCGGCCCGTTCAGGACCCTCGCGGACCATCGTGTCGGTGCCTCGGCTCCCGGAATCGCCCTTGTCAATGACGCTCAAGGATCTGGCGGGCGAAGACCCGCGCATGATGCGTAACCTGTACAACGCCCGTCGTGTCGTCGAGTGGGTGCCAGCCGCGCCGCCGGTTGAGCGCCCGCGCCGCGGGCAATCGGCGCCGCCAATTATTTTGGCGGCAAAGACAGAATCCAGTTCACCAGCTCGTGTGCCTGTGCTCGTGTAATCGCCACGGCGTTGGGGGGCATCGCCAAGCCTGTGACTTTGCCCTTTCAGTGGCTGGCGTACGGATTCGAACCCCGCATGACGGTTGCAGTCAACTTCTTCGCGGCGTCAGATTGTCCACGATATTTCTTTGCGACATCCTGCCAGGCCGGGCCGATCGGCTTCGCAACGCCATCCCTTGCGACGACCGCCTCGATCGCATGGCAGGTCAGGCACCCGCTCTGCCTGGCCAGATCCAGCATCGCCGGATTGTTGGCCGAACTTACCGCAGCCTGAGTAACGCCGGTCGCCAACAGCAGCACGCTGCCCGCGGCCGCAAGCCTGATTATCTTCATGTCATCCTCCCTCTCGTTTTGCCTGAACGCCATCGCCTTGCGGCGCAACGGCCGGCGCGGGTGTAGAACGCTGCTGGCGGAATCGGGGGATAGCCAGGCCACGCGGACACCTGCGACGACCGCCTGTTCCCCGAAGCAACAACTGTGCCATTGCCTGAATAGTGAGAGACCTGGTTGCGGGGAGGAGCGACGCAGCGGAGTTTCGGCAATGCAAGTATTGCTGGGCACATTTTCGCGAGTTGGCTGGGACCGTTCTGAGATGGGGAGTTCACGAATTTGCCGCTCTGCGTTTGGGGAGCCTACGCTGCGAAACTTAGTTGGGAGTGCAGGCTAATATGTTAAGTCGTCAAGCAGTTGCTAATTCGCCCGCAGGCAATTGCTTATTTTTGATCGTAAGTCTTTGTTTTTAATCCAGTCAAGTGCCCAGGGTAATGCCAGCCTCAGTCTTAAATTGTGGTTTCCTGCGCTTGACTTCCAGTCGTCTTGAAATATCATGATGCATCAAGATAAATCATGATTAGGTGCTTCCATGAAGGCTCTCCGCAAGTTTTCATCTCAAGCGGATCCTGAGGTGCTCGAAGGGTTGCAGGAGATTGCAACTCGTGAGGGGCGTCAGTTCCAAGCTGTGCTGGGGGAAGCGATGCGTGAGTACCTGGCTCAAAGGCGACAGCAAGCTCCGCGACGAAACGTGCTTGAGGCCTTTCAGGAAAGCCTCAAAGAGCGTGATGAGTTGTATCGGTCGCTGGCGAGATGACGGAGTATGTCACGATCGCTGACGCGCTCTTCTTCCACAAACAGCTGATCGAGCGCTACGGCGGCGCTACCGGTGTACGCGATGCCGGCGCGCTCGAATCAGCTCTTCATCGACCTCAGACCGGCTACTACGACTCGGTCGTTCATGAGGCGGCCGCGCTCTTTGAAAGCCTTGTTCAAAACCACCCTTTTGTGGACGGCAACAAGAGGGTCGCTTTTGCTGTGGTTGATGTTTTCTTGCGAATCAACGGTTATGCGATTACCGCGGATTCGATGACGGTCTACGAATTCATGATGGACCTTTTCAATGCGCGAACTTTTGATCTGGAACACTTGGCGCCGTGGTTTCAGGAATTCGTCCGGCCGCTCGCACCCGATCCTGCAGCTTCCTAATCCCCTCCAGTCCTGGCAGGCCCGTGATTGGTTTCGTACGCACGCTGCCCCGACTTCCTGGAGGCGAATCGCAAACAAATCGCTTCGATTGTGAACCGGCTCCGAAGTGGACCAGGATCGCGCCAACCTTTTTGCCAGAGAATCCATCAGTTATCGCTCGTTGCGATGGTCGACGTCGGACGCCGAAAGCTGGCTAGTCGTTGGCGCCGGTTGACACTCGAGGCCCCCATCAAGGCCCCGCATGCGCGGCGACGGTAGGGCATGGTTGCGTGGAGCAATTGAGGCTTCAGGAACCGTTTTCAATCAATGGTTTATGAGATCAAGATCTCATTTTGTATCGCATATTAGACGTTTTGCCTGCTTTAGTCTATATTGTGATATATGCCAGCCAAGCCGCCCCTTTTATATCCGACGCAAAAGCGCGCTTTCATCGGGCTGGGAGAGCGCCTGAGACTCGCGCGCTTGCGTCGAAAACTCTCGATCGACATCGCCTGTCAGCGCGCGAACATCTCGCGGATGACCCTTTTTCGAGCGGAAGCTGGCAGCCCCGCCATCGCACTCGGGACACTCCAGCGGATTCTCTCTGTGCTGGGGCTCGAAAGCGATCTGGACGTGCTCGCGCGCGACGACAAAGCCGGCAGGCTCCTGCAAGACCAAGCGCTCCCGCAGCGCAGGCGTCGGGCCGCGCGTGCGCGGACACCGGAACCCAGGGAGCGCACGTCATGAGCGATGAGGTGGAAGTTTGGCTCGATGCCGACTTCCAGGAGCGTACGCGCGTCGGCACGCTCGCCCACGATCGCGGCACCCTCCGATTTGCCTAC
>JANXYK010000003.1 GCA_025350055.1 Gammaproteobacteria bacterium | reverse complement strand
GATCAAGCGGGCAATCATGGCGTCGATCCGGAATCATTGTGCGAAGTGCCGGAGAGGCGATTCATCGCCGATTTGAGACTCGCTTCCGAATCGATCAGGAATTGACCCGAGAGCACGATGGTCTGCCCGTCGGTGAGACCGCTGAGTACGGCCGTCTTGCCCTCGGTCTCAGCGCCCAACGTGACGTTGGCCACATCGAAGGGGCCGTCCGGCCGTTTGACAATCACGACACTGCGCTGGCCCGTGGCAATCACGGCCTCACTGGGTATCCACAGCTGTGGTGCGCCCGCGCTGCCGACGAAAGTCGTCTGCACGAACATCCCCGGACTCAGTTGTCCAGCCCGGTTGTTGATGGCGATCCGCACGCCGACCGTACGGGTGGCCGGGTCAATTTGCGGGAGGATCGCCTGCACGCGACCTGCTATCACCTCGCCGGGCAGCGCGGCCGCGCGCGTCTCTACCCTGGCGCCGGGAGCGACCGCGCGCGCCAGCGTTTCAGGAACCTGCGCATCGACCCACACGGTCGCGGTACCGTTGAGGCGAAACAGTACGGCGCCCACCTCGAACGTGGCTCCCTCGCGCAGGCCCAGCTCGGTGACCACGCCGTCGATGGGCGAATCGACGGACGTGGCGGTCGGAATGGAGCGCGTTTTCTCGAGTTCGAGAATTGCCGCCTCCGGCACGCCGAGGATGACTAATCGCTGACGCGCAGCCTCCCTTAAAGGCGCAGCGGCCGCGGGCTCGGAGCTCAACAGGGCGAGGTACTCCCCTTCGGCTTCGCTCCAGGCCGGCGCGGTAATCTCGGCAAGAATCTCACCGCGACGCACGCGATCGAGCACCGCGCGCACGTGCAGGTGGGTCACGAAGCCCGCCACCCGCGTCTGCACTAGAGCGATGTCGTGTTCGTCATAGCGCACGGTACCGACCGCCATGGCCCGCGGCGCGATCGCTTGCCTTTCGACCTGCCCCAATCGAATCCCAAGATTCTGCTGTGCGCTGGCGCTCACGGTAATCCCGCCTGCATCAGCGCCTTGCTCCGCGTACACGGGTACCATTTCCATATCCATGAAAGGTGATTTCCCGGGCTTGTCGAATTTCACCTCTGGCTTCATCGGGTCGTGCCAGTACAGAACCTTGCGTTCTGCGGGTGGTGCGGCCGTCGCGGCGACGAGGCTCGGATCGGTGGAACGCACGCCGTGCACGCCTAAGCTGTAGCCCAACGCGGCACTGAGCAAAGCGGCGCCGACCGTCGCCATCATCCATTTCGAAAAACTCATGGCACGACTCCGTGAGCGGGTAAATAATTGAGATACGCCCAGGTCTTCCCCAGGGTCTTGATCAGCTCGGCATAGGTGTGTTCGAGGGCCACTTGATCGCTGAGAATGGCCAGCGTTTGTCGCAGCGCCATTCGCCCTGCCCGTAGATCCGCCAGGGCAAGCTCAGATCGCTGGCGCGCAAGCGGCAAGCGCTCGTGTTCGTAAAGATCGATGCGATCCCTCGCGCTGTGCCAATCGCTGAGCAGGGTCGTGATTTCCGCCGCGTGCATCCGAAGCTCGCTATCTTTGTTGGCTTCGAGCTCACGGACTGCGGCACGCTTGGCGTGGATCGCCGGATCCTGGCGTGTGCCGGGAAACAGGGGCAAGGCGACCTGAAATTGTAGGGAGACCATATCGGAGAACCCTGGACCGCGCTTGGCGTAGTCCAATTCCACACCCCAATCGGGCCGCTTCGCAGCGTTTGCTACAGCAACCTCGCTCTGGGCGGCGGCGATTTGCGCGTCGTACGCCAGCAGCGCCGCGTGGTGGTGCAACGAGCTCAGCAGTTCTGCATCGCCGGCGGAGAGCTCATTGAAAGCTGGTGGTGAGCCGAGTGGCCGGTCGGCGGCATCGCCAATCCACCGTGCGAGGTCGGCGCGAGCGGCAGCGAGCTCATGCCGGGCCTCGAGTATCCGATCATCCAGTTCAGCCACGGCGGCCTGTGCACTGAGAGCGTCGCCGGCGGTCGCGCTACCGGCGGCGAGCGCGGCCCGTGCCAGTTCGACCTGCAATGCCAGTTCGAGTCTCAGATCCTGCAGAGATTTCAGGGACATCTCGGCCGCATAACGCGAGGCCCACGCCTGTGCGGCGGCGTGCGTCACTTCCAGTCGGGATTGCATCGCCTGGGCCTGTGCCACGGTGACCATCGCCTCGGCCGAGTCCTTCTCGGAACGCCGCTTGGGGCCGTTCGAAAAACTTTGCATCAGACCAACCTTGCGCATGGTCATGAAATCGCGCCCGACGGACCAGGCATCGCTGCCGTTCGAGGGGAGATTCTCGATCCCGGCTACGAGCTGCGGGTCCGGCAGACGACCTGCGGGGATCGACAAGGCTTCCGCCGCCTCGACCCGCGC
>JANXYK010000072.1 GCA_025350055.1 Gammaproteobacteria bacterium | reverse complement strand
ACGACTGGACCAATGAACACGTCGCCGGCTACCAGCCTCGCAGTGCTGGAGGGTTCGGCAGCGCGCCGACTGGAGCGGGCCTCGGAATCGAAGTGGACATTGGGCAGCTCGGACAGCCCCTTTTTAGTGTTAGGTGAGTGCCGCGTTAAGGTCAGGGGTCCGCGTGAACAGCGCGGTTATCTAATTGATCAGTCGTGAGATTCCCTGTTTTGGAAAATCTGCTGCCCCCAGAGTTTCCCCACGAGGTATCTGGCGCCGAGGCCAAAGCTGACTTGACAAGGATCATAAGTAATAGTCAGCGCACTTTGTTTCAAATCATACCAACCTCGGGAGGCGGAGGTCGGCCGCAATATTGAAACCGCCGTGTGCGGCGGATCATCACAGCACACCCGGTATCGATATCAAGTGGTCTTGTGCGAACTACAATGAACGTCCTCGATCAATCAGACGACTGAATGATTGGTCCTTACAAAAAGCAGAGAAGTAGGCCGCATAATCCTCGTCTGGTGCGCATACGATCTGAGCAGACTCTACTCCCGTATCGGACTAAACTCGGGTGACAAGTCGCCCGCAGCACATCCCGCAGAGGATCGATGTGGCCGACGTGACGGCGGCACCAGCGGATCGCGACCGCCGCATCGAGGAACTCGAAGCGGCGTTGGCGGCATTGAAAGCCGCGAGTTGACTGGCTACTGGTTGCGCGCCGCCGCACCACCGGTAATCAGCCGGATGGCGCTCTTGAAGGTCAGGTAGGACCAGAACCAGTTGGTCACAGTCGATACCCGGTTGCGAACGCCCACCAGCAGACCTACATGTACCAGACCCCAGAGCCACCAGGCCGGAGCACCCCACAGCTTCATGTTGCCCAAGTCGACTACGGCCGACTTTCGCCCAATGGTCGCCAGACTTCCAAAATGCCGGTACGCAAAGGGCGACGGCGCCGTGGCGCCGGCGATCCGGCCCAGAATGTGGCGGGCCGCGTACACGCCGCCCTGCTTGGCGGCGGGAGCCAGCCCGGGAACCGACTGGCCCTTCCAGCACTGCGCCGCGGCGGTATCGCCGATCGCATAGACATTGACCCGATCAGGTACCGTGAGATCGGCATTGACCTTGACGCGCCCGGCATTGTCCATTGGCGCGGAGAGCCAGCGCGCAGCAGGTGATGCTACCACGCCCGCAGCCCACAGCACGGTGCGCGCGGCAATGCGCTCGCCGCTGACTTTGACACCGTCGGCATCGATGTGCTCGACGCGACGGCCCACGCGCACCTCGACACCGAGACTCTCCAGTGACCGGCGGGCAATGGCCGAAAGCTTTTCTGAAAATGTGGGCAGCACGCGCGGCCCGGACTGAACCAGGATGACGCGTGTATTGGCTGGATCGAAGCGCCGGAATTCTTTTTCCATACCGTAGCGCGCGAGCTCCGCGATGGCGCCGGCGAGCTCGACGCCAGTAGGTCCACCGCCGACGACCAGGAAAGTCAGCAGTGCACTGCGCTCGGCTTCGTCTTCGGTGGCTTCGGCGAGTTCGAACGCGGTCAGCAAGCGTCGGCGTATTTCAGTGGCATCCTCAATGCGCTTCAGGCCCGGCGCAAAGGGCCGCCAGTCATCGCGCCCGAAATAGCTGTGCGTGGCGCCGGTGGCGAGTACCAGATAGTCATAGGGCAAGCGCTTCTCGCCGAGCTGTACTTCGCAGGTCGTGGTATCCACCCCGGTCACTGTTCCATACAGGACCCGCGTGTTGAAGCGCTCGCGCAGCAATGGCCGCACGGGCGCCGCGACATCACCGGGCGACAGGCTCGCCGTCGCCACCTGATAGAGCAGCGGTTGAAACAAATGGTAATTGGCCCGATCGATGAGCGTCACCGCGACCCGCGAGCGCGCCAGCGCCGCGGCGCAGCTCAAGCCGCCGAAGCCGGCGCCGACAATCACCACGCGCGGCAGGCCGTCCAGCGAAAACGCGGGCTTGCCGTCCAGTTGGGGAAATCGATGCCGCAGGCTGCGATCCAGCAAGGCATCCACGGACAGAGTGCCTGCGCCCCGCACGGCGAGCAGTGCGAGTGCGGCGAGCCAGTACAGCGTTGCAGCGCTACCCGTGCCTGACATGTTGGCGAGAACCACGGTCAGCCACAGTGCCGCGGCGACGTAGCGGGTCGCCAAGCCGAACGCCAGCAACAACGCCGCCAACAGAGCAACGGCACCAACAGTGTGAGGCGCAGTTTGCCAGGGCAGCCACAGCCCGCTGCCTCCATCTGTCAGGAACGTTGCGGCCCAACGTGCCGACAGCGGTGCCGCGGCCACAGCCAGCGCCAGCCAGAGGCGCAACATCAACTGGTACAGCGGGCCGACGACGCGCGTCAGCCAGCCGGTGAGCTGCATGATGCGCGAAGCCAGCGGAATCGCGCTATCGGCCAGACCACGCAGGGCGTGATCGAGCGAGAGTGGGCCGGCGCCGAACACCACGTACCAGGCGAGCCAGGCGGCCCACAAGAGTTGGGAGTCGAAGGCCAGGTAGTTGAACTGCACGACCAGCGCGAGTATCAACATGGCAAACGCGCCGACGCGCGTCAGCAGGCCGAGCGCCAGCAACACGGGACCGACGATCTCAATAGTGACACCGGTGTAGGCGGCAGCAACCGGACTCATCCAGCTCACCGGATACTCGTTGGCGGCCAGATCCAATGCGGTCTGCCAATTGAGCAGTTTGACGGTGCCCGAGACGAAGAACACCTGCGCGAGCCACACACGAACCAGCAGGTCGATCACTGGCCAGGCCACTCGCTGCGTGAACTGCAGGGTGCGCGCGTAGCCGCCGATCAGGCTCGGCAACCAACCCAGGCGTGTGCCCGCGTTGCGACGGACCGTGTCTGCGGACGTTTTAGTGACCATGAATTACTCCAGCCTGCCATCGTAAGTTGCGGGGCTCAGGCGCGCGTAGGCTGCGGCGTGCCCGTCGGGGTCGCGTGCCACGAAGCCTTGCGCCAGTCCCAGCGCTGGCGAGGCCAGCGTTACCACTTCGCTTGAAATGAGTGCGCCGTGCTCAAGCGTCAACTGCTTGTATAGAGCGTCCGGGCTTGGCGCCTTGAAATTGATCTGCCAGTACCAGTGATCATTGGCCTGGCTGTCGTCCGGTATGGGCAGGCCGGTGCGCGGCGCGAGGTATTCGAGCAACTCGACGCCCGGGCCGTGCGCCGCGCGCAACGCCGTGATGCGCAGGTGCGCTCCGAAGACATTGTTCAGGTGTTCCTGCTCGGTGCCGTAGTTCTCGCTCGCGCCCACCACCCGCATGCCCAGCAGATCGCGATAGTGATGCAGGCTGGCCTCGGTGTCGGCCACGACAATGGCCGTGTGATCGATGCCCAGGAACAGACCCTGTTGCGATTGCCAGCGCGGCTCACCCTTGCCGGGCGGAAACTGCAGGATCTCGAGAAAATTGCCGTCGGGATCGCGAAAATAGAAGGCCGAGATGCCGCCCGCATTGGGATTCCACTGCGGCAGCAACTGCGGCGCGGTCGAGGCATGCTCGACACCATGCTGGCGCAGCCAGGCATAGGCCTTGTCCATGTCACTGACGATGATCGCGATATGCTGGAAATAGCGGTCATTGGCATGGACATCCTGCGGGAGCGGGCGCCCCCTGGGCGTCAGGAACTGCAGCAGCTCGATGCGCTCCTCGCCCAGCTGCAGGCGCACCACACGCAATCGCAGGCCAAAGACGCCCAGCAGATGCTCATAGTCAGAGCCCGTGGCCTCCTGGTCACTCAGCACATGGAAGCCCAGTACCTGCGTGTAGTAGTTGGTGGCGCGCGTGGCATCGCTTACCGGGATACCGATCGAATCGACTGCCGCGACTGCCGCGACAGGCGCTGCGGGCGAAGACTCGCCGGCCCAAGCAACATCAAACAGCGCACTCGCGAGCAACCCAAGGGCACAGAGTCTCTGCAGCGTTCTCATGTCAACGCCTCTTCAACCACCAGCACCCGCGGTCGTTGCCCGGCCAGGTGTGCGCCCAGACGCAGCCCCCAGGCATAGATGCTCAACGAAGGATTCACACGACTGCTACGGGGCAGCACACTGCCGTCGGCCACATACAGACCCTGCATGCCGTGCACCCTGCCCTCGGCATCTACAACGGAGGTCGCTGGATCGGTGCCGCAGATCAGTGTGCCGCAGACGTGCGCGGTACCAGCAAGGCCGATGCGGCGCGTAGCGGCAATGAGGCCCGCCCCGAGCAGCGCGCGAGTCAGGGCCCAAGTGAATCGCCGGTGTTCACGGGCTGCCGCCGCAAGTCGCTGCCGATCGTAATCCAGTACCGGCTCCAGCGCCTCGCCACGACGGCATTCGTTGACTCGATTGCGAGGATCGGAGCCATCTTCCGTTTGCAGGAAGAAACCATAGGCACGCTCAGACAGCATGCGTGCCAGAGGACGCGGCAGCAACGCCGGCATCAGATTCGCAATCAGCTCGGCATCGAAACCCAGCGGTTGCACGCTCGAATGCGCGAACTTCTCGTGCGTGAGCAAACAGGTCTTGCGCAGTACGTCATTCTGTTTGCGCACACCTACGGCCACCATCGCGGTGAGCAGGTGCAGCTTGAGGTTGCGGCCTACATTGTCAGCCATCGGCAATGTGTGGCGCAGCCCGTTGGCGTCCAGATAACGCGCCAACAACCGCGGCGAGTGCAGCGCGCCTGCGGCGAGCACAATGCCTGCGGCCTCAAATTCGCGGCCATCGGCCAGTCGCACGCCATCGATGTGTTGCGGCGTCCCCCTGGTGGAGCGCAAGGAAGTGACCTCGGCCCCCGTGACCAGCGCGTAGCGCGGGTTGTTTGCCATCAGGTCCAGCAATGAATGCTGCGCATCGCCCTTCAGTCCACGCACTGAAGCAAATCCATCGAAGTGCCGCGCTTCGGACGGGAATCGCAGAATCTCAGGCGCAAGCGCCATCGGGATCGGGGCGCTGCGCCAGGCGCTGGAGGGCCCCGCGATACTGGCGACGATGCGTTGCAGTCCCGGTTCCACGCCGAATTCACGTACGCCCAGCAGCGACTCGGCCTCCTGGTAGTACGGCGCGAGATCGTCGTAGCCGATGGGCCAGCCCTGACAGCCAAACTTGGGTTCGCTCGCGAACTCCGCCCTGGCGAAACGCAACAACGCGGCGCCATACCAGCGGGTCTTGCCACCGACATTGAAGTGTTCCTCCGGCACCAGGCGTGCACCATGCCCGTCGACCCACTGTTCTCGCGCCAGGAACTCACCGCGCCTGACCACGCGCTCAACATCCAGTGTGCTGCCATCGGTCGGCAGATATCCGCCCTTCTCCAGTTGCAACACTCGCAGGCCGGCCGTAACCATGCGATAGGCCGCTGCGGCGCCGCCTGCGCCGGAGCCAATCACGATGGCGTCGTAGTGTCCGTCATGCGAATCAAGGGGCGTCATCGTGCGCTCCGGATGGGAGTTCTCGAGTGGGCGGCAACAGTCGGTATTGCCGGCTGACCGCAGTGAATGCAGCGCTCATGCCTGGTGTGCATGAGCTTGGCGCAGCCGGCGACTGGTCGGCGCGACTGGTGCCACTGTGCGGCTGCCAGCATGCCAAGCGCGGGCGCCAGGAAATAAATCCACAAAGACTGCCAATGCTGCCACGGCGCAACCGAGGCAAAACTGCGCGCTGGGTTCATGCTCATGCCGGAGAGTGGCCCTTCCACTGCGATGTAGAGGGCGACCAGGGTTCCGGCCGCAACGCCCGTCATCGAAGAGTAGCGCCTGGAGGCGGATACACTCAGTACGGTAAACATCATACCGAAGGAAATGCCAAGTTCTGCCAGGAAGGCGACGAATACGCCATGCGTGCCCGGCAGGGTAGCCACCCAATTTACCGGCGCGGCGGTAAAGGCGCCGCCCAGCAAACGCTGCACAAGCACAACACCCAGTAGCCCACCGACGAACTGCGCGATCACATAGCCCAGCGCATCGACGCCGCGCACCTTCCCAAGGCGCCAGAAGCTGAGTGTCACCACCGGATTCATGTGCGCTCCGGAACGTCGACCCCAGGGCGAGTACACCAGCGCCACGCAAGTCAGACCCATGGCGATGCCGACCAGGGCGCGTCGCACCCCCGCGTCGGCGATCGCCGTTCGCACCCCGGACCCGGGATACTCGAATAGTGTGGTGAACACACCCGCCGACACCATGAACAGTCCCAGGCATAAAGCCTCGATCAGGTATTCCGGCAGGTGAGCGACGACCTGCGATGCAATGGCATTGTCCCTACGCATATCAGCCGCCAGTCTCGAATCCCGGGTAAAGCGTCATGCCGCCATCGACGAACAGGCTGATGCCGTGCACGTAGTCGGCGTAGTCGGAGGCGAGCCAGACGGCGGCGCGGCCGATCTCATCGGCCTCTCCGATGCGCTTGTAGGGAATGAGTTTCATCAATTCGCCGTAGGCCTTCGGGGTATCCCAGGCCTCCATGTTGATTGGGGTGCGAATTGCACCCGGGCAGATCGAGTTGACACGTATGCGGTAAGGCGCTACTTCTTGCGCGATGCTCTTCATCATCAGCATCACGCCGCCTTTCGAGGCTGCATAGTTGACGTGTCCCGCCCACGGAATGACTTCGTGTACAGAGCTGATGCACAGGATCTTGCCCGCTGAACAGGAAACCTCCGGGCGCACACCGCGGCGACGAAACTCGCGCACGGCGGCGCGCGAGCACAGGAACTGCCCGGTGAGGTTGACGTTCATCACACGGTTCCACTGGGCCAGCGTCATCTCATGGAAAGGTGCGTCCTGTTGCAGGCCGGCGTTGTTGACCACGATGTCCACCGTGCCGAACTCATCGATGGTGCGGCGGAACATGGCTTCGACCTGCGACTCATCGCCCACGTCGGCGCGCACTGCGATCGCGCGCGCACCGCGCTCAGCCAGCTCCGCAACCAAGATCCGGGCCTTCTCTTCGCCGGACGAATAATTGATCACGACGTCAGCGCCCGCGTCGGCCAGCGCCACGGCAATGGCCCGGCCGATGCCGGAGCTGGCGCCCGTCACCAGCGCCTTCTGCCCCAGCAGCAGCTTCTGCGGTGGCACCTTGGGCATGACCGGCGATGGCAGGTGTTGATAGCGGTTCTCGATGTCCATGTGTGTTCCCGGAATTTAGTGAGTGGTGGTATGGGAGGTGTCGTGTCCAGCTGCACCCCGCTCGGTCAGTGGCAGCTCGTCGCCGGCGGCCGCGGCGGCGCGCAGTGGATCCTGGTAGCGCGGCATCAGCAGCTTAGCCACGAGACCGGTCCAGCCGGTCTGGTGCGAAGCCCCTACCCCGCGGCCGCTGTCGCCGTGAAAGTATTCGTAAAACAATACGTGGTCGCGAAAGTGCGGGTCCTGCTGCAGACGCGGGTGGTGGCTGTATACCGGCCGCTGCCCCTGCTCATCCTGCAGGAAGATGCGGGTGAGGCGCATGGCCAGCTCACTGGCGGCCTGCTCCAGCGTGACCATGATGCCCGACCCGGTCGGGCACTCGATCATGAAGTCATCGCCGTAGTAGTGGTGGAACTTCTGCAGCGATTCGATCAGCAGGAAGTTCACCGGAAACCAGATCGGTCCGCGCCAGTTGGAATTGCCACCAAATAGACCGGAGTCGGACTCGGCCGGCTGGTAACGTACCCGCAGATCCATGCCATCGACGTGGTAGGTGTAGGGTTGATCGTCATGCACGCGAGAGAGCGCGCGCACGCCATAGGGCGAGAGGAATTCGGTCTCGTCGAGCATGCGTTTCAGCAGCCGCTTCATGCGGTGACCGCGCAGCAGCGAGAGCAGCCGCCGGTGGCCACGCCCTTCTTCGTTCCAGTGCGAAACCAATGAAGCCAGCTCCGGACGGTAGGCAAGGAACCACTCGAGCCGTCGCTTGAACTCAGGTACGCGCTCGAGCAGTTCAGGCTCCAGGGTCTCAACGGCAAAGAGCGGGATGAGCCCGACCATCGAGCGGATCTTCAACGGGGTCATGCCGCCATCGGGCAGATGCAGCACGTCGTAGAAGAACTTGTCCTCATCGTCCCAGAGGCCGATGCCCTTATCACCGATATTGCTCATCGCTTCGGCAATGCTCAGGAAATGTTCGAAGAACTTCGTGGCCACGTCTTCGTAGACATGATTGTGCTGCGCGAGCTCGAGCGCGATGCGCATCAGATTGAGCGCGTACATCGCCATCCAGCTGGTGCCGTCGGCCTGGTCGATGTGACCGCCCGTGGGCAGCTGCGCGCTGCGATCGAATACTCCGATGTTGTCGAGGCCGAGGAAGCCGCCCTGGAAGACATTGCGGCCCTCGGCGTCCTTGCGGTTCACCCACCAGGTGAAGTTCAGCATTAGCTTGTGGAATACCCGTTCTAGAAATCCGAGATCGCCAGTACCACCGTTGTGTTTGCGATCAATCTGGAACACGCGCCAGGTGGCCCAGGCGTGCACCGGTGGATTCACATCGCCCAGCGCCCATTCGTAGGCCGGCATTTGGCCGTTCGGGTGCATGTACCACTCACGGGTGAGCAGCAGCAGCTGCTCCTTCGCGAAGGAAGGATCGAGATGGGCCAGCGGGATGCAGTGGAAGGCCAGATCCCAGGCGGCGTACCAGGGGTACTCCCATTTGTCCGGCATCGAAATGATGTCGGCGTTGTTCAGGTGCATCCAGTCCTTGTTGCGGCCGTGCTTACGGCCACGAGGCGGTGCCGGCTGACCCGGATCCCCGTTGATCCACTGCGGCACGTCGTAATAGAAGAACTGCTTGCTCCAGATCATGCCGGCAAAGGCCTGCCGCTGTACGCGGCGGGCATCGACGCCATCGATGCCCGCCTGCAGGCTGGCATAGAACTCGTCGGCCTCGTGAATGCGCGTTGCAAACACCCGATCGAAATCGGCGAACGGACGATCGCTCGGCTGCTTCACCAGGCAGAGCTTGATGGTTTGCGAGCTGTGGGCCGGAATCTCCATCTCATACCACGCAGCCACCTTGGTGCCGAGGCGTGCCGGGTTGACGGCCGCCTGGTTAGAGCCGATCACGCGCTCGTGGATGCCATCCTTCCAGTAGCCCGGGCGCGCGTCCTGACCCCAGAGTCGCGCCGCGTTCGACTCGTTGTCGCAGAACAGCAGTTCGCGCGCGCCGCCGTCGGCATACAGATATTGCGTCCCCAGCTCGGGGTGCGTGATCTCGATGGCGTGGTGACCGATGGCACGCATCTGCGGCCGTACCGCGCCCTCGTCCCAGCTCCAGGTATTGCGAAACCACAATTGCGGCAGCAGATGGAGCGGCGCGGCCTCGGGGCCGCGGTTGTGCGCGGTGACGCGCATCAGCACCACACCTGGCTCGGCCTGTGCGTATTCGATGACGACATCGAAATAGCAATCGTCGGCGAAGGCTTCGCTGTCGATCACTTCGAATTCAGGCTGCGTGATGCCGCGTCGCAGGCTTTCCTCGCGCAGCTGTCCATAAGGAAACTCGCGCTGCGGATACTTGTAGAGCATCTTCAGATAGGAGTGCGAGGGCGTCGCATCCAGGTAGTAATAGAGTTCCTTGACGTCTTCGCCGTGGTTGCCTTCGCCATTGGTCAGGCCGTACAGCCGCTCCTTGAGGATCGGATCGCGCGTATTCCACAGCGCCAGCGACAGGCAGAGGCGTTGCTGCGCATCAGAGAAGCCACCAATGCCATCCTCGCCCCAGCGATAGGCGCGGCTGCGGGCATGGTCGTGCGGGAAGTAGTCCCACGCCGTACCGTGCTCGCTGTAATCCTCGCGCACCGTGCCCCACTGCCGTTCCGACAGATATGGGCCCCAGTGCTTCCATGCGGCACCGTGCGAAGCCGCGGCATCGAGACGTCGATGTTCAGCCGTGTCGTTGGACATGAGTCACCTTGCTGTGTGCTGATTGTTGGGAAGCGGCGCGCGCCAGGCGATGCCAGGCACGCAGGGTTTCGGCTACGCTCCAGGCCTGCGCAAAGCAGCCGCGCGGCGCATGCGGCGCCTGGGCGTCGAAGATTTCGCTGATGGAGCCGACGCAGGCCTCATCGAGGTGCGGCACGATCTCGCTGAGCAGCGCCTGGGCATGAGCCGCGTCGTTGTAGACTTGGTGGTGCGCAAGAGCGAATGGCCCGAGCAGCCAACTCCAGACCGTGCCCTGGTGGTAGCTGCCGTCGCGTTGCACCGGCCCACCCTGATATTGCGCGACATAGGCCGGATCGTCCGGCGCCAGCGATCGCAGGCCCACAGGCGTGAGCAGCAGACGCGCGCAGGTATCGACTACCGCGCGCTGTTGGGTCGCGGGCAACAGCTGGTTGCCCAGTGACACGGCAAAAATCTGGTTGGGTCGGATGCTGGCGTCGACCTGGCGGCCATTGACCTGTGTGCCCGCAGAGCAATCGACGACGTCATAGAGACAGCCAGTCTGTTCGCACCAGAACGCAGGGGCAAAGGACTCCGCCGCCTTCTGTGCAGCTTCCTGGAAGCGGCGCGCCGCCACCGGGTCGCCCAGAGCCGTGGCCCAGCGATGCATCTGCAACAACGCGAAGTGCCAGAGCGCGTTGATCTCGACGGCCTTGCCCGAGCGCGGTGTCACAACCCAGTCGCCCACCTTGGCATCCATCCAGGTCAGCTGCACGCCCGCTTCGCCGGCGCGCAGAAGGCCATCGACCGGATCGACCTGGATGCCATAGCGCGTGCCGCGCTGGTGCCATTCGATGATCTCGCACAGGCCCGGGTAGAGCTCACGTACCAGCGAAAGATCGTTGCTGGCCGCCTGGTACTCGGCAATCGCGTGGAAGTACCACAGCGTCGCATCGACGGTGTTGTACTCCGGCGCATCGCCGTCGTCGGGAAATCGGTTAGGCAGCATGCCCTGGCTCAAATGTTGCCCGAAGGTGCGCAGGATCGATGCGGCCTCAGTGTGACGGCCAGTGGCAACAGCCAGACCAGGCAGCGCAATCATCGTGTCGCGTCCCCAGTCGCCAAACCAGGGGTAGCCGGCAATGACGGTGGCACCGCGACCGGTGTCGGCAGCTCGGCCTGCAGCCTGCGCGCCCTCGCGCGCGACGATGAACTGATCGGCCGCCAGCGTCAGGCGCCGCACCCATAACGGTGCCGACGGGGGCAGCGCGAACAGCAGCGATTGCTGGCGCTCAAGCTCCCGCTCGAGTTGCGGCCGGGCAGGTTCGGACTCTGCACTGACAGTGAAAGTGAGCGTCTCGCCAGCCTGTAGGTCGGCTGTAAAGATGCCCGGCCGCAGCAGGTCCTCTTCGGCATCCAGGCCGCGCTCGGCCTCGAGTCGATGCCGGAGGTTCCAGTAGTAATCGGTGTCGCGCCTGAATTGGCCACGGTCGAGCTCAAGCCGATACGGCCTCGCACCCGGAAAGGCGGTCAGCGTGCACCCCGCCGGACGTGACTCGATCGCATACTCCTGGCGACCGTGCGCCTGCGAGTGATAGTCGCGATAGGTGCACAGCGGCATGATCTCCAGCGACAGGGGTGCCCCGCCGTGCACGAGGCGATACTGCACCTGCGTGGTGTTTTCACCGCGCACCATCCACACCCGCTGCTCGAGCAGCGCGTCGCCGATCGCAAAAGTCCAAACCGGCGTGGTTCCGTCCAGATGAAAGTCACTCAGGTACTCGAAGCCACGCGGCGCCAGCGTGCCGTCAGTAAATTCATTGCAGGCCAGCTCGCAGCGGCCGCCACGGTAACTGGCACTGGCATCGACCTTCGACACCATGAGCACGCGCTCGAGTGGCGGCTTGAGCGTGGCAACGAGCAGCCCGTGGTAACGGCGCGTATTCGCCTGCGCTACGGTGCCACTAGCAAAGCCACCCATGCCGTTGGTCAGCAGCCATTCCCTGGACAAGGCACCATCGGCGCTCGCAAATGAGGGTCGCGCCAGACTCAGCCGATCCACAGATGACTCCTCGGCGCGCCCTCCGCGCCTCCAGACAATAAAGAAGGAGACGACGACGGTGAC
>JANXYK010000048.1 GCA_025350055.1 Gammaproteobacteria bacterium | reverse complement strand
TCGCGCTCGGCGCGTCGCCGTTGGGTGCGCAGCTCAGCGCGCGCACTGCCTTCGAGCGAGAAATCCGCGAGCGGCACGCGCGCTTCCTCACCCAGCTTGAGTGCCGCCAGCCCGAGGTCGACATACAGCGGCAAGCGCTCGCCGCTCACCTGATAGAACACGGGTCGTCCGGCATGACGATCGGAGAGCTCGCGGAATTGCCACACCAGTTCCTCGAAGCTCTCGCGCCGGCCGACCGGATCGCCGAGCGTGATCCAGCTGCCGCCGCTGATCTGGTACATCAGGAAGGCATCGCGTGATTCGCTGAACAACAGGCGCTTGTCGCCGGTCAGCACGGCATTGGCCAGTGCCTGGCTGCTCTGGGCGAGCAAGGCACGCGCCGCCGCCAGGTCCGCACTCGACGCCGTGCCGGGTGCCGGGCGCGCCGGATGCAGCAGGTTCGTCGCCAGGAACGCGGTCGCGAGCAACACCACCAGCAGCGACGCGCGCAGCATGCGCGGCGCGTCGCCCTCGAGCGCAAAGGTCCACCACAGGGAATGGGAATATTCGACGTGGCGATGCGCGAAGAAACCCACCCACACCGCGGTGAAGATCACGATCGCCAGGCTCGCGATCCACACCGGCGTGAAGCGTTCGGCCATGATGGTCGATGGACGATAGAAGGCACGCCTTCCGAGCCACAGGATCGCAAGCACCAGCGACAACACCAACGCCTGCTCGATCTCGAGCCCCTTGAGGAGCGAGGCCATGATGCCAGCGAGCAGCAGCCAGAAAGTCATCTGGTAGGCAGCGGCCACGCGCCGGAACAGCGCGCGCGCCAGTATCAGCAGCGCGAGGCCGATCACGCTGCCGGCCAGGTGCGAGAATTCCACCACGGCATGCGGCAGCGCATGCCATAGCAGTGCGAGGCGCGTATCGATCGCTGGCGTCGCACCCGAGACCAGCAGCAGGAAGCCAGCCAGGAACACCAGCGCGCCGCTCACCTGCGGCACCACCGGCGTGACGTACACCGCGATCATCTGTTCGAAGCGCGAGAGCCTGGACCGCTGCGCCAGTACTTCCTGGCCGCCGAACAGCAGCGCGGCCACGAACAGCGGCAGGATGTAGTACACCGCGCGCCACGCCAGCAAGGCGCCGACCAGTTGATCCGCCGGCAATCCCGGCATTGCCAACACCATCACGGATTCAAATACGCCCAGCCCACCCGGCACATGGCTGATCACACCGGCCGTGATCGCCACGGCATAGATGCCGGTGAACAAGGGCGCCGACACGCCGGCGCTCGCCGGCAGCAACACCCACAGCACTGCGGCCGATGCCGCAAGATCAATGACCGCCAACAGGATCTGTGGAAAAGCGACGCCAGGAGTCGGCGCGCGCAACGACCAGCCACGCAACTCGAGTGGCGCCGGATGCAGTACCGACCAGGCAGCGTAGGCGAGCACTGCAGCCAGCAACAGGAAGCCGCCGAAGCCCACCAGCGGCGCGCTCAGGTGCAAGGCCGCAGCACCGGCCACGGGTGCGGCGATGAAGGCCAGGCCGGCCAGCACCGCGAGACCAATGGCCGTGGTGATACCGCAGAACACCGCGACCGCTGCCACATCGGCAGCGCTCAGGCCCGAACTCGCATACAGGCGGTAACGCACCGCGGCGCCGGTGAAGCTGGCGACACCGAGATTGTGTCCGAAGGCATAGGCGATGAACGAGGTGAAGGCGGCGCGCGCGTAGCTCACCGACTTGCCGATGTAGCGCAGGGCCAGTACATCATAGAAACCGAGCAGCCAGTAGCTAAGAGCGGTGAGCAGCACCGCACTCACCAGCGAGGTGGTGGGAATGGCGCGTACATGCTGGAGGATGCTGGTCAGGGGATAGCGCTCCAGCTCGCGATGGATCACCCAGGCGACCAGGGCGAAGATGCCGATCGTGAGCAGCGGCACCAACCAGCGCCGCCAGAAATCCTGCAGCTCGCGCAGCCGCAGCGAACTCAAGCGGACGGCTCCGTACGACTACGCCACAGCGCCCATGCGGCCAGCAACCAGCCGGCAATCAGGCACAGCCCACCTAGCGGCGTGAGTATGCCAAGCCATCGCGGTGCGCCGCCCAGCAGCAGATACAGGCTGCCGGAGAACAGTACGATACCGGCGAACAGTGTCCGCATGGCGGCATTCAACGCGCGCAGCGGGCGTTGCAGCGCCAGCGAACCGATGATCAGCAGGCCGAGCGCGTGGATAAACTGGTACTGCACCGCGGTCTGCAGCACCGCATAGCGATCGGGTTCCAGCCGCGCCTTGAGCGCGTGCGCGCCGAAGGCACCGATCACGGTCGCCAGCGCCAGCAACACACAAGCGGCACTCTGCGCGCGCCGCGCCAGTGCCGGAGTCATTTACGCGGGCCCCGCGGGCGCGAACCTTGCGGAGCACTGGCGCCGCGCGATCCGCGCGCAGCGGCAGGGGTTCGGGGCGTGCGCGGCAAGCCGGTGTGCTGCGTGCGCATCGGCGCGCTGCGCTGCCCTTCACGCTGCTCGCCCGTGCCACGCGGTTGCCACGATGGAATCAGCTGTGCGCGCCCGGGACCAATGAGATCGGCGCGACCCATGCGCCGCAGCGCCTCGCGCAGCAGTGGCCAGTTATTGGCATCGTGATAGCGCAGGAAAGCCTTGTGCAGGCGGCGCACGCGCAGACCCTTGGGAATCTGCACCTCGCCGCTGCTGCGAGTGACCCGCTGCAGTGGATTCTTGCCGGTGTGGTACATCGCCGTGGCGCTCGCCATGGGCGATGGCAGGAAGGCCTGCACCTGATCGGCGCGAAAGCCGTTGCGCTTGAGCCAGAGCGCAAGCTCGAGCATGTCTTCGTCGGTCGTGCCCGGGTGCGCGGCGATAAAGTAGGGGATCAGGTATTGCTCCTTGCCCGCTTCCTTCGAGTACTTGTCGAACAGTTCCTTGAAGCGGTAGTAGGTGCCGACACCGGGCTTCATCATTTTCGAGAGCGGCCCCTCGCGCACGTGCTCGGGTGCAATTTTCAGGTAGCCGCCAACATGATGCTGCGCCAGCTCGCGCACATATTCAGGCGATTCGATCGCAAGGTCGTAGCGTACGCCCGAGGCGATCAGCACTTTCTTCACGCCCGGGAGTTCGCGCGCGCGGCGGTAGAGCTGGATCAGCGCGCTGTGATCGGTGTTGAGGTTGGGGCAGATGCCCGGAAAAACGCACGAGGGCCGCCGACAGGCGCTCTCGATCGCGCTGCTCTTGCAGGCGATGCGATACATGTTGGCAGTCGGGCCGCCAAGATCCGAGATCACTCCTGTGAAGCCCGGCACCGTGTCGCGGATTTTCTCGATCTCGCGCAGCACCGAAGCCTCGGAGCGGTTCTGGATGATGCGCCCCTCGTGTTCGGTGATCGAACAGAAGGTGCAGCCGCCAAAACAACCGCGCTGGATCGCCACCGAGAAGCGGATCATCTTGTAAGCGGGGATATTCGCCTGGCCATAGCTCGGGTGCGGCCGGCGCTGGAACGGCAGATCGTAGATCCAGTCCATCTCGCTCATCGCCAGCGGAATCGGCGGCGGATTCAGCCACAGGTCTTTGTCGCCATGACGCTGCACCAGGGCGCGCGCATTGCCCGGGTTCGACTCCAGATGCAGGATGCGCGAGGCGTGCGCATACAGCACCGGATCGCGCTCCACCTGTTCGTAGGAAGGCATGCGGATCACGCTGCGGGCGCGATCCTGGTTGCGCACGCCGCGCGTGAAGCGCACCGACTCGGCAGCAACCGCTGACGCGGCGGGTGCGGGGACGGTGGCGGCAGCCGGCGCGGATTCTGTGCCGGCACCGCGCGGACTCATCGCGTAGGGATCCACAGGCGGATTGAGCGCCCCCGGGGCATCCAGGTGCGTGGAATCGATCTCGATGAAATCCTTCGGCCAACTGTGGCGCGCGAAGGCCGTGCCGCGCAGGTCATCGATATTCGCGATGCGCTCGCCCGCATCAAGGCGGCGCGCCAGCTCCATGATCTGACGTTCG
>JANXYK010000028.1 GCA_025350055.1 Gammaproteobacteria bacterium | reverse complement strand
GCGGTGCGCGAGCAACACCTCGAATTGAAGCGTTTCCTGCGCGAGCGCGTCTATCGGCATCATCGCGTGCTGCGCATGACCAGCAAGGCGCGGCGCGTGCTCGAGGCGCTGTTCAGCGCCTTCATGGCCGATGTGCGCCTGTTGCCCGAGGACTATTGCGCGGTCGCGACCCGCGCCGAGGCTGCCGATGGCACCAGAGGCCGCGCCCGTACGGTCGCCGACTACATCGCCGGCATGACTGATCGCTATGCCATCCTGGAACATCGCCGATTGTTCGACCCCGCGGAGCGCACCTGATGAAGAAAGACATACCCAATCGCGATCGCCTGATCTTTGCGCTCGATGTGGCGGATGCCGCTGCCGCGCGCAAGCTGGTGGAGCAACTGGGCGAGGCCGTGCAGTTCTACAAGATCGGCCTCGAACTGTTCATGGCGGGCGAATACTTTCCGCTGCTCGACTGGCTGGTCGCGCGCAACAAGAAGGTATTTGTCGACCTGAAGTTCTTCGATGTGCCGGCCACTGTTGGCGCCGCCGTACGGCAGCTGCGCAATCGCGGCGTGACCTTCACTACCGTGCACGGCAATCAATCGATCATGGAGGCGGCCGCCGAGGCCAAAGGCGATGTGAAGGTGCTGGGCGTGACCGTGCTCACCAGCCTCGATCGCGGCGACCTCGACGATCTCGGCTTCGGCTGCGATGTGCAGCAGCTCGTGCTCTCGCGCGCTCGCCGCGCGCTCGAGGCCGGTTGCGATGGCGTGGTGTCATCTGGGCTCGAGGCGCAACTGCTTCGCCAATACATCGACGCGCGGTTGCTAGTGATTACTCCCGGCATTCGACCAGTGGAGAATCGCCCGAGCGATGATCAGAAGCGTGTGGTGTCGGTGCAGCAGGCCTTGCAGTACGGCGCCGACTACATCGTTGTCGGCCGGCCGATCCGTGATGCGGCTGATCCGAAGCTCGCCGCCGAGAATGTGCAGCAGCAGATTGTCGAAGCGTACGCCTGAGCAAAATTGATGACGCCTGGACGAATCTGCTTTGGGCCAACGCTGGGTTAGTAGTGCTACCACCGGCACGAGGTTCTGGCGAATTCGGCGATTTCTGACCGGGTTGTCGTGGCGCATCGCAGCATGCACTGATTCTATATACAGTACTTGCCCCTTAACGCCCTGGAAAGGGCGCGCGAAGGCAACTTCCAAGCTCCAAATCTGCCGACTTAAGCCAATTTCATTGACATAAGCGGCCTCCAAAAGTTAATGTAAAATCCTGATTACATTATGTTCAGGGTAGTTAGCCGCAGTGCGCCCACTGGTTTCCACAGAAGAAGAACGCACGGCATTCCTCGAAGCACTCGAGGAGTCGCTGCGCCCGCTTATGCGCGTAGTTTTTGAATACGGCGCGAGCTACCAGGACTTGGTCGACGTAATTCGTTCGTTGTACGTCAAGGCGCTACTTGAGCGCCTCGACATTGAATCACGGCCGCCAACACCGAGTCGGCTCGGAATGATGGTTGGCGTAACGCGCGGCGAGATCGAACGTCTCCTGTCGAGTATTGAATTGCGAGAGCAACAGCGCCTCGCCGCAAATAAGAGATTTGATCAACTGAGTTTGCTGTTGGGCAAGTGGCATGACGACTCACAGTTTTCCACTCCCTACGGTGCCCCTCTAGATCTGTCTCTGCAGCCTGAGGGCGGGTTTCGAACATTTGAGGATCTAATCCGGGCGTCGGGAACGGAATTGAGCCGTGAGGCAGCGCTCGAAGCGCTGCAATCTAGTGGTTGCGCAGAGATTCATTCGCGGAAGTTTATTCGCTGCAAATCACGGACTTTGCTGCAGGTTAAGGACGTTTCTCGAATCATGCGCTTGGCACGTCTTGGAAGCGCGATTCATTCCCACTACGTCTACAACTTGCTTAAAGACAAAGCGACCCCGCCATATTTTGAACGCACGATGGTTTCTGACTTTCCGCTTTCAGAACGCGGAAGTGCTGCGCTGTTGGCTCAAGTGAAGCAGGACGGCGAGGATTTTGTTGGCGGGCTCGATCGCTGGTTGTCGAACAAAGAACTCGACTATCGGGAAAGTGGTGGACGCCACTACGGGGTAATGACGTTTTACTTTGCAGATGAACACAAACCAAATTCTGCGTCGCGCGACGCTGAGTTGTCGGCGGCATAGGTAGGAAAGAAAATGAAAATTAACAAGGTACTTGGGTTGTCTATCGTTGCCGCAATCGCGGCCCCGAGCGTCACGTTTGCGCTAGATCCGCGAGCCGCCCATGAATTGATTTTGTCAGGCCCAATCGAATCTGTGGACCGTTCCACGAACACAGTAAGTGTGCTGGGGCACAACTTCGTGGTCGGACAAGCCAACTCTCTTGAAGTTGGCAAGATAGTGAAAGTATTTGGTCAGTTGGATGCCGCCGCCTATCGCCTAACCGGCATAAGCAACACTGGTGTGTACGCTACTGGCGCAGAGGGCGTGATGATCAAAGGCAAGGTAACAGCCCTTGATGTTACAACCGGGCGTATGCAGATCGACGGTACGAGAGTCGATTACACCGCATTGCTGGCCGACTCGAAATTCAAAGTTCCGGCATTGGGCGCGATCATCCGGGTCGTGGGAGTTCAACCGCTGAGCCGCGGGGCTGTGCTTGCTTCTTCCGTTGAAGGTATCACTGGCGTTGGGCAAGCGAATAGCCAGGGCATTACCGGTGTCGGCGACGCTCGGGCGTCGGGCATTACCGGCGTGGGCCAGGTAAAGACTATTGGTATAACCGGGGTTGGCTTGGTCAATAGCAAAGGCATCACGGGCGTGGGCGATGCCCGCGCATCTGGTATTACAGGTGTCGGCAATGCCAGTGCCTCTGGTATCACAGGGGTTGGTTCGGTGAACAGCCAAGGGATTACGGGTGTTGGCGACGCTCGCGCATCTGGCATCACTGGTGTCGGTCAAGCAAATAGCCAGGGCATTACCGGCGTGGGTGATGCGCGCGCTTCCGGTATTACTGGCGTAGGCCAGGTTAAGACCGTCGGCATCACCGGGGTTGGCTTAGTCAACAGCAAAGGCATCACAGGCGTGGGCGATGCCCGCGCATCTGGTATTACAGGTGTCGGCAATACCAGTGCCTCTGGTATTACTGGGGTTGGTTCGGTGAACAGCCAAGGGATTACGGGTGTTGGCGATGCCAGAGCCTCTGGTATCACCGGGGTTGGTCAGGCCAATAGCCAAGGTATTACTGGCGTAGGTAGTGCCAGTGCCTCTGGCATTACTGGCGTCGGTCAAGCGAATAGCCAGGGCATTACAGGCGTGGGCGACGCTCGCGCTTCCGGTATTACCGGCGTAGGCCAGGTAAAGACCGTCGGCATCACCGGGGTTGGCTTAGTCAACAGCAAAGGCATTACGGGCGTCGGGCAGGCTAACAGTCAAGGTATTACTGGCGTGGGAAGCGCCAGTGCCTCTGGCATTACTGGCGTCGGTCAAGCGAATAGCCAGGGCATTACGGGCGTGGGCAACGCTCGGGCGTCAGGCATCACCGGCGTGGGCAATGCCCGCGCATCTGGTATTACCGGTGTCGGCAGTGCCAATGCCTCCGGTATCACCGGGGTTGGTACGGCGAACAGCCAAGGGATTACGGGTGTTGGCGATGCTCGGGCGTCTGGTATCACTGGCGTCGGGCAGGCCAACGCCCAGGGCATTACTGGTGTAGGTAGCGCCAGTGCCTCTGGCATCACTGGAGTGGGCCTGGCGCACACTGCAGGTATTACCGGCGTTGGCTCCTCGAATTCCAACTAAGCACAGCCGACGTAGACTGCCAAGATCTCAAATGCCCTGAGAATCGCCAGATTCTCAGGTATTAGATTCTCCTGACACGTTAGGCCGACGATCGCCTTTCTGTGTCCCGCCTTGCCTGATATCGTGCAACGCCGAGACGACTATCGGATTGCAATGCTGTGTTGCGCGTGAAACGACAAGGCTCACCAACCACCACTCGAAAGATCGTGCAATTGGCGGCTTTTCAGCCAGCGCTAGTGCATCTTGCGCTATTCCTTCTGGATCAAGGCATAACGGCGGGTGAATTGCAGTCGGCAATCTCCGAGATCTTTGTATTGGCGGCAGGAACTCGTGCGCGCATGAAGAACGGCCGTGTGAATCAATCGCGAGTTGCGGCGATGACCGGTTTTACGCGCACCGAAGTTCGTCGGCTCGTGGGCATCATCCGAGATTGCAGCGCAAGTGCTGAGGTGTTTGGGGCGCGCAAAGTGCTAGCTGGATGGAGTAGCGACCCAGAATTCCTTGCGAAAAACGGCAAGCCCAAAAGACTGCCGCTACGAGGAGCAATTGGCTCCTTCTCGCGGTTAGCAAAAAAATACAGTGCGGACGTCCCTCCAAGAGCGACTTTAGACGAATTACGACGGCTCAAGACGGTTGTCGTATCGAATGGATTCGCCTCGAAACAGGACTCTACAGAGGCGGATGCCCGTCGACGTTCTCAAAACATCTCGCGAGCAGCTGCGCAAATGGCAAACATATTTCAAGCAATGGGCTACCCGGATGCCCAGTCTCCCACAATACTGTTTTCCGGTGACGCAATGCTAAACACGTCCGACAAGTCAATGAATCGAATTGTGAAGCGCAGAGTTGAACAAAACGCGCGGGCATTTCTTAGTGGACTGGAAAGCGCAGCCAGTGCATTTGCAAAGAAGAAAGCCAGCAATAGCAGTCGCAAAGAGAATCGAATCTTAGTGAGAGTTTCAATAACTCACCTGTCACCGGAACAATAGAGTCAACTATGAAAGCCAAAAAAAAGAATCGACCTGACAGAAACCGCGACTTTCAATTTCGTGTGGTCTTTGCTCTGCTTCAATATTTGCACGGAGTAGGCGTGACGGAGAAGTCATTGAGAGCGTTGACCACTCGAGCATTTACGGAGCTAAACCGAAGCGCACGATCCATACGGAAATCCGCCGCCGTTGGTTCAACTGAGGCTGCAAAGTTGGCCACGGCAATACAGCGGTGGTATCGCGATCGGTCATTGCTCGATCCAGATGGTGAGCCAATTGCGCTCCCACTATTGGGCCCCGCGCCAAGTGTCGAATGGTTGATGAAGCGAGAGCGAGTTAAATGCAATTGCCGACAATTTTCAAAGGACTTAGTGAAGTACAGAGTGCTGGAGCGAAGTCGCAACGGCAAATTCTTGCCGGCTGGAAGACATTTGATTGTTCGCAATCACCACCCGTTTCTAGCGGAGCACCATGCGAGATCAGTGATTCGCCTCCTAAATACCGCCAGGTCAAATGTTTCCTCGGAATCACCAGCTGAATTTCTAATCGAACGATGTGCCGATGTGCCACGCTTGCCACGAAAAAAGCTAAAGGCATTTCGCGAATTTACAAATCAACAAGGCGAGGCCTTCATAGACACCGTGAACGACTGGCTTGAGACCAACAATCTGGTTAGGACAGCAAAAGCCAAACTACCGGCCGCGGAGGCTGGTGTTCACGTCTATGCATTCTACGGGGGGCATCGCTAAAGCAGAGAATATTCAATTGCATCTCTACCCCTCCCGCAACGCCCGCCGCAATATCTTCCCCACATTGGTCTTCGGTAGTTCAGTTCTAAAGTAAATGTGCCTGGGCAACTTGTAGCCCGTCAGGTATTTGTGACAATGCGCGAGTATGTCCTCCGCTGTCAGCGCCGGATCCTTCTTCACCACGTATAGCGCGACCACTTCTCCGGAGCGTTCATCGGGCTCGGCGACCGCCGCAGCCTCGGCGACACCGGGAAGTTGCGCGACCACATCCTCGACTTCGTTCGGGAAGACCTTGAAGCCCGAGACGATGATCATGTCCTTCTTGCGATCTTCGATGAACACGTAGCCGCGCTCGTCGATGCGACCGACGTCGCCGGTGCGCAGCCAGCCGTCGGGCAGCATGACCTTGGCGGTTTCATCGGGGCGCTGCCAGTAGCCGCGCATCACCTGGGGGCCGCGCAGGCAGATCTCGCCGGATTCGCCGATCGCCAGCTCGGCGCCGTTGTCGTCGCGGATGCTCAGGTCGGTCGAGGGCAGTGGCAGTCCGATGGCGCCGGTGAACTTCACCCCCACCAGTGGATTGACGCAGCCCGCGGGCGAGGCTTCCGTCAGGCCCCAGCCCTGGGTGATCACGCAGCCGGTGAGTTGCTCCCAGCGCTCAGCGACGGCGCGTTGCACGGCCATGCCACCGCCGACGGTCGCCACCAGTTTGGAGAAATCGATGCCGTTGAATCCGTTGGTGTTCATCAGGGCATTGAACAGGGTGTTCACGCCCATGAAGAACATCGGCGGGTTGTGCTTGAGCTCCTTCACGAAACCCTGGAAATCACGGGGGTTGGCGATCAACAGGCCGTTGCCGCCGATCGAGGTGAACAGCAGGCAGTTCGCGGTCAGCGAAAAGATGTGGTACAGCGGCAGCGCGCACACATAGGTGGTGTCCTCGAGTTGCACCTGCAGGAACCAGGCGCGGCACTGCAGGATATTGGCCACCATGTTGCCGTGGGTGAGCATCGCGCCCTTGGCGACGCCGGTCGTGCCGCCGGTGTATTGCAGGTAGGCGATGTCGTCATGGTTGAGCTCGACCGGCTCGGGCCGGTCGGGCGCGGTCCTGAGCAGTGTGGCGAGCGCGTAGGCGCCGGCAATGTGCCAGGCGGGCACCTTGCGATGCACGTAGCGCAGCACGAAATTCACCAGCGCACCCTTGGGGAAATCGAGCAGGTCGCCGACGCCAGTGACGATCACGTGGCGCACCGAAGTTCCGGGAATCGCAACCTGCGCGACGGCAGCGAAGTTCTCCAGCACCACGAGCGCCGCGGCGCCAGAGTCGCGCAGCTGGTGTTCGAGCTCGACGGCCGTGTAGAGCGGATTGGTGTTAACGACCACGAGGCCGGCGCGCAGCGCGCCGAACATCACGATCGGGTACTGCAGGATATTTGGCAGCATGATGGCGATGCGATCGCCCTTGCGCAGGCCGCGCCGCTGCAGCCAGGCGGCGAAGCGCGCCGAGAGCTGGTCGAGCTCGGCGTAGCTGAGGCGCTGGCCCATCTGCATGAACGCGGTGCGCGCGGCGAATTTCTCGCAGCTGCCCTCGATCAGGTCTTTCAGCGAACTGTACTCGCTGGTGTTGATCTCCGTGGGTGTGCCCGGCGGATATTGCTTGACCCAGATCTTGTCCATGCCGCTATCCCCCCTTGGAATGCAGTAGCGGTCGCAGGCCCGCCCAGACATTATCCAGCAGGAGCGGTTGTCCCTGCTCGTTTGGATGCAGCCCATCGTCCTGGATGAGTTTGGGATTGCCGGCCACGCCCTCCAGGAAGAACGGCAGCAGGCTCACACGGTGGCGACGGGCGGCAGCGGGAAACAGGGCGGCAAAAGCAGTCGTGTAGCGCTCGCCATAGTTGGGCGGCATGCGCATGCCCAGCAGCAGCGTGCGGCGCGGCGGCTGCGCAGCCAGGGCCACCATGGCCTCGAGGTTGCTGCGGGTAGTGGCCAGTGGCAGGCCGCGCAGGCCGTCGTTGGCGCCCAGTTCCAGGATCACGATCGCGGGGTGATGGGTGTCGAGCGCGCGGCGCAGGCGCGCCAGTCCTCCGGTCGTGGTCTCGCCGCTGACGCTGGCGTTCACTACCTGGAAACCGTAACCTTCCTTGCGCAGCCGATTGGCGAGCAGATTGACCCAGCCCTCTTCGATGGGCAGGCCGTAGCCGGCGCTCAGGCTGTCGCCGAATACCAGGATCACCTTGGCGTTTGCAGGCGCGCTGTGCACGGGTGCGGCTCCGTGCGCCGGCGTGGCGAACAACAAACACATCAGGATTGCAATGACGAGCGACATGGTAATCAAGGCCGATCGATTGACGCGGCAGGTTAGCAGCCCGGAGGGTCCGCTGACCATCGTGCGCGAGGTCAGTTTCGAGATCCGCGCGCGCGCGAGCGTGGCGATCGTCGGGCCTTCGGGCGCCGGCAAATCAACGCTGCTGGCGCTGCTGGCCGGGCTCGACACGCCGAGCTCGGGCAAAGTGTGGTTGGCCGGGCAGGATCTGACCACGCTCGATGAAGACGGGCGCGCGAGTCTGCGCGCGGCGCGCGTGGGTTTCGTGTTTCAGTCATTCCACCTGCTGCCTTCGCTGACTGCGCTGGAAAACGTGATGCTGCCGCTCGAACTCGATCGTCGGCCCGACGCGGCCGCGCTGGCCGAGGCGATGCTGGCACGTGTCGGCCTTGCTGAGCGCGCAGGTTACTATCCGCGCCAGCTCTCGGGCGGCGAGCAGCAGCGCGTGGCGATGGCGCGCGCCTCGGTCGCGGCGCCGGTGGTGCTATTCGCTGATGAACCAACCGGCAACCTCGATGCGGCTACGGGTGAGCGCATCATCCAGCTGTTCTTCGATCTGAATGCGGATTCGAACACCACACTGGTGCTGGTGACGCACGATCGCGCGCTGGCCGATCGCTGCCAGCGGGTACTGACAATGGACGGCGGCGCGCTCGTCGACAGCGCGGCAACCGGCAGTGCTGCAGCCGGTCGCGCACGGCAGGGCTGAGCATGCATCTGCTGCGCATGGCCCTGCGCGCGTTGCGTCGCGAGTGGCGCTCGGGTGAACTGGCGGTGCTGCTCGCGTCGCTCAGCGTGGCAGTCGCGGCGCTCAGTGGCGTTGGCTTTCTGGTCGATCGGGTCAGTCGCGCCGTGCAGGCCCAGGCCAGTGAAGTGCTGGCAGCGGATGCGCGCATCGAATCTCCCGAGAAGCACTCCGCGCAGTGGGCGCAGCAAGCGCAGGTACAGGGTTTACAGAGCGCACAGCTGACTACGCTGGTGTCGGTGGTGTTCCACGGTGACCAGAGCCAGCTCGCCAATATCCGCGCCGCCAGCGCGGGATACCCGTTACGCGGCGCGCTAAAGTCCGCGGATCAGCCCTTCGCAGTGGGCTCGATCACGCATGCGTTGCCGGCCAGCGGTGAGTGCTGGCCCGATTCGCGACTCGCAGCAGCACTCGGTGCGGGGGTTGGCAGTACGCTGAATGTCGGCGCCTCGTCGCTGCGCGTCACGCGCATCCTGATCTCGCGACCCGATCAGGGTTCAGCCTTCGTGGAGTTCGCGCCGGCGCTGCTGATCAACAGCGCTGATCTGGCCGCCACACAATTGCTGCAGCCGGCAAGTCGCGTCGAGTACGCGTTGCTGCTCGCGGGCAATCGCGATGCGCTGGCATCCTTGCACCGTGATTTCGAGGCACACCCGCGCAGCGGCGAGCGCTGGGCGGATGTCAACGATGCCAGCCCGCAGATCGGCGATGCCTCGCAGCGCGCCGGACATTTCCTCTCGCTGGCAAGCCTGGTTGCCGTGCTGCTGTGTGCGGTGGCGGTGGCCATGAGCGCGCGCGGCTATGTGGCGCGTCACCTGGATGCCGTGGCGCTGATGAAGACTTTGGGTGCGCGGCGCCGTTTCGTACTGGCAGTCACAGTGCTGCAGCTGCTGATGCTGGCGCTGCTGGCCGCGCTGATCGGCGGCGCACTGGGCTGGGCGGCGCAGACCTGGCTGCTGCATGCGCTGGCAGGATTCCTGCGCACCGACCTGCCGCCGGCCGGCTGGACGCCGCTGCTCGCCGGCCTGGTGGTGGCCGTGGCCATGCTGGCCGGATTTGCCCTGCCTTCGCTGCTGCAGCTTACGCGCGTTCCGGCACTGCGCGTGTTGCGGCGTGATGTCGGACCGCCGCCGGCGGCGCTGTGGCTGGCGCTGCTGCCCGCGGTGCTCGCGCTGGTGGCAGTGGTGTATGGCACCTTGCACGAGTGGCTGTTGAGCCTGGTGTTCGTGGCGGCGATGGCCGCGATGATCCTGTTCCTGGGGCTGGGCGGCGCGCTGCTGGTGCGCCTTGCGGGGCTGGCGCGGCACAGCGCCGTGCTGACGCTGCGCCATGGGCTCGCGAATCTCGCGCGTCGTCGCGGTGGCAGCGTGGCGCAGATCATTGCCTTTGGCCTGGGAGTGATGCTGTTGCTGATGCTCACGATCCTGCAGCACGATCTGATCAGCGACTGGCGCGCCGCCTTGCCCACGGGCGCGCCGAATTATTTCTTCGTGAATATTCCGGTGGACCAGCACGAGGAATTCCGCAGCACACTGCTAGCGCAAGGGGCCAGGCCCGAACGCATGCTGCCGATGGTGCGTGGGCGCCTGATCGCCATTAACGGCGAAGCAGTAAAGCGCACCGATACGTCGCAACGCAGCGGCACCGAGCAGGGTGCAGGGCGAGTGGCACAAGGCTCCGGGCGCGCCGCGCGCGGCACAGGGCGCGCTGGCAGTTTCACCGAGCGCGAGCAGAACCTCACCTGGTCCAACGAGCTCGGCGATGACAATCGCATCATCGCCGGGCACTGGTGGAGCGCGGACGATGCCGGCAAGCCGCTGGTGTCGCTGGCCAGCGAGGTGCAGGAATCCCTCGGGCTCAAACTTGGTGACCGGCTCACCTTCAATGTGGCCGGTGAGACCATCGAGGTGAGCGTGGCGAGTTTCCGCAAGGTGCGCTGGGACAGCTTCCGTCCGAATTTCTTCCTGGTGTTTCCGCCAGGGCTGCTCGATGGCGCGGCCGGCAGCTACATGACCAGCGCGCACTACGAACCGCGCCGGGCCGGTGATCTCGCGGCGCTGGTGCAACGCTACCCCAGCGTCTCGATCTTCAACATCGCTGATCTGCTCACCCAGATACGCTCGGTGATCGACAAGGCCGTGACGGCGGTGCGGAGCGTATTCCTGTTTACCTTGCTGGCAGGTCTCACAGTGCTGCTGGCCGCGGTGCAGTCGAGCCGCGACGAGCGTCGCTACGAGACCGCGATCATGCGCGCGCTGGGCGCGAGTCGTGGCCTGCTGGTGCGTAGCACGCTGAGCGAGTTTGCGGCGATGGGATTGCTGGCGGGTGTGCTCGCGGCCAGTGGCGCCGCGCTGGGCGGGTATCTGCTGGCCCGGCAGCTCGAATTGCACTACCGCTTCAATGGCGTGATCTGGCTCGCTGGCGTGCTGGGCACGCTCGCCGTGGTCAGTCTCAGTGGATACCTGGCTACGCGACCGGTGCTCAATCAGTCGCCGCGTGCCGTGTTGAACTGAACCACGTTCGCGCCGGCATTGCACCGGCGCAGGCCCGGCGCCTGCTCAGCGGACGATGCCCACCGTGATCCAGGCTTGCGCCACGGGCTCGCCGCGCAGCGTCATGCCCTCGAGCGCGAGCTGATAGCTGCCCGGGCCCAGCGCCGTGCTGTTGAGGGCGATACGCACATCGCCATTGGAATCGCGCACCATGTTGTGCAATACCGCGACGCGACCCTGGTCCATGCGATCGATGGTGACGCGAAACGCGGCGAACTTCGACCATGACATGTCGATCTTCAGATCGTTCATCTGCGCGCTGCCGCCGATCACCAGGGTGTTGTGACGCGAGGGCGCGGTGCGGCTGGGAATCAGCCTCACGTTGCGGGTGCTGGTCGCAGGATCGAGCGGCTGCTCGGCGACGCGCTGTTGCAGCGTCTTGATCGTGGCATCGCGCGCACTCAGGCGTCCGCTCAGGGTCAAGGTGGCGACCAGTGCGGCGAGCGCTGCGGCGGCGACCGCGATCAGCACCGGCAGTTTTTCCCACCAGTGGCGCGGCTTCTCTTCCCACGGCAGCGACTGGCCGCCGGCTTCGAGCAATCGCAGGCCGGCATGCACGCGCGCCGGCATGCCCAGCTCGTCGAGCAATTCAGGATGCTGCTGGCAGAAGCGCTCGAAATCCTGCGCGCCCTTGATCGGCAGGCGACCGGAGATGTAGCGCTCGGCAATCTGGTTGCGCAGGATGAAGTCGCGATCCATCGGCATGGCCGCGGCAGTGCCCGGCAGCGCGCCCACGGCAGCGGGCGGCGAGGCTGCGCCCGGCTTGCTCGGTGGCGGTGGAATCAGCGGTGCAGTACGCATGCGGCAGTGTATGCCAATGGCCTAAACTAGGGGTATCGTGCGCCCATGGGGTGGCGCACGCATGGGTGATGGCTCACAGTTTCCCCGCAGTGCGCACGGAAGGCGAACCAGTTCGCACTTTTGCTGCGCCTATCGGTCAAATCACCCGCAGCGCTCTGGCTGCCTTACAGGACCTACGCAATGACACTGCCATCCACTCCTCGCCGGGCCGCAAGCGTCGCCCTGGGTGCATCACTGGCGATTGCATGCACCGTATTCGCTGCGGATCGCAGTGACAGTGGCAGCGTCATGGGCAATGCTGACACAGCGCTCACTATCTACAGTTCGGCGTTGCCCGGGGCCATACCGGCTGATTTCTACCGGCCGGTGCCGGGCGGTTCGGTGCCGTCCGCATCCTCGGTGCCGGGCTACGCGATGGTGCGCCAGGATCGCGATGTGAGTTTGAGCACTGGTCGATCCACGCTGCGTTTCAACGATGTGGCGGGCCTTATCGATCCCACGACGGTGAAGTTCACCGTGCCTGCGAATCCTGCGGTGCGTGTGCTGGAGCAAAATTTCCAGTTTGATCTGGTGAGTACGGCGAAGCTGATGCTGCGCTATCTCGACAAGCCCATCACCGTGGAGCGCAATGTCGGCAGCGGCACGAACAGCGTCACGGGCACGCTGCTGTCGGCGGGCGATGGCGTAGTCCTGCGCAGCGGCGATGGGAGCATCCACGCGCTCAATGGCTACTCGGCTGTGACTTTTCCCGAGCTGCCCGGCGGCCTGATCACGCAGCCCACGCTGGTGTGGGAACTGAATTCACCGGTCAGCGGCACGCAGCGTGCGCGCGTGAGCTACCAGACCGGAGGCATCACCTGGTGGGCTGACTACAACGCGGTGTTCAGCGAAGGTCGCGATGCCAACAATGGGCTGCTCGATCTGTCGGCCTGGGTCAGCGTGATCAACCAGTCGGGCGCCAGCTATCCGGAGGCGCGGCTGAAACTGGTGGCGGGTGAGGTCAATCGCGTTGTGCAGCCACAGCAGGTCCGGATGTACGCGCGTGCCAAGGCCAACCTCGCCGAGGCTGCCGACGGCGGCTTCGCCGAAAAAGCCTTCGACGAATTCCATCTCTACACGCTCGGCCGCAGGACCACGCTGCCGAACAATTCCACCAAGCAGATCGAATTGTTCGAGCAGACCAGGCAGATTCCGGCCAAACGCCTGCTGATCTATGACGCGCTGGGCGCGCAGGAATTTGGCAGCCCGATGACCGAACGCGATCCGGGCATCATCGCGGGTGCCAAGGTGGCGAGCTTTGTTGAATTTCGCAACGCTGCCGCCTCGGGCCTCGGCATTCCATTGCCGGCCGGGCGCGTGCGCGTCGCGCGCCTCGATGCGGCCGATGGGAGCCTGGAATTCATCGGCGAGGATGCGATCGGACACACGCCCAAGGACGAGACCGTGCGCCTCAAGCTCGGCAACGCCTTCGATGTGGTGGGCGAGCGTCGCCAGGTCGATTTCACCGTGAATTCGGCCGCGCACTGGATGGAGGAAGAGATCGAGATCAAGCTGCGCAATCACAAGTCGCAGCCGGTCGAAGTGCAGGTGAAGGAACCGCTGTACCGCTGGAGCAACTGGAAGCTGCTCAGCCCCTCCGATGATTTCCAGAAAGACAGCGCGCGCCTGATCCACTTCAACGTCACGGTGCCGAAGGATGGCGAGCGCGTGATCCGCTATCGCGTGCACTACAGCTGGTAAGAGCCCTGGTAGCCCTTTGCAATGAACGACAAGGACGACAATTCCGGCAAGAACCCGGGCGGCGTGCGCCACGACTCGCGCGGCAATGCCGTGTGGCAGTGGGCGGTCGAGTCAGGCAAGCAGGCGCTTGACTCGACTTCAAGGCTGCTCAAGCGACTGGAAGTTCCTGGTCTGAAGCTGGAAGGCGATACTTCGGAGAACAAGCGGTCGGGAGCAAGCCAGAGTGCTGGTCAGGGCACGAGCCAAAACGCGGGCAAGAGTGCAGGCAGTGGCGCCAGCGCGAAGCCGGGTCGCGAAGCGGGGTATAACCCTTATGGTGGTGCGAGACCCACGGCCACCAGGTCAACGACGACGAAGCCCGCTGGTGTGCGACCCGCGGCCGCGAAATCAGCTGTGACTACGAAACCTGCCGCAGGAACGCCGAGCCAGCCTTCGCTGTGGCAGCGTCTGTTTCGGAAGCGTTGAGCGGATCGACGTAGTCGACGCCCGCGCTGGTGAGCCAGTGGCTGGCGGTCGATGAGGTGACGCGCTTGGCCACGCAATGGATGCCCAGCACGCGCGCAATCTGCACGCAGGCCGAGAGCAGCGCGCGCTGGTAACGGTTCTCCATCGCCGCGCTGGTCAGTTCGGCACTGAGCTTGACCATGCGCACCGCCTTGCTGCGCAGGTGCTCGATCGCGACATCGTTGAGCACGAAGTCATCCAGGATCGCATGGCAGTGCAGGCGCTCGCAGGTTTCCAGCAGCGCCGCCACGCGTTGCGGCTGCTTCTGCCAGGCACCGGCGGGAATCAGCAACATCACCAGGCCTTCCTCGAGTTCGAAGCGGCCAATGCTCTGCGCGAGGCGCGCCGGAAAGCCCGCATCGCTGGCTGCGGCCGCCGAGATAGCGATCGCGAAGCTCGAGGGCTTGGCCACATAGCGCTGGCGATGCTGAGTCAGCCACTTCACCACGCGTTCGATGACGCTGGCATCGTGACTGCTGTTGGCGGGTGTGACCGAGATTTCATAGCGACGCTTGCCGCCGCCCTGCTGCAGCCGCGTGTAGCAACGCGCATGGATTGGCGCACCTTCAGGGAGCGCCGTGGATTCGGCCGGCTCAGACTCGGGTGCGGCGGCCGCAGGCTTGCTCTTGTCGACTGCCGGCGCCAGCAGCATGCTCAGGCGCTGCTGTAGCACGCGCAGTGGCGGTGTGATCAGCTTCTGCTCGTTGACCACGCCGCCTTCGATGATCGCGAACACCAGGCCGCTGCAACCGCCGAGCGGATCACGCGCGGCGAGAAACAGGCCGCGGCGGCCGTCGTCGAGCTTGCGGTGGATGCAGGTGCGCTGCGGTTCGAGCGCGAACACGTCGAGCGCCGCCAGCACCACGGTGTGCTCGTCCGGGCCGATCGAGCCCTCGCTGAGCCACAGGGTCTCGCCGCCCGCGTCGTGCAGCGACACGCCAGGCAGGCGCCAGGCGCTCAGTGCCTGCAGGAAGCCGCGCCCGAGCTCCTCCGTGACGTTGCGCCGCGGTGGCATCGAGTCTGTTTTTTCAGACAGCTGGGACATGGTGCCTATAATGGATGCGGCTGGCATTTGTCGCCGTGACGGCACTCCCGTTCCACGGTCAAGGTTATCTTCAGTACACTTGTCATAATTGCCGCAGCTGACATTCCCTTAAGGTGAACTGCATGTATCGCGCCCCCATCGCCGATCAACGCTTCCTGCTCGAGCACGTGCTGGGTTGTGCCCAGTTGGCGCAATTGCCGCGTTTCCCAGACTATTCCGCGGAACTGGCCGAGTCGGTGCTGAACGCAGCGGGCCGCTTTGCCGGCGAAGTGCTCGCGCCGCTCAACCAGAGCGGCGATCGCGCGGGTGCGAAGTGGGGCAATGCGGGCGTGACCACGCCGCCGGGCTTCAAGCAGGCCTATCAGCAATATGTTGAAGGCGGCTGGCCGCAGCTGGCGATCGCCACCGAGCACGGCGGCCAGGGCGCACCGTCGGTGCTCGGCACGGCAATCGAGGAAATCTGGTGCGGCGCGAACATGGCTTTCATGCTCTGCCCGCTGCTCTCGCACGGCGCCATCGAAGCGCTGGTGATGGCCGGCAGTGATTTGCTCAAGGAAACCTATCTGCCAAAGATGGTGACCGGCGAATGGTCGGGCACGATGAATCTCACCGAGCCGCAGGCCGGCTCGGACCTGGCCGCGATCCGCACGCGCGTCGCCGCGAGCGGCGATCACTACCTGCTCAGCGGCCAGAAGATATTCATCACCTACGGCGACCAGGACATGTCGGAGAACATCGTGCACCTGGTGCTGGCGCGCATCGATGGCGCACCTGCCGGCGTCAAGGGTTTGACACTGTTCGTGGTGCCGAAGTTCATTCCCAATGAAGATGGCACGCTCGGCAAGGCCAACGACCTGCGCTGCGTATCGATCGAACACAAGCTGGGCATCCACGCGAGCCCGACCTGCGTGATGGCCTATGGCGACAACGGCGGCGCGCAGGCCTGGCTGGTCGGCGAACCGGGCCGCGGGCTCGAGTACATGTTCGTGATGATGAATGCCGCGCGCCTCTCGGTGGGCGTGCAGGGCATCGGCCTCGCGGAAAACGCTTTCCAGCAGGCGCTGGCCTGGGCGCGCAACCGCGTGCAGGGGCGGCCGGTCGGACTACGGAGTGAGTCCGCGACGCCCATCATCCAGCATGCCGATGTGCGCCGGCTGCTGCTGACCTTGCGCTCGGGCGTGGAAGCGATGCGCTCACTGGCGCTGTACGCCGCGCTGCAGCTCGATCTGGCACGCGCGCTGCGCGATGCGGGCGAGCGAGCCGCGGCGCTGGCGCGCGGCGAACTGCTGATCCCGATCGTGAAGGGCTGGAGCACCGAGTTCGGCGCCGAGCTGGTATCGCTCGCGGTGCAGGTGCACGGCGGCATGGGCTACATCGAAGAGACGGGTATTGCGCAGGTGCTGCGCGATGTACGCATCACCTCGATCTACGAGGGCACGACCGCGATCCAGGCCAACGACCTGCTGGGCCGCAAGCTCAGGCTCGATGGCGGTGCGGCGCTGCGCGCGCTACTCGATGATGCCGAGCGCGAACTGGCTGGCTATGCCACGAGCGCGAGCGCCGCTGCTGCGCCCGCCGGCCTTGCGGATACGCTGGCCGCTGCACGCGAAGGCCTGGGCGTCCTGCGTACCGCCAGCGATTCGGTCGGCAAGCAGATGCAGGCTGCGATCGACGGCGCCTTTGGCGTCAGCGTGCCGTATCTGCGCCTCTGCGGTGTCGTGCTGGGTGGCTGGCTGATGGCGCGCGCGGCGCACATTGCCGCGACCCAGTTGGCGGCCAACAGCGGCGAGCGCAGTTTCCTTATGGGAAAGTTGCAGAGCGCGCGCTTCTATGCGGCGCAGACTTTGCCCCAAGCGCTGGGGCTGGCACGCGTGATCGCACAGGGCGGCGCCAGCGTGGCATCAGCAAATATCGATCTGATCTAAAGCGTTGTCGTTCTGCTGCGCATACGATACGCTGCCCGGATCGACTGACAGCGAGCGCACGACATGAGCTCCAACCCCCATGCCAGCACCATCGTGGCTGGTTCGCAGACGCACTACACCCGCACCGCGGTCGGCCTGCATTGGCTGATCGCCGCGCTGATCGTCGTGGCGCTGGTGATGGGCTGGACGATGACCGACATGGCGGTCTCGCCGCAGAAGCTCAAGATCTACAACTGGCACAAGTGGGTCGGCATCACGGTGCTGTGGCTGGCGGCGCTGCGCATCCTGTGGCGCGTCACGCACCGGCCGCCGGACATGGTGACCATGCCCGCCTGGCAGCGTATCGCGGCGCACGCGCTGCACGGCGTGCTGTACCTGCTGATGCTGGCGCAGCCGATCTCCGGCTGGATCTACAGCAATGCTGCGGGATTTCCGATCGTCTATCTGCGGCTGATTCCGCTGCCGAACCTGGTGGCGAAGAACCCGCAACTCGCCGAAACCTGGCAGGAGATACACGAAACCCTGGGCCTGGTGCTGGTGATCGTGGTGGTGCTGCACCTGCTGGCAGCGCTCAAGCACGCCTTCATCGACAAGGATGACACCATGCGCCGCATACTGCGGTGGTTGCCATGAAGCGGGCCACCATGAAACGTGCCGCCTTGCTGGTGCTCGGTTGCGCCGCGCTCTCGCTGGTGCTGGCCGAGGATGCCGGCATCGATCTGCCGCACAGCAAGATCAGCGCGACCTTCAAGCAGGAGAGCGTGCCGGTCGAGGCGCCGTTCAAGAAATTCAGCGGCCATATCCGCTATGACGCCAGCAATCCGGCCGGCGCCACCGCCAGCATCGATATCGAGACCGGCAGTTTCGATCTCGGCGACCCTTCCTACAACGCCGAGATACGCAAGCAGGCCTGGTTCGACAGCGGCTCGTACCCGTTCGCGAGCTTCCGCTCCACCAGCGCGAAGGCGATCTCGCCCACGCGCTTCGAGGTGACCGGGAGCCTGTATATCAAGGGCCGCAGCCTCACCGTCACGGTACCGGTCACCATCGTGGCCGCGGGGCTGAGCACCGCCTTCGATGGCACGTTGCCGGTATCGCGCAAGGCCTTTGGCATCGGCGATCCCTCATGGAACGATGTCATCGAAGACCAGGTCAATGTCCGTTTCCATCTCGTGAATGCGAGCCCAAGCAACTAGTTTCTTCCAACCTTTCCGGAGACCCTCAGCATGAAGACCATCGTGACAGCACTGATCGCCCTGGGTTGCGGCGCGGCCCTCGCGGCGCCGGGCACCTACAAGATCGATCCTTCCCATACCTACCCGAGCTTCGAGGCCGATCACATGGGCGGGCTGTCGATGTGGCGTGGCAAGTTCAACAAGAGCGAAGGCACGGTGGAGCTCGACCGCGCTGCGCACACCGGTTCGGTCGACATCACGATCGACACCACCAGCATCGATTTCGGTCTCGACAAGATGAACGACCATGCCAAGACTGCCGACATGTTCGATGTCGCGAAATATCCGACCGCGACCTACAAGGGTAAATTCAGCAAGTTCAAGGGCGAGGTGCCAACCGAGGTGAAGGGCGAGCTCACACTGCACGGCGTGAGCAAGCCCCTGACGCTGACGCTGCGCAGCTTCAGCTGCCGCCCGCCGATGCCGCCGATGATGCCCACCGAAAAATGCGGTGCCGATGCCGTGACGCATTTCAGCCGCGCCGATTTCGGCATCGACTTCGGCAAGCAGATGAATTTCAACATGGACGTGAAGCTCTCGATCCAGGTCGAGGCGGCCAAGACCAACTGAGTCAGGCCTTGCCGAGCACCGGCACCATGTTGGCGCTGAAGAAGCCGATCAGCGCCTTCACGGCCTTGGAGCCGGCGCGGCGCAGGTCGGTCACGGCGTAGAGTTCGAGCAGGTCGGCGACCTGCCACTCGGGCAATACGCGCGTGAGCTTGCCCATCGTCAGCCCCTGGCGGCACAGGAATTCAGGCAGTACGCCGATTCCTGCGCCGGCCACGGTGGCGGCATGCACCACCGCGGGGTCCGTCACGATCAGGCGTGGCGTCAGGGGCACCTGGGCCTGCTGTCGGCCGCGATGCAGGCGCAACTGGGTTACCGACTGCCCTGGCACCAGCACCGCGTGCTGGGCCAGTTCGGCGGGCTGGGCGGGGCTGCCATGCGCCTTCAGGTACGCCGGCGTGGCGCACAGGATCACCGCCGGCCGGCCGAGCGGCGTGCCCACGAGCGTGGGGAGCCTGGGCGGACCATTCTGGAACAGCACATCCCACTGCTCGCCCGGCTCCTCGGGTAGCGCGCCCAGCATCTCCACTTCCAGCGGGACATCCGGATAGCTCTCGAGGAATCGTGGCAGGAGCGGTGAGAGCAGCAGGCGTCCGTAAGCCGGGTCGGCCAGCACGCGCAGGCTTGCGCGATCCTCCGCCAGCGGCGCCAGCATCTGGCGCGCGGCGTCGGCCGCAGCGGCGATCTGCTGGGCTTGCGGGAGCAGGGCACGGCCAGCGTCGGTGAGTGCCACGCGTCGCGTGGTGCGCGTCAGGAGCTTCGTGCCGACGCGTTTCTCAAGGCCCTGTACTGCGCGGCTGATCGCAACCTTCGGCACTCCGAGCGCGCGTGCGGCGGCCGTGAAGGAGCCTAAGTCCACCACTTGGGCAAAGGCGGCGAGCTCGGAAGGCAACCACATTTTTGTAACATATACGAGTCAATAGCGGCTTGGCAAGCCATGATTGACCCGCAGACGGCCCTGGATCAGGGTGCGTGCAGCGCGGCGCGCAGGCCCTCGAGCGACATCTGTACGGCCAGGGCGACGAGCAGCAGACCCATCAGCCGCTCGAGCGCCAGCAGTCCGCGCTTGCCCAGGAATTTGCTGAGCTTGCCGCCCATCACCAGGATCGCGGCGCTCGCGAGCCAGGCGACCGTGAGGGCCAGCAACCACTCGGGCCAGCGATTTGGCTCGCGGCTCATCAGCAGCAGCAAGGTCGCCAGGGCCGAAGGACCGGCCACATAGGGAATCGCCAGCGGCACCAGGAAAGGCTCGCCGGCAATGTTCTCCGCCATGGAATGATCGGCCGACGGGAATACCATGCGCAGCGCGATCAGGAACAGCACGATGCCGCCAGCGATGGTCAGCGCCGGGCCCGAGATGCTGAGCGCATGCAGCAGATATTCGCCCGTGAACAGGAACAGCACCATCACGCCGTAGGCGATCAGCAGTTCGCGCGCGACCACGCGCACGCGCCGCGCCGCAGGCACGCCCTTGAGCGCGGCAACGAACAGCAGGATGTTGCCCAGCGGATCGAGCACCAGGAACAGCAGGATCGCTGCCGAGACCATCGTCATATGCGTGTCGCTCCCCGCCGGCTACCATGACCGCCCAGGCCTCGGAGGATAGCGTGAACAAACCCGGTGTAGCGTTGTGGCTCGCGCTCGTCGCCTCGGGCGGAGCCTGGAACGCGGTGATGGCCGATCCCGCCGCAGCCGCTGTAACGCCAACGCCCGTGGCCGCAGGGGCGCAATGCCAGCGCGCCAACGGCGACACACACAACTACCTCGCCGAGACGCAGGTCGACGCCATCGCGCTGATCGGGCCGCCGCCTGCAGCGGACAGCGCCGCGCAGCGTGACGAGCTGCAGGCAGTGCTGGCGGCGCAGCGCCGCGCGCGCGCCGAACACAGCATGGCGCGGGCGATTGCCGATGCGGAAATTTCCTGCGCGCGCGTCGCAGCGGCGGCGGGTGAATTCCATGACCAGGCCGCGGCAGCCAATGCACTGGGCTTCCTGGATCACGCAGCGCTGCAGGGCGCGAAGTTCACAGGGCCTGCCAAGCGCTATTGGCATCGGACGCGCCCCTACCTCCTGAGCGCGAAGGTCGAGCGCCTCGGTGATGTGGCACCCAATGCGCCGCTGCCTGAAAACCCGAACGGCAGTGCGGCGTATCGTGAGCAGCGCGACCATTCCGGCTATCCGAGCGGCCACGCGGCCTTCGGCCTCAGCTGCGGCATCCTGCTGGCGCGCATGGTGCCCGAGCGCGGCCGCGAGCTGTATCAGCGCGGGCTGCTGTTCGGTGATTCGCGGGTGGCGATCGGCGCGCATTTTCCCAGCGACGTGGCAGCCGGTCGCATGATCGCGGTGGCGACCACGGCGCTGCTGCAGGCCAATCCCTGCTTCGAAGCGGATTTCGCGGACGCGCGCAGCTCATTGCGCCAGGCGCTCGGCTTGCCCGCGGCCTTGCCGCCGCGACAGGAAACAGCGCCCTGAGTTGCAGTCGCTGAGCTGCGGCTACCCGGCCTGGCCCGCTGCGCTCGTCAGTGCCGCCAGCACCGGCCCGGTGTCCGGGCGCACGCCTCGCCAGATCAGGAACGACTCTGCCGCCTGCTCGACCAGCATGCCCATCCCCATGAGGGCGCGCGCGGCGCCCTGGCTTCGTGCCCATTGCACGAAGGCAGTCGCCGAGTCGCGATACACCAGGTCGTAGCAAACGGTCTTCGGGCCTACGCATTGCGTCGGCATCGCCGGCAGCTCGGCCGCGGCACTCGCCGCGGTGGCATTGAGGATCAGATCGTAGGGCTTGCCGCCGCCCGCCTCGGCGCGCACCGGCCCGAGATCGGCGAATTCGCTCGCGAACTGCTGCGCGCGCACAGCGTTGCGGTTGCAGATCACCAGCGTTGCGGGTGCACATGCCAGCAAGGGCGCCAGGATGCCGCGCGCAGCACCACCGGCGCCGAGCAGCAGGATGCGCGCGCCGCGCAGCGCGATGCCGAGGTTGACGCCAAGATCCCGCACCAGTCCGGCGCCATCGGTGTTGTCGCCGCAAACGCCCTGCTCGCGCACCACCAGCGTGTTGAGTGCGCCAGCGCGCTGCGCGCGCGCGCTCAACTCGTTGGCCAGCACCATCGCCGCCTGCTTGTAAGGCACGGTGACATTCAGGCCGCGGCCGCCGCCCGCAAGGAACGCGCCCGCCGCGGCAGCGAATTGCGCGGGCGCCACATCGATGAGGCCATATTCCAGCCTCTGGCCGCACTGCTCTGCAAACATCTGGTGAATGCGCGGCGAGCGGCTGTAGCTGATGTGATGGCCGATGACGGCGTAGCGATCAATGCCCATGCAGGATCCAGTCTAGCGAGCTGCCGGCCTGCACGCTCGCGCCGCCTGCGGCGGCTGCACCGCCCAGTGCGGCAGCGAGTTCAGGCAGCCATGCCTGCATGCGCGTATCGAACTCATAGGGCGGATTCACCAGCAGCAGCCCCGAGCCATTGAGCGCAACGCGCGAGTCGGTCGGGTGCACCCATAGCTGCGCCTTGAGCGTCGGCGCGCTCGCCTGGGCCGCGACGCGCAGCAGCCAGGGCGCGAGGTCGCGCGCGTCCTTGATCGGATACCACAGCGCGATCACGGCATTGGCGAGGCGCGCGAGTATCGCGCTGATGGCATCGAGGCCGCGCTGCAGGTCGAGTGCGGGGTCTTCATAGGGTGGATCGATCAGCACCAGCGCGCGCCGCTCGACTGGCGGCAGGTACGCGCTCAGTGCCGTAAGGCCATCGGCGCACAGGCAGCGCATGCGTGGGTAGTCGCGCAGCGTGCGCTCCAGCGCACGGCACTCGGGCGGCAGGATCTCGCAGCACAGGCCGCGATCCTGTGGCCGCAGCAGCTGTGCTGCCAGTAGCGGGGAGCCGGCGTACAGCTGCGCGCCGCTCCCGCAGGCGCGCTCACTCGCTGCCAGCAGCGCTGCGAGCTCGGCGGTGTCGCTGTGCGTGGCGCGCAGCATGCCGATGCCAGCGCGCGCTTCCGCGCTGGCCTGCGAATCCGCGCCGCCCAGGTCGTAGAGTCCGCGGCCGGCGTGGGTCTCGAAGTAGAGCAGGCCTTTGTCCTTGCGTTGCAGCGCGCTGAGCAGCGCAAGCAGGGTGACGTGCTTGTGTACATCGGCGAAATTTCCGGCATGAAAGCTGTGTCGGTATTTCATGCGCGGCAACCAGGCCTGTTAACGCTGGTGTGTGCGCGGCACGCGCAGCCCTTCAGGCTGCGGGCCGCTTCGTGGTCTTCTTCGCAGCAACGCCTTTGGTGCGTGCCGGTGCCTTTTTCGGTGTCGTCGCAGCGGCCTTGGCAGTCCCGGTTTTGGCCGCACCAGCTTTGGCTGCAGCGGCAGGTTTCCTGGCAGCAGTCGCAGCGCCGGCTGCGGCAGTCTCGGCGCCCGCGCCCTTGGCGGCGGTCTTCGCAGGAAAGCGCCGCCCGAAGCGTCCGCGCGTGCCCTTGGCGGGCGCCGCGGCCAGCAGTGTCTGGCATTCCTCGAGCGTCAGCGACTTGGGGTCGCGATCCTTGGGAACGCGTGCGTTCTTGGTGGTATCAGTGATGTACGGGCCGTAGCGGCCGTTGAGCACCTGAATCTTGTGCTCGGGAAAATCCTGGATCAGCCGGTTCGCATCAGCGATCTGCTTGGCCAGGATGACCTCCAGCGCGCGCTCGAAGCTCACGGTGTACGGATCGTCATCCTTCAGCGAGACATACTTGGCGCCGAACTTGATGTAGGGCCCGAAGCGGCCGATTGCCGTGAGCACAGTCTCGCCCGCGCTGTTCACACCCAGCGTGCGCGGCAGCTTGAACAGCTCCATCGCCTCGGGCAGCTGAATGGTGTCCATCTTCTGGCCCGGGCGGAGGCCGGCGAAGCGCGGCTTCTCGACATCATCCTTGGTGCCGATCTGCACGAAGGGGCCGAAGCGGCCCATGCGCACCGTGACCGGCTTGCCGCTCACCGCATCCTTGCCGAGCTCGCGCGCCTGGGCCACCTGCTCGCGCGTGACGTTCTTCTCGACGTGCTCGACGCGCTCGATGAAGGGCTTCCAGAATTTCTCCAGTGGCGTGGTCCAGGGTTCCTCGCCGCGCGAGACGGCGTCGAGCTCGTCTTCCATGTCGGCGGTGAAGCTGTATTCCACGTACTTGTGGAAGTGGTCGGTGAGGAAGCGGCACACGATCTTGCCGATATCGGTGGCGGTGAAGCGGCGGTTGTCGATCTCGACGTACTCGCGATCGCGCAAGGTCGAGATGATGCTGGCGTAGGTGGAAGGCCGGCCGATGCCGTGCTCTTCGAGCGCTTTCACCAGCGAGGCTTCGGTATAGCGCGGCGGCGGCTCGGTGAAATGCTGCTCGGAATGCAAGGCGGTGAGCGTGACGGTCTCGCCCTGCTGCATGGCCGGCAACACGTGATCGTCATCTTCATTGACGTTGTCGTCGCGACCTTCCTGGTAGACCGCGATATAGCCGGGCTTCACCAGTGTCGAGCCGTTGGCGCGCAGCATGTGCCGCTGCGGGCCATCGGCGCCGGCCAGCAGATCGACCGCCACGGTATCGAATACCGCATGCGCCATCTGGCAGGCGACCGCGCGCTTCCAGATCAGCGCATAGAGCTTGTACTGGTCGGCATCGAGGTATTTCTCGATCTCGGCCGGCACCACTGCCGCCGAAGTGGGGCGCACGGCTTCGTGCGCTTCCTGCGCGTTCTTCGATTTGGTCTTGTAGACGCGGATTTCCTCGGCGACCGATTCCTTGCCGTAGAGCCGCTCGATCGTGGCGCGCATCTCGGTGACCGCATCGGCGGCCAGCGTCACCGAATCAGTACGCATGTAGGTGATCAGGCCCACGCTGCCTTCGCCGGTATCGACGCCTTCATAGAGCTGCTGCGCGATGCGCATGGTGCGCTGTGCCGAGAAACCCAGCTTGCGCGAGGCTTCCTGCTGCAGCGTTGAAGTGGTGAAGGGCGGTGAAGGATTGCGGCGGCGCTGCTTGCGATCGATCTCGAGCACCTTGAGCGACGGCGGCGTGCCGGCCGCGCCGCGCAGCGTAACCTCGGCGGCGCGCGCCACGCCTTCGTTCGTGAAGCTGAACTGCTCGACTTTCGCGCCAGTGTATTCGACCAGCTTGAGCGGAAAACGCTGCGTGCTGTGTTCGCCCTCGGCATCGATAGTCCAGTATTCCTGCGGCTTGAAGGCGGCGATTTCATCCTCGCGCTCGCAGATCATACGCAGCGCCGGGCTCTGCACGCGCCCGGCCGAGAGGCCGCGCCGCACTTTCTTCCACAGCAGCGGCGAGAGGTTGAAACCCACCAGGTAATCGAGCGCGCGCCGCGCCTGCTGCGCATTCACCAGATCGAGCGAGAGTTCGCGCGGACTGGCGACCGCAGCGCGGATCGCGTTCTTGGTGATCTCGTGGAACACCACGCGCTGGGCAGTCTTGCCCTTGAGCTCGCCGCGCTCCTTGAGGATCTCGTGCAGGTGCCAGGCAATCGCCTCGCCCTCGCGGTCAGGGTCGGTCGCGAGGATCAGCGCCGAGCATTTCTTCAGCGCCTTCGAGATCGCCTCGAGGTGCTTCTCGTTGCGCTCGATCAGCCGGTACTGCATCGCGAAATCGTTGTCGGGATCGACCGCGCCTTCCTTGGGCACGAGATCGCGCACGTGGCCATAGGAGGCCAGCACTTCGTAATCACGGCCCAGGTACTTCTTGATCGTGCGGGCCTTGGCCGGCGATTCGACGATGACGAGATTTTCAGCCATGCGTTGGGTTCACGGTTCCAAAAACGAAAAACCGCGGACGTGCCGCGGGAGGGTTTGCCGCTGGAGATTGACCCGGCTCAATGCGGGATCAGACCAGGCAATTCATAGACCATTTCTTCCATGCGCTCGCAGGCGGCTTCTTCGCCCGGCTGGCAGGAAAGCACCATCAGTACCACCCATTTCACCTGCTCGAGGTCGAGCTCCTCATTATCAAGCGCCAGCAAGCGCTCGATGACGATCTCGCGTTGTGTGGGCGAGAGGATGCCGCCGCGCTCGAGGCTCAGCAGCAGGCCGCGGCAGGCCTGATCGAGCCGCCCCAGTTCCTGGTCGGCGTACAGGCGGAAGGCGCGCTCGTTGACATCGAGGCCCGGGCGCTCGCGCTCGTTGGCAAGGTCGGCCAGCCAGTCGAGCGCGCGCTCCACATTGTCGCCGCCAAAGCCCGCGGTTTCCAGGTCGCGCGCAATATCGGCGCGCTCGGCGCTGACCGGCAGCTCCTCGAACATGTAGTGGTCGAAGACATAGACCAGGATGTCGAAAACAGTGCTTTCCATAGCCTTCTAGTAGTGTGGCAGCGGCGCTATTGGCGCCCCTCTTGCAATCTCAAGTACCTGCCCCCGGTGTGCGGCCCGACCCGACCCTCAAGCTCGAGAATCAGCAGCATGGACGCCAGATTGGAACTCGGGAAACCAGTGCGTTCGACCAGCGTGTCGATGCTTGCCGGCTCGAATCCGAGCGCATCTAACAGGATTTCATAGTCCTTGTCCAACCCTTGAAGCGGTAGGGCGCCTTTTGAGGCCTCGCTGGAGTGCTCCGCAAGATCTTGTTTTGCATAAGGTATTTGCAGCTCGGCGAGGATCTCGAGCGCGTTCTCGACGAGCCTCGCGCCCTGGCGGATCAGATCATGGCAGCCGCGTGCGAGCGGATTGTGGATGCTGCCGGGGATCGCGAACACCTCGCGACCCTGCGTAGCCGCGAGCTTGGCGGTAATCAGCGAGCCGCTCTGGCGCGCCGCCTCGACCACCAGTGTGCCGATGGCGAGGCCGCTGATCAGCCGATTGCGCCGCGGGAAGTTGTCGCGCCGCGGCGGGGTGCCGGGCGGAAACTCGCTCAGCAGTGCGCCACCCTGCGCCAGGATCGCCCTGGCAAGCGGCGCATGTTCGGGCGGATAGACCTGATCGAGTCCGCAGCCCTGCACGCCGATCGTGCGCCCCGGTGCCGCGAGCGCGCCTTCGTGCGCGGCGGCATCGATGCCCACCGCCAGGCCACTGGTGATCGTGAGCCCGGCGCGCGCGAGGAATTGCGCGAATTCGTGCGCGGTGCGCCGGCCGCTGGCCGTGGGGTTGCGGCTGCCGACCACCGCGAGCTGCGCGGAGAGCAGCACGCCGGCATCGCCGAGCAGGTAGAGCGCCACGGGTGCCGCGGGAATCTCGGCCAGCAGCGGCGGATAATGCTCGCTGTTGCAGAGGATGAGCATAGCGCCGGCCGACTGCAGCCACTGGCGATCGGCTGCGAGGGCCGCGGCATCGGGCGCGGCCAGCCAATCGGCGATGCCTGCGGGCAGGCCGCGATCGCGCAGTCTGCTGGCGCCGCTGCCTGGCAGTTGCAGCGGCTCATCGAGTGCACCGGCAGCGCGCAGCTGATCGACATGCAGTCCTGGTGCGCGCGCCAGCGCCAAAGCCCGATCGAGATCATCCATTCACGTCAGCATAAAACAAAAGGGCCGGCGCAATGGCCGGCCCTTCCTGATCCGTTCGTGCAGATACTACGGTGTGACGACGCGATCGCCCACGTGCAGCGGAATCGATTCGCTCACGACCAGCGCGTAGCTCATGCCTTCGAAAGTGCGGAACACCAGCAGCGTGCCCGCGGCTTCCACCGGCAGCCGCTGGCTGCCGAAGCGCGTGCAGGTGCCTTCACCCTGGATGCGCGCGCAGCGATCGTGCACGCGCTCGGTGGCCTCATTCACGCGCAGTACGTGCCCGGGCTCAATGCCCTGATTGGCACCGCCGGAAATCGCCACCACCTGGTATTGCCCGGCCAGCAGCACACCGTTGACCACGGCAAGCAGGCGGCCCTTGACTGCATGCGTCGGCGAATGTGGATAGAAATCGCTGGCCGAGTTCGCGACCTCGGGCAGCAGGACGTCACCGGCGAGCGTTTCGCGCGCCGACTCGGTAAGTGTGACCTTGGCCGGATTGCCAGCGCGCGCCACCTGCGCCACGCCGGTGAAGTCAGCCAGGTATCCCAGTACCTTGCCGCCGTCCGGGTCCTTGAGGCGATCGGCCACGTGCATGATGTTGAAGCGCTCGCCTTCAACCGCCGTCAGCTTCTTCACATAGACGTTGTTGCCCGCGCCGGCAATCATGTGGTTCTCGCGCAGCGAGACGACATACGGCGCAGCCTTGACCTGCTGGTTCGAGATCAGGCCGGGCCGCGAGAGGAACGCGGCGATGGCGGTGTAGGGAATGTTGGCGATCGGGCCATCGAGCTGAGTGCTGCGCAGCAGCGGCTGCAGACGGGTGCCGCGGCCACCTACGCCCGCAACGCTGGCGGCGCCAGGCACCACCTGCACCACGGTCTTGCCATCGGATGCCGAGGCCAGGCGTAGCGTGTCGCCCGGATAGATGCGGTGCGGGTTGGCAACCTCAGGGTTTTGGTACCAGATCTCCGGCCACAACCAGGGATCTTTCAGGAACATCTGGGCCAGGCCCCAGAGCGTATCGCCCTTCTGCACCACGTGGCTTTTCGGCGCACTGGCGGCCAGCATCGGGCCCGCATCGGCGATCACGGTGGTGGGGGCGACGGTGCCGGTGTCGGTGGCCACAGGCTCATCGGCATCGGGCAGGTTCGAGGTGACGGTCTGCGCTTCGGCAGAGTCGGCAGCATCGCTGGCCGGCGCACTCGAGTGCGTCATGGCCGTCGGCGGTGCCGCGGTTTCGCCGCGGTGAAACACATGCTTGACCGTGGAGCAGCCGCCTGCAGCCGCCAATGCGGCCAGCAACGCGGCAGCCGGCAGGGCCCGGCGGTGACTAAAAATCAGATTCAATGACATCCCTCACTCCTGGTGGGGCGGGTGGGGTGGTTAACCAAAGCTGTTATAAACTCAATGACCACAAAACGCACACGCTCCCGTGCGGAGTTTGTGCGCTGGTTCACACAGGTGCAAGCATAGCGATGGCCCGATTGGCGATTCTGGAATTTCCCGACCCGCGGCTGCGTACCCGCGCCGCGCCCGTGGCGGCCTTCGACGCGGCGCTCGAGCGCCTGATCGGGGACATGTTCGAGACCATGTACGAGGCGCCCGGCATCGGGCTGGCCGCCACCCAGGTGAACGTGCACCAGCGCCTAATCGTGATCGACACCAGCGAACTGAAGAATGATCCGCAGGTGTTCATCAATCCGCAGATCCTGGCGCGCGATGGCTTGGAGGTCACCGAAGAGGGGTGCCTGTCGGTGCCGCAGGTGTTCGAGGAAGTCGAACGCGCCGCGCGCGTGCGTGCGCGCGCGCAGGATCGCCACGGTGTGGTGAGCGAGCGCGAACTCGACGGCCTGCTGGCCGTGTGCCTGCAGCACGAGATGGATCATCTCGAAGGCAAACTGTTCGTCGACTATCTCTCGAGTCTCAAGCGCGATCGCATCCGCCGCCGGCTCGAGAAGGAACAGCGCGAGCGTGACGGCGCGCCGCGCCCACGCAGCGGCGTGCCGCTGCGCGTGGGCGCAAAAGTGATCTAGTGCTGCGCATCGCCTTTGCCGGCACGCCGCAGTTCGCGCTGCCGGCGCTCGACGCACTGGCAACCTCCGGGCAGCAACTGGTCGGCGTGCTCACACAACCCGATCGTCCCGCGGGGCGTGGTCGCGCGCTGCAGGCCAGTGCGGTGAAGCAGCGCGCGCTGGCACTGGGGCTGCCGGTTGCACAGCCCGAGCGACTGGCGAGCGAAGAGCAGCGCGCAGCGTTGCGCGAGTGGGCGCCGGAGTTGCTGGTGGTCGTGGCCTATGGACTCATCCTGCCGCCGCCCGTGCTCGCACTGCCGCGACTCGGGTGTCTGAACATCCACGCATCGCTGCTGCCACGCTGGCGCGGCGCGGCGCCGATCCAGCGCGCGCTGCTCGCGGGTGATCGCCTCACGGGTGTCAGCATCATGCAGCTCGATGCCGGGCTGGATACCGGGCCGATATTCGCGCAGCAGAGTCTTGCTCCGGGCGCCGACATGAACAGCGCCCAGCTGCACGATGCGCTCGCGCAGCTGGGCGCGCAGCAGTTGCTCGCTGTGATCGCGGCGCTCGAGGCGGGCAACGCGCGCGCCACGGCGCAAGCGACCGACGGCGTCAGCCACGCGGCCAAGCTCGAGAAGCGCGAGGCGCTGATCGACTGGACGCAGCCTGCAGAGCGCATCGCCTGTCAGGTGCGCGCCTGCAATCCATGGCCGGTGTCCGAGACGCTGCTGGAAGGCGCTCAGCTGCGCGTGTGGCGTGCGAGTGCTCTCGCGGCGGAAAGTGCCTCGAGTGCGTCGGCTGCGCCCGGCACAGTGCTGGGGCTGCGCGATGTGCGGCTGCAGGTGGCTTGCGGCAGCGGCGTGCTGGCGATCGATGAACTGCAGAGCGCCGGGCGTCGTCGCCTCGCGGCGGCCGAGTTCGCGCATGGTCGCGCATTGACCGGATTGCGCTTCGGATGAAGGCGCGCCCACCCGCGGGCGCGGCCCAGGTGCTGGCCACCGCGACACGGGTGGTGTTGCAGGTCGTGCTCGAGGGGCACAGCGCCGATGAGGCGCTGGCCGGATTCGCCAATCATCCGCAGCGCGCGGCGATCCAGGCCATCGCGCTCGGCGCAGTGCGCTGGTACGTGCGTCTCGCGCCTGCCGTGCTGCCACTGGCCAGCGCGGGCGGTGGCGAGCTGGACGCGCGGCTGCGCGTGCTGCTGGTCTGCGCCGTGCACCAGCTTGAATATTCTTCGCATTCGCCGGCGAGCTCGGTGGCAGCGGCCGTCGATGCGATTCGACTGCTCGATCTGGCGCGCGCCGCGGGCCTGGTGAATGCGGTACTGCGCCGGTACCTGCGCGAGCGCGCCCTGCGCCTGGCCGCGGTTGATCGCACACTTGCCACCCGTCATGCGCATCCAGCCTGGCTTGTGAAGGCGTTGGCGCAGGCCTGGCCCCAGCACCTGGAGCAGATACTCACGGCCAACAACGAGCATCCACCGCTGTGCCTGCGGCTCGATCTCAGGCGTGGCAGCGTGCCCGCGTACCTCGATGAACTGAAAGCGGCTGGCATCGAGGCCAACGGCGTATCGGGGGTGGACAGCGCCGTGTGCCTGGCCGCGGCGCTGCCGGTGCGTGAAATCCCGGGATTCGCCGAAGGCCGGGTCTCGGTGCAGGACTCCAGCGCACAACTGGCCGCCGTGCTGCTGGCCCCGCAGCCCGGCGAGCGTGTGCTTGATGCCTGCGCGGCACCCGGCGGCAAGACTGGTGCGCTGCTCGAGCGGGCGGGCGGCGAGCTCGACCTCGTGGCGCTCGACAGCGATGCCGTGCGCCTGCACCGCGTGGCGGAGAATCTCGAGCGCCTGCAGCGCAAGGCACAGCTGGTGCAGGCCGATCTGCGCGCTGCGCCCGACTGGTGGGATGCCCGCCCCTTCGATGCCATCCTGCTCGATGCGCCCTGCTCGGGCACGGGCGTGATCCGCCGCCATCCCGACATCAAGCTGTTGCGCCGTGCTGCCGACCTGCCGCGCCTGGCCGCGACCCAGCTCGAGCTGCTGCGCGCCTGCTGGCCGCTGCTGCGTCCGGGCGGCCGATTGCTCTATGGCACTTGCAGCGTGCTGCCGGTGGAGAACTTAGGCGTCATCGAAGCATTCCTGGCCAACGAGCCCGGCGCCAGCCTGACCCAGCTGCCACAGGCGGCGAACTGCAGCCCGCCGCTGCGGTCCACAAGCACAGGGTGGCAAATACTGCCGCTGGCAAGGGCGGGCGGAGACGGCTTCTATTATGCTTGTCTCACGCGCGCCACGACGGCGGGCACAGTATGAAGAACCACTACAAGACGCAGCGTACGCTCCTGTTCCTGAGCCTGGTGTTCGCCAGCGGCTCCTGTCTTGCCGACGATGCGCTCGATGGCGAGCTCGAGATCCGCTCGGCCTACGCGGTGCCCAGCCATGGCACGGTGCTGCTGAGCGCGCACGTGGTCTATCCGCAGAGCGAGCGCATCAGCGCGGCACTCAAGGACGGAGTCACGCTGAGCTTCGATCTGGAAGTGATGGTGAGCCGCCATCGCCGCCTGTGGTTCGATGCGGATGCGGTCGATCTCACGCGCAAGCGCGAACTGTCCTATCACGTCATCAGCGATCGTTTCCTGCTGCGCGATCCCGAGGCCAACACGCAGGAGTCCTTTCCGACCCTGACGGTGGCACTGGCACGCCTCGGCCAGGTGGAAGAATGGCCGATCGCCGTCGACTCGCAACTGCGCAGCGACGAGCAGTGGCAGGTGCGGCTGCGCGCCGGTGTGCGCCGCGGCCACATGCCCGATGCGCTGCGCGCGCTGATGTTCTGGACCGACGGCTGGCATCGCACCAGTGACTGGTACTCATGGACGCTCGTGCGCTGAGACGCTGGGGTCTGCGGGCGCTGGTGCTGGTGGGCATCCTCGCCGGCATCTGGGCGCTGCTGCTGCTGGCGCGCAGCGTGGAAAATTCCGCCAACTTCAACCGCCGCCAGCCGTGGATACTGCTGTTCAACATCTGCGGCGTGCTGATCCTCGGGGTCGCACTGGCGCGCAAGCTGTGGCGACTGGTGCGCGATTTCCGTGATCACGTGCCTGGCTCGCGTCTTACCGCGCGCACCGTCGGCATGTTCGGCACGCTGGTGGTGGTGCCACTGCTGATCGTCTATCTGTTCTCGCTCGAGTTCCTCAACTACGGCATCGACAGCTGGTTCCGGGTCGAGATCAAGCAGGGCCTGAACGATGCGCTGGTGCTCTCGCGCTCGGCACTCGACCTGCGCCTGCGCGAGCAGGCGCGGCGCACCGAGTTCATCGCGCGCGCAATCGCCGCGCACAGCGGCACCGACCTGCTGGTGCGGCTCGATGTCGAGCGGCGCGATGCGCAGGCCACGGCGATCACGGTCTACGCCGCCAGCGGACGGCCGCTGGTAACCAGCAGCGATGCGGGCAGTGCTGCGCTCCCGGGCATTCCGCCGGCCGAAGTGCTGATGCAGATCGCGGCCGGGCGCAGCTACGTGCGACTCGAACCACTGGCGGGCGGGCGCTATTCAATCGTCACCGCGGCGCCACTGCCGCGCGCGATGGGCGCGCCGCAGCGCCGCTACGTGCTGATCGACTACGCGGTGCCCAGCGAGCTCGCCAGGCTCGCCGAGGCGGTGCAGGCGGCCTACAACAATTACGGTGACATGTCGGTCACGCGCCAGCCGTTGAAGGCGAACTTCCAGCTCACGTTGACGCTGGTGCTGCTGCTGACGATGCTGGGCGCGGTGTACGGCGCGATCTGGTCAGCGCAGCGGCTCACGCGTCCGGTGCAGGATCTGATCGCCGGCACGCGCGCGGTCGGCAAGGGCGATTTCGCGATGCGCCTGCCGTTGCCGTCGCGCGACGAGATGGGCTTCCTGGTGCACTCCTTCAATGACATGACCAAGCGCCTGCGCCGCACCAGCGAAGAAGCCTCGCTGAGCCGCCAGGCGGTGGAGCGCGAGCGCGAGCGGCTGGAGGTGATCCTCTCGCGCCTCTCGAGCGGCGTGCTGGTCATCGATCAGCAATTGAACCTGCGCAGCGCCAATGATTCGGCCGGCGCGATCCTCAATGCAGACCTCAGCGCCGGCACGGGCCGGCAGCTGGCCGCACTTGCCGAAGGTGCGGCGCTGCTGGGCAGTTTCGTGGCCGCGCTGCGTGCGCGACTCGCCAAGGGCGAGCGCGAATGGCGCGAGCAACTCACCTTGAGTGGCGAGACCGGCGGGCGCGTGCTGCTGTGGGCCGGCACGCCGCTGCCCGACGAGGGTGGCCTGGTGATCGTGTTCGAGGACATCACCGCGCTCCTCAACGCGCAGCGCAACGCCGCCTGGGGCGAGGTGGCTCGTCGCCTGGCGCACGAGATCAAGAATCCGCTGACTCCGATCCAGCTCTCGGCCGAGCAGCTGCGGCGCAAATTGCTGCCAGGCCTCGATACCGAACACGCGCGGCTGCTCGAGCGCGCCACGCGCACCATCGTCCAGCAGGTCGATGCGATGAAGCAGATGGTCAACGCCTTCAGCGACTACGCCCGCGCCCCGGAGATGCAGCTCGCGCCCCTGAGCCTCAACCAGCTGGCCGCCGAAGTGGTCGAGCTGTACCGCGTGCAGGACCCTGCCGTCAGCATTGGCCTGGAGCTCGACCCGCAGATGCCTGAAATCGAGGCTGACCGCAGCCGCCTGCGCCAGGTACTGGCCAACCTGCTCAGCAACGGCATCGAGGCCCTGGGTGGCGTGGTGGGAGCCTCGATCGCCGTGCGCACCCGGTGGCTCGGGACCTCAAAACCGGCCCAGGCGGAGCTTACCGTCAGTGACAACGGGCCCGGCTTCCGCGAGGATATCCTCAACAAGGCTTTCGAGCCTTATGTCACCAGCAAGGCGCGCGGCACCGGCCTCGGGCTGGCGATCGTGCAGCGTATAGTCGATGAACACGGCGGACGGATAACCGCCGACAACCTGGGGACTGGCGGCGCGCGCGTGCGCGTGTTGCTGCCGGCGGTCGCTGAGAAGCGCACTGAACTGCGAAGGGAGCGAGCATGAGCCAGAACCGTATCCTGGTGGTCGATGATGAAGTCGACATCCGCAGGCTGCTGCAGGAAATCCTCACCGAGGAAGGCCACGAAGTGGAAGTCGCGGCCGATGCCGCGCAGGCCCGCGCCTCGCGGGCGCGCACCGCGCCCGACCTGGTGCTGCTCGACATCTGGATGCCCGATACCGATGGCATCACGCTGCTGCGCGAATGGTCGACCGATGCGCGCAATGATTGTCCGGTGGTGATGATGTCGGGCCATGGCACCGTGGAAACCGCGGTCGAGGCCACGCGCCTCGGCGCTTTCGATTTCATCGAGAAGCCGCTCTCGCTCGCGAAACTGTTGCCGACGGTGAATCGTGCGCTCGATGCGCGTCGCTCGCGCCAGGCCGGCGCTTTCTCGGCCGCGCGCGGCAGCGCACCGCTCCTGGGTCGCAGCCGCGTCGCGCAGCTGTTGCGCGCCGAATTGCTGCGGCTCGCACCCTTTCCGGCGCCATTGCTGTTGATCGCCGAACCCGGTAGCGAACCGGAGAACCTCGCGCGCCTGGTGCATCAATCGGGTGCACGTGCCAATAACCCCTTTGTGGTCTGCGATCCGCGCTCGCTCCAGGATGAGCAATCGGTGGCCGCGCTGCTCGGCAGCGCGACGCACCCGGGCCTGCTCGAGCAGGCGCGTGGTGGCACGCTGTACCTGGGTGATATCGAGGAGTTGCCCGATGCTGCGCGGCGCCTGCTGGGCGCGGTACTCGGCAGCGGCAAGTTCCAGCGTGGCGGCGTCGGCGAGCCACTGGCGCTCGAGGCGCGCGTGATCGCCACCGCGACGCCTGGCATCGAGGTGCGCGCCGGCACCTTGAGCATCAGCCGCGACCTGTACGCGCAGCTCTCGGTGCTGCCGTTGCGCGTGCCCCCGCTGCGTGATTACGCCGAGGATGTGCCCGACCTGCTGCGCCAGTGCGTCGATCAGCTCACCGAGGGCGAGCACCTGAATTTCCGCCGCAGCAGCGTCGCGGCGCAGAACCGGCTGCGCAACTACCCCTGGCCCGACAACCTGCGCGAGCTGCGCAGCCTGCTGCGCCGCCTACTGATGCGCGGCGGGAGCGAGGAGATTTCGCTCGAAGAGGTGGAGCGCGAACTCGCCGCGCAGGCGCCGATCGATGCACCGCTGGTGAAGCAGGATCTGCTGGCCCTGCCGATGCGCGAGGCGCGCGAGCATTTCGAGCGCGCCTATCTGCAGCAGCAGCTGCAGCTGTGCGGCGGCAAGGTGGGGCAGCTCGCCAAGCGCGTTGGCATGGAGCGCACGCACCTGTACCGCAAGCTCCGTTCGCTGGGCATCGATATCAGCCATACCGCGGACGATTGAGGCGCGCACGCGGCCCCACGCGCTGATCGCAGGCCTGCCTGTCAGGCGCGTATCAGCCCGCTGACCGGTGCGCTGGGCAGCGGCACTTGCGGGAACAAGCGCGTGGCGACGCGCGCGGCATCCAGCTGGTAGTGCTCGGCGAGCGCACCTGCGATAAAACTGTCCAGCGACATCGTGGCGCGCAGGTCACGCCCCTCATAGAGACGGTTGGCGGCCAGGCCCGGCCAGTCGGCGATCACGCGCCCGCCCTGCACGGCGCCGCCGAGCAGCATCGCGGCCGAGGCGGTGCCGTGATCCGTGCCGCCGGTGCCGTTCGCCGCAGCGGTGCGGCCGAACTCGGTGGCCACCAGCACGATCGTCTGTCGCCACTGATCGCCGAGGCCGGCGCGCAATGCGCCGATCAGTGCATCGAGTCCCTTGAGTTCATTGGCCAGGCGGCCGGCCTGCCCGAAGTGCGTATCCCAGCCAAGCGTCTCGATCATCGCCACACGTGCCGAGCCGTCGCCACCGAGCATGCGCGCCGCGAGCGTGCCGAGCGCGGCGGGGTCGCGCTTGCCGCCGGCACTATCGCCCGCCATTGCCTGCGTGGCCTGCGCCTGCTGCCACAGCTCGTGCAGCATCGGGTCTGATTCATACAGCATCGCGACGCGCGACTTCAGATCCTCGCGCGCTTCGGGCAGATTCGAGGGCGCGTAGGAGCCGACTTCGACGGCACCGCGCAGTGCGACCGGAATCGTCGCCGAGAGCGCAATCGCCTGCGCTGCGGATTTCGGCAGCAGGGTCAGCAGGCGATTGAGCCAGCCGTCGTTCAGGTGATAGGGCTTAGGTCCGCCGGTCTCGAGCACGTTCTGCGCATCGAAATGCGAGCGATCGCGATAGGGCGTGGCGATCGCATGCGCGAACAGGGCTTCGCGCTGCTGGTACAGGTCGCTGATGGCAACCAGCGCCGGGTGCGCCGTGAACATCGAATCGAGCCGTGTGCCGCCCTCGGCGATCAGTGCGGCGCGCAGCCGTGGCAGCTCAGGGTCACCGGTCGGCATGATGGTGGCCAGGCCATCGGCCGCGCCGCGCTGGATGATGAATACGAAGCGCCGCGCGGTATCCGCGGCGGCGAGCAGCAGGCGCGGCATTGACGTGCTGGCCGCGGCGAGCAAGGAACCGGCGATGAACTGGCGGCGCGTGTGCGTACTCATCGGCGCATGAACTCCGGGCTGGCCCACAGCAATGCCAGTGCCTGTGGGCCGCTCTCGGCCTGCGACAGCACTTTAGAGGTGCTCTCGCTCACGCCGCCGGGCAACACCTGCGCGGCCAGCGCGCGTGCATCGAGGCCGCGCGGCGCACGTTGTGCGATGCGCTGACCGGCCTCCACGCGACGCACCAGTGCGTCGGGCGCAGCCCAGCTGGCCGCGAGATCATCGTAGCCAGCCGGTGAGCCGGGCTTCCATACGGCTTGCCCGAGTTCCAGCAGCAATCCGGCTGCGGCCTTGGCTTCGACGTTGTCGAGGTTGATCGAGCGCAATGCAGAGAGTGACCAGTCCCAGGGTGATTTGAACTTGAGCGCCGCACTGTTCCAGCACTCTGGTGCCTCGAGCAGTGTGCGATAGAGCTGCGGCAGGTCGCCATCGGTTTCCAGAAAGGTATGGCTGAGTCGTGCGACGAGCTCGCTCGAGGGCGAGTCGCCGGCAAAGTGCTGCGCCAGTTTGGTGGCGATGTGCTGCGCGGTCGCGCGGTGGCGTGCGAGATCGGCGAGCACGGCCTTTGATTGGCGGGCACCCGATGAGGCATAGCGTTTGCCCAGGATCTGCCGCGCGCCGGGCTCATGTTGCGGCTCGCGGAAAAAGGCTTCGCCGGGTGCGGGTTCGGCAGCGAAGAAACCGCGGCGGCGGCGACGGTTGCCGCCCAGGCCCGCGACGGTCCAGCCCGTCAGCGCGCGCGCCAGTTCGGTGACATCGTTCTGGCTGTAGCCCGAGCGCACGCCGAGCGTATGCAGTTCGAGGATCTCGCGTGCCAGGTTTTCATTCAGGCCGTGCTGTTTCGCGCCGTAGTCGCTGCGACGCTGTCCCACGACACTATCCTGACCAATGGACTGCGCCTGGTCGAGGTACAGCAGCATTGCCGGGTGATGTTCGACCGCAATGAGCATGTCGGCGAAGCGCCCGAGCAGCTGCGGACGTATGGCCTCGAACTCCAGCAGTCCCGCGAAGGCCAGCACCGGCTGCTTGTCCACCGACACCGCAAAATGGTTGGACCAGAAATGCACCAGCCGTTCGAGCCATGGCGTAGGGGTCTGCAGCGCAGCGTTGACGCGCGCGCCGACGCTGTCAATGTAGAGGTCGCGCACTTCGTGGCGCGCCGCGCCGCGCGCCGTGTCGTTGCCCGCTGCGCCAGCGGGCCCAGGCGCGGCGCTCGACGCCGACTGCTTCGACTCGCGTGTGGCCATGCGCAGCTGTTCCAGCGCCTCGGCAGCCGCCTTGCGATTGGGCACCGAGGCGAGCGCAGCGGGCCGCGGCTGGAATTGCGACAGCTCCTGGTGCAGCGCGGCTACCGGATCGGCTGCGGGCGTGGCATCGCCGCGCATTCCGATGCCGAAACGGTTGGCTGCTATGGCGGCTGGGGTCATAAATGTCCTCTGCCTGCCCTGAACGCTCCAGGCGCCCGCGCGTTGACGCGGTTCGCGCTGCCAGGCCGGCCAGCCGGCCGCCGTCGTCAGGCCAGGATCACCCGGCCCGGGTTCAGGATCTGCTGCGGATCCAGGCAGCGTTTGAGCTGGCGCATCAGTGCGAGCTCCGCTTCGTTGCGCGAATTGCCGAGGTAGGCGCGCTTGACGGTGCCGATGCCGTGCTCGGCGGCCACGGAACCGAAGCCGCGCAGCGCACCGTAGACGATGTCATTGAGTTGCATTTCCACTGCCGGGTCGCGTGGAGCGACCATCAGGTGGATGTTGCCATCGCCCAGGTGACCGAACAGCAAAGCTGGCACATTGCCCGTCAGCGGCACGATCGCAGGCAGCAGCTGTTCGAGATACAGCTCGGTCGCCGACAGCGGCAGCGAGATGTCGTAGGAGAGCGCGTGCGGAATGTGCACCATCAGCTCACCTGCGGCATCGCGCACCCGCCACAGGCGGTGGCTGTCTTCGAGCGATTGCGCGACCACGCCATCCACGATGATGCCGCGTTCGAGCAGCGTTGCGAGTCCGCTCTCGAGTCGGCCCGCATCCTTGCCGGGCTCGAAGGATTCCAGTTCGATCAGCGCATACAGCGCATGTCGTTCGGCGAAAGGCCTGGCGCCTGTCATCACATGGCGCGCGGCGAATTCGTAGTAATCCGACCACATCACTTCAAAAGCAGCGAGCTGGCCGCCATAGAGGCGCCGGCATTCGCCCAGCAGGCTCACCAGCGCGGCAAAGGAATCCAGCGCGACAAACGCGGTGTGGCGCTCGCAGGGCGCAGGATGCAGTCGCAGCACCGCGCGCGTGACGATGCCGAGGGTGCCTTCCGTGCCGATGAACAGCTGCTTGAGATCGTAGCCGGCGTTGTTCTTCAGCATGGTGTTCATGGAACTGAGCACCGTGCCGTCGGCCAGCACCGCTTCGAGCCCCAGCACTTGCTCGCGTGCCATGCCATAGCGGATCACGCGAATGCCGCCGGCATTGGTGGAGATGTTGCCGCCGATACTGCAGGAGCCGCGGGCCGCAAGATCGAGCGCGAACTGCATGCCCTGCGCGGCGGCGGCTTCATGCAGCAGCGCGAGCGGTGTGCCGGCCGCGGCAATCATCGTGGCGCCGGCGACATCGAGCGACTCGACGCCCTTCAGGCGCTCGAGCGAGAGCGCCAGTTCGCCCTCGCGCGGTGTGGCGCCGCCCGCGAGACCGGTGAGCCCGCCCTGCACGACGATGGGCTGCGCGTACTCATTGCAGAGCTTGAGGCAAGTAGCGACTTGAGCTGTGGAGCGCGGCCGCAGCAGCGCCACCGGCGCGCAACGATCATGACCCGACCAGTCGCCGTGATGACGTGCACCGATATCGGTGCCCAGCGCCACCGCTTCGGGCCCGAGCTGCGCGCGCAGCGCATTGAGGAGCGCAGTGTCCATGCATCATTCCGTGACGCGCACCACCAGTGAATCGAAATCCGCCGCCTGCAGGCGCTGGCGCAGCCGGTTGAGCTGGTCGAGATCCTTGAGCGGGCCGATGCGGGTGCGAAACCACACATCGCTGTCGAGCTGCACGCGCTGCACGCTGGCGCTGATGTCCTGGCGCGCGAGCTGCGCTCGTACGCGCTCGGCCTCGGTCTCGCTGCGATAGGAACCGACCTGCAGGAAGTAGGTGCCCGGCTGTTCGACGCGCGCCGCGGCATCCACGCGCCGGCCGCGCTCTTTCTCCGGCACCACGACTTCGTAGCTGGGCAGCTTGTCGTAGAAGGAATATTCGGTATCGCTGTCGATCGCGCCGCCAGCGCGCGCTGTGCCGCCCGGGCTGTTGGCGGCCGCATTGCCGGCCGCCGAGTGCGCAGCATTGTTGCCAACCGTGTGACGCGCGCCAGGCGCCGATTCGCTGCTCGGGTCGCTGCCGCGATGGTCGCTCACATAGACCACCAGTGCGACCAGCAAGCCAATTCCGAGGCCGATGCCCAGCTCACGCCAGCGGTGCCAATCGATGCCGCCGCGGCTCACGCTCTTGTAGTCGCGTGCCGTGAGGCGGCGGTTGCTCACATGCTCTCCGGCGCGCTGACGCCGAGCAGCGCAAGTCCGTTGCGCAGTACCTGCTGCGCGCCCAGCGCCAGCCCGAGGCGTGCCGAGCGCGTGGCGGCGTCATCGACGATGAAGGTGGAGGCGTTGTACCAGGTGTGGAAATGCTGCGCGAGCTCGCGCAGGTAATGCACCAGCGTGTGCGGCGTGCGATTGCCGGCCGCCTGCGCGATCACTTCCGGAAAGCGCGCGAGCGCCGTGAGCACCGCGGTCTCCTGCACGCTCTCGAGCAGCGCCAGCGAGGCCAGCGCCTGTGCCTGATCGAAAGCCAGGTCACGCGAGGCCAGCTGCTTCATCACGCTGGCCACACGCGCGTGCGCGTACTGGATGTAGTACACCGGGTTGTCATTGTTGCGCGACTTGGCCAGCTCCAGGTCGAAATCGAGCGGCTGATCGTGGCTGCGCATCAGGTAGAACAGGCGGCAGGCATCATTGCCGACTTCCTCACGCAGCTGGCGCAGCGTGACGAACTGCCCGTCGCGCTTGCCCATCGCCACCTTCTCGCCGCCGCGGAACAGACTGACGAACTGGATCAGGCACACCTCGAGGCAATCAGCCGATTCACCCAGCGCCATCAGCGCACCGCGCATGCGCGCGATGTAGCCGTGGTGATCAGCGCCCCAGACATCGATCAGCTTCTCGAAGCCGCGCGCGCGCTTGTCGAGGTGATAGGCGATGTCGGGGGAAAAGTATGTCTGCTGGCCGTTGGCGCGCACCAGCACGCGATCCTCGCTGTCGCCATGGGCGCTGGCGCGCAGCCACAGCGCGCCATCCTTCTCATAGGTATTGCCCTGCGCGCTCAGCCGCGCGAGCGCGCGCTCGACGGCACCTGAACGCGCCATCGCGCGCTCCGAGGCCCAATGTTCGAACTCGACTCCAAACTCGGCCAGATCAGCGCGGATGTCGGCCAGCATCGCCTCGAGCGACAGCTCGAGCACGGCCTCGTAGTTCGCTGCGCCGATCAGCGCGCGCATGCGCGCGATCAGCGCGTCGACGTATTGTTCCTTGTCGCCCTCGGGCGCATCGGCCGGCAGATCGCGCACGACATCGGCGGCCGCACGCTCGAGCGTCGCACCTTTTACAGCTCGCAGTTTCGTGGCGATGGGCTGCACGTAATCGGCGCGATAGCCATTTTGCGGAAACGGCACATCGACGCCGGCGGCCTGCAGGTAACGCACCCACACGCTGACGGTCATGATGTCGACCTGGCGGCCGGCATCGTTGATGTAGTACTCGCGGTGCACGCGATGGCCGATCGCGCGCAGCAGGTTGGCGAGCGTGGCGCCATAGGCGGCCTGGCGACCGTGGCCCACGTGCAGCGGACCGGTGGGGTTCGCAGAGACGAATTCCACCATCACCGGCAGCCCTGCAGCCGCGCTGCTGCAGCCGTAGCGTTCGCCTTCGCTGAACACGCGCCGCAGTGCATTGCCGTGCGCAGCGCGCGCCAGGTAGAAATTGATGAAGCCCGCGCCCGCGACTTCGCTGCGCTCGAGCAGGGGGCTGGCCGGCAGCGCCGCAACGATGGCCGCCGCGAGCTCGCGTGGTTTGACGCTGGCGAGCTTGGCGAGGCGCATGGCGATGTTGCAGGCGTAGTCGCCGTGCTGCGCATCGCGGGCGCGCTCGACGTTGATCCAGGCGCGTTCCACCGGCGACCTCAGCAGGCCTTCGGGCAGCGCATTCACGGCTTGCGCCAGCAGGTCTTCGAGCTCGGTTTTCACCGCGTTCCTTGGGGGCGGGAGTGGTCGCGCAGTCTACCCAAAAAGCGACAGCTACTGGATATCCAGCGGGTCTACATCCAGCGCCCAGCGCACCCGGCGCGCCGAAGGTAGTTTTTCGATCGCCGGCAGCCACTGATCGAGGAACTGGTGCAACCCACCGCGCCCGGCGTGCTCGATCAGCAGCTGCGCGTGGTGGCGGCCGGCGCGGCGCGCCATCGCGGCGGGCACCGGACCCAGCAGCCGCGCGCCGGGATGGTCGCCGGCACAGGCGCGCGCGTCGTTGAGGAACTCCATGGCCCGTGGCGCGAGCGGCGCAGAGGCACGCAGCAGCGCCAGCCGGCTGAAGGGCGGCCAGCGCGCCGCGGCCCGCTCGCGCAAGGCGTCGGCCGCAAAACTCTCGTAGCCGCCCGTGAGCAGGCTCTGCAGCAAGGGGTGCTCGGGATAGGCCGTCTGGATCAGCACTTCGCCCGTGCGCTGTGCACGCCCCGCGCGGCCGGCGACCTGGATGATGGTCTGGGCAAGGCGTTCGGCGGCGCGAAAATCGGTGCTGAACAAACCCTGGTCGGCGTTGAGCACCGCCACCAGCGAGACGCCCGGAAAGTGATGGCCCTTGGTCACCATCTGCGTGCCGACCAGGATGCGCGCGCGTCCCTCGAGTAGCGAGCGCATCACGGCATCGATGTCGGCGGCGTCGCGCACCGTGTCGCGATCGAGCCGCGCCTGCGGCGCGGCGGGAAACAGCGTCGCGAGCGTTTCGGCGACGCGCTCCGTACCCTGACCGACCGGCTTTACAGTGAAGCCACAGCGCCCGCAGCGCTGCGGCAGCGGTTGCGCCGCGCCGCAATAGTGGCAGCGCAGCTGCTTCACGCCCTGGTGCACGGTCAGGCGCGCATCGCACTCGGTGCAGGGCGCGATCCAGCCGCAGCTGGTGCACAGCAGCGTGGGCGCGTAGCCGCGGCGGTTCAGGTACACCAGCACCTGGCCATCGCTGTTCAGGTGCCGTTCGATGGCCTGGATCACGGGGCCTGCGAGCCCGGCGTGCACGGCGTGCGCGCGCAGGTCGATCAGCGCCACGCTGGGCGCTGCGGCCTGGTCGGCGCGCCGCGGCAGCGGCAGCTGACGGTAGCGGTGCAGCGCCACGTTTTGCAGGGTTTCGAGCGAAGGCGTCGCGGAACCGAGCACTACCGGCACGCCGGCTTGCTGCGCGCGCCGCACCGCGACATCGCGCGCCGAGTAGCGGCAACCGCCCTCGTGCTGCTTGTAGGAATGATCGTGCTCCTCGTCGATCACGATCAGCCCGAGATCGCGGATCGGCGCGAACACCGCCGAGCGCGTGCCGATCACCACCCGCGCCGTGCCCGCGCGCGCCGCGCGCCACGCGGCCAGTCGCTCGCCATCCTTGAGCGCGGAGTGCAGCACCGCCATCGGCACTGGCAGACGCTCGCGGAAGCGCTCCAGCAGCTGCGGCGTGAGACCGATCTCGGGTACCAGCACCAGCGCGCTACGGCCGCGCTCGAGCGCGCGCACTACCAGGCGCAGGTACACCTCGGTCTTGCCGCTGCCCGTGGCTCCCTGCAGCACAAAGGCAGCGAAGCGGCCCGACTCGGCATCGATGCTCTCGAGCGCCTGCGCCTGCTCGGGGCTCAGGGCCGGACCTGCTGGCCACGCGCTCGTGTCGGCGCGTGCCAATGTCGGCGCCACGGCTGGGGTTGCGGCCCCGACTGTCAGCGCTTCAAGAGTGGCGTAGCCACGCTCCAGCAGGGCGCGCGCGCGTGGACGCCAGCCCGGCGATGCAGCCGCGAGCTGCGTGGCCGAAAGGCCCGCGCCTGCGCCCGCCAATGCCTGCAGCAATTCGCGTAGCTTCGCCGAGCGCTTGGGTTCGCCTGCAGCCGCCGCCTCGCGACCGCTCTGGCTGAGCCGCAGCCACTCTTCGCTGGCCTCGGCCGCGCCGCCGGCGCGCAATGCTGCGGGCAGCGCCGCGCACAGCACTTCGCCGGGCGGATGATGGTAGTAGCTCGCTGTCCAGGTCAGCAGCTCAAGCAGCGCGCCATCGAGCAGTGGCTGCTCATCGAGCGTCGATACCACGCGCCGCAGCCGGGCATTTGCGAGCGCCGACTGCGCTGCGCTCCCGACCACGATGCCCACGGCTTCGCGCCGGCCCATGGGTATGCGCACGCGGATTCCGGGCGGCACGGAGGCCGCCGCGCGCCCCTCGGGTGGCAGGTAGTCGAGTAGTGCGCGCAACGGGCAATCGACCGCGACCTTCAGCACTTCGGAGGGGTGGGAGATTTCGGTGTTCACTGTGGATAAGTCTGTGGATCGAGCGGCCCGCGGACCAGGCCTGTGCCCCGCATTATGTCCGCGCCAACCCCAGGCCGCTGCCTGCATTTCTCAGGAAAACTCACAAATATCAAGGGATTGTAGATTTTGCCGCCGCCGCCGCCAGCCGACCCAAGCGCCCAGCTCCACTCTTGTGCGCAGGATCTGCGCTAAGTGGATGATTCTGGCCCATTCCTCGCTCCATGCCCCTGTCAACTAAAGTCCCTCAAGGCCGTTGCTGCCTTGTAAGGCCATGAACATCCAAGCCCAATTGCTGACAGAATCCGCGGGTTTTGCGCCGCTGGAGGTCTTTGCATTGCCGGAATCGACGCCCCTGGAATCAGCGCAGCTCGCCGATTTCCTGGCCACCGTGGAGCGTCCGGCATTCAGGATCGCACAGATCGCGCTACGTCATGATCAGGACGCGCTCGACGCCGTGCAGGATGCCATGCTGCGACTCGTGCGTCGCTACGCCGAGCGGCCCGCCGCGCAGTGGCGCCCGCTGTTCTATCGCATCCTCGAGAACTGCGTGCGCGACATGCAGCGCCGACGCCGCACGCGCAACGGCGTGATGGCCTGGCTCCCCTGGCGCGGCGGCGGTGATGACGAACAGGATGAGCAGGACCTGCTGGCACAGGCGCCCGACCACGCGCCCACGCCGGCGGCCGAGGCGCAGACTGCCCAGACGCTGCAGGCGCTGGAGCGCGCGGTCGCGCAGCTGCCCGCACGCCAGCGCCAGGCTTTCCTGCTGCGCAGTATCGAGGGCATGGACGTCGCGGCCACGGCAGAGGCGATGAACTGCTCGGAAGGCAGCGTGAAAACGCATTATTTTCGCGCGCTGCAGACGCTGCGCGAACAGTTGGGGGAGTACTGGACATGAGCGCGTCAGAAGAACAGCGCTTGGAAGAGTTTGCGCGCCGTACGCGCAACCTGCTGCAGCACAGTGTCGACCATCTCGATGGCGCGACCCGCTCGCGCCTGACCCGCGCGCGTTACGCAGCGCTGGAACAGGCGCGCGCTGGGGGCGCGCTGGGCGCAGTGCTGCCGCAGTGGCGACGCTGGCTGCCGGCGGGCGCCATCGCCGCCACCGCGCTCGCCGTGCTGATCGTGATGGGTCAGCAATCGCACGCGCCCGCGTTGCAGGCCAGCGCAAATATCGCTGGCGATGACATGGAGCTGCTCGCCGATGCCGACGGCCTGGCGCTCACGCAGGAAGCCGACGAGGACTACGACTTCTACGAGTGGGCGGTCAATACCGCACAGGATGGCGAACGCGGCGAGGTCGGCTCATGAAGTGGCGCGCGTACGCGCTGCTGGCATTGCCTTGCGGCCTGGCCCTGGCTGGCCCGCCTGCACCGTCCGCCGGCAGCACGCCGACCAGCAATGCGCCGACCAAAAGTGCGACCGCCAGCAAAGCGCCCGCGGCCGACGCCGACCTGCTCGAGTACCTGGGCTCGGTCGATTCAGACGAGCCGGGCTGGAACGAATACCTCGAGCACACCAATCTTGAAAAAGTGATTCATGCGCCGCCCAAAGCAGCGTCGCCGACCACTCCGGGAAAAAGCACATGAAAATGCCGTGCGCACGAATGCTGTTGGGTCTGGTGCTGATTGCAGGATCAACTGCAATCGGATCCGCCCCTGCCATGGCCGCCGAAGTCGAGCTCGCGCCGCTGGCCAGCGGCGCTGCTCCCGAGGCGCAGGCCGGCGAGTCGCTGCCCTGGTCCTCGCTCAGCAACGCGCAGCAACAGCTGCTGCAAGCGCGCGCGAACGACTGGGCCAGCTTGCCGCCGGCGCGGCAGCACGCGCTGGCGCGCGGCGCCGAGCGCTGGCTGAACATGCCGTCCGAAGAGCGCTCGCAGGCACGCGAGCGCTTCCAGACCTGGCGCGCCTTGCCCGAGGAGCGCCGCGAGCTGATCCGCAAGCGCTGGCAGCGCTTCCGCGAGCTCGATCCGCGCGAGCAGGCGCAGGTGCGTGAGCACTTCCGCGATTTCGCGCGGCTGCCCCCGGCGCAGCGCCAGCAGTTGCGCCGCCGCTGGCTCGAGGCCACGCCGACCGAGCGCGAGCGCATGCGCCAGCGACTGCGCGAGCGTCGCACCGGGCGCCGCCACCTGCAGAACGAGTGACATCGCCCGCAGCCTTTGAGGCATGATGCGAACCTTCAAAACACGGAGGTTCGCATGGGTCTGCTCGACGGCTTGATCAGCAACGTACTCGGTTCCGCGATGGGTGGTGGCGCGCAGGCGGGCAACAATCCGCTGGGCTCACTGCTGAGCGGTCTGGCCAGCAGCCTGGGCGGCGGCCAGGGCGCGGCGCCCAGTGCCTCAAGCATGGGCTCGGCAATTCCCGGCGCGGCGCAGCCCGCTCGATCGGGCATGGGCGGCCTGGCCGCCGGTGGTCTGCTCTCCGCAGCCATGGTGCTGATACAGCAGCAGGGCGGCCTTGGCGGCCTGCTCGATAAATTCCGGCAGAGTGGTCTTGGACAACATGCGGATTCATGGGTGAGTGGCGGGCCGAACATGCCGGTGAGCGGCGCGCAGGTGAATCAAGCGCTGGGAAGCGGTGCACTCGACGACATCGCCGCCAAACTCGGCATTCCTGCGGGCCAGGCCGGCTCGACCATGGCGCAGCTGCTGCCTGAGCTGATCAACCAGCTGACACCCAATGGTCAGTTGCCAGCGAATCATGGCAGCCTGGTTGCGGACGGTTTGAAAATCCTTCAGGGCCTGGGGCACTGAGCAGCGCCTCGGGGGTTGAGCGCTGGCGTGCCGGTTGGCACGTCTTCTGCGGACGGCGAGCTGATCAGCCCGCCACCTGCGTCGAGGGCACGCTCGTAATCGCAGCTTCCAGCGTCTGGACTTTGTGGGCGGCCTTCTGGCTGCCGACTGCGGCCAGCGCGGGCAACAGCGCCATCGTGCTGGTGATGAGGACGCTGAGCACTACGGCGCGCAGCGCGAAGGGATGCAGTTTGTTGGTGTAGCTCATGTCGGTCTCCTTAAGGGGTTGCTGCGAAGCTTCAATCTTCGCTGCCGTAGGCTCAATACTCGCCAGCGGCCAGAAAGTTGCAGCGTATTCCACAGGGATTTTCCGCCCCGCAGCAGCGCCGGCCGCCAGTGACTGGCGGACCATGCTGTACAGGGGGATGAGATGCAGGAGCGGGCGGTGCGGTTTGAAACCGCGCCGCCGCGAGCGTCACACGGCCTTGACGGCCTGGATCAATTGGGCGGCCGCCGCCTGGCCATCGCCATAAAGCATGCGCGTGTTGTCGAGATAGAACAGCGCATTTTCGATGCCGGAGAAACCCGTGCCCTGGCCGCGCTTGATCACGATCACGTTCTTGGCCTTGTCCGCATTCAATATCGGCATGCCGTAGATCGGGCTCGACTTGTCATTGCGCGCGGTGGGGTTCACCACGTCGTTGGCGCCGATGATCAGCGCGACATCGGCGGTTTCGAATTCCGCATTGATCTCATCGAGATCGGCGATCAGATCGTAGGGCACGCCGGCCTCGGCCAGCAGCACGTTCATGTGGCCCGGCATGCGACCGGCCACCGGATGGATCGCGAAGCGCACCATCACGCCGCGCTCGATCAGCAGTTGGCACAGCTCCCACACCTTGTGCTGCGCCTGCGCCACCGCCATGCCGTAGCCCGGCACCACGATGACCTTCTGCGAGAAGGCCATCATCACGCCGACATCGGCGGCATCGATGGGCTTCATGCTGCCTTTGACTTCACCACCCGCAGCGGCCGCGCCACCGGTGTCGCCGAAGCCCGAGAACAGCACGTTGCCGAGCGAGCGGTTCATCGCGCGCGCCATGAGCTGCGTAAGCAGCGTGCCGGCCGAGCCGACCACGGTGCCGGCGATTATCATTGCTGCGTTCTGCATCACGAAACCTTCGAAGGCCACCGCGAGGCCGGTGAAGGCGTTGTACATCGAGATCACCACCGGCATGTCGGCGCCACCGATCGGCAGCGTCATCATCACGCCGAACAGCAGTGCCAGCACGAAGAACAGCGACACATGGAAGGTGTCGTGGTGCCAGCCCGTGATGATGAACACGCCGACCAGCACGGTGGCCGCAATCGCCAGCAGGTTGACGATGTTCTGGCCGCCGAAGCGGAACGACTTCTTGATCAGGCCCTGGAGCTTCCCGAAGGCCACGAGGCTGCCGCTGAAGGAGACCGAACCGATCAAGCCACCGACTACGGCGAGCGTGCCCATGGTCGTGCTCATGGCCTCGCCGCGATACAGCTCGACCGCCGCAATCGCCGCGGCCGCGCCGCCGCCAAAGCCGTTGTAGAGCGCGATCATCTGCGGCATGTCGGTCATCGCGACGTGCTTGCCGCTGATCCAGGCCGCCGCGGTGCCGAGAATGATCGCCGGCAGGATCCACTCGTAGTTGCCCATGCCCGGGAACAGGAAGGTGAACAGCGTGGCCACCAGCATGCCGGCGCCCGCCCAGACGATGCCCGAGCGCGCCGTGACCGGCGAGCTCATGCGCTTCAGGCCCATGATGAACAGGAACGCGGTGATGAAATAGCTGATCTCGATCAGCCACTGCCGGTTTCCGGTACTGAACAGCTCGGCATCCATCAGTGGGCTCCAGGCTTGCGCTTGCTGCCGCTGGATTTGAACATCTCGAGCATGCGCTCGGTCACGACGTAGCCGCCGGCGGCGTTGCCCGCGGCCATGAACACACCGATGGAGCCGATGATCTTCTCGAGCGGCGTGTGCGCGCCACCGAGCGCGACCATCGCGCCCACCAGCACGATGCCGTGCACGAAGTTCGAGCCGGACATCAGCGGTGTGTGCAGGATCACCGGCACCTTGGCGATGACCTCGTAGCCGGTGAAGGCCGCGAGCATGAAGATATAGAGCGCGATGATTCCGGTCATGTGGCCTCCACGGCCTTGCGCGTGGCTTCGTGTTTGATGGCGCCCGCATGCGTCAGGCACGATTGCGCGAACACTTCATCCTGCCAGTCGATACTAAGCGCTCCGCTCTTGTCGATCGCGGGCTTGAGGAAGTTGTACAGGTTGCGGGCGTACATCTCGCTGGCATGATAGGCGAGCTGCGCCGGCAGGTTCACCGGGCCCACGATCTTCACGCCGTTGTGCAGTACCGTTTCGCCGGCTCGCGTGAGTTCGCAGTTGCCGCCCGACTCGGCCGCGAGATCGACGATCACCGCGCCGGCCTTCATGCGCCCGACCACGGCGGCCGAGATCAGTCGCGGCGCGCGACGGCCCGGCACCGAGGCCGTGGTGATCACAGCGTCAGCGACCGCGATGCGCGCGTCGAGCACTTCCTGCTGCTTGGCCTTTTCCTCGGCCGTGAGTTCGCGCGCGTAACCGCCCTGGCCCTCGGCCGAAACGCCGGTCTCGATGAACTTCGCACCCAGCGACTTCACCTGTTCCTTGGTGGCGCTGCGCACGTCATACGCTTCGACCACGGCGCCCAGGCGCCGCGCGGTGGCAATCGCCTGCAGACCGGCGACACCCACGCCGACGATCAGCACCTGCGCGGGGCGGATAGTGCCGGCCGCGGTGGTCAGCATCGGCAGGAAGCGATCGAGCGTGTTGGCGGCGACCAGCACCGCCTTGTAGCCGGCGATCGCGGCCTGCGAGGAGAGGGCGTCCATCGACTGTGCGCGCGAGATGCGCGGGATGAACTCCATCGCGAAACTGGTGACGCCGCGCTCGCGCAGCGCCTGCACTTCGGCGGCGCGTGCATGCGCCTGCTGGTAGCCGACCACCACTTGGGAGCTACGCAGCGTGCCGATCTGCTCCTGGCTCAGCGGCTGCACCGTGAGCAGCACATCGGCCTGCGCGATCACTTCGGCCGCGGTCTCGACCCACTCGACATCCTTGAACAGGGCGTCGGGAAACTGGGCGCTGACACCGGCGCCACGCTGCATGATCACCCGCGCGCCGGCAGCCTTGAGCTTGCCAGTCACTTCGGGCACCAGGCTGACACGGGTCTCACCCGGCACGCTCTCGCGTAGCGCACCTATGGTCACGGGCATGCTGCACTCCTCAGGGAAAACGGGCCTGGTCGGGGTTTTTCCGCTTACCAGGACCCCATACGTTGAATTCTCTCACAAGCCTGCCTAATCTTGCACGGATGAGCCTGCCGACTTCGTCAAACAGCCGCCCTGCCGACGAGGACACCCGTCTGGTGCTCCATGCGGCTGCGCACGGCCTGACGCAGATGGTGCTGCGTACCGATATCGCCGGCATGCCGCTCGAATGGATCGACTACCGCGAGGCCGCGCGCCTGTACCACCAGGAGCAGATCGCCTATACCTGCGGATCGCTGGTCTATTCGCTCTACGGCGGCGTCAGCGCGCGCACCGGGCTGCGCACCGTGGTCGAAGTCAGCTCGATCGTGGCCACTGTCGGCCACACCGGGAATCCGGGCAACACGCGCCATGACTACGTGCCCCCGCTGAACAACGAAACCCTGTTCCGGCGCGATGCGCACCTGTGCCTGTACTGCGGCGGGCGCTTTCCCTCGCGCGAGCTGTCGCGCGATCACATCCGCCCCTTCAGCCAGGGCGGGCGCGATGTCTGGACCAACGTGGTCGCCGCCTGCCGCCGCTGCAACAACATCAAGGCCTGGCGCACGCCCGAGCAGGCCAAGATGCAGCTGCTGGCCGTGCCTTTCATGCCCACTTACGCGGAATACATCTTCCTCAAGGGCCGGCGCGTGCTCACTGACCAGATGGCATACCTGCAGGCGCACTTTCCGCGCAGCAGTCCGCTGCACGATCGTATCCAGCGCTGGCTTAGCTGAACCTTAAGCGCCGGGCGCGGCTACTGCGGCTGGACGGAAGTACGCCGCCAGAACTCACCGGGCTTGATGATCGCGATTCCCTGGAAGTCGGCCCGCCCCCAGGGCAGGCCCAGCGTAAAAGCGGCCGCGATCATCGGCGCTTCGTCTAAAGTAGGGCTGCCTGCCACGCGACACTGGGTTCACCCGCTTGGTCTACCTCATCGATGCCTCGGTCTATATCTTCCGCGCCTGGTTCTCCATGCCGCCTGACTTGCGCGATGCCGATGGCAACCCGACGCATGCCGTGTATGGCTTCGCGCGTTTCATCGGTGACCTGATCGAACGGCGCCAGCCGCGCTATCTGGGCGTGGCCTTCGATGAGAGTCACGGCAGCGGGCATCGTCACGCGCTGTTCCCGGCCTACAAGGCCAATCGCGAGCCGGCGCCGCCGGAGCTCAAGCGCCAGTTCGCGCTGTGCCGCGAGTTCTGCCGGCTGCTGGGCGTGAGCGAGTATGCGAGCAAGGAGTTCGAGGCCGATGATCTGATCGGCACATTGGCGACGCGCGTGCGTGCCGAAGGGCTGCGCGTCACGCTGGTCACGCGCGACAAGGATCTCTCGCAGCTGATCGGCCCGGGCGATCGCTTCTGGGATTACAGCGATTCGGCCGAATATGCATATGAAGAAATCGCCGCGCGCTTCGGCGTGGCGCCGGAACGCATGGCCGACTACCTGGCACTCACCGGTGATGCCGTGGACAACATTCCGGGCGTGCCTGGCGTGGGGCCGAAGACGGCGGCGGCCTTGATGGGGCGCTACGCCTCGCTCGATGCGCTCTACGATGACCTGGATGCGGTGGCGCACCTGCCGCTGCGCGGTGCCTCGCGGCTGCCGGAGAAACTGCGCCAGCACCGCGACGCGGCGTACCTTGCGCGTTCGCTCACGCGTATCCACTGCGAAGCGCCACTGCCGGTGTCGCGCACCGACCTGCAGCGGCGCGAGCCCGATCTGCGCTCAGTGGGCGAGTTCTGCCAGCGCCATGGCTTTGGCGCCATGCTGCCGCGGCAAGCCGAGCGCATCGCCCGGCTGGCCGCGTAAGCACTCGTTCAGACCTTCTTGATGTAGACCTTGCACCAGCCCTCGGCGCTGACCAGCTTGCCCGGGAACAGATTGCAGGGCCGCCAGGCCTCGCCGTCGGTGCCCTTGAGCTGCAGGCAGTTGGAGCATTTCTGCTCGGGCTTGTACATCGGGAATTTCGCGGCTTCCACCGACTTGGCGCTCTCGTGATACGACAGCGCTACCGCCAGCGGATCGGCCGCCTGCACGTGCGGCAGTGCGCCGGCCGCCGGAGGCGCAGGCGCCGTGGGCTTGGCCGCAGCATTCGGCTTGGGATCCGCGGCGTTCGCGCCGCAGGCCACCATCAGGGTGCCAGCCACCAGCCCTAAGCTCGCCAACGCCTCGCGGCGCGAAAGATTCTTGTTCATTGACCGATTCTCCAGATTCAGACTCGCGCTTAGTGTAAATGACCTGCGGTGCGGATGGCGTTAGGTAGCATTACGAATGCGTAGCCCTGCGTTATCCTAAGGCCCACTAAGCGACTCCGGGGGCACCGTGAAGCAAAAGAACATCGAATCCGCGCTGCAGGAGACCCGTTCGTTCGCGCCACCTGCGGCATTTGCCGCGCTGGCCCGTGTCAACAGCGCACAGCTGGCCGAGATGCACCGCAGTGCGGCCGCCGATCACGTCGGCTACTGGGGGGGCCTGGCGCGCAGCTCGCTGCATTGGCACAAACCCTTCAAGGTGACCCTCGATGATTCCCGGGCGCCAAATTACCAATGGTTTCCTGACGGGGAGCTGAACGTCTCCTGGAACTGCCTCGATGTGCACCTGGCGGCGCGCGGCCACAAGAGCGCCATCATCTTCGAGGGCGAAGCCGGTGACGTGCATCGCCTCAGCTATCGGGAATTGCACGCGCAGGTGTGCCGGCTGGCCAACGCGCTCAAGTCATTGAACATCGGTCACGGCGATCGCGTGGTCATTTACATGCCGATGATCCCCGAAGCCGTGATCGCGATGCAGGCCTGCGCGCGCATTGGCGCCGTGCACTCGGTGGTGTTCGGCGGATTCTCGGCCGCATCACTGCGCGACCGCATCGAGGATGCCGGCGCGCGCCTCGTGATCACCGCCGATGGCGCACAGCGAGGCGGCAGCGTGGTCGAGCTGAAGGCCGCAGTCGACAAGGCGCTCGAGGGTGCCTGCCCGACGATCGAGAAGGTGATCACCTTCAAGCGCAGCGGCACGGCGGTCAACATGCACGCGGGGCGCGATCTGTGGTGGCACGATGTGACGCACGATCAGGCGCCCGATTGCGATCCGGTCTGGGTCGAGGCCGAGCATCCGCTATTCCTGTTGTACACGTCCGGCTCCACTGGCAAACCCAAGGGCATACAGCATTCGAGCGCGGGCTATCTCCTGAACGTGAAGCTCAGCAGCGAATGGGTCTTCGATCTGCGCGATGACGATATCTTCTGGTGCACCGCCGATATCGGCTGGGTTACGGGCCACAGCTACGTGGCTTATGGTCCGCTGGCCGCGGGCGCGACGCTCCTGATGTACGAGGGCGCGCCGACCGTTCCCGATGGCGGCCGCTTCTGGAAGATCTGCGCCGATCATGGCGTGACGATTTTCTACACCGCGCCAACCGCGATCCGCGCGCTGATGAAGCTCGGTGATGCGCTGCCGGCGAAATACGATCTCTCGCGCCTGCGGCTGCTGGGCTCGGTCGGCGAACCGATCAATCCCGAGGCCTGGATGTGGTATCACCGCGTGATCGGCGGCGAGCGCTGCCCGATCGTCGATACCTGGTGGCAGACCGAGACCGGCGCGATCATGATCGCGCCGATACCGGGCGTCACCACCACCAAGCCCGGCTCCTGCACGCAGCCGCTCCCGGGCATCGATGTGCAAATCGTCGACGACCACGGCCATCTGGTGACGCGCAATGACGCCGGCGGGTATCTGGTGATCGCGAAACCCTGGCCTTCGATGCTGCGCACGATCTGGGGCGACAACGAGCGCTACCTCGAGACCTACTGGAGCAAGTTCCACAATCGCTACTACGTCGCCGGCGACAGCGCGCACCGCGACGCCGACGGTTGCTACTGGATCATGGGGCGCATCGACGATGTGCTGAAGGTCTCGGGGCATCGCCTGGGTACGATGGAGATCGAATCGGCGCTGGTCGCGAATCCCCGCGTCGCCGAAGCCGCGGTGGTCGGCAAGCCGCACGAGATCAAGGGCGAATCGGTGTTCGCGTACGTGGTGTGCCGCGGTCCGCGGCCGACGGGTGATACTTCCGCGCTGGTGAAAGAACTGCGCGACTGGGTAGGCGAGCAGCTCGGGCCGATCGCCAAGCCCGATGACATCCGTTTCGTCGACAGCCTGCCCAAGACGCGCTCTGGCAAGATCATGCGCAGATTGCTGCGCGCGATCGCGAGTGGCGGCGAGATCACGCAGGATATCTCGACGCTCGAGAATCCGTCGATCATCGATCAGTTGCGGGGCCTCGATAGCGCGAAACCGGCGGGCGCACGCAAGGCGCCGGCGCCGCGTAAAGTGGCGGCGAAGCGCAAGCCGAACCGGCGGAAGCAGGCAACAGTGCGCAAGCCAGCGGCCAAGCGCAAGCGCATCGTCAAGCGCAAGGCCGTGGCAAAGGTTGCGGTTCCAGCAAAGCGGAAAGCTAATGTGAAGCGCAGGGCCCCTGCGAAACGCAAAGTCGCTGCAAAGCGCAAGGTCTCGGCAAAGCGCAAGGCACGCCGTGCGCGCCGCTGAGTCCCCGTTCGGGCTGGCCGAACTCGAGGCCGCTGCCACGCTGGTCTACAAGCATTTTCCGGCCACGCCGCAGCATCAGTGGCCCAAGCTCAGCCGTCGCGCCGGCTGTACGGTATGGGTGAAATGCGAGAACCACACGCCCACCGGCGCCTTCAAGGTGCGCGGCGGGCTGGTGCATCTGACGCGCCTGCGCGATGGCGGCGCGGCACCGGCGGGTGTCATCAGTGCCACACGCGGCAATCACGGACAATCCATCGCCTACGCGGCTTCGCGTGTTGGCATGCCGGCGACCATCTATGTGCCGCACGGCAATTCGCCCGACCAGAATTCCGCGATCGCGGCCTGGGGCGCGAAGCTGGTCGAGTTCGGCCGCGACTTCGACGATGCCAGGCACGAGGCCTTTCGCATGGCGGCGTCACAGCAGCTGCACTTCGTGCCCTCGTTCCATCCTGATCTGGTGTTGGGCGTCGCCAGCTATGCATTGGAACTGTTCCGTGCGGCGGGTGAGCTCGATGCGGTCTACGTAGGCGTCGGCATGGGATCGGGTATCTGCGGATTGATCGCAGTACGCGACCTGCTGGGGCTCAAGACCGAGATCATCGGCGTCAGCGCTGCCAACGCACCGGCCACGGCGCGCTCATTTGCGGCGGGCAAGGTGGTGGCCACCAGCAGCGCCCTCACTTTTGCGGATGGCCTCGCGACGCGCGAGCCCAGTGAACAGGCGGTGGCCAGCATCTGCCGTGGCGCGGCGCGCGTGCTGGAAGTCAGCGAAGATGCCATCGCCGAGGCCATGCGTCACTACTTCGACGATACGCATCAGCTGGTCGAAGGCGCAGGCGCGGCGCCGCTGGCGGCCCTGATGCACGAGCGCAGCCGCATGGCAGGGCGCAAGGTCGCGGTCGTGCTCTCCGGTGGCAACATCGAGCGTGCGCGCTTCCTGACGGTGCTTGGCGGGGCTACGCCGGTTGTCGCAGCACCGGTCGGCGCCACGCAGGGCGCGGCTGTGCCGGCATGAACGGTCGATGCGCCGCGCGACCCACGCGCGCCGCGCGGCCGATGCGCATCGAGCGGCTGCTCCCGCTGTTGTTGCTGGCGGCGCTCGCGGCCTGCCGGACGCCGCCACCCTCGCAGGGCACCGCGAGTGCGGCCGCGGGTGCGGCGCCCGAAGGCGCGCAGCACTGGAGCATCGATCCGGCCGCATCCCACATCTGGTTGCAGTTGCGTGCCGATGGCGCGCTGGCGCGGCTCGGTCACACACATGTGATCGTTGCGCAGCAACTACAGGGCCAGGTGTGGTTGCAGGCGCAGCTCAAGCAGTCGCGGGTCGAGCTCGATATCCCCGCCGCGGCGCTGCTGGTCGATGATCCGGCTGAGCGCGCGCGTGCGGGCGCTGAGTTCTCAGACCCGCTGGACGATGATGCGCGTAGCGGCACCCGCGAGCACATGCTCGGCGAGCGCCAGCTCGATGCCGCGCACTATCCGATGATCAGCCTGCGCTCGCACTCGATCAGGCAGCAGGGCACGCTGACCTCGATCGAGTTCCAGGTGCAGCTGCGCGATCACCAGTCATTGCTGACGGTGCCGGTGCAGTGGCAGCACAGTGGTGGCGAATTGCGTGCCACCGGCAATGTGGAGTTCAACCAGACTGATCTGGGCCTGGAGCCGTACAGCGCGCTGCTTGGCGCGTTGCGCGTGGCCGATCGCGTTGCCGCGCGCTTCGAGATCGTGGCGCGTCGCGCGCCCTGAGCGCGGCCGACGCGATCAAGCGTTGCGTCAGGGTTCGCCGGCCAGCAGCAACAGCAGCGTGCCTTCCGGCGCTTCCAGCAGCGCATTGCTGTTGCGATCGAGTCCGCGCGGCAGTTCAGCCGAGCGCTCGATGCCAGCCGCATCGAGGAGCGCGAGTTTTTCGGCCATGGCCGGATCGGTGAACACCAGCATCGGCGCGGCCATGGCGCGCGTGGCGTGCAGCGCCAGCGAAAGATGGTCGCTGACCAGTGGCAGGTTCGGCAGCGGTTGCTCCTGCTCGTCCAGCGCCACGAATCCGACCCGCTCCCAGAATCCGCGCACCGCTTCATTGCCCAGTGCCGGCATGCTGTAGGCGGAGAACCAGCCGCACAGCGATTCGCGTTGCCGGCGCAACGCCGGGGAAAAGGTGCGCGCCTCGAGCAGCGTGATGTCCTGTCCGGCCGGATCGCTGAGGTGCAGTTGATGGAAATCAGTCTCGCCCAGCAGCGCACTGCGCGCTTCGAAGCCGCGCTCGCTCAGGGCCCTTGCGTGGGCGGCGAGTTCCGGCAACACGAAGCTGAGCACCGGCGTGGTGGCATTCGCGCCGTGCGCGCGCTCGCTGCGCTGATGCACGCCGAGGCAGACGTGACCATCGGTGAGCACGCCATAGGGATGCGCCCAGGAATCGTTGGCGGTGAGCTGCGTGAAACCCAGTCGTTCGTAGAACTGCACCGAAGCGGCGATATCGGCGCTCGCCAGGCTGATCTCGAGGAAGCGACCGAACATTCTACGCAGCAGGCGCGCACAGCTGCGCCAGCACGCGCGCGTGTGCCGCCGAGCCGTTGAGCGCCGGCACGTAGCTGAAGTGCAGGCCGCCGGCATGCAGGAAGCTCTCCCGACCGCCGATGGCGATTTCTTCCAGCGTCTCGAGGCAGTCGACCGCGAAGCCGGGGCACACCAGCGTCAGCTCGCGCACGCCGCGCGCAGGCAGTTCCGCCAGCGTCTTGTCGGTGGCTGGTGTCAGCCAACGCGCGTTGCCAAAGCGTGACTGGAAACTCAGGGACCAGGCCTTGGCATCGAGCCCCAGTTCCTTCGCCAGCAAATCGGCAGTGGAGCGGCAGTGGCATTCGTAAGGGTCGCCCTGCTGCACGCAGCGCTCGGGTATGCCGTGGAAGGACATCAACAGGTGCGTGCTGCGACCTTGGACGTGCCAGTGCGCGCGCACGCTGGCGGCCAGCACCTGGATGTAGCCCGCATCGTTGTGATAGTTGCTGATCAGGCGCAGCGTGGGCAGCTCACGGCAATCACGCAGTGCCGCGGCCACCTGGTCGTACACCGCGCCGGTGGTGGTGCCACTGGTCTGCGGAAACAGCGGCAGCACCACGATGTCGAGCGCGCCGGCCTTGCGCAGGCGCTGCAGCGCTGCGGCAATCTGCGGCTCTGAATACAGGAACGCACTCTCTACGACCACTTCGGCACCGCGCCGGGCCTTGAGCTCCTCCGCCAGCGCGCTGTGCAACTGGCGCGAGTACACCGCCAGCGGTGAGCCTTCGTCCATCCAGATGCGCTGGTAATTGCGCGCGCTGCGCGGCGAGCGCAGCGGCAATATCACGCCGCGCAGCAGCGGCAGCCACAGTACGCGCGGCAGCTCCACCACGCGCGGATCGGCGAGGAACCGCTTGAGGAACTGCCGCACGCCAGCGGCGCTCGGCGCCGCCGGCGTGCCGGTGTTGACTGTGAGTACGCCGAGCATGCCTCGTCGGCCTCAAGCCGGCGCAATGCCGCCGACGCAGATGTATTTCAGTTCGGTGTAATCGAGGATGCCGTGGCGCGAGCCCTCGCGTCCGAAACCTGATTGCTTGACGCCGCCGAAAGGCGCGACCTCGCTGGAAATGATACCGGTGTTGAGCCCGACGATGCCGTATTCGAGCGCTTCCGAGACGCGGAAGGCGCGTGCCAGATCGCGGGTGTACAGATAGGAGGCGAGCCCGAACTCGGTGTCATTCGCCATGTGCACTGCTTCGGCCTCATCCTTGAAGTGGAACAGCGGCGCCACCGGGCCGAAGGTTTCCTCGCGCGCCACCAGCATGCTGCTGTTGGCGCCGCTGATGATGGTCGGCTCAAAGAAGGTGCCGCCGAGCGCATGCGGCTTGCCGCCGAGTGTGACCTTGCCGCCCTTGGCGCGCGCATCCTTGATGTGTTCTTCCACCTTGGCCATGGCCTTGGCATCGATCAGCGGACCGACGTCGGTGACGCCCTTGAGTCCGTCGCCCACGCGCAGTGCACTCACCGCGCGGCGCAGGCGCGCCTCGAAGTCGTCGTACACGGAATCCTGCACCAGCAGGCGGTTGGCGCACACGCAGGTCTGGCCGGTATTGCGATATTTGCAGACCAGCGCGCCTTGTACTGCGGCATCGAGGTCGGCATCGTCGAACACGATGAAGGGCGCATTGCCACCCAGTTCCATCGACAGCTTCTTCAAAGTGGGTGCGCTCTGCGCCATCAGTACCCGACCGACTTCGGTCGAGCCGGTGAAAGTGAGCTTTCGCACCGTCATGTTGCTGGTGAGCTCGGCGCCGATCTCGCGTGCGCCGCCAGTGATCACATTGAACACGCCGGCCGGCACGCCGGCGCGCGCAGCGAGTTCGGCCATTGCCAGCGCCGAGAGTGGCGTCTGCCCTGCGGGCTTGACGATGAAGGTGCAACCGGCGGCGAGCGCAGGCGCGGCCTTGCGCGTGATCATCGCCGCGGGAAAATTCCACGGTGTGATCGCGGCGACCACGCCGACCGGCTGGCGCAGCACCAGGATGCGCTTGTCGACCTGATGCCCCGGGATGATCTCGCCGTACACGCGCCGCGCTTCCTCGGCAAACCACTCGATGTAGGCCGCGGCGTAGGCGATCTCGCCCATGGCTTCGGCGAGCGGCTTGCCCTGCTCGGCGGTCATCAGCGTCGCGAGATCTTTCTGGTTCGCCATCGTGAGTTCGAACCAGCGACGCAATATTTGCGCGCGTGCGCCGGCGGTTCGCGCCGCCCAGGCGGGAAAAGCTGCCGCCGCGGCTTCGATGGCGGCGCGCGTCGCCGCGCCATCCATCTGCGGCACGGTGCCCACGAGCTCGCCGCTGGCGGGATTGCGCACTTCGCTGCTGCGGCCGCGCTCATCGCCCAGCCACTTGCCATTGATGTAGCACTGGTTGCGCAGCAGCGAGTTGTCAGTCAGTTGCATGATCGATCAGCCTATGTGGGTCTTGAGGAAATCCTGGGTACGCTGCCAGGCCAGTGCCGCACTCGGCGCGTGGTAGGCAGCGCGTGCGTTGCAATTGAAGCCGTGGCCGGCGGGATACAGATAGTAAGTGCCCTGCGGGAAGGCTGCACGCACGGCCTCCACGCGCTCGAGCGGAATGCCGGCATCCTGCTCGCCGAAGTGCAGCAGCATCGGGCAGGCGGGCAGGCGATCCATCACTTCCCACAGGCGGCTGGAGTAATAGCCGACCGCAGCATTGACCGGCAGCTGCCCGGCGCTCACCCAGCTCAGTTGCCCGCCCCAACAGTAGCCGACGGTGGCCACCTTGCCGGCATGCTTCACCACGTTGATCGCGGCGGAAATGTCCAGCAGGCTCTTGGCGCGCTCGATCTGCAGCATGTAGCCGCGCGCGAGCTCGACATCGCGCGGCTCGTAGCCGAGTTCGATATTGCGGCCAATGCGATCGAACAGCGCCGGCGCGATGCTGAGAAAGCCCGCCGCTGCGTACTGCTCGACCACGCCGCGGATGTGTTCATTGACGCCGAAGATTTCCTGCAGCACCACGATCGCGCCGCGCGGCGTACCCTGAGCGGGTGCGAGGTAGGCAGCGAACTCGTGCCCGTCGCGCGCCATCAGCGTTTCCCAGCGCGCCATCGCTTCAGGCTCCAAGCCAGGCGTCGGCCTCGATCTCGACCAGCATCTCGGGCGAGATCAGCCGGCTGACCTCGACCATCGCGGTGGCCGGGCGGATGTTGCCGAACACCGCGCCGTGCGCGCGGCCAATCTGTTCCCAGTCGGCGATGTTTACCACGTAGATGCGCGTGCGCACCACCTGTTCGAAGCTGGCGCCGGCCTTGGCTAGCGCCGCGCCGATATTCGCCAGCGTCTGGCGCGTCTGTGCGGCCGCATCATTGATGCCAACGATCTTGCCGTCGGGCCCGGTGGCCGTCGTGCCCGACACATGCAGGTAGTCGCCGACGCGCACCGCGCGCGAGTAGCCGACGATCGGCTCCCAGCTCGCGCCGGAAGAAAAATTCTGTCGCGGCATCAGCTGCGCTCGACGATCGCGGTGACGCCCATGCCGCCGGCCGTGCATACCGAGATGAGTCCGCGGCGCGATTGCGCGTCGTTGGCGAGGATCTTGGCCAGCGCACCCAGGATACGCGCGCCGGTCGCGCCGAAAGGATGGCCGAGCGCGACGCTGCCGCCCTTCACGTTGATCTTCGAGGGCGTCACCGAACCCAGCGGCGCACTGCGACCCAGTCGATCGCGGCAGAAGTCGGTCGATTCCCAGGCTTTCAGCGTGCACAGCATCTGCGCGGCAAAGGCCTCGTGCAGTTCGTAGTAGTCGAATTCCTGCAGCGCCAGTCCGACATCGGAGAGCATCGCCGAAGCCGCGTAGGCCGGCGCCATCAGCAGCCCTTCGTGGCCGGTGGCGAAATCGACCGCCCAGGTCTTGCCGGCGCGCAGGTAGGCCATGATCGGCAGGTTGTGCGCGCGCGCCCATTCCTCCGAGGCGAGCAACACGGCTGCCGCGCCATCGGTGAGCGGCGTACTGTTGCCGGCCGTGAGCGTGCCCGAGCCGCTGGTGTCGAATACCGGGCGGAGCGTGCCGAGTTTCTCCACCGTGGCTTCGGCACGCACATTGTTGTCGCGCGCCAGGCCCACATGCGGCACGACCAGATCGTCGTAAAAGCCTTCCTTCCAGGCCGCCGCCGCCTTGAAATGGCTTTCGTAGGCAACGCGATCCTGCTCGGCGCGGCTGATTTTCCAGGTCTTGACCATCTGCTCGCAGGCCTGGCCCATCGAGAGCCCCGTGCGCGGCTCGATCACGCCGGGCAGCACCGGTTTCAGGTCGCGCGGGCGCAGCTTGAACCACGGCGCCAGACGTGCGCTGAAGCTGCGGCCGCGATAGCTCTGCAGCAGCAGCTGGCGGAAGGAATTCGGGAACACCACCGGCGGATCGCTGACCGTATCCACGCCGCAGGCGATGCCGGAATCGATCTGGCCGAGCGCGATCTTGTTGCCGATGAGGATCGCCGCCTCGAGGCTGGTGCCGCAGGCGCGCTGGATATCGAGTCCCGGCGTCTGCGGGTCGAGCCCGGTGGAAAGCAGCGATTCACGCACCAGGTTGAAATCCTTGCTGTGCTTGATCACGGCGCCGCCGATCACATCCCCCAGCCGCTGGCCCTGCAGGCGGCAGCGCTCGACCAGGGCGCGCAGCGCGGCGGTCAGCAGGTCCTGGTTGGTCTGGCTGGCATAGGCGCCATGCGAGCGCGCGAAGGGGATACGGCTGCTGGCAACGATGGCGACGCGCCGCGGGGTAGTTCCGACCAGCATAGGGGCCTCCCAATCAACGTTATGAGGACATGCCGCAGCGTGCGGCCGCAGCCCCGTAGGATGCCACCTTGCCGGGCATTGTGCACGGTGCCCACGCCGGGCAAGATGCAAAATCCTTAAGGGTGGCGAGGAGTTGGATGGTGCGTGCGGCGATCGACCGCGTATTCGAGCGTCGGCTGGCGGCCCTGGTCAACAGCCGCGCGAGCGGCGTGCTGGCCGGCGGCAAGCGCGGCCTTGAGCGCGAGACGCTGCGGGTCACGCCGCGCGGGCGCGTTTCCTCGCACGGACATCCGCAGGCGCTGGGCGCCACGCTGACCAATCCGCACATCACTACCGATTATTCCGAGTCGCTGCTCGAGCTGGTCACGCCCACCTTCACCGACAATGCAGCGCTGCTGCAGTACCTCAGCGACCTGCATCATTTTGTCTACCCTCACCTGGACGATGAGCTGCTGTGGGCGGCCTCGATGCCCGGCGAGATCGCCGGCGAACACGAGGTTCCGATCGCGCGCTACGGCCGCTCGCACCGCGGCAAGTTCAAGGAGGTCTACCGGCGCGGCCTGCAGACCCGCTATGGCGGCCTGATGCAGGCGATCGCCGGCGCGCATTTCAATTTTTCATTCCCGGCGCAGTTCTGGCCGCTGTGGGCCGAGGTGTGCGAAGCGCGCCAGGCCGATGCGGCCTTCATGTCGCGCGCCTATTTCGATCTGCTGCGCAATTTCCGCCGCCACGGCTGGCTGGTGCTGTACCTGTTTGGCAACTCGCCGGCGCTGTGTCGCAGCTTCATGCAGGATCGCAGCGACCCCGAGTTGCAGCCGCTCGATGCATCCACCTTGCATCTGCCCTATGCGACCTCGCTCCGCATGAGCGACCTGGGCTATCGCAATCGCAACCAGGCGGGCTTCGAGGTTTCGCTCAATGCGCTCGAGGAATACCTGCGCGACCTGCGGCGCGCCACGCACACCCTGCATCCGCCGTTTGCGGCGTTGGGTGTGCTCGTCGATGGCGAGTACCGGCAGCTCAATGCCAACGTGCTGCAGATCGACAATGAGTTCTACAGCAGCATCCGGCCCAAGCGCGTGCCGGGCGTGGGCGAATCGCAGAGCACGGCGCTGGCGCGCGGCGGCGTGGAGTATGTGGAAGTGCGCTCACTCGACCTGTGCGCCTTCGAGCCTACCGGCGCCTGCGCCGATCAGCTGCACATCGTCGAAGCGCTGCTCGCGCAATGCCTGCTGCGCGAGAGCCCGCCGATCGGCGCCACCGAGCGCGAGGAGCTCGAGCACAACCAGCTGCAGGTGGCGCGTCGCGGGCGCACGCCAGGTTTGATGCTGAAGCGCGACGGTCGCGCCGTGTCGCTGCAGGATTGGGCCGCCGAGCTGCTCGATGGCCTGCAGGGTGTGTGCGAGCTGCTCGATCGCGGCGACAGTGCGCGCCGCTACCAGGGAGCGCTGGCGCGGCAACAGACCAAGCTGGTCGAGCCCGAGCTGACGCCTTCGGCACGCCTGCTGCGCGAAGTGAAACTGGCCGGCGGCAACTTCGCGGCCTGGACCTGCGCCATTTCGGCGCAGCATCGCTCCAGATTGCAATCCAGCGCGGGTCACGCCCCGGCGCTGCAGCAGCAATTTGCCGCGCAAGCAGCTGAATCGCTGATCGAACAGGCGGTGATCGAGCGCGCCGATCGCGGCAGCTTCGCGGACTACCTGCACCGTACGCTGGGCCCGGATGTTGCATGATATGAGGCCATGATCAAGCCGCCGTTCCGCCGCATCCTGATCGCCAACCGCGGCGAAATCACCATCCGCGTCATGCGCGCCGCCAGCGAACTGGGCATCGCCACGGTGGCGATCTATTCGCGCGAAGACCGCTTCTCGTTGCACCGGACCAAGGCGGACGAGTCCTATCTCGTCGGCGAGGGGCAAGGCGCGCTGCAGGCGTATCTGGGCATCGATGAGATCATCGCAGTGGCGCTGCGCGCCAAGGCCGATGCGATCCATCCGGGTTACGGCTTTCTCTCCGAGAGCCCGGAGTTCGCCGAGCGTTGCGCAGCTGCCGGCCTGGTATTCATCGGGCCCACGCCCGCGACGATGCGCACGCTCGGCAACAAGGTGGCGGCCCGGAACCTGGCGCAGTCCGCCGGCGTGCCGGTGATGCCGGCAACACCACCGCTCCCCGTCGACTTCAAGCGTTGCGCACAGCTCGCCGCCGAAGTCGGGTATCCGGTGATGCTCAAGGCGAGCTGGGGTGGCGGCGGGCGCGGCATGCGCGTGATTGAGAACGAGGTGCAGCTCGCGCAACTCCTGCCGCTGGCGCGCCGCGAAGCGCAGACCGCGTTCGGTAACGACGAGGTGTATCTGGAAAAGCTGGTGCACCGCGCGCGCCACATCGAAGTGCAGCTGCTCGGCGATTCGCACGGCAACCTGGTGCATTTATATGAGCGCGATTGCACCGTGCAGCGCCGCAACCAGAAGGTGGTCGAGCGTGCACCGGCGGCTTTCCTCAGTGACGCGCAGCGCAATGAACTGTGCGCGGCAGCGCTGAAGATCGCTCGTGCCGCCAGTTACTGCAACGCTGGCACGGTGGAGTTCCTGCAGGATGCCGACAGCGGCCGGTTCTATTTCATCGAGGTGAACCCGCGCATCCAGGTGGAGCACACCGTCACCGAGATGGTGACTGGCATCGACCTGGTCAAGGCGCAAATCCGCATTGCGGCGGGCGCGCGCATCGGCAGTGCCGACAGCGGCGTGCCCGCGCAGGCCGACATCCACTTGGGCGCGCACGCACTGCAATGCCGCGTGACCACCGAGGATCCCGAGAACAATTTCGTGCCCGACTACGGGCGGCTCACGGCTTATCGCAGCCCGGCCGGTTTCGGTGTGCGGCTCGATGCTGGCACGGCCTACGCGGGCGCTGTGATCACGCGCTCCTACGATTCGCTGCTGGTGAAGGTCACCACCTGGGCGCCCACGCCCGAGGAGGCCGTGGCGCGCATGCACCGTGCGCTGTGGGAGTTTCGCATCCGCGGCGTGGTCACGAACCTGCGCTTCCTCGATCAGGTGATCACGCATCCGCGCTTCATCAATGCCGAGTACACCACGCGCTTCATCGATGAGACGCCGGAACTGTTCCTCGCCCCGGCGCGCCGCGATCGCGCCACGCGCATCCTGAATTTCCTGGCCGAGACCATCGTCAACGGTAACCCGGAAGTGCGCGGCCGTCCGGTGCCGCTGCGCGTGGTCACGCCGCGATTATCGCCGCCGGCCTTGAGCGCGCCGCCAGATGGCACCAAACAACTGTTCGACAAGCTCGGTCCGCAAGGCCTTGCCGACTGGATGCTGAAGCAGGAGCGCGTGCTGGTCACCGATACTACGATGCGCGATGCCCACCAGTCGCTGCTGGCGACGCGCCTGCGCGGCTACGACATGCTGCGCATTGCGCCCTATTACGCGCAGCTGCTCCCGCAGATGTTCTCGCTCGAGTGCTGGGGTGGCGCCACCTTCGACGTGGCGATGCGCTTCCTGCGCGAGGATCCGTGGGAGCGGCTCGAGCGCCTGCGCGCCGCAGTACCCAACGTGCTGCTACAGATGCTGCTGCGCTCCGCGAATGCGGTCGGCTACACCAACTATCCCGACAACACGGTACGCTATTTCGTGCAGCAGGCGGCGCAGGGCGGCATCGACCTGTTCCGCATCTTCGATTCGCTCAACTGGGTCGAGAACATGCGCGTCGCCATCGACGCCGTGCTCGCCACCGGCAAACTGTGCGAAGCCTCAATGTGCTACACGGGCAATCTCAGTGACCCGAGCGAGCGCAAATACACGCTCGACTACTACCTCGGCATGGCGCGCGAGCTGAAGGCTGCCGGCACGCACATCCTCGGCGTCAAGGACATGGCCGGGCTGTGCCAGCCGCAGGCTGCCTTCACGCTGGTCAAGGCGCTCAAAGAAGAGATCGGCCTGCCGGTGCACTTCCACACGCACGACACCAGCGGCATTGGTGCGGCCAGCGTGTTCGCCGCGGTGGCCGCCGGCGCCGATGCGGTCGATGCGGCGATGGATGCCATGAGCGGCCTCACCTCGCAGCCGAACCTGGGTTCGATTGCCAGCGCGCTGCGCTTCGGTCCGCGTGATCCGCAATTCGATCCGCAATCCCTGCGGCTGATTTCGCATTACTGGGAGCAGGTGCGCGCCTACTACGCCGCCTTCGAGAGCGATATCCGCTCCGGCACTTCCGACGTCTATGTGCACGGTATGCCCGGTGGCCAGTACACGAACCTGCGCGAGCAGGCACGCTCACTCGGCATCGACGATACGCGTTGGCCCGAGGTTGCGCAGGCTTACGCCGAGGTCAACGACATGTTCGGCGACATCGTGAAGGTGACGCCCACCTCAAAGGTGGTGGGTGACCTCGCGATCTACATGGTCAGCAGTGGCCTGACGCGCGAGCGGGTGCTGGATGCTGATACCGAGATCGCCTTTCCAACTTCGGTCGAGCAGTTCTTCCATGGTGACCTCGGGCTGCCTTACCGGGGATTTCCGCCAGCGCTGCAGGCCAAGGTGCTCAAGGAACGCGCGCCGCTGACGCGCCGGCCCGGTGAGTCGCTGGCCGCCGCGGATCTCGCTGCATTGCGCACCAGCGCGAGCAAGGAGCTGGGCCATGAACTCAGCGAGCGGCAGTTCGCCTCATACCTGATGTATCCCAAGGTGTATGGCGAGTACGCCGCCGAGCGCGCGCGCTACGGCGATGTCGCGACACTGCCGACCATGGCGTATTTCTATGGCCTCGAGCCCGGCCAGGAGATCAGCGTCGAACTCGAGGCCGGCAAGACGCTGATCGTGCGCTACGTGACGCGCAGCGAGCCGCACGAAGACGGTTCGCGCACGGTGTTCTTCGAACTCAATGGCCAGCCGCGTTCAGTACGCGTGATCGACCGCGCGCTGATTCCCCAACGCCCGCCACAACGCAAGGTAGAGGCCGGCAATCCGCGCCACATCGGCGCGCCGATGCCGGGCACGGTGGCGACCGTGGGCGTGAGCGTGGGGCAGAAGATCCAGCGCGGCGAAGTCGTACTGACGCTCGAGGCGATGAAGATGCAGACCGCGGTGCGCGCCGAGGTCGACGGCACCGTCAGCGAGGTGCTGGTGCGGCCTTCCAGCCAGGTGGACGCGAAGGATCTGCTGGTCGTGCTGGCCGCAAGCTGACCGCCACGGGCCGCGGGCCGCGGAGCGCGCGGCTCAGCGCTCGTAGCGCAGTGACAGTTGCAGCTGCCGCTCGCGCTGGGCGGTATCGATACCCAGGAAATTGCGCATCGGCGTCGTACTCGAGACCGTGAGGCCTTCGAGCGCCAGGTTCCAGTGATCACTTAAGGTGCGCTGCACGGTCAGAGTCAGCGCATGGCCGTCATCGCCGAGCCAGAAGCCGATGCCGGTCGCCACGCTGCAGAAGTTGCAGCTGGTCTGCTGCAGGTTGAATTCATCGACGCGTACGCTGTAGCGCCAGTGCTGCTGCAGCCAGCTCGCCAGCAGGAAGCGGCTCTGGTAGCTCCAGGCGTCGGTGGGCGCCGTGGTATCGAAGTAGGTGCGGCCGTGCAGCCACTGGCCGATGAGCGTCAGCTGCTCGCTCGGCGTCCAACGCGCGCCCAGCGAATCGAAATAGGTGTCCCAGGCGTAGTCCTGGATGATGTCGGAACCGTCAGCCAGGTTGGCGCGGTTGTTGTAGTGCAAGCCACGCAGCTCGAACAGTCCACGGTAACGGAGGCTCGCCCCCAGGTAGTAGCCGGCGCGCTTGTCCAGATCGTCGTAGAACAGGGTGCGTGAACCGAGCGGCCCGCCGACATTCGCGAAGCGGCCGAACATCGTGCTCTGCCGATCATTGAGTCCCCAGCCACGGGTTGCGATGACCGTGCCGGCCGTGTCGTTCCAGCCGAAGGCTGCGGCGCTGGTGCTGAACTCGAAGCCATGGCCGTGCGCGAGGCCGAGCCAGTCCAGGCTGTATTCGGCGCCGATCGTGCGCAGCTCTTCGCCTACCCAGGTGTTGATCGCGGAGGAGGACAGCGTGTACGGCGAGCGCCAGCCGCGCATGCGATTCTCGAGCGAGATCTCCGGATAGAAAGCGCCGACCTTGAAGCGCGAGCGCCAGGCGGAGGAAGGTACCGGCCGCCACTCCAGGTACATCTCGGTCAAGTCGATGGGGTTCACGTCGTGATCGCCGTAACTCACGGCTTCGAGCGTGAAGCGCAAGGTCGAACTCAGATCGCCGCGATAGCCCAGGCGCAGGTAACCCAGTCGCAGGCCCTGCTGTGCTGAGTCGTAACGCGGCTTGCCGAGCGCGCCATCGAGGCGCGTATCCGTGGCATTGCTGCTGACAGCGCGCAGGTCGATGCTCAGATCGAGTTCACCGGCACGCGTGAGCGCGGGGACGAGCGCGAGCAGGCCCAGACCCAGCGCCAGCGGCAAGCCCGCGGCGTTCAGTAGTCTGCCCATTTCCGGTCCGCCCCATGGTTGTGCGTCGGCGCGCGCAGCGGCCGCGTGAGTTTGAAGCTGGCCGTGCTCGACTGGTTGTCGCTGATGCTGATGTGCTGCGCGAGCTGCGCACCGGATTCATTCAGCAGTGCATGCCAGATGCGCACGTTGTAGTCGCCGGGCGGCAGGTCATGCAGTTGCAGGCGACCATCGGCTGCGGTGCGGGCGAACCAGGGCGAGTCGGTGACCCAGATGTAGCCGAGCATGTTGTCGTGGATGTTGCAGCCGAGCGTCACGAGTCCTGGCTTGTCGAACACGATCGGCGAGCGCGCGCTGCCGGCATACAACGCCAGCTCGAATTTCTTCGCGGGCGAGAACGAATAGACCTGGTGACGGACCTGGTCGCTGTTGGGAAAGTCCACGGCGGTGCCGGTCATCACGATCAGCACGTCGGGCACGAACATCAGGTTGTGCTGGTCCATCACGGCCTTTTGGGGCGCGTGAGTGCGGGCCACAGGCTGCAAAGGTTCAGCGACCACCACGGCGCCTTCGATGGCGCCGCCGCTGGCGCCGCTGATGCTCACAGCCAGCGTGCCGCCTGCTGCCGCAGTGCGTGGCAGGACCAGAACCGTGCAGGCGGTCACACAAGCCAACAGCGCCGCACACCTATTATTCATAAGCGGATGGATTAGAGCGCACAAACTTGGGCAGCTTCAAGAACCGACTACTCATTCTGATCGTTTCCCTGATGGCGCTCGCGCAGGGTGTGACGATCGTGCTTACGCTGGGCTCGATACGCTCGGCGGTGCGCACCGATTCCGCGCGCCAGCTCACCGCCACGCGCGCGATGCTCGACCGCACGCTCGCCGAGCGCACGCGCCTGCTGAAATCCGCGGCCGACGTGCTGGTGCGCGACTACGGCTTCAAGGAAGCGGTCGCGACTTCCGATCAACCCACCATGCAGTCGGCGCTTGCCAATCACGCGCGCCGCGTATCGGCCGACCTCGCCGTGCTCTATGCGCTCGATGGCAAGGTGATGAGTGCCAGCACAGCGGCTCTCGCCGAACAGGCCAGCCGCAACCTGCGACTGCCCAATGGCGACAGCGACGCCGCGCCATTCGCCATCGTCGGCGGTCGTCCTTACCAGATCGTGATCGCGCCGCTCAGTGCGCCGCAGCCCATCGCCTGGGTGGCACTCGGTTTCGCGCTCGATGAGCCGCTGGCGCAGCAGCTCGCGGCACTGGCCGGCAACGATGTCAGCTTCGTGTTCCACGAACCGACCCACGACAACGGCATCATCTCCTCGCTGGAGCCGGCACGCGCTGCGGCACTGGCGCGCGCCACACCGCAGAGCACCGCGCGTGGCGAGCCGATGCTCACCACCCTCGGAGGCACGCAGTACCTCACGCTCAGCGCACCCCTGTGGGCACAGAGCGGTTCACTGCAGCTGATCGCGCAGCAATCGCAGGACGCGGCGATGGCGCCCTTCCGCCAGATGCGCTTCGCGCTGCTGCTGATCGGTGGCGTCGCTTTGCTCGGCGCCATCGTGGTCGCGTTGCTGGCCAGCAGAAGTGCCGTGCGGCCGCTGGGCATGCTGGTGAATGCTGCTCGCCAGATCGAGCGCGGCTACTACTGCGATGACATCAGCGTGCCGGGCGGCAGCGAATTCCAGCGTCTCGCCGGCACCTTCAATACCATGCAGGCCGGCATCCGTGAGCGCGAGGCGCGCATCGTGCACCAGTCGACGCACGATGCGCTCACCGCGCTGCCCAATCGCGATGGCCTGCTTGAGCACATCACGGCACAGGTACCGGCGGAACCCTGCAGCGCGGTCATGCTGGACGTGCGCCGCTTCCGCGACGTGAATGCTTCGGTCGGTCACCAGCTCGGCGATCAGCTGCTCAAGGTGCTCTCCACGCGCCTGCAGAAACTTGCCGGCGCGCAGTTGCCCTGCGCGCGCGTCGGTGCCGACCAGTTCGTGGTGCTGTGTGCCTTGCGCGACAGCGAGTTGTTGCACCGGGTGCTGGTGCTGAGCGACGAGCTGCGCGCCGGCGTGCAGCTCGATACCTTGCGATTGAGCATCGACATCCGCGCCGGCATCAGCGAATGGCGCGCACCGCGCGTTGGCATCGATGACTTGCTGCGCCAGGCCGATGTCGCGCTGCTGCAGGCGAAAGAGCAGGGCACCGTCGCGGTGGTCTACCAGCCCAGCCACGATGCCGATCACCAGCGGCGCATCCTGCTGGTGTCCGAGCTGCGCCAGGCGCTGGCCAACAACAGCCTGGCGCTGCACTACCAGCCGCTGGTGAACATGACCGATCGCGCGGTGGTCGGCTTCGAGGCGCTGCTGCGCTGGGCGCACCCCACGCTCGGCAACATTTCACCGGCCGAGTTCATTCCGCTGGCCGAGCGCGCCTCGGTGCTGCCGGATCTCTCGCACTGGGTGCTGCGCACCGCCATCACGCAGCTCGGCCAGTGGCAACGATCCGGCATCGATGCCGAGATCGCCGTGAATCTCTCGGCCGCCGACTTCGCCGACGGCGAACTGCCCGCACGCGTGCTGGCGCTGCTGCGCGAACATTCGGCGCCGGCCACGCGCCTGCTGCTCGAAGTCACCGAGAGCACCATCATGCGCGAGCCGCAACTGGCCGCGCAGGTGATGCAGCAGTTGCGCACCGCCGGGGTACGCTTCGCGATCGACGACTTCGGCACCGGGCACTCGAGTCTCGCGCAGTTGAATGCGCTGCCAGTCGACGAGCTGAAGATCGATCGCGCCTTCGTGATGAACATCGAGCGCTCGAACAGCAACGTCGCGATCGTGCGCACCACCATCGAGCTCGGCCACAGCCTCGGCCTGAAAGTGGTCGCCGAAGGCATCGAGACGCCCGAGGTTTGGGCCACGCTGCTGCGCCTGGGCTGCGACATGGCGCAGGGCTACTTCATCAGCCGGCCGATGCCCGCCGACGCCGTACCCGGCTGGGTGCACGGTCAGGGCCAGCAGCTGGCGCGCGTACTCTCGAGCGCGGAACAGGCCGGCATCATCTCGAGCCTGCGCGGCCGCGCGGGCTGATTCGCCCGCAGCACCCGCGCCGGCACTACCGGCGCGCGCACCACTGGCGGGCAGCAGGCAATCACAGGCGCGCCAAATTGGTGCCGCGCCCCTCTTGCACCCCTGCGTTCGCGGCTTTCCGGCCGCTGGCACGCGCCGCACTCCGTGGCACGAAAGGTGCATTTCCAGTCTGCCGGAAGGCCGACCCCACATGGAACGGAGGCGGGAGTGCTCGCATGAAACTGGTTACTGCAATCATCAAACCCTTCAAGCTTGACGATGTGCGCGCCGCACTGTCCGAGATCGGTGTCTCGGGCATGACGGTCACCGAGGTCAAGGGATTCGGCCGCCAACGCGGCCACACTGAGCTCTACCGCGGCGCCGAATACGTCGTCGACTTCGTGCCGAAGACGCGCGTCGAAGTGGCGGTACGCAGCGAGCTGGTCGACCAGGTGGTCGAGGCCGTGCTCAAGGCCGCCAAGACCGGCAAGGTGGGCGACGGCAAGATCTTCATCACCGAGATCGAACGCGTGATTCGCATCCGCACAGGGGAAACCGACAACTCAGCGCTCTAACGCCCCTGGAGCCGGCAGGTCACGCCTCGCGCTTAAACCCCCCACTGCGAGGTGTGGCCTGTCCGGCTTCAGGCCGGCTCTACCAGTCGCAGTGAGCGGCTGTGGCGGCTGATGCCCAGCGCGCCACTGCGCACCACCTCCAGCAATTCGCCGTGCGCGGCCACTTCGCGCAGGAAACCGCTGACTTCCGTCTCGCTGCCCAGCAGCTCGACCACGAAGCCTTCGATGGAAGGATCGAGCACGCGCCCGCCGGTACGCACCACGTAGCCGCGCAGCGCGTCACGGCGCGTGGGCTCGACGCGCAGCTTCACCAGCACCAGTTCGCGCTCCAGGTGTTCACCGCGCGTCATGTCATCGATGCGCACCACGTCGATCAACTTGCCCAGCTGGTTGACGATCTGCTGGATCACCCCTTCCGAACCGCTGGTCACGAGCGTGAGGCGCGAGACCGAGGGGTCATTGGTCGGTGCGACCGAGAGTGATTCGATGTTGTAGCCGCGACTGGAGAACAGGCCCGCGACCCGTGCCAGCGCGCCAGCTTCGTTCTCGAGCAGGATACCGATGATATGACGCATGAATGCCGCCCCAATGGCCCGGCCAGGGCGCAAATACCCCGGCTAAGCCCTGAGAATACCTAAGTTTTGTGCAGGCGGCGCAAACTGATAGGCTCTACCTATGACTGAGGTTGCCAACCCATTGCAGGGCAGCGCCCCCCGGAAGCCACACCCGCTGGCTGGCACCATCATGAGCGGCGCCCAGATCATCGTCCAGGTGCTGGCCGACGAGGGCGTGGGGGCGATCTTCGGCTACAGCGGCGGGGCGATCCTGCCTACCTACGACGCGGTCTTCACCTTCAACGAGGCGCAGCGTGCGGCCGGCCACCGCGAGATTCCGCTGATCGTGCCCGCCAACGAGCAGGGCGCGGGCTTCATGGCGGCGGGCTTCGCCCGTGCTAGCGGCAAGGTGGGTGTGTGCCTGGTGACCTCAGGCCCGGGCGCCACCAATACCGTCACGCCGGTGCGCGACAGCCTGGCCGATTCGGTGCCGATCGTGGTGATCTGCGGCCAGGTGCCCACGGCGGCGATTGGCACCGATGCTTTCCAGGAAGCGCCGGTGGCGGCCGTGATGGGTCCGGTGGCCAAGCACGTCTTCCTGATCACCGATCCGACCCGCCTCGAGGCCACGGTGCGCACCGCGTTCGAGATCGCGCGTAGCGGTCGCCCGGGTCCGGTGGTGGTCGATATTCCCAAGGACGTGCAGAACTGGAGCGGCGAGTTCCGCGGCGCAGGCACGCTCGCGATCCCGGGTTTTCGCAAGCGCAGCGCCGAGCTGGCCGCGAGCAGCATCAGCGCGCGCGCGGCCGACAGCTTCGTCGAGCTGCTGTCCGAGTCGCAGCGGCCACTGATTTATGCCGGTGGCGGCGTGATCAACGGCGAGGCCGCGAGTGCGCTCACGGCTTTTGCCGAGGCGCTGAACATTCCGGTGGTCACGACGCTGATGGGCATCGGCGGCATCGACACCGCGCATCCACTGTCGCTGCGCATGCTCGGCATGCACGGCGTGGCCTACGCGAACTATGCGGTCGAGGACTGCGACTTTCTGCTGGCCGTGGGCGCGCGCTTCGATGATCGCGTCGCCGGTGATCCGAAGAAATTCGCGCGCGGCGCGCACACCGTGGCGCACCTCGATGTCGATCACGCCGAGATCAACAAAGTGAAGGTGGCGCGCTGGAGTCATGTGGGGCAGCTGCCGCAGGCGCTTGATGATCTGCGCACGGCGGTGCTGCGTGCGGCGCGGCAGCGCGACTACAGTCCCTGGCATTCGCACCTCGCTGCGCTCAAGAAGCGTTACGGCATGAACTACCGGCGTGATGGCGAGCGCGTGCAGCCACACCATGTGATCGAGGAGATCAATCGCCATACGCGCGGCAACGCGATCATCAGCACCGGCGTCGGCCAGCACCAGATGTGGGCCGCGCAGCTGTTCGATTTCGGCGGGCCGCGCCGCTGGCTCACCTCCGGCAGCATGGGCACGATGGGTTTCGGCCTGCCGGCGGCAATCGGCGCGCAGGTGGCGAACCCCGATCGCCTGGTGATCGACATCGATGGCGATGCCAGCATCCGCATGAACATCGGCGAGCTGGAAACCGCGACCACCTACGACCTGCCGGTCAAGGTCGTGGTGCTGAACAATTTCGGCGACGGCATGGTCAAGCAGTGGCAGAAGCTGTTCTTCAAGGGCCGTCTCTCGGGCAGCGACAAATCGCTGCACAAGAAGGATTTCATCAAGGCCGCGCAGGCCGATGGCTTCCGCTACGCGCGTCGCCTCGAGCGGCCGCAGGATGTGGCGGCGGTGGTGGCCGAGTTCCTGGCCTTCAAGGGCCCGGCGTTCCTCGAAGTGATCATCGATCCGGATGCCGGCGTCTATCCGATGGTCGGCCCGGGCCAGGGCTATGACGCGATGATCACCGGCGACTACATTCCCTCGCGCGATGCGAAGGATGCCGGCAACATCGATCCCTCCGGCATGTTCTGAAGTCCCTCGGCCGCGCGGAACCGATGCGCGGCGCACCGGTCAGACCCACTGACCGCAGCGGAGGACGACATGCACCAGCCAGGCATTCCACCAGCGTCGACAGGCACGTCCGTGGCAAGCACTCGCGCGACACGCGTTTGGCGCGAATACCGCGGCGTGCTGCTGTTCCTGGTGCTGTCGATGGGCTTTCGCTCTGCCTGGGCCGACTGGGTGCAGGTGCCGACGGGCTCGATGAATCCGACGATACTCGAAGGCGATCGCGTGCTGATCGACAAGCACAGCTATGGGCTGCGCGTGCCCTTCACGCTCACGCACCTGACCCGCGGCGCCGATCCGGCGCGCGGCGACATCATCGTGTTCGATTCGCCGGCCGATGCCACCTCGCTCGTCAAGCGCGTGATCGCTGTGCCCGGCGATACCGTGGTGCTCGCGGGCGAGCAGCTGATCGTGAACGGGGTGCCGGCGCACTACAGCGCTGGCGACGCACGCGAACTCGATTCATTGCTGGCGGCCACGCGCGCCGCATCACCCCTGGTGGTGCGCGAAACAGGCGCGGGTCCTGCGCACGATATCCTGCTGCTGCCGGGGCGTGGTCCGCCCCCGTTCCCCGGGCTGCTGACCGTGCCTGGGGGCATGTATTTCGTGCTCGGCGACAGTCGCGACAACAGTGCCGATTCCCGCTACATCGGCTATGTCCCCCGGCGCAACATCGTCGGCCGCGCGACGCGCGTGGTGCTGTCGCTCGATCCGGAGCACTACTACCGGCCGCGCGCCGCGCGCTGGCTGCGGCCGCTGGATTGAGGCCGCCGCGGCCCAAAGGTCGCGACATTGAAAGGGAATTGCGCATACCCGCCATCCGCCGGCTTGCAACGCGCGAGCGCGCAGGGCAATTTAGCGCCCTGAATTTGGCAGCATCGTGGTGTACCCGTGAATCCTTCCAGGCGCGCAAGCCTTTTCGAACACAGGTCGCAACCGGTTGCGGCCTTTCCGCTGTACCTGCGTCGGCAGCTGCGTAGTCTCGCCCTCGGCGGCTCGCTGATCCTCGTCTCACTGGTGGTCGGCATGCTCGGCTATCACAGCCTGGTCGGGCTCGATTGGGTAGATTCCTATGAGAACGCTGCAATGATCCTTGCTGGCATGGGCCCGATTGCCGCGCCAGTCAGCACGACCGGCAAGATCTTTGCCGGCACTTACGCGCTGTATGCCGGCATCGCGGTGCTGGCTTTCGCTGGCGTAATCGCGGCGCCGCTGATCCACCGGTTCCTGCACAAACTGCACTGTGATGCGGGGCAGGGTCGATGAGCGCCGTGGCACGCGTGCGACGCACCTATTTCGATTGCCGCTACGGGCAGCTGCACGTGCACCAGGCGATTCCGCCCGGCGGCGGCTTCGATGAAGCGACCGCGTTGCTGTGTTTGCCGGGAGTACGCGGCCTGGGCGGTTTCTACAGCGCACTGCTGGCGCCGCTGGGCAGCAACCGATCGATCTACGCGCTCGACCTGCCTGGCTTCGGCAGTTCCGATGCGCCGATGCAGGGCCTGGGTCCGGAGCAGTGGGCGCTAGCGGCGACTGACCTGCTCGACTCGCTCCACCAGCGTCGTGTCGATGTGCTCGCGCATGCCGAAGGCGCCGCGACTGCACTGGCGCTCAAGAAGCAGCGCCCGTCCCTGGTCCGGCGCATGGCCTGGTCCGCAGCGCCGGCGAGCGTTGCGAGCCAGGCGCGCACCGCAGGCGTGGCATGGCAGGAGCTTCCCCTGGCCGCGGCGGGCGATGAGGCCCTGAGCGCAGCCTCGGTCCGCACCCATCTGGATGAAATCATTAAGATTTTTAATGTGGACGTGGCCGGCTAGGAAGCACTTCGCAGTTTCAACCCAGGCGGGGGCCGGCGCCAAAGCCTTGGCGTAGACTGCGCTGCAATCATGAGCACCAACAAACACCGGGTCTTGCCGGTGAGCGACGATCTGGACGATACCGTCGAGCTGCCGAGTCTCCCCGCGGCGCTCGATGGCCCGACCGATACCTGGGTCGCACCTCAGCTGGCCGCCAGTGACCTGGCCGCGAGCGCCGTTACCGAGGAAATGCAGCGCCCGGTGCTGCCCACGAATCTTTCCCAGGTGCTGCCGCAGCCTGCTCCCACGCACTTGCAGGAAGCTGCCGCGCACTCCGCGGCCCTCAAGCTCGCCAACGAAGCCGCGGACGCGCATGCCGTCGAACACGCCGCGGGCCTGGTGCGACTCAAAGAACTGGGCAAGGAACTGGCCACACGTGCAGAGCAGCATCGGCTCGGCGAAGCGGAGCGCGATGAACTGCGTGCGCGCCTGGAGCGCGTACAGGCCGAGCTCGGCAGCGTCGACAAAGTACGCGAGCGCCAGACCCTGCAGCTCTCGACGCAGCAACAGGATTGGGAACGCGAGCGCACACAGCGCGAGTCTGCGCTGGCACGCGCGCAGAGCGACCTGGCCGAATTGCGGCGCCAGAGCGCGGCACATAGCGAGGCGTTGCAGCATCTCGAGGGCCAGCGCCACCTCTACGATTCAATGTTCCGCGAGCGCGAGGCGCTGGTCGATGAGCGCGATGCGCGCCTCGCGGCGCAGGCCAGTGAACTGGCGGTGGCGCGCGCGCAAGTTGACAGCGTACATGCCGAGACCAACTTTGCGCGCGATGAAACGGCGCGTGCGCTGGCCCAGTGCGCTTCCCAGCAGGCGCGTGCCGAGGAACTGAACCTGGCGCTCACCCGGGCGCAGGAAGCGGCGGTGAGTGCACAGCAACGTCAGGAGCAGGCGCTCGGCAACGTTGCGGGCCTGGAGCGCGATGCCGCCGATCATGGCGAGGCGCTGCGGGTATTGCACGAACAGCTGCGCGCCGCGCAGCTAGGCATCGAAGCCTTGCGTGGCGATCTCGCGGCTGCCGAAGATCTGATCCGCACGCACGAAAACGAACAGCAGCAGCGCGCCGCGCGCATCGCCAGGCTCGAGAGCAATGAAACCGCGCTGCGCGCCAAACTGGCGAATGCCGAGCGTGAAGTGACTGCCGAGCGCGAGGCCAGCGAGCGTGCCGCCCGGCGCGACCTCGCGGCGCTGGAGTCGTACTCCGTTACTGGCGATTTCAACGCGCCAGCGGCCAGCGCTGCGGCCAGCGGTGCGCACCCCACGCTCGATGGCCAGATGCGCCTGCTGGTGCGCAGCGAGGGCGATACCGGCATTGTGCACCTGCTGCGGCGTACCACCACCATCGGCCGCACGCCCGACAACGATCTGTGCATCGACGCGGATTTCATCAGCCGCCATCACGCGGTCGTGCTGGTCGCCGCCAGCGGTACCGTGCTCGAGGATCTGAACAGTACCAATGGCGTGTACGTCAATGGCGTGCGCGTCTCGCGCCAGCAACTCGCCGAGGGCGACCTGGTGACGATCGGCAAGACCGGATTCCGCTACATACTCAAGCCGCAGGCCGAAGCCGCGGGCCACTCAGGCCCGGTGACGAACAGCGGCTGAGCCCCTTAGTCCGTGTACGATAGGTACATGGACGATGACTACCTGCAACGCATACTCAAGGCACGCGTCTACGACGTGGCCATCGAATCACCCCTGGACGCTGCGCCGCGGCTCTCGCGCCGCCTGGGTGTCGAAGTGCGCCTCAAGCGCGAAGACCTGCAGCCGGTGTTTTCCTTCAAGCTGCGCGGCGCCTACAACAAGATTTCGCACCTCAGCAGCGCGGTCGCGGCGCGCGGGGTGATCTGCGCCTCGGCGGGCAATCACGCGCAGGGCGTGGCACTGGCGGCGCGCAAGCGCGGCGTGCGTGCGGTGATCGTGATGCCCCAGACCGCACCACCCATCAAGGTGCAGTCGGTCTCTGACCTCGGTGGCAAAGTGGTGCTGCACGGTGACGTCTACGATGAGGCCCATGAGCACGCGCTCGAACTGGCACGCGCGCAGGGCCTGGCCTTCGTGCATCCCTTCGACGATCCGGATGTAATCGCGGGGCAGGGCACCATCGGCATGGAGATCGTGCGCCAGACCGGCGGCGAGCTCGATGCGATCTTCGTGCCCGTGGGCGGCGGCGGGCTGATCTCGGGCATCGCCGCGTTCGTGAAGCAGGTGTATCCGCGCGTGCGCATCATCGGTGTCGAGCCCGAGGAGTCGGCGGCCATGCATGATTCGCTGCGCGCCGGGCAGCGCGTGACGCTCGAGCGCGTGGGTCTGTTCGCCGATGGCGTCGCGGTGCGACGCGTGGGCGAGGAAACCTTCGCGCTGGCGCGCCGCTATGTCGATGAGATATTGCTGGTCAACACCGACCAGATCTGTGCCGCGATCCAGGATGTGTTCGAGGATACGCGCGCGATACTCGAGCCTTCGGGCGCGCTCGCCGTGGCCGGCATCAAGCAGTACGTGGCGCGCCCGAACACGGCCGGCCAGCGCCTGGTGGCGATCTGCAGCGGTGCCAACCTGAACTTCGATCGCCTGCGTCACATCGCCGAACGCGCCGATCTCGGCGCGGGTCGCGAATCATTGCTGGCGGTCGAGATCCCCGAACAGCGCGGCAGTTTCCTGCGCTTCTGCGAAGCGCTGGGCCAGCACAGCGTCACGGAATTCAACTACCGCTACCAGGGCACCGAGCGCGCGCGGTTGTTCGTCGGCTTCTCGGTCGGTGCCGGCCAGGAAGACTGCGCCACGGTCAGTGCGCGACTGCGCGCGGCCGGCTTCGGCGTGGTCGACATGAGCAGCAACGAAATGGCGAAGCTCCATGTGCGCTTCATGGTCGGCGGCCTCGGCAACGACCTGCACGACGAACTGCTGTACCGCTTCGAGTTCCCTGAGCGCCCGGGTGCGCTGCTGCGCTTCCTGCGGGCGATCGGCAGCAACTGGAATATCACGCTGTTTCACTATCGCAATCACGGTTCGGACAATGGTCGCGTGCTGGCGGGCATCCAGGTGCCGAAGCAGGAGCGCGAAGAGTTCCTGCTGCACCTGAAAGAGCTGGGTTTCCCCTATACCGAAGAGACGACCAACCTCGCCTATCGCAGCTTCCTGGCGGGTTGAGCATGCAGCAATCGGGCAGCGCGGCGCTCGCGAGCCTGCGCCGGCGCAATCCGGCCTGCTACGCGATCGGCAGGCTGTGCGGCACGCTGAGCGCGCAGATGCTGGTGGTCGGCGTTGGCTGGCATGTGTACGCGATCACGCACGATCCGCTGGCGCTGGGTTTTGCGGGCCTCAGCGCCTTCCTGCCCTTCGTGACGCTGGTGCTGGTCGGTGGCCATGTGGCCGACCATGCCGAGCGGCGCATCGTGATCGTGATCGCTTATGCGATAGAAGCGTTGTGCGCGCTGGCGCTGCTACTGGTGAGCGCCACGCCGCTCCACAGTGTGTGGCCGATCTATCTGCTGCTCGGCGTGTTCGGCGCCACGCATGCCTTCTGGACGCCGGCGATGCAGGCCATGTTGCCGCAGCTGGTGACGCGCGAGGAATTCGGCGGCGCCGTGGCGCTCAATTCCATGTTCTATCAGATCGCCACCGTCGGTGGTCCGGTGCTGGGTGGCGTGCTGTACTTGATCGGTCCGCGCGCGGTCTATGGCACCTGCCTCGTGCTGTTCGCGCTCACGAGCGTCGCGATGGGGTTGATCCACGCGCCGACGCGCGCGCCCACGCCGCCCGCGATCGGCAGCACGCGCCGCTTTCTCGAGGGCCTGCGCTTCGTGCTGCACAATCGCCTGGTGCTCGGGGTGATCTCGCTCGACCTGTTCGCGGTGCTGTTCGGCGGTGTCGTCGCACTGCTGCCGGTGTACGCGAGTGATGTGCTGCACACGGGGCCCGTGGGCCTGGGGTTGCTGCGTGCCGCACCAGGTGCCGGCGCGGCAATCGCCGGCGTCACGCTCGCGCTGCGGCCGATCCGCGATAACGTCGGCAGCTGGTTGTTCGGCGGCGTGGCGGTGTTCGGCGTGTGCATGATCGTGTTCGGCCTCTCGCGCAGCTTCGCGCTCTCGTTCGCGGTGCTGCTGATCAGCGGGAGCGGCGACATGATCAGCGTCTACATCCGCGCTATCCTGGTACAGATCGCGACCCCGGATGAAATCCGCGGGCGGGTGAGTGCGGTGAATTCCATGTTCATCGGCGCCTCCAACGAACTGGGCGAATTTGAATCGGGCCTGACCGCCAGCTGGTTCGGCACCGTGCCCGCCGTGGTGATCGGCGGCGCGCTGACGCTGGCGGTAGCCGTGAGCTGGGTGTTCCTGTTCCCGCCGCTGCGTCGGCTGAAGCACTTGCACTGAAGCTGTATATCCGTACAGTACTCCCATGGGGCAGGCATTCAAGGGTCGCGGCGCACTGAGCAATCCGCCGGCGCGTTTCATTGGCCGCGCGAAGCAGGCTGAAGACGACGGCTGGTACCAGCAGGAGGTGCCCGACTCGATCGCCACCGAGATCCGGCCCGAGGCGGCGCGCTCGATCATCAGCCGCAACGACTCGCCCGACATTCCCTTCGAGCAGTCGATCAATCCCTATCGGGGCTGCGAGCACGGCTGCGTCTACTGTTACGCGCGCCCCAGCCACGCCTATGTCGATCTGTCGCCGGGCCTCGATTTCGAAACCCGCCTGTTCTACAAGGCCGATGCCGCGCGTCTGTTGCGCGCCGAGCTCGAGCGCCCGTCGTATCGCTGCAGCCCGATCATGCTGGGCGCCAATACCGATCCGTACCAGCCGATCGAGCAGCGCCTGCGTGTCACGCGTTCGATACTCGAGGTGTTGCTGGCCGCGCGCCATCCGGTGAATGTGATCACCAAGGGCACGCTGATCCTGCGCGATCTCGACCTGCTCACCGAGCTGGCCAGGCTCAACCTGACCCATGTCTACGTGAGCTTCACCACGCTCGATGCTGAACTCAAACGCAAGCTCGAACCACGCGCGGCGTCCCCGGCGGCACGGCTGCGGGCAATCAGTGCGCTCGCGGTCGCGGGCGTTCCCGTGGGCGTGATGACTGCGCCGATGATCCCGGCCATCAATGATGCCGAGCTCGAACGCCTGCTCGAGGCCGCCGCAGGGGCCGGTGCCACGCGCGCCGGCTATGTGCTGCTGCGGCTGCCGCACGAGATCAAGGATCTGTTCCGTGACTGGCTGGCCGAGCATTACCCGCAACGCGCCGCACACGTGATGTCGCTGGTGCAGCAGTCCCGCGGGGGCAAGGATTACGACCCGGCTTTCGGCCAGCGCATGCGTGGCACCGGGCCCTGGGCGGCTTTGCTGCGCTCGCGTTTCGAGCTGGCCTGCCGCCGGCTGAACCTGAATACCGAGCGCACCCAGGCGCTGACCACCGAGCTGTTCCGGGTATCCCGCAGCGGTGGCCAGATGGAATTCGCCCTCTAGAAGGCTGCGCGCCACACGCAGCGTTACAACGTGTTGCGGCGCGGGTTAAGCTCTCGCCAATGCAGGCAGACAGCAACCGGATTGCGCTGGTGGCCGGCGCCAACGGCATGGTGGGCCTGGCGCTGGTGCGCGTGCTGATCGATTCGGGTGATTATTCGCGCGTGATCGCGCTGACGCGCCGGCCACTGTCGATCGAGTCGCCGCGGCTCGTAAATCGCATCCTGCGTTTTGCCAATCTCGAGAGCGAGATGAAAGGGCTCGCTTGCCACGATGCCTATTGCTGCCTGGGCACCACGCGCCGCGAAGCCGGTTCGCAACAGGCCTTCCGCGCGGTCGATCATGACCTGGTGCTGAGCTTCGCGCGCGGTGCACAGGCTGCCGGTGCGCAGACAATGGTGGTCGTGAGTTCAGTGGGCGCCGATCCGGCCTCGCGTACTTTCTACCTGCGCATCAAGGGCGAGACTGAAACGGCACTCGAAGCCTTGCGTTATCGCGCGCTGTATCTGCTGCAGCCTGGTCTGCTGATGGGCGAGCGTCGGCAGCGGCGCGTCCTCGAGACGCTGGCCCGCTGGACACTGCCGCTGTTCAATCCGCTGCTGCTCGGAAAATACACGCGTTACCGCGCCATCGACGCGCGCGTCGTGGCGGCTGCCATGCGCGCCGCGGCGCGCAGCGGGCGCGAAGGAGTACATCGCTACAGCTACGCCAGCATGCTGAGCCTGGCGCGCACCGGCCGATTGCCGGCCCGAGTGTGACGCGCTTCGCACAAGGCGTGTATTAAGTACCCATTGCGTGATCTGGCGCGCAGGGCTGAGCCTCCGGCATTCGTTAAATTGGCTGTAGTTACCCCAGCCAGTGCCGATAATGCCGCTGACCGAATCTGCCGTCGGATCGACGATGCGCCGCCGCGTGACGCTGGCGATGGCCCTGCTGTCGGCGGCTTTGTTGCTCGCCACCTACTTCAGCACCGTACGCACCATTGCTGACAGCAACGAGCAGCACGCGCTCGATGGCATCGTCAATGTCAGTCGCGATTACGCGCGCGAACTGCGCACGCGCTTGCTGGCGGCGGAATCCATTGCCCACGTTGCCGTAGGCGGCGATGCCGGCGTCTCGGGCTTCGTGCTGCGCCAGCGCCTGGCGCACTCCGCAGCCATCGCAGGCGTGATGCTCGCCGATGTCACCTTCGAACATATGCCCGTGGATCTGAGCGCCAGCGACCGGCTGGCACTGCGCGGCGGCCAGACGCTGCTGCGCAACGGTTCGCGCGATGACCTGCACTCGAACCTCTATATGGTGCGTGCGGTGATCGCCAATGGCAGCACGCTGGCGATCATGGAGCTCAATCGCGACTGGCTGTGGCAGGGCATGGACGAGTTCCCGCGCTCGCACCGGCTGCTCGCGGTGCTCGATGGCAATGGCGCGCTGCTAATGGCCAGCGGCGAAGTACCGCATGACCTGCTGGCGATGTTCTCGCGCGAGCGGCTCTCGGTGTTGGGCACGCAGCAGGACAGTGCGCTGCGCTCCTGGAGCCTGGGCGGCATGGAGTGGCGCGGCGCCGTGCTGCCGGTGCTGCCCGATGAAGTCCATCTCACCGCCGGCCGCTGGACGATCGTGGTCGGCATGCCGGCCAGCACACTGCCTTCGGTCTGGCAGCCGGTGGGCAAGGCCCTGTGGCCGCTGGTACTGGGTGCGCTGCTGCTGATCGCGGTGCTGGGCTGGTACCTGCAGCACCTGTGGCAACCGACACTCGATGCGCTGCGCACGAGCCTGCGCGAACTGGCCAACGGCCGCTACCAGCACGTGGCCTGCGCCCATGCCGCGGACGAACCGCGGCGCCTGGCGCAGGACTTCAACGCCACCATCACCGCCCTCGAGGCCCGCATGCGCGGGCTGGCGAGTCTCAACGAGATCGATCGCATGCTGCTCGAGACCGAGGAGCTCGAGTCCTGCCTCGATCGCCTGCTGGATCGCGTTGGGCACATCACCGGCTGCGATGGCGCGATGCTGGTGCTGTTCGACCGGGATGCCATCGAGTACGGCCGCGCCTATGTGTCCAACCACGGCACGCCGGCGCTGATCAGCCGCATCAGTCTGGATCCGGCGCTGCTTTCGCAACTGTTCCAGGAACGCACGGGTCTCACGATCGCGCGCTTCGAGTCGGGCCGGCACAGCCTGATCGAGCCCCTGCGCGAGGGCGGCTCCGAATTCTTCTGGGTGTGGCCGGTGATCTCGCAGGATTCATTGGTCGCGGCGCTCGCGGTCGGCTATCGCGGCGCGCCGGCCGTGGGGGCCGAGGTGGCCGGCTACGGCACTGAATGCGCGGCGCGCATCGGTGTGGCGCTCTCCAACAGCGCGCGCGGCGAGCAGCTGTATCGCCAGGCACACTTCGATCCGCTCACTTCGCTCCCCAACCGCCTGCTGTTCCGCGACCGCCTGTCGCAGGAACTGGTCAGCGCCTCTGAAGGCGTGCACCGTGGCGCCTTGCTGTACGTCGACCTGGATCACTTCAAGAAGGTCAACGACACCGTGGGTCACGGCGCCGGCGACCAGATGTTGCAGATCGTGGCGCAGCGGCTGCGCTCCTGCGTCAAGGATGGCGACACGGTGGCGCGCCTGGGCGGCGATGAATTCACCGTGATCCTGCGCAGCGTCGGCAATGCCGAGGGCGCGCGCCGCGTGGCCGATCGGCTCATCGATCTTCTGCAGCAGCCGGTGAACATCGGCGGCCGCGATTATTTCGTACGTGCCAGCATTGGCGTCACGCTGTTTCCCGACGATGGCGCCGAGCTCGACGAGCTGATGCGCAACGCGGATCTCGCGATGTACCGCGCCAAGGAAACCGGCCGCTCGCGCGCCGTGTTCTACGATCGCGCCATGCAGAAGATGCCGGCGCTGGCGGCGGAGAGCGGCCTGTATCGCGCGCTGCAACGGCGCGAGTTCTCGCTGTACTACCAGCCACAGTACGCGCTCGGCGATGGCCGGCTCTCTGGCCTGGAGGCGCTGCTGCGCTGGCAGCCACCGCGCGAGAACATGCGTTTTCCGGCCGAGTTCGTGCCGGCCGCGGAGCAGAGCGGCCTGATCGTCGATATCGGCGCCTGGGTGCTCGAGGCCGCCTGCGAGCAGCTGGCGCAGTGGTGTGCCGAAGGCATTGCACCGCCGCGCCTGGCGCTGAACGTGTCGGTGCAGCAGTTGCGCCAGCCCGACTTCCCCAAGCTGGTGCGCAATGCGCTCGAGCGCGCCCGGATTCCGCCCGAACGCCTGGAGATCGAACTCACCGAGTCCGTGTTTGCCGACGATGAGGCGCTGGTGACCCTGCGCCGGCTGGCGGCACTCGGCGTGCGCCTCTCGCTCGATGATTTCGGCACCGGCTATTCCTCGCTCGGCTACCTGCGCGCGCACCCGGTGCACGCCATCAAGATCGATCGCTCCTTTGTCGAGGGCGTGGCCACCAACATCACGGCCGCGACGCTCGCTGAAACCATGATCACGATGGCGCACGCGCTCGGCAAGCAGGTGGTGGCCGAGGGTGTCGAGACTATGGAACAGCTGGAATTCCTGCGTGAGCGCCGCTGCGATTTTGCGCAAGGCTTTTACTTTGCACGCCCAGCGCCCGCGGCGGAAATTACCAACCTGCTGCGCGGCCGTCGCGCCGCCGAACTCCCGCAACTGCGCCACACGGCTTGATTCCCGCAGCGCGCGCGGGCAATTTGACAGAACTGTGCGCTGTCGCACTGCACTCCGGCAGATGTGACCCGGCTCTCCCAATTCGCACTTGACGCGCAACGTCACCATGCCAAACTGCGTCACGTAACAGTGATGGCAAACCTGTCGTAAGGCAGGGACGCAAAGCCTCCGGTCCCTTCAGGTTTGAGGGAAAGCGGGGTTGCCGACGGGGCGGCGTATGACGCCGCTTCGCTGACAACCCGCTAAACTACCGCAGGCTGGCATATTTCGATGCGCACAGGCGGGAACAGCGAATGCAGCAGGCCACGAGCTCAAGCGAAAATATTGCCAGTAGCGGCGGCAAATTTCTGCCGGCCGCCAGCCCCCAGACCAGCTTCGTGATCAATCTGTGCGCGTCCACGACACCCGTCGGACTCGTACATCCCAGTCACCCGCAGCTCAAGCGCTTCACCTTCTTCGTCTCGCGTCGGCGCGAGGACGGTCGTGAGCGCTTTCGCCTGCATATGGGCTATTTCTCCTCGCAGGAAGAAGCGGAGAAGCTGCTCGACGCCGTGCGCGACATCTATCCGGCCGCCTGGGCCGGCGTGGCGCCCGGGCAAAACCTGCGCATGCGCACACCCGTCAATACCACGGCCAGCGCGCCGGCGGTATTCTCGCCTGGCAGCGCACCGGACATCTCCAGAGCGGCTGCGCAGAGCGCTGCGGCAACCGCGACACCTGCCGTCGCTGCACCCGCCGCGGTCGCCGTGCCTGTAGCAGCGTCTGCTGCTGCGCCGGCCGCTGTGCCCCTGGCCGTGGTTGCACCGCAGACCGAAACACCGCGCAGCGAGGTCACGGCCGAACACTCGCTGACCAATGTGCGCGCTGCCATCGAATCGCTGCGCGATCAACCCGCGACTGCCCTGGCAGCGATTGCGCCAACGACCCCGACGGCCACCGCGACACCAGCCGCCGAACCGCTGCGGGACGCGCAGGTGTTGCAGCTGCTCGAGAATGCGCCAGTGCAGCCGGTCAGCGCGCCCACTGCAGCACGCAGCGAGCCGCGCAATGTAGCGCAACTGCGCCCCGTGCCCGCAGCGCGCGCTGCGAAGCCGGCCAGCAGCGCTGCGCCGCGTGCCGCCACCACGTCCTCGCCGGTAGCGCCTGCCGCAGCCGCCACGCCGCAGCTCGCGGCCTATGCCGTGCAGCTGCTGTGGTCGGTGCAGCCGATCGACATGGGCCAGGTTCCGCAACTGGCGATCTTCGCGGCCTACACGCTCTATGGCGCCGAAGGCAATCGCGATGGCCGCCGCTGGTACGGCCTGCGGCTGGGTTTCTTCACCGATGCGGTCTCGGCCAAACAGGTGGCGCAATACGTGCGCTCCGAGTTCAAGTCGGTCTCGGTGGTGCCGGTCACGCATCGCGAGCGCTCGCGCGCCAGTGCGGCCACCGCCAAGCCTCTGCCGGTGACTGCCGCCAGCAAGAGCAATGGCCACGAAATGAATTTCATCGAGGACATCCCGACCGACACCGCGATGAGCGGCAGCCGGCCAGCCCTGCAGATCGATGCCAACGGCAATGTGGTGCGCACGGGTGGCACCGCACCGGCCACCAAGGAACAGACGATCGACGCGATCATCAGCGAGCTCGCCAACAACGAGCGCGCCGGCAACGCGCGCTCCTCGGGTGGCAAGCGCGCCAAATTGCGCGTCGCGCAGGGCACCAAGCCGGTCAGCAAACATACGCCGCGTCACGATGGCCCACTGACTCTGGAAGAGACACTGGAGATCCTGGGCGCCAGCACGCTGCAGCTCGACAAGGGTCGCGGCGAATTGCTCAACGATGCCTCGAACCGCGATCGGGGCGCAAACAGCGACAAGTCGCGTGGTGGCTCGCGCTTCGGGCGACTGATGGATCGGCTCGCCGAGCGCTTCGGCGGCAATTGATCACTGGCACCCGCTGATCGCTGCCGGCTGCTGGTCGGCGGCGCCCGCTCTCCAGCTACTGCTTGCCGAACAGCCGCTCCAGTTCGGCGCGCGCCTGATCGGCGGCGGATGCAGGCGGTGTCCAAGCCTTGGGCCGCGGCCGGAAATAATCACAGAAATTCGCGTGCTGCTTGTCGCTGACTTCCTCGGCGGTGGGCTCGCGGCAATGCTTGGCGACCGCGGTGTCGTACTCCATGCACATGCGGCACACGTGCAGCTCGGCACGACAGCTCGCGCACTCATCGCGGCGCGAGAGCGGCAGCGTCAGTTTCTCGAGGCTGGCACCGCACTTCCAGCAGTTTAATCCGTGTTCCATGGTCAGGCTCCGCTGGGCCGGCGTCTCAATCGCAGCGCGCGCTGAGGAATGGCGCCAGCGCCGCGCCAGTATGCGAGCGTGCGCTGCGGGCGGCAATCTGCGCCGGCGGGCCCGCGGCCACCACGCGCCCGCCGCCGGCGCCGGCTTCCGGCCCGAGGTCGATGATCCAGTCGGCCTGCGCCATCAGGTCGAGATTGTGTTCGACCATCACCACGGAATTGCCGGCATCCACGAGCCGATGGAGCACGGCGATCAAGCGTTCGACATCGGCCATGTGCAGGCCGACAGTCGGCTCATCGAGCACATAGAGTGTGTGCACGCTGCCCGCGCGGCCGGGCCGCAGCGCTGCGAGGCGCGCCAGTTCCGTGACCAGCTTGATGCGCTGGGCTTCACCACCCGAGAGCGTGGGGCTCGGCTGGCCGAGTGTGAGGTAACCCAGCCCCACGTCGCGCAACAACAGCAGCGGACGATGCAGCCGCGGCTGCGCGGCGAAGAACTCGACCGCATCTTCCACGTTCATCGCCAGCACATCGGCCACCGAACGGCCGCGCCAGTGCACTTCCAGCGTCTGTGCGTTGAAGCGCCGGCCACCGCACAGGTCGCAGCGCACCTTGACGTCGGGCAGGAAGCTCATCTCCACCGTGCGTTGCCCCTGGCCTTCGCATTCCGCGCAGCGACCTTCGCCGGTGTTGAAGGAGAAGCGGCTGGCGCCAAAGCCGCGCATGCGGGCCTCATCGCTTTCGGCATACAGGCGCCGGATGTCGTCCCAGAAGCCCACGTAGGTGGCGGGGCAGGAGCGTGGCGTGCGGCCGATCGGGGTCTGATCGACTTCGAGCACGCGGGTGATCGATTCAGCGCCGCGCAGGGCACGCAGGCCCTGCAGTGTAGCGCCGCGTTTGGCGAGCGTGGCATGCAGATTGGTATAGAGCACATCGCGCGCCAACGTGGATTTGCCGGACCCGGAAACCCCCGTGACGATCACCAGTCGCGCGAGTGGAATGCGCACCTCGAGATTGCGCAGGTTGTGCAGGTTCACGCCCTCGAGATGGAGCGAGGGCGTTGACGCGCTCACCGCGCGGCGCGGCTGGGCGGGATGCCGCAGTGGTGCGGCCAGCAAGCGGCCGGTCACCGAATGTGGGTTGTCGCCGAGCGCCGCGGCATCGCCGGTGGCGATCACGCGGCCGCCGCGCACGCCGGCGCCTGGCCCCAGATCGATGATGTAATCGGCCTGGCGGATAGTGTCCTCATCGTGCTCGACCACGACCAGCGTGTTGTGCGCGGCGTTCAGATCCCGCAGCGCGCCCAGCAAGACGGCGTTGTCGCGCGGATGCAGACCGATCGTGGGTTCGTCGAGTACATAGCACACGCCCTGCAGGTTGGAGCCGAGCTGCGCCGCGAGGCGTATGCGCTGTGCCTCGCCACCGGCGAGCGTGGGCGCGGCGCGATCGAGACTGAGATAGTCGAGGCCGACGCGCGTCAGGAACTGCAGGCGCGTGGCGATCTCGGCCAGCGCGTCACCGGCAATCGCGCGCGAGCGCGCATCGAGCTTGAGGCGCGACAGCAAGGTCTGCAATGCCGTGACGCTGAGCGCGCACAGCGCACTGATGGAGTGCTCGCCCAGCCGCAGGTTCAGTGCGACGGGATTCAGGCGCGCGCCAGTGCAGCCTAAGCAGGCGAGTGCCTGGTCCTGGTGCTCCAGCCATTGCGATTCCTCGCCGCTCTGTTCCGTGGGGTCGAAATCTTCCAGCTTCAGGCCGGTGCCGCGACACTCGGTGCACCAGCCCTGCGCAGAATTGAAAGACAGCAGGCGCGGATCCACGGGCGCGAAACCGCGGCTGCACTGCGGGCAGGCGCGCCGGCTCGAGAGCACTTCGATGGCACCGTCTTCGCCCAGCGCATGCGCCACGCCCTTGCCGACCTCGAGCGCGGCGGCCAGCGCGCTGCGCAGCGGCACCTCATCGCGCACCGACACCTTGAGATCCGCGACTGGCATCTCGATGTTGTGTTCGACGAAGCGCTTGAGCTTCGGAAACGGCGCACTGGGCACCCACTTGCCATCGACCCGCAGGGTTTTTGCGCCGCGCGCCGCCGCCCAGCGCGCCAGATCCGTGTAGATGCCCTTGCGTTGCACGATCAGCGGCGCCAGCAGCTGCAGCCGCTGGCCGCGGAACTTCCGCAGCAGGTGTGCGGCGATCTGTTGCGCGCTCTGCGGTGCAATCGCGATCTGGCAATCGGGGCAGTACTGCACGCCCAGGTGCACGTACAGCAGGCGCAGGAAGTGATAGATCTCGGTGAGCGTGGCCACCGTGCTCTTGAGACCACCGCGACTGGCGCGCTGCTCGATGGCCACCGTGGGCGGCAGGCCCGCGAGGCTGTCAAGATCCGGCCGCGCGGCGGGCTGCACGAACTGGCGCGCGAAGGCATTCAGCGATTCGAGGTAGCGGCGCTGGCCTTCGTGGAACAGGATGTCGAAGGCCAGCGTCGACTTGCCGGATCCGGATACACCGGTGATGACGGTGAAGCGATCGCGTGGAATATCCACGTCGATATCGCGCAGGTTGTGCTCGCGCGCACCGCGCACACTGATGGAAGCCGGAAGCGCTGCGGCGTGCTTCGCAGCGGCAGGCACCGCGGCGCCGCGCGCGAGGCTGGTCGCAGCGTCGCGCACGCCGGGCTCGCGCCGGTAGTCGCGCAGCGCCGCAGCCGTGTGCGAGCGCGCATCAGCCATCAGCTGCGTGGGTGTGCCGCAGAACATCAGTTCGCCACCGGCGCTGCCGCCCTCGGGCCCCAGATCGATGATCCAGTCGGCCGCGCCGATGATGTCGAGGTTGTGCTCGATCACCAGCAGCGAGTGCCCGGCCTCGAGCAACAGCCCGAAGGCACGCAGCAGTCGTGCGACATCCTCGAAGTGCAATCCGGTGCTGGGCTCATCGAACAGCAGCAGCTTGCCCAGCGGCTCGGCACTGGCGCTGCCCTTGCTCTTGCCTTTGCCCTTGCCATCGCGCTGGCGCTGCGCGCGCGCACTGTCGATGGCCGCCTCCGCCAGATATCCAGCCAGTTTCAGTCGCTGCGCCTCGCCACCCGAAAGCGTGGGCACGGGTTGCCCGAGGCGCAGGTAGTCGAGACCGACATCCGACAGCGGCTGCAGGCGTGCGCAGATCTTCGGCAATTGGGCGAAGAACTGCAGCGCCTCGCGCACCGTGAGCTCGAGCACCGTGGCGATATCGGCCTGGCGGCCATCGGCGCCGCTACAGCGCACCTGCAGCGTCTCGGCGCGATAGCGCTTGCCATCGCACTGCGCGCAGCGCAGGTACACATCGGCCAGGAACTGCATCTCCACGTGCTCGAAGCCGTTGCCGCTGCAGGTGGGACAGCGGCCGGTGCCGCTGTTGAAACTGAAGGTGCCGGCCGTGTAGCGGCGCAGCTGTGCATCGGGCGTCGCGGCGAACAGCGCACGGATCTCATCGAAGGCGCCTATGTAACTGACTGGATTCGAGCGCGTAGTGCGGCCGATCGGCGCCTGATCGATCATCACCGCGGAATCGATCAGCTCGGCGCCGCGCAACGCGCGATGCTCCAGCGCTGCCTCGCCACCCCTGCCCTTGGCTTTCTGGATCGCGGCATACAGCACGTCCTGCGCCAGCGTCGATTTGCCCGAACCTGAAACTCCGGTCAGGCAGACCAGCCGCTTCAGTGGAATGCGCACGTCGATACTGCGCAGATTGTGCGCACGCGCGCCCAGCAGCTCGATCGCTGGTGTGGTGGCAACGACCTTGTGTCGCTCATGGTCGGCATCCGCGGCGCCGGCGGCGCGCAGCGGCGGCAGTCGCTTGCGCCCCGACAGCCAGGCGCCGGTGACCGAAGCGGGATCAGCGGCCACCGACTCGGGCGTGCCAAAGCTCACGATCTGGCCACCCAGCTCGCCGGCCCCGGGGCCCAGATCGAGCAGCCGATCGGCCGCGCGCATGATCTGCGGGTCGTGCTCGACCACCAGCAGCGAATTGCCTGCGTCGCGCAGCCGCTGCATCACGCCGATCACGCGCCCCATGTCGCGCGGGTGCAGGCCGATGGAAGGCTCATCGAGTACGAACAGCGTGTTGACCAGTGAGGTGCCGAGCGCGGTGGTGAGATTGATACGCTGCACCTCGCCACCCGAGAGCGTGCGCGATTGCCGGTCGAGCGTGAGGTAAGCCAGCCCCACATCGCACAGATAGCGCAGCCGCGCGCGCAGCTCGCTCTTCACGAGATCCGCGGCATCATCGAGCGGCGCCGGCAACTTCAACTCGTCGATGAACTGCCGGCTCTGCGCAACCGGCAGCATGTTCAGTTCATGGATCGTCAGGCCAGGCGCACCCGCCGAACTGCCCAGTCGCCACAGCAGTGCGTCGGGCTTGAGCCTTGCACCGCCACAGGTTTCGCAGGGCGTGTAGCTGCGATAGCGCGAGAGCAGCACGCGCACATGCATCTTATAGGCGCGGCTCTCGAGCCACGCAAAATAGCGCTTGATGCCGTACCAGACCTTTTTCGTCCAGGCGCCTTCGCCTTCGATGACCCAGCGGCGTGCCTCGGCGGGCAATTCGTTCCAGGGCACATCGAGCGCGATGCCGCGCCGGCGCGCGTGGCGTTCGAGATCGACCTGGCATTCCTTGAACGAGGGCGTCTGCCAGGGCTTGATTGCGCCACCAGCCAGCGTCTTGCGCTCATCCGGAATCACCAGCGAATAGTCGATGCCGATCACGCGACCGAAGCCGCGGCAATGTTCGCAGGCGCCGATCGCCGAATTGAACGAGAACAGGGCCGGCAGCGGATCCTGGTACTGGATATCGCAATTCGCACAGTGCAGGCCGCTCGAGTAGCGCCAGGTGTGCGCATGCTCGCCCTGCGCATGCACGGCCACCTGGCCGTGGCCAGCGCGCAGCGCGGCCTCGAGCGCCTCGTGCAGCCGGGTGGCTTCGCCCGCTGCGCGCAGCCGATCCTGCACCACTTCGAGCAGCCGCGGCGATTCGCTGCGCAGGCGCGCATAGCCCTGACGCTCGAGTTCGGCGCGCACTTGCGCGACATCCATGCGCTCGGGCACCTTGACCGCAAAGCAGATCTCGAGCCGCGGATCGCCGGCAGCCGCCGCGCGCTGCTGCACGTCGGTAGCGATGCTGGCCGCGCTGTCGCGGCGCACCGGCTGCTGGCAACGCCGGCAATGCAGCGTGCTGGCACGTGCGTACAGCAGCTTCAGGTGATCGCTGATCTCGGTCATGGTGCCGACCGTGGAGCGCGAGGTGCGCACGGGGTTCACCTGATCGATGGCGATCGCCGGCGGAATGCCCTCGATGCGCGTCACCTGCGGCTTGTCGCAGCGATCGAGGAACTGGCGCGCGTAAGGCGAGAAGGTCTCGACGTAGCGCCGCTGGCCCTCCGCATAGAGCGTATCGAACACCAGCGAAGACTTGCCCGAGCCGGACACGCCCGTGACCACCACCAGCTGGTTCAGCGGGATGTCGATATCGAGGTTTTTGAGATTATTCTGGCGCGCGCCACGCACCAGAATGCACTCCAAGGGGCGGGCGAGCATGACGGTAATTTTAGCTGGTTATTCCGACCGGGTGGAGGGCGCTGGCGACTATAATCGCCCCATGCAGACCGCCCCCGTATTGTCAGGTTTTGCCTTGCCTAAGCGGCCGGCGGCGCCGTTCCTGCCGACGTCGCGCGCCGAGATGCAGCAGCTGGGCTGGGACGAGTGCGATGTCATCCTGGTCAGCGGCGATGCCTATGTGGATCACCCCAGTTTCGGCATGGCGCTGATCGGCCGGGTGCTCGAGGCCCAGGGGCTGCGCGTCGGCATCATCGCGCAACCCGACTGGCACAGCGCCGAGGCCTTCCGTGCGCTCGGGCCGCCGCGCCTGTTCTTCGGCATCACCGCCGGCAACATGGATTCGATGGTCAATCGCTACACCTCCGACCGGCGGGTGCGCAGCGATGACGCCTATACGCCGGGGGGCGAGGGCGGCAAGCGCCCCGATCGCTCGGTGATCGTGTACGCGCAGCGCGCCCGCGAGGCCTTTAAAGATGTGCCGATCGTGATCGGCGGCATCGAAGCTTCCCTGCGCCGCATCGCGCATTTTGACTACTGGTCGGAAACCGTGCGTCGTTCAGTGCTCTTCGATGCCAAGGCTGACCTGCTGGTGTTCGGCAATGCCGAACGTCAGATCATGGAGCTGGCGCGCCGCCTTGATGCGGGCGAGCGCATCGCGAATATCGATGACCTGCGCGGCACGGCCTTCGCGCGCCACAGTTGGCCGAAGGATTTCATCGAGATCGATTCCACGCACCTGGATGC
>JANXYK010000027.1 GCA_025350055.1 Gammaproteobacteria bacterium | reverse complement strand
TTCGGCGCCAGAAGCCAATGCGGCCCGCGAGGACTTGCTGCAGCTCGACGTTGAACTGATGCCTTTCCCGCCCTGCGCCGAGCGCATTTGGGAACTCCGCCACAGCGTCAGCAGCTACGATGCCTGGTACGTTGCGTGCGCCGAAATGCTGGCGATGCCACTGGCTACCTTGGACAGGCGTCTGGCCGCGGCGCACGGCCCACGATGCAAGTTCATGGTGCCCGAAGCCTGACCTCTGCGCCCGGCCCTGGACTCCACCAATCCTTGAGAGCCCGACCCAACACCTGAGTTTCGTCCGATACGAGAGTAGAGTCTGCTCACGATTTGAGCGGAGCATGATGACCTTGTCCGCGATTTCCGGCCGGTATAGAACTGGCCGTTAAGTGCCAATATCGACTCTGGTGTCCAGGTCCGCGCAAATACCGCCGATGCAAGAGATCGGCGAGTGCAGCGCGATTGGTTGCCGCGATCCCGGACACGGAACCAGCACCCGTTGCCAACAGCAACGTCGGGCCATCGATCGCCTCCGAGACGATCAAAATGGGTACCTGAATGACAGTACTCAAGAGCACCATCGACAGAGCACTTCACCGATCGAAACCTCTGAGCAATCCGTACAACGCGAGAGGCACAAAGGCCCACAGTACCGCCGACACCAGGGGATTGACGATACCGATGCGAAACAGCTACGCGTGCGCCGCGATCTTTATGGCAGTCGCCATCGCATCGTTGTCAACAAACAGGACCTTTGGGATGTAAATCAGCCGAACAATGCCAGCTAGCGTCGACAGGACAAACAGAACTCCCGCCAATCGCTCGCGGTCAATTCTTTGTGCCATCCCGCTCACCTTCGACGACGCATTCTGCCTTACCATTTCCTGTCGTTAGGGCGATTCGCAACCAGGCTGCAGACAGCATCCGCTTGGTCGCGAGACATCAGCCAAGTGTTGGCGTCTGCATCCTGCCATCACTTTGCCCGTATACGACCATGCTCGCGCGCGCGCAATAGTCCCTTAGGCTTCAATCGGAAACGTTAGCTGAAAGGACGCTCCTCCCTGGACGTCGATCTCGAGCAGCGCGTCAAGCTGGTCCGCAAGGGTCCTGACCAACTGCAGGCCCATCGATGGACAGCGCTTGATATTGAATCCGCCTGGCAGCCCCACGCCGTTATCGGCAATCACGAGCCGCAGGTGGCCGCCGAGTGGCTCGGCGTGGACGCGAATCAACCCCTGTCGGCCGCTTGGAAAGGCGTGCTTTATCGCATTTGAAATGAGTTCGTTGAGGATCAAACCACACGGAATTGCCCGATCGATCGGCAGCACAACATCAGGTATCGAGATCTCAAGTGCCACTCTGGTCCCTGCAATGTTGGCAGCCTTTACGATCTCCTGCGCCAGGCTCGTAACGTAATCAGCAAGCGGCACATCGGCGAGACTCTTCGATTGATATAACTTCTCGTGAATGAGCGCGATGGCCTGCACGCGGTTCTGACATTGCTCAAGCGTTTCTCGAGTCGAGGCTTCCTTCAGTCGCCGCAGCTGCATATTGATTAGGCTGGCTATGATCTGCAGATTGTTCTTGACCCGATGGTGTACCTCCTGCAATAAGACCTCCTTTTCACGTAGTGATGCGCGCAGGTGTCGATCGACCTCACTGAACGCGGTGATGTTGCGCACGATCGCCACGACATCATCAGTCCCGCAACCGACCATGCGAGCTTCGTAGTCCTGCGTTCCCCGCGGGGAAGCCAATTGAAACTCCCACTGCTGAATTTCTCGGTCTCTAAGGGCGATCTCGATGTGTGCATGAACTTGATCTGCAATGGCGGCGGGCGCCAAGTCACGAATTCTGGCGCCAAGAACCTTCTCCGGCGGCGCAAAAAGATCGTCGGATCGATGCACCCGGTAATCCAGAAAAACGCCTTCGTGGTCGAGCCGGAGCATCAGATCGGGGATAGCGTCCAGAATCGCTCGCGCTCGCTCTTCGCTGGCGAGCAGCCGTAGCTCGGCACGCTTGCGATCGGTGATGTCCTGGATCTGCGATACGAAATACATGGGTTCACCGATGTGGTCGCGCACCAGCGAGGCCGATAGTAGGATCCACACGACGTGCCCATCCTTATGAAGGTATCGCTTCTCCATGTTGAAGTGGGATCGCGACCCCTCCAGCATCTGTCGCACGTACGCCAGGTCTACACCAAGATCATCCGGGTGGGTGATGGCCTGGACGGTTGTGGCCAATAGCTCCTTGATCGAATAGCCCACGATGTCGCACAGGGCTCGGTTGACCCGCATCCACCGCCCGTCCAACCCGACGAGCGCCATGCCAATGGCTGCGAACTCGAAGGCGCCGCGAAAACGCTCCTCGCTCTCTCGCAACGCCATCTCCATCCGCTTGCGGGCATCAATATCGACAGAGATGCCTATTACCTTCCGAGGTGTCCCGTCCGCGGCACGCTCAACCACGCGGCCACGATCAAGGAGCCACTTGTACTCGCCCTGGGCCACCTTGACCCGATACTCCGACTGGTAGAATCCCGTGGAGTCCGTGATGCCACCGGTGATGGCATGCGCATGGGCCGCACAATCGTCGGGGTGCACGTCGCTCAGCCAGGTCTCTTTGCGCTGCCGGGCCTGTAGCTCCGTCAGGTCATGGCCCACTGCCTGATTCCAGTAGACGTTGCCAGTAACTGTGTCGTTGGTGACGTCATATTCCCATACCGACAGCTGGGCGGCGTTGATGGCCAGATCGTAACGATCCTGCGCTTGGCGCAGTGCACTCTCTGTTTGCTTCTGCGCATCGATGTCGATGCACACTCCGGAGAACAATTTTGCGGTACCGTCACTTGCCCAGGCGGTCACCCTGCCTCGTTCATGTACCCAGCGCCAGGCACCGTTGCGATCGCGGATCCGATATTCAATGGCGTAGTGGTTCGCAACACCCAGCCGGCAGTGCTTGTCCTCCGCCGCGTACGCATCGATATCGTCGGGATGAATGCGTGCAATCCACGACTCGAGGCTGCTATGTCCGATACGCGGGTCGACACCAAATTGCTCGGACCAATTGTCAAACCAACGGCAATCATTCGCCTCATCGGATTCCCAGAGACCAACATCTGTGCCCCACACGGCCGCGTCGACGCGGGCTTCGCTCGCCCGAAGCTTCTCTGCGTCGCGGTGCCGTTGCATGACAAATGCTGCCAGCGACGCAGCAAATTGAATGAGTTCAAGGTCCTGATCCGATGGCGCGTGCCGCTCGCGGTAGTACAGAGCCAACGTGCCGAGCAGACTGCGGGCATCGTCCACAATGGGCACCGACCAACAGGCCCTGAGGCCGTACGCCGCTGCAATCGGCGCGTAACGATTCCAAAGCGGAGACTTTTCAATGTCTTCGACGATAACCGTCTCGAGACGGGCAGCAGCGGTACCGCAGCAGCCGTACCCCTCTTCAATCGGCACTGGACCGATCGCGTGGGCGTACGTCGCCGGCAGGCTCGGCGCCGCCCCGGCGAGCAGTCGCCGCCCGGTGGGGTCAGCCAGCAGTACCGTGCAATGGAGGCCTTCCGCCCAGGTCTCGACATAAGTGGCAAGGCCGTCGAGAAGCACATTAAGCGGTGCCGCGGAGCCCAGCAGAGCGAGCAATCGGACCTGCGCCCGCAGATCGCTGGGCTGCCTGGACGACGTGGGTGCGCGGCCTACTATGGCCTCTACTGCGGTGGCCCAATCAATGGGCGCCGAAGCGGTGCGCTGCCGGCTCCCTGCGTCGCACAAAGAGGCCATCATCTCCCCCCTGTTGGTTACCCACGTGTACACCTCCACTTCGCCCCAGGCAAGCGAATCCCTTATGTACGATCAGGCGAGGTAAGCAGTGATGGTGGGGGGATGCCACCCCGGAAAACCAGGGTGAGAACGGCTCATGGCGTGAAGTATCGACTGTTGAAGCACGCCACACCGATTGTCTGCGCCGCGTTCGCGGCGACGCTAGGTGCGTCGCTGCCGCTGAATGCCCGCGAAGCGACCGGCGCCTCCGTTGACCCGGTAATGTCGGCCAGCGACATCGCGCAGGCGTTGAAGCCCGCGGTACCGGCGGCATCCAGGACGCGCGGCCTCGCACGTCGCCCGGACACAGCAACCCTCGCGCCAGCGCCGCAGCCGATCAATCTCAAAATCGACTTTGAATACAACTCGAGCGCCTTGAAGCCCGAGGCGTCGGCACAGCTCAAACAACTGCAGTTGGCGTTCACCTCCGAAGCGTTGCTCAACGAGCGTTTTGCCGTCGCCGGGCACACCGACTCCAAGGGCAACGCGCAGTACAACAAGCAGCTGTCGCTCAAGCGCGCCGAAGCAGTGAAACGCTTTCTGGTGGCCAACGGCGTGACAACCGACCGGCTCGACGTGATCGGCTACGGCTCGGAGCGACCATTGATGGCGGATCATCCAGACGACGCTGCCAATCGCCGCGTGGAGATTCGCGATCTGGGTGCGACGCCGCCGGCGCACTGAAACCGATCGTGAATCGGGTAACGAGAACCAATGTGGCTCTGGGCGAACGTTGGTAAACGTCCGGGATCAATTGGCCCGTGATCCAGGCTGTTTATCGGTCACCCAGCCAGTCAAGCCGGGTACGATCCGCAGCCAACATTGACCCACGTCAAAACTTATACGTCGCCGATAGGTACATCAGCCGGCCGATGGCGCCGTAGGTGGACACGTCGGTATTGTTCTCGGTGCGCCAGGCGGTGGCGCCGGTCGCCGCACCGGCTGCCGGATTGATGTTGGTAGACAGTGGTGGCATCTCATCGAACAGATTGTTTATGCCGGCAGTTACCGTCATGCCCCTGTCGTTGCTGCCACCGCCACCGGAATGGAAGCTCATGCGCGCATCCCAGGACGAGAAGGCCGCAACTCGCCCGGCAAAAAAGGTGGTCTGACCAGGCTTGTGGACGTTGAGGTCATAGCTGAGGCCACCAGTGCCAATATCCTGCACTGCACCGATGAAGGTGTTGGCAATGCCAAATTCCCAGCTTCCTTTACTCCAGTTGGCGCTCGTATAGGCACGCACCCGGGGCAGTGTGCCCTGAGCTCCGCCGCCCTGGGTGGTGGTGCCGACAAAATCGTATGTCGGCTGGCCAGGCAGTGCCTGGTACCGGTAGCTCAGCAGGTAGGCCACCTGCGTACCGATGTTGAAGGTGCCCTGGTTCGCGCTGGGTTTGTCGTAGTTCGCGTTGAAATTCAGGCTGCGGATCTTGATCTGCCCCAGGTTTGTAAAGCGGTCGATCATGTACAGGTTGGGGTAGTTACCACCGACCACGTTGGCAGGATTGGTGACATAGGCCAGTACGTCACCCGGATTGGCAAAGGGTACGGCGCCGGCTTGCCCTGGGAAAGCGTTCGCGGCGATGTTGCCGGCAAAGATCGATGCGGCCCCGTGGGCGTTCACGTCCAGCAGGATGTTGTTGAAGCCGATGCCGGCGGGCTGACCAACTTCCTTCACGGAGGAGTACTCGACATCGGCCGCGAAGCCAGGAACGGCGTCCGGCCTGAACACTAGTCCCAGCGACATCGAATCGGATTTTGCCGGCTTCAGATTCGGATTGTTGCCATCCTCGACCTGAGTGGTACCCGCGATCCCCGACGGGAAGGCGTTGGTAATAATTGCGGCACCGCCCTGACGAATATTGAGCGGCCCGGCTATGGCGTAGAGCGAAGGTGCCGTGAACGACTTTGCCACGTTACCGCGTACGGTGAGCTGGCGGCCCAGCGGCTGCCAACGGAAGCCAAATTTCGGCACCGTCGAGATGCCTGCGTCGCTGTAGTGCTCGTTGCGCACCGCGCCGATCAGCTCGAAGCTGTAAAAGCCCGGAACGTTCCAGTCCTTGCTGGTAATGGGCACGCGCAGCTCCAGATACTCCGAAGTGATCGTGCGCGACCCCGAGAAAGGGTCCGCGCTCAAGCCGCCGCTATACAAGCTCTGCGGCGCGGTCGCCAGTGTCCCATCGACGTGCACCCAGCCGTTGGGCTCCGGCGCTCCGGATATGGCCTCGCGCCGCCAGGCCGCACCCAAAGCGAATCCTGGACGCCCTGCGGGCAGGCTGCCCAATGTGCCCGTGATCTTCGCGTCCACGGAATCGAGCTTGCTGTCGCCGCTTATCAGTTCGCGGGTCAACACGTTGGCGAGGGCTCCGGGCAGAACGGCGGCACTGGTCGCAAAGGGATTCAAGGCCGGCTGCAGCACCAGGGCGCCCGCGGGCGAGAGACCCGAGTGCACCATGCTGAAGGCCCCGCCGGGCGTTGCTGTCCCCGTGGCGTCGAATCCACCGGCCACCGCCAGCGCCAGATTGGGGCTGAAGATAACGTTGTTGATGGTCTGATTGAGCGAGTTACCGCTGTGTGTGTAGGCCACTTCCCAATCGAATCCTCGGCCAAACGCACCGACCTTGCCCTTCACGCCGATCGTCCCGCGCCTGCTGTCCTCGGTGTTTAAATAGGTCTTTGGATTGGTTGTACTACCGAACACCACCTTGGTGGCGGCAGTCAGCGGGTTGTAGGCCGCACCGTTCGGCGCCGTAACACTGCTGGTCTGCGGTGCGAAGCCGGTGGAGCTGTCGTTCTGCGCGTATTCGAAATCACCAAAGAGTTCGACGCCGTGATCGGCCGACAGCTCGCTGTTGAGACTCAAGGCGACGGCTTTCTGCTCTTGTTGCAACAGCAACGTACCGAATCTCGACAGGTCGTAGGTCCCGCCAATGCCGGTGCCAGGTGCCGTGGCCACCGCCGCTCCCGCATTGGTGTATTGAGTGTCGGCGGCCACCGTCGCGGCCGCGCCCGGTACCGGCGCAGTAATTCCCGGATTGAGGAAGTAGTTGCCGATCGCACCTGGCACGCTGGACGCGGTCGAATAGAACGGCGTCGAAAACGGGCGCTGGTACTGATACAGCGGTGTCGACTTGTTGTAGGTCGCCGAGACGGTGACGTTGGTATGGCCAAGGAAGTTGAACCCGTAGCTCGCATCCACGGATCGTTCGCTGTAGCCGCGGTCCGCGCCCGCACCGCGGAGCGTGACCTGACCCCCTTCCTGCCGCGACTTGAGGATGATATTGACAACACCGCCGATCGCGTCGGACCCATAGATGGCCGAGGCGCCATCGGTCAGTACCTCAATGCGCTCGATGGCGGCGGGCGGAATCTCCGCGACGTTTACGAATACCTTGCCATTCACGCCGGATATAGAGCTGACCGCGAGGCGCCGGCCATTGACCAGAATGAGAGTGTCCAGATTGCGCAGCTGGATGGATGAGCCCCCGGCCGTATTCTGGTTGGTGTTGGCGGCATTGCTGTTGCCGGTATTGCTGCGTCCCGCGAAGGCAGGTATCTGTTTGCGCAAGATTTCCAGTACATTGGTGTTGACGCCGGCCGCCGCGATGGCATCGGCGTCTATGACCGTGACGGGCACCGCCAGGGAGTCCGGAGCCACCGGGATAGCGGAGCCCGTCACCACGACTTCTTCAAGCGGAGTGGAATCGTGCGCGCTCACCGCTGTCGCATTCTCGGCGCCGGCGACTGAAGCACTCAGAGTCAGGCAAGCTCCGAGGAACAATTGCATTACCGCCCCGCCGGCGCGCGATCGATTGTACAGCGTGAGTTTGAGCACAGAATGACCCCCCTTTTGTTGTCCCCGCTACTGTTGCAATCTAGCCGAGTCAGCTAAATGGACTCTGAACGATTCCTGACGAATCTGTAAGATTTGCCGCCCGCCCGGCCACGCCATTGCCCAGCGTTTCCTGGGTCCCCGACGGGCGCAGGCACTGACGCCGTCGCTTTCGACTCCGCGACGGATAGCGTATTGGCTTCCCACGGCGAAAGCTCGACGCTGCCCGTAGCGCACGAGGATTCGCCCTCTACGCTGCGCGTGTTGCAGCAATTGCCGACCGCACCTGGCGCGCGCACTCTGGCCCTGGACTCGAGCACGCACCACTTGTTCCTGTTAGCGGGCGAGTACGGCGATGTGCCAATGACGCCCAATCCAGACAATCCGCACCGCTACCCGTTGGTCAAGCCGGGTACAGCTCGGCTCTTGGTGGTGACACCAACGAATTCACACTAGCGCGGATCAGTAGCGCGGATCAGTAGCGCGACTGCCGTTGCGCTCGCGACCCCGGATGCACCAGAACCCTATTGCACGGTTATTCCGGCAAAGAGGTATCTACCCAGCGAATCGTACATTCCGGCCGCCAGGTTGCCATTGATGAGCAACGGATTGGCGGTGAACCCTATGACAGGTGGTCGCTTGCCGGTCAGGTTGTTGACGCCAAGTCGCATTGTCAGATGTGCGCCGACACGCATGCTGCCATCGAGGTCAAAATAGTCATAAGCGGGGATTTGCGAGTCGATAGTGAAGACATTGCCAGGGTTGGACAGAACCGCATTGCTGCTGGTGAACTCAGAGCTCAGAGCGCCAATGTGGCGCCAATTCAGCGATAGCTCGACCTCATGCCCCGCTTTCCAGGTCATGCGAAGGCGATGGCGCCACTTCGGTACGGGAGAAGTCGGCCCCGCTCCTGAGCAGTTCGGGCCAAACAGCCCCGTGCAGTCAAACTCCGGCACACCGGGTGTGACGTTGATTGGGTTATCGCGTGCCAGGCTCCCGGTGAAGCCGAAGGACAGCTCGCCCGCCTCGGCGCCGACGCTCGCAAGATCCCACACGTAGCGACCTTCGAAATCGACACCGCTGGTGCCGTATGAACCCGTATTGAAGCGAGTGCCGATCACGCGGCCGGCGCTAGCGCCGTTGCCGGCGGACAATGAGCCCGTGGCATCACGATGTATCAATCCGCAATAGTAAGGATCAGCAGTGTTCAGACAGGTATTGATGGTAAAGGTCCCTGGCAGACTGCCAACGAATTGTTTGACTTTGATTCGCCAGATATCCGCACTGAACAGCAGATTGGATTTCGGTGTGAACACGATCCCGGCGGTCACCGTGTCGGCCGTCTCCGGCTTCAGATCGGGATTCCCGCCGGTCAGTACGTTGATTGAGGATTGCGGTGCGATGTTGCCGTACTGAGCCGCAGTCACACCGGTCCGCGCACACAGTGCTGCACTCGCCGTGGGCACCTGGCCTCCAGCGGAAGGCAAGAGGCCGGCGCATGGGTCGGCATAGGTTATCTGGCCCAATACCTGAGAGGTAAACAATTCGTAGGCGTTCGGGGCGCGCACGGCGCGACTGAGGCTGCCGCGAAGATGAACAGAACCCACAGGCTCCCACTCGAGCCCCACTCCGAAGGCGTTCACATTTCCCTGGGGACTGTAGTGCGCGAAACGATCGCTGGCGCTCAGCAGTATCCGTTTCGCGAACGGTCGGTCCTCGACGAGCGGAACCTTGAATTCCACGAATACCTCAGACACGTGAAAAGCACCTTCGGTCGGGTGCGCAGCACCCGTGACCAGAAGGTCGCCCGTACTATAGGCGGTGTCCGGCGTATACCGCACCGACTCGGTCCGGTACTCGGCACCAATTGCCAGGCTCACTGCCTGGGCGGCGAACGGGCTCTTTGCGCCGTACGAGCCAAGATCGCCGATGAGCTGGCCGTTGACTACGGTCCGCTGCGCATGCCCGAACTGTACGCCGCCTTCTGTGATGTATCGGAGCGCGGCAGGCGTCACACCACCGGTCGAATAGATGTTGTAAGGAACGCACGCGGGATCCGTACCGTCGACGACCGACTGGCAAGTCGCAACTCCGCCCACACTGACAACATTCAAGGCGTTGGCGAGTCTGGCTTGCGAGATGTCGTTGGCGAGGGTTTCGTGCGCGTTCACGCGGCCGAAAACGATACTCGCGTCATACGACCAAGGAGGGCTTAGCGTGCCTTTCAACCCCAGTACAATCCGGTACGACTGGTGATGAAACTCGTCCGTGCGCTGACCGCTCTCAATATTGCGCCGCCCGATGCCCACTTGCGCCGTGTCCTGCGGTCCAAGACCGGTGCTGGTACACAGGTCATTGACCTCACTGGCCGACAGCAGCGGGTTGGAGCAAGGAACCGCGAAGGTATTCAGGGCGGCCGCCGTCGCCGTGGTACCGGATGGTTCGTATCGCACCCTGGTACGTTCGTCCGTATATTGCGCTTCGCCATATAAGCTGGCGGCTGCGTTAAAGTCATAGCTGAGAAATGCGCCGGCGTTGTAGCGAGTATCAGGTCGCTGCAGATCCTGATAGGGCGCCGGATTGAACAGATCTTGCTGCCCGCTCAAGGGTCGAAACGCGTGGCCGTTCGCTGTGTCGAGCGTGAGCGGATTGCCGCTACTGGGCAGAAACTGCCCTGCCGCCGTGGTCCCGTCCAGCAAACACTGATACGAATTGCCGCTCTCAGTGAGCGTACAGCCGCCAAAATCGCGACTCGAGCCTGCCACGGCCTGAACATGGCGGTAGCCCGCGTAGGCCGTAATGTGCCCGTTGCTTCCGAAAAAGTCTTGGCCAAATACCGCAGAAACGTCGACCGTTCGGCCCGAGGGTCAGTCCTGAATTGACCTGGGGGAGGCTATTCAACAGGTCTTCCGCTCGAGCGGTACCCTGATGGAGAAGCTCGGAGCTGTCCAGGACGACGATAGGGTTGGGATTGGATGCGTTGGCTGACGACAACCGCGATCCCGTCACGACAATCTCGACGATGGAATCGTCACTGCCTGCCGCGGGAGGTTCCGCCGCGAGCGCATTGTGGTTGGCGAGTGCTCCGACGAGCACCACCAAGTACGCCCGCCTCGCCCGCCAAGGATCTGCGAAAATCGTCATAAGCCCCCCCTTCAGTTATCGGCGCGCGCGCCCTTGTTACGACCGGTGGTGCACTCAACCGCTCGGCGCTGACGCCAGCGTTTGAACGCACTGTTCCTGTCACAGATTGATTCACCAACTGTAAGGAGTCTGAATTCCAGCTGAAACCACACTCTGTGACTGCGCCTGTCACGCGGGCAATCGGCCTCAGCGCTCAGCGGCTCGGTCACAGTGACCGGAAGTTTGGCGGTCCTGTGTCAATTCCGCCTGGCGAAACCCGAGCCGTCAGTGCGTTGACGGCAGGACGTCGAACCACATGATGCCGCCACCGCTGCTATTGCCTTCTCCCGGGGAGACGGCCAGATAGAGGCGGTTCAGCGACGGCACCAGTACCGCGGTCTTCGCGCCCTTGGCGCTGGTCACGTTCGGCAGCTGCTGGTAGTGATCGGCGTCGACTTGCTGATAGACGCCGATGTAGCCTTCGCCGCCGGCGACGTAAATGCGGTGATTGGCCGCGTCGAACACCACCTCATCGCAGTGTTCCGGCGCCTTGAAGCTGGCAATCGACTCCCCGGTCATTGCGTTGAGGATCACCAGTTTGCCGGGCTTGCGGGTGACAACAAAAAGGCGCTGGTTGCGCTCATCGAAGGCGACCGGCGCGTTCTGTTCCGCCTCCTTGATGTGCCAACGCGCAATGATCGCGCGCTTGTCCTTGTCGACGACGGCCAGGTAATTCTGGTCGGTGACATTGATATACAGGCGACTGCCGTGCTGCTCAACGGCCATGGCTTCGACATGGTTGGCATCGAAGGTGACGTCGCCATGATGCTGGCCCGTGCGCGGATCGATCTCCGCGAGCACGGAGGTCTTCATGTTGACATCCTTGCCGCCGGTGACCACGTACAGGCGGTTTCGCGGCGCGTCGTAGCCAATTGAATCAGCGCCGGGCACCAACTTGATCGTGCCCTTGGCCTGAAAAGTCGTGGCATCCAGCACCTTGGTCATGCCTGGCCCGCTGTCCGTGACCAGCAACCGATTCAGGTCCGGAATAAACAGAACACTGTGCGGAGTCTCGACGCCCTTGACGGTTTTCTGGTGGGCCCCGCTTTTCAGATCAAAGACCTCTAGCGTGCCATGGTCTTCGGCGGCCAGGAACAGGCGGTTGCCCTGCAGGTCGACGCCAAAATGGTCGAAGTCCCCGCTATAGCCGGGCAGCTCCGTGCGGCCGGCGGCGCGGAGCGCTTCCGCAGGCGCGGCCTGAAACAGCGAGGCCAGAGCGGGTATCTGCTGGCGCAGTTCATCGCGGATTTTCTCACCCGCCAGATGCAGGGCTTCGCGATCGCTCCCAACCTTATAGGCATACACCGCGCTCATGGCGCCAATGGCCTTTCCCGCCAGGTCCTGCAACGCCACCTCCACTTCGAAACGATTGCCCGCGGCGTTGACCTCCAGCAACGGCTTGCCGCTGCGGATCACGCCCATGTCATCCTCATCGGCTTGTTTGCCAATGCGGCCGATGTTCGAGGCCACGATCACGACCGCCGGCGCGCCCGGCGGCTGCGCGTGCAGGGCCAGGATCAGCAGCTCCGGATGCTTGTGCAGCGTCGCATCGACCAGATGCTGAGCCCGCAGCGCTGCCGGCGGATCGGGCACATAGGGCACGGGCTCAAATAAATTCCCGGAATTGGTAATGCGCTTGCTGAGGGCCGCCTGCACCTGCTCGGCGCGCCGCTGCAGCTCGAGCTTGTCATCGCCGGGCTTGTACCCGTAGACGACGCCAACGGCACCAATATTGGAACCGGATACGTCGCGCAGCACGAGCTCGGCTTCAAAGCGGTTGCCCTCGCTGTTGATTTCCAGGTTGGGCTTTTCCGTCCTGATCAGGCGCAGGTCGTCCTCGTCGCCCTTCTTGCCGATGCGGCCAATATTCGAGGCGACAATGACATTGTCTTGCGTCTTAGGGACGTTGGCGTGCAGCGCCAGTATCTGAATGTCCGGATGCGCGGCCATGGCTTCATCAACCAGCTGCTGGCCGTAGTTGTTCATCGGCACGCGCGCGTCGTAACTGGCCAGCTCGACCAGATTGGCCACATGGGATATGCGTCGCGCGAGCTCGTCGCGCACTTTGACGGCCGCCGCGGTCAACCCTTGCTGATTCACGCCCGCCTTGTAAGCCAGCTGCACGCCCAACGCACCGACCGTGCGGCGCGAAGCATCGAGGAGCGGTAATTCAACCGCCAGGCGGTCGCCGGCATGCGTGACTTCAACAATCGGCTGCTGATTCTTGATGGCCTTCAGGTCGTCGGCGTCGGCCGCCTTACCGTAGGGTGCCACGTTGGAAGCGATAACTATGTTGTTCGCCGCACCGGGGGGCGTCACGTGCATGGTCAAGCCCAGCACTTCCGGATGCGCAGCGAGAGCCTGCTGCGTCAGGTATTGAGCATAGGTCTGTCCAGCCGGTTGGGCCTGCGCGCCGCTCACCATGGAAGCTACAAATGCGATGAATGGCAGGGTTCTCATTGATTTCCTTCCTCGCTGCGTGAGGCTGTTTTATACGTGAGAACTCTGACTCGATACTGAATCCAAACTGAAAGCTTGTTCAGCCGGCGCCGAGCCCGGATTCGCATGGCACTGGTGTAGGTGCGGAGCCCAATATCAGGGCTGCGCCGCGCTCCTTCCGGGCTCCCGGGAATGGAGAGACAACAGCACCGGCAGCACCAGCAGCACCAGCGGCAGCTGCAGGACCAGCCCGGAGATGATCGCGATGGCCAGCGGCTGCTGCATCGCCGATCCGGAGCCAGTGCCCAGTGCCAGGGGCAACAGCGCGAGGATGGCCGCCACCGTCGTCATGGCGATCGGGCGCATGCGGTTGATCCCGGCCTGGATGAGTGCCTCGCGCGGATCAGTGTCTGCAGACAGCGAGATCAGTTCGGACACGTAGAAGATTGCGACTTCGGTGGCGATGCCAACGATCATGGTCATGCCCATCATCGAGGAAATATTCAGCTCGGTGCGCGTGATCCACAGGCCGATCGTCACGGCCGAGAGCGCCAGCAGCGTGGTCAGCAGCATCGAGAGCGCGGTCCGGAAACTCTGATAGAGCGCCAACAGCAGCAGGAACACCAGCGCCACGGCACCCACGAACACGGCGATCAGGCCGGCAAACGCCTTCTGCTGCTCGGCGTAGGTGCCGCCCAGTTCAAAGTAAACGCCCCGCGGCAGCATCCCGGGCTTGGCGAGCACCGCGCGCACATCGTTGATGCTCGAGCCCAGATCCCGGCCGCTGATCCGGCCCGTGACGGCGAGCATCCGCTTCAGGTCATCCCGATTGATTTGCGGCTGCCCTGCCACGCTTTGCAGAGTTGCCACGCGCCCAAGGGGAAAGTAGTGCCCGTCCGGCGCGCGCAGCCGGAATTTCAGGATGTCCTCGGCCGTGCGCCGATCGCCCGGCGGGATCCAGGCGCGGATAGCGACCAGTTTCGGGGCGCGCTCCACCCGGGTGGTGGCCACCGACCCGGCGAGCAGTGCCTCGATGTTCTGTGTAACCAGGTCCGCATCGACACCTTCCAAGCCGGCCTTGGCCTGGTCCACGCGGATCACCATGGCGTCGCCGGCCGGCCGAATGCCATTCTTCACTTCGACGATGCCGTTGATCTTGCCGATCGCATCGGCCACGCGGATTGCACTGGCCGTCAGCACCGCCTCATCGTCGCTGAAGATCTTGATTTCGATCGGCTGCGGCACCGCGGTCAGATCGCCGATGAGATCCTCCATCAGCTGCGCCATTTCGACTTCCAGGCCTGGTACCGTGCCCTCGACGCGCTGGCGCACATCCGTCATGACTTCTTCAATGTCACGGCTCCGTTGCGACTTCAGACGCACGAAGAAATCACCCTCATCGGCCTCGGTGATACCACCGCCGAGCTGCAATCCGGTACGACGCGAGTAAGTCTGCACCTCCGGCGTGGCACGCAGAATCTGCTCGACCTGGCGCAGGAGCCGGTCCGTCTCGCTCAGCGATGTGCCGGGCTCACTGCGGTAGTCCAGTATGAAGCCGCCCTCATCCATGACCGGCATGAAGCCGGAACCCACATTGCGGTAGGCCAGGTAGGCCGTCAGCAACAGGGGCACGATGGCAAAGACCAGCAGGATGGGCCGGGCCAGGAGCCGGCGCAGCAGGCCCTCGTAGCCGCGGTGCACACGCTCCGTCAGCGGGCCACCCTCCTTCTGGTTGGCATCCTTCTCGGTGAGAAAATGATCGGCCAGTACCGGCACGCCCAGCCACGCAATCAGAAACGAAATTGCCAGACTGGCCGCCATCGTGAGCGACAGGGCCTTGAAGAACGCGCCGGTCACGCCGGACAGAAATGCCAAGGGCGCAAAGATAATGATCGTCGACAGCGATGAGGCGACGAGCGGCAGGGAAAACTCGGCAGCGGCCGACCAGACCAGGCCATGGTGGGGGCCCGGGTGCCCCCGCAGGCGGCGGATGATGTGTTCGACCATGACGATGGCATCATCAATGATCAGACCCACCGCGGCCGCCATGCCGCCCAGGGTCATGATGTTGAAGCTGCCGTTCAGGACCCGGAGCAACAGCACGGTCGCGCACAGTGTCGCCGGTACGGTCACGATGGCGATCAGCGTGATCTTGCCGTTGCGCAGGAACAGCAGCAGCACCGCGGCGGCCAGACACATGCCGACGAAAACCGCATCGCGGACGCTGTTGGCCGAGGCGATGACCAGCTCGCTCTGATCGTACCAATCGGCAATCTTCACGCCGGCCGCCAGCTGCGGCGCGTAGACGCGCAGTTTTGCCTGCACGTCGCGGGAAATCTGCACCGTATTGGCATCGGGCTGCTGATACACCTGGAGTATGACGGCATCGCGCCCATCGGCCGTGACCCGGGTCCATTGTGGAACCGTATCGCGCGTGACCCGGGCGACATCGCCGACGCGGATCAGCCCGGCAGGACCTTTCATCAACACCGTCTCGGCCAGCTTCTGTTCGTCCAGCACGCGGTTGTCGACGATCGCCAGATAAAGCTTGTAGTGGTCCTCCAGTCGGCCGACAGCGCCGATCGTATTTGTAGCCGACAGGGCTTTTGATACGTCGGCGAGGGTCAACCCGCGAGCCTCCAGGCGCGCGGGGTCCAGCGTCACGCGGTACTCGGCCTCAGCGCCACCAATGACCGCCACCTTGGCAACCCCCGTGACCGCCGAGAGCATGGGTCGCAGTTGGTAATAGGCCAGGTCGCGAAGTTCCACGAGCGATTGCCTGGCCGAAGTCAGGCTGTAGGCCAGCGTCGGAAATACCGTCGGATCCATGCGCCGAACGTCAAAGCTGGTGCCGGCAGGAAGGTTGGGCATGGTCCGATTGACCGCCGACTCGACTTGCAGCATGGCCGAGACCATGTCCTGGCCCCAGTCAAAGTTGATCGAAATGTCCGCCGAGCCACGCGAGCTGGTCGAACGGACACTGCGAAGTCCCGGCACTGAGCGCACCGCCTCCTCGACCAGCATGGTCACTTCCGTCGCCATGCGATCCGCGGGTCGGTCGCCGGCATCGATGTTGACCACAATGCGCGGGAAATCCACGTGCGGGAACAGCGCGACCGGCAGCGACCAGCTGGCCAGGAGGCCACCAATGGCGAGCAGGGCAATCAGCGTGATGGCGAATCGGCGCTGACCATGCATGCGCTCGACCAGGCTCACTGCGATGGATCCGCGCCCGAGGTCTCGGCGGTTACGTCCATGCCATCGGTCAGCTCGTAGTTGCCGGAGACAACGACCGCATCGCCCGCCTGCAGTCCAGCCCCCAGCACTTCAACCCGCTCGGCGCTGGCAATGCCCAGCTTGACCTCATGGCGCGCGGCCTTGTGATCCTTGACGGTGTACAGCACCTGCGCATCGCTTTCGGGCAGCACCGCGCTTCGCGGCACCGTCAACGCCGTGGCGTGCAGCGCCACCTGAATCAGCGCGCGCACGTGCTCGCCCAGCATCAGTGAGGCCGCTGCCGGAACCGGCACACGTACCTCCAGCGAGCCACTGGTCGCATCCAGCGCGGCACCGACCGAACGCACGTGCGATTCCACGCTGATCGCACCCGTCCGCTCCACGGAAGCCAGCATCACGGGCTGGCTTGCAAAGACCAGCAGGCGATCGCCACTTTCTATCCCCAGTCGCGCTTCCCGACCCTGTGTCTTGGCCACCGTCAGCAACGGTGCGCCCAACAGCAGCTGCGATCCGCGCGTTGCATCGATGCGGGTGACTACGCCGGCCGACGGCGAGCGGATCAGGCCATCACCGCCCAGTCCGCGCAGCTTGAGGCTTTCAAGCCTGGCGCGCGCGTCCGCTTCCGCCTGGCGCGCCACGATCAGTTCCTGATTGGTCGCCAGTTTCAGCTCGGAGCGCTCCTGCGTGGCGCTCAGGGTTTTCTCCGCGACCACCAGTGCGCTGCGCGCCGTTTCCAGCAGCAGCTGCGAGTCGGGGCTGGCCGAGATTTCCAGCAGCACATCGCCGGGAGCGACCAGCGTGCCCGTTGTCACGTGGATATCGCGTACCAGGCAGTCAAAGGGGGCCGGGATGACCTGATCGGTGCCGGGCGCTGATTCGATGACGCCATAGGCCTCCAAAGTTTGCGCAATGGGTCCCACCTGCAGCGGCGCCAGCGTGACGCGCGCCGTCGGTTTGGCCTCGCCCTCCTCGCCGGCAGAACGGTGCAGGTACCAGTACACAGCGCCCGCGAGGGCAATGATCGCTATGGCAAAGGCAAGGACACGGCGCTTCATGATAGGGGGACTCAACGGGTAATGGAGTCGGTGAGGAGCGAGCGGCCGGTGGCAATTTCCAGGCCCACGCCCAGTTCGAGCAGCGCTTGCCTGAGCCTGCTTTGTTCGATGCGCCGCAGGGCCAGCGCGGCCTGGGCATCGCGGTAAGCGATGACATCGGCGTTGCCACTGGCGTAGGCCTGCTGGTACCCGTCAGCGAGCGGCTGCAAATCCGCCAGCGATGCGGTGGCGCCGTCCAGTTGGGTACGCACCACGATCAGGTCCTCGAGCATTTGCTGAACCTGGGCGCGGGCCTCGGCGACGCGCGCCACATAGTCGTCAAAGAGCTGCTGGCGCGTGGCCTTAGCCGCGGCGATTGCGCCCTGATGCCGATCAAACAGCGGCAACTCGACGCCGATCGCCCATCCCCGAGTCCTGATATCGCTGGTGTCGTTGGCCTTGTTGACGCTCAGGTTGATCTTGGGAAACTGCGCCAGTACAGCCGATCGCAGCGTGGACTCCTGACTCTGGTAGCCCAGCGTCAAAGCCACCAGATCCAGTCGGCGCTTCTCCAGGCCAGAGAGCAGTCGGCTGCCCGCCTCGGCATCGGTCCCGAGCGTCGGAAAACTCTCGGGTAACTTGATCTGCAGCGGCGCGTCCGCGGCCAGCCCCAGGGACAGGTTCAACGCGAGGCGATCGGCCAGCAGGCTCTGCTCGAGCGCCAGCCGGGCGTCGCGCGTCTGCGTGTACAAATCGGTCGCCGCAGTCAGATCCGCTGTGACCTTCAATCCGTGGTTGAGTGATTGACGAATCACCGTGACGTTGTCGGCCAGGCCCTGCTCGATCCCGCGTTCCAGCGGCAGTTGTTCCTGCATGGAGGCGATGCGGAAGGCACGCAGCCGCGCATCCTGCGCCACCTGCCACTCCTGCCAGGCAATCTGCAAATCAACGCTGCGAGCCGTGGCCTTGGCGGCCGCCACGTCATCGTGGTGCGTTAGCAGCGCGCCCAGATCCCAACCAAATCCGCGCGCGCGGCCCGTGACCAGGGTGGGATCCGCATTGCCACGCGGGACATCGGCAGACTGGCTCCACTGCGGGTTGGGCAAGATGCCGGCTTGCACCACCTGTGCCTGTGCCAGGCCGCGCTCATCACGCAGCGCCCGTAACTGCGGACTGACAATCACCACCATGATCGCAATCTCATCGGGGGTAAAACCACCCTCGCCATCGATGCGGACTGCCTTAATGAGCGGATGGTCGAGCCGTTCAGCGGCGATCTTGACCGCCTCGATGGGCGGCGGCTTGAGCGCCACCTCCACAGTACTGGTATTTAGCGGCATGCTCCGGTAGACCGAACAGCCACTGAGCAGGCCCAGCAGTACCGCGCTCAGGGCACGCAGCGGGCCGCCGATCCGGAGCGAATCGCGGAACCTGTATGTGCTGCTTGCAGTCATGGGCAGGTCAATATTGCATTACTGACCGACGACCACAATGCCGAAGCTTTCCGGAACCATCGGTGGCCGAGGCTCCGGCTGCGCCACAGTAGGCGGCGGCGGTGCGCCGAATTGGGCCGACGGCAGGTAGATCCGCCCACTCTTGCTATCAAGCGCAATCGTGCGCGCACCGGGCGCAGTGGCAAGATTTTGCAGCACAGTGTAATGATCGGCGCCATCTGCGTGAATGACGGTCAACGTGCCGTCGCGGTTGGCAGAGAAAATCAGGCTGCGGCCAGGATCAAACGCTGCGCCGTCCGGATCCACGCCGATGCGAGCAGTGCCAACGACAGCGCCGCTGTCGGTACTCAGGACGATCAGCTGGCGATTTGCGCACGCCGCAAACAGGCGGTGATGATCGGGATCGTAAGCAATTCCCGTCGGTCCCTCACCCGGCGCCAGGGACCACTTCGCCAGCGGCTTGAGCGTGTGCGTATCGAAGGCATGCACCACGCTCTGCTCCTCATCGTTGACAAACGCGCGACCAAGGCCGTCCAACGCGATCTGCTCCAGCGCCCCACCCTGCAAGCTCACGGTGCCGATGATGGCGCCAGTGTCAGCGGCAATGACGGTGACGTCGCCCGTGGCGCCGGCGTTCACCACGTAGACATGGCGAGTGGCGGGATCGAATTCGATGGCGTCCGGCTTGACTCCCGTATTGCGGATTACCTTCAAGGGTTTCAGCGACTGCAAATCGAACATCGTCACTGTGCGATCAGCACCATTGCTGGTAAAGCCATGATTGAATTCCGGAGCCAGCGCGATGCCGTGCACTCCCGGAGTGTCCGTGAGCTGGCCGATCACCTTGCCGCTTGCAATGCTGATGACTTCGACACGGGTGCGGTGCGCCACAAACAGCCGCTGTCCCGCGGCGTCCAGCCGCAGAAAGTCATAGCCAGCATCCTGTCCGCCGATCGCATAGTGCTCGAGGACGCGATACGCACCGCTACGCTCTGCGGCGACGACCGCGCCGGCCAGTGCCAACAGTGCCGACGCTCCGCAAAGTGCAATAGTTCTCACGATCCACCTCCAGGCTTCCGCCCTGATCCCCCGCAATTGCAACGCTGGTAACCACGCTACCGGGCGAACCTGACACAACCATGAAGCATATCTGAACGAGTATTCAGGTGCTCGCAGCCGCGCGGCGCTGTTTGTATACTGTGAATTGCGAATTTCTGACGAATCGGCCGCACGCAGTGCGCCGCCCGGGAGATGCGCGCATGAAGATTCTCGTCGTCGACGACCAGACGCGCCTGGCTCATCTGGTCAAGCAGGGCCTGACGGAACGCGCCTACACCGTAACCGCGGTACGCACCTGTGCGCAGGCACGCGATGCACTGTGCGAGGACAAATTTGACCTGATCATTCTCGATCTGGGATTGCCCGACGGCGACGGGCTTGATCTGCTGCGTGAATGGCGCCGATCCGGATTCAAGGAACCGGTACTGATACTCAGCGCGCGCGATGGCGTACAGGATCGGATCAAGGGACTGGATCTGGGCGCCGATGACTACCTGCCCAAGCCATTCAGCCTCGAAGAACTGTTGGCCCGGGTACGCTCGCAACTGCGCCGACAATCGGACGTCAAGGAGACGGTGCTGGAATGCCGCGGCATCCGGCTGGACCTGCTGCATCACACCGCACAGGTGCACGGTGCGCAGGTGGATCTCACGCGCAGGGAATTTGCGCTACTGGAAATCTTCATGCAGAGCCCGGGCAGAATCCTCACGCGCACGTTTATCTCCGAGAAGATCTGGGCCTCGCACTTTGAGGTCGACACCAACCTGCTCGATGTCTACATGAGCCGGCTACGCAGCAAGCTGGAAAACAACGCCGACAAACCCCTGTTCAAGACGCTACGCGGCGTGGGCTATCAGCTGCTGTGAGATCCATCAGTACCCGGCTGGCGGTCTGGTACGCGCTGGCGGCAACGCTGACGCTGGCCTGCCTGTTCGTGGTGGGCTATCAGTTGTTGCAGACCTATCTGATCCACGGCCTGGACCTGCTGAACTCCGCGGAATTCGAGCAGATCAAGGCACACATGGGCGACGATTACATGACCCAGAGCACACGGGTCATAGACGAGCGCATTCGCGAGACCACCGAACTCTCCTCGGTACTGTTTTACATCGAGATCGACAGCCCGCAGCGGGGCAAAGTGTTTTCGTCGCACAACCTGCAGGGCCTGGCCATCCCGGACATACCCGGACAGCATCGCTACAATACTCAGGTCCCCAGGATCGGGGAGTTGCGCGTCGCAGAGTTCGTCCTGCCCTTTCTGGACATCACGATCGCCACGCCACTGAGCCAGGTGCGCAAAGTGATGGAGGGTTACGTCGAAGTGTGCGCCTGGCTGCTGGCGGCTATGCTCGGCGTGAGCGTACTGATCGGCTTTGGCCTGAGTCGCCTGGCGCTGCGCCCGATGCGGCTCATGCGCGAGGCCGCCAATCGCATCCGCTCGGACAATCTCAGCGAGCGCATTCCCGTGATGCAAGTCAATGACGAAGTGTCCGATCTGGCGCGACTCCTCAACCAGATGTTCGACCGCCTGGAGTCCGCCTTCAACCAGGTGCGCAACTTCACCGCCGAAGCCTCACATGAGCTGAAGACACCCTTGTCGCTGGTGCGACTGCAGGCCGAAAAGCTGCTGGTGGGCGGTAATCTGTCGAGCGCGAATGAGGAATCAGTGCAGATGCAGCTCGAGGAGCTGGCGCGCGTCAACCAGATCATCGATGAGATGCTGTTTCTTTCGCGCGCGGAAGCGCATGCGATCACGCTGCAGTGTCAGCCCATCGACCCGGAGCGCTTTTTGAAGAGTTTCGCCCTGGATGCGCGCGTACTTGCCGAACATGGTGGGCACCAATTCCAGGTGCTGCATACCGGCGCGGGCGCCGTCTCGTTTGATGAGAAGCGCATCCGGCAGGTGCTGCTGAACCTCCTGGCCAATGCCCTCGCCGTCTCGGCGCCCGGAGGCATGGTCACGATGCGCTCGCAGCTGAACGCCAATGAGTGGCGCGTCGCGGTCGAAGACCAGGGACCGGGGCTGCCACACCACCAGCATGAGCGGATATTCGATCGTTTTGTACGCGTCAACCCGCGGGACAAAGACGGGCGCGGCAGCGGCCTGGGTCTGGCCATCTGCCGCAGCATCATCATCCTGCACCGCGGCCAGATCGTTGCTGCGAACGGCAGCGACGGGCACGGCCTGAGCGTGGCCTTCACGATTCCCGCGACGCAGGGCACGCCGCCCACGGACACAGCAGCGGCGCGGGTTTCCTAGGATCAGCAGTATCGCACTGGCGCGCATTGCCGCGCCGGCCGGTCGCCCCCGCGCACGCCAGTCACGGCGCTACGCGAGGGGCTGCCGGGTCGCGCGCCTAGAGCTTTACCTTGGCCGCCAGGTACCAGGTGCGCCCGATCACATCGTACGTCGCAGCATCGGTCCTCAACTCGAGCGTGCCGATGAACGGCGGGCTCTTGTTGGTGAGGTTATTCACCCCGGCGCTGAGTGTGAGCGAGTGGGACAACGTGTAGTGAAAGTCCGCATCGACATAGCTGACCGCAGGCACCGGTTGCGTGGCGTCGTCGAGGTTGACCATGTGGCCAATATAGCGCCAACGCAACGTGGCCGTGAACGGTGAGTTCGCGTAGGTCACGTAGCTGTTGGCCTTCCAGCGCGGATGCGAATAGAGGTTCTCGCCATCGGAGGTGACGAAGGTGTCGCTGATTGCACCCTGGTAGTCAGTGGCAGCCGTCCCGTCGGAAGGCGTGACGGTGTACTTGTTGAGCAAGCTGATGATCGATCCGACCTGCAGCGAGCCGGCCTTGGGCGACAGGCCGAGTGCATCGAGCCCGAAGCGATAGTCGAGCTGGGTATCGAGACCGGTCAGCTTGAACTCGCTGTAGTTGAACAGACCGGAAGTGAGCAGCGAGATCTGGCCCGAGGTGGCATCCCGGGCAACGCGCTGGCAGTACGGGCTGGCCGCCGAGAATCCCGGGTTGCCCGTCGCACCATAGCAGCTGCCGAGGATCTGCCCGGACGACAGGCTGGCGATCGCTCCGGAAATCGCAATGTTGTAGTAGTCAATCGAGATGTTCAGGCCCTTTGCAGGCGTGAGCACCGCACCGATCGACCAGGACTTGGTCGTTTCGGGCTTCAGCAGACTGTTGCCGCCGGTCTGGACGGGAACCGTCACGTTGGCGCCGCCGAATGAATAGGTGGCCGAGCCCGCCGCCGCAGCCTGGGCTGCGCACAGCGCCTGCACTTTCGCAGCGTTGGCGCCAGTGCGGTAGGCACTCAGGACATCGCACGGGTCGCCGCCATTGAGACTCTGCTGGCCAACTCCGATGCCGGCATAGAGATCGGCCAGGCTTGGGGCGCGGAAGGCGACGGAGTATCCACCGCGGAAGCGCACCGCATCGGTCAGGGTCCAGGAAAGGTCGGCCTTCCATGTGCTCTTGCCCGCAAAGATGTCGTACTTCGAGTACCGATAGCCGAGATCAAGCGACAGGTCCTTGGCAAGCGAGCGGTTAGCCAGCAACGGCAGCAGACTTTCCGCAAAGACTTCCTTTGCGTCCTGCGAGCCGGCGGCAGGCGTGCTCGTCCCGAAGGCCAGGGTATCGCCGGTGATGAACATGGCATCGGGCTGGTACGCGAACTCGGACTGGCGATAGTCGGCGCCAATGGCGAACTTCGCCTCGCCAGCCGGCAGGCTGAACAACGGCCCCTGGATCGACAGTTCGACATTCTTCGCGGTCAGCAGGTCCGTCGTGTTTTCGGTCCGCCCGGCGTAGGCCAGGCAAGCCGCGCTCACGGGCTGCTTGCCGAGCGGATTATAGGTGCAACCGCCAACACCTTCGTTGGCCAGCACTTTGTTGATGGCAGTCTGGCTGATGTCGCCGGACGCCTGGCTGCCGTAGGCGCTGCGCCCGAACGAGGCAAAGATATCGTACGTCAGCCGCGTGCCGGGAATGTCGCCCTTCAGGCCGGCCAGCGCCTGCCACACATCATAGTTAAAAGTCTCGACGCGATTGCCCCAGCCGAACATCAGCTTGGAGTAACCCACGGTGGCGCCCGCGGGTGCAGCTCCGCCGTAGGCCGAGTTGATCAGCGAGAGCAACGCCGGATTCGCCTGCACAAAGGGGTTGTTCACCGGGATATACAGTTCGATGCTGTTGTTGGTCTTGGTGCTGCCAGGACTCGTGGCGTCCAGCGCGCTGGAATGCGAGAAGTTGAACTGACCGTAGGCGGTCACATGATCAGCGAGGCGATAGTCCACGCTGCCCAGTGCGTTGTACTTGGTCAGCGGCACCTGGACGGCAAAATAATTACCCAGTACCACACCGGCTTGCGTGCAACTGGGCGAGATCTGCGCCCCCTGTACGCTCCCCACGCCCTTGTAGTTCTGGGAGCAGCCAAGCGCGCCGGGCACCACGGTGGTGAAAATCGTGCCATCGGTGTTCACGCCGATGCCACCATTGTACGGACCACTACCGGCATAGGGCGTGGTGCCTGCGTAGGTGGCCAGGACGGCATTGACAGCCGCAATCGTCGGCGCCGTTGCGCCGGCGCCATAACCGCCCTTGTAGATCATCCCTTCCGGCGGCCGGCCGAGGAAGCGCACCGTGGGCTGCCTGAAGAAGGGTCGCTGCGAACCCATCACTTCATCGCGCTGGGAGTACTCAAACGCCAGCATGACGTTGCCACGGTCGTCGGCAAGCTTGCCGCCGAGAATGCCGCTGACCTGTGTGGTCCCGCCATCGCCATTCGTGCTGGCCCCGTGCTGGACATCGAGCTCGACGCCGGAGAAATGCTGCTTCAGCTTGAAGTTGGCAACACCGGCCACGGCATCCGACCCGTAGGTGGCCGAGGCGCCGCCGGTGATCACTTCGACGCTTTCAATCAGCGCCATGGGTATGGTGTTGAGGTCGATGGCGCCATCTGGCGTCGAGGGCATGAGCCGGCGTCCGTCCATCAGTACCAGCGAGCGATTGCGGCCAATGCCGCGCAGGTCGCTGTAGGAGGCGCCGCCACCGAAGCCGACGCCGCCCTGCACGTCACCGACCTCGGCTGCACCCTGTGCAGCTTCGAACTGCGGCATCTCGCCGATCACGCGATCGAGCGACGGTTGCCCGGCTGCCTCGATCGCCGCGCTGCTGAGCGTGGTAATCGGGCTTTCGGCGTTGTAGTCACGGCGCGAAATTCGTGAGCCCGTGACTAGGATGGTCTCGAGGGCTTCCGGGTTGGCCGGCGACGATGCTGCGGCCTCGGGCGCGGCTGAAGCCGCCTGATCAGCCGCGCGCAGCGGCAGCCCGGCGGCCGTGAGTGCCAGTAGGCCCATACCAAGGCCCAATGCTCCGGCACGGCGATTGGTCCGTGAAGCACCGCTCCCCGCTTTTCCTACGGTACTCGAGTGCAAGTCGCGGCGCGATGAGAATTCTTCCATGGTCCCCCCTCCTCGATCTGGTTATTTGTCCACCAGTGCCAGATCCAAAACCGTGGGGACTTCGCAACTGCCCTGGGTGCCGGAATCAGCCCTGTTGTGAACGAAACACAACTAACGTCGGGGATACTGCGCGCGCCAAGCTGTCAGGACGCTGTCAGCGCGCTTCAATCCTCACGCGCTGCGGCCGGGAGGCGCAGCCGTGCCACCAGGCCTCGCCCGTGGGCGGCCTCGCCCAGCTGGAACTGTGCGTTGCAGTTCGCAGCAAGCGACTCGACGATGGCCAGGCCCAGGCCGCTGCCCATCTGAGACTGGTCGCGTTTGAGACGGTAGAAGCGTGTAACAACCTTGGCGCGCTCAGGCGCAGGGATGCCCGGACCGTCGTCCTCGACTTCAATCACGAGCGCGTCCGGCTGCTGCAACACCCTGACCACAACGTGGCCACCGGGCGTGTTGTAGCGGATTGCATTGTCGATGAGGTTGGCGAGGATTTCGCGCATCATGATCGGGTTGGCGCGGCAAGGTAGGACACCAGCGTCCGCCTCGAAATGCAGCTCGACGCCGGCTTCTGTCGCCGCCCTCAGAAATTCACCGGCAACGTCCTGGACCAGCTCGTGCAGATCCGCGCAGGTGCTCTCGGCTTCAGGCGCATGTCCCGCATCTGCCGTAGCCAGCCTGAGTAGCTGAATCAGCAGGCGCTGCAGCCGGTCCGCAGCCCCCCGTGTATCGGCCAGCGCCGCGCGCGCTTCGTGCGATTGCGGCAGCAGCGTATCCAGGACCGAGAGGTGCGTTTGCAGGATCGTCAGTGGCGTGCGCAGCTGGTGCGAAGCATCGGCTGTGAACCGGCTCATCGCACTCTGCAGCTGCTCCGCCTGCAGCGAGCTGGCGCGCAGCGCTTCCAGTGCCAGAGCCATGCTGCCGAGCTCGTCGAGGCTCCGGGGCGCTGGGACGCTCTGCGCGTAGTCGCGCCGGCTCAGGCGCGCAATGGTTTCCGTCAGCATGCCCATGGGGCGCGTGAAGCGACGGCGCACAACCACGACTGCGAACGCACCGAAGCCGATCACCAACGCCAGGTCGACGCCGGCCACAAGCAGCGTGTGAAATGAGCTGGACCGGATGTCCCCGGCCCGCCGCGTGACTTCGAGCTGCGCTTGTCGGGCCATCGCCAAAATGGATTCGAACGGCCCGTCGCACAGTGCCGTCCAATCGGGGCTGCTCATGGCCGGGCCGCGCGCCGCGCCAATGCGGCTGACCACTGTATCAATCGCCGCCTGCGCGCGGGACGTGTTGGCGCGCGCCGCGGCCGCCAGGCGCAGCAGCTCCGGCGATGCGCCGGGACGGGAGAGGAAGTCGTCGAGGAAGCGCCAGTCGGCGACATAGACAGCGCGATCCGAGATCCACGCGTCGCGCGTCGCTGGACGCAGCGGCGCGCCGGCGTCCACGTTGGGGCGCAGCAACGCACACTGCAGCCCGTAGCGGTCGCGGATCCGCCAGGCCACCTGACGCAACTGTACGTACTCGGCGATGCGGGCGTCGGCTATGCGTAGTTCATTGCCCACGGCGATCGAGGCGCTGCCCAGGGCATCCATCATTTGCTGTATGGCTGCGCGCCAGCCGTCAATCGCCAACAGGCTGCGCTGCGCTCGGGGCAGCCGCGCCTGCCGGTCGACCTCGGCCTGCTGCGCGAGCACTTCGCGCCAGATCTGCTCGACGTTGCCGGCGAGTCGCGCGCCATCCGCAATGCTCGAGCTGCGCAGTGCCGCGAGCGCGCCCCGCACCGCACCGGATGCTTCGTCGTAGTTGAGCCGGATCACGGATTGCGGATCGTCCTGACCGACCAGCGCCATGCTGTCGCGTGGCACCTGCGCACGCACGCTCACCAGCGCGTTGAATAGGGTCTCGTCCGTGGCGGCCACGGTGGCGATCCGCCCGGCAAGTGCGTAGTTGTTCCAGGCGCGTGCAGCCAGGATCAGTGTGGCCATGAGCAATCCCGCCATCAGCAAGGCGAGAGAGGCGGTCATGAAGCGCGTGATCGAGGACTTGAACATGGTGCCACGACGCACGTCCGTTCAGGACGCGAGCAGCAGGTACCTCAAACAGCAAACGCGATTTACCATTTGATTGCCGGTGGTCAGCGTCAGAATCGGCATCCTGCGACCCCGGGAGCGGATGCTCTCGCCGACCTGGATTTGTGCCACGATCACCGCCCCCGTGCTGTGACAGACTGCAGCTAGTGTCGATGATTTCCGGCGCTGCCGACTGGAATCTCTACCGTGCCCTGTCAACTGTCAAGGAATCGGCTGACAGGAGTTCTGCTAGTCTTTGCCCGGATCGGCACACGCATCGCGGAGATCATCATGCTTTCGACGCCAACGGCCAGCCCTGCCTCAGGCGATTCCACCTTGCCCCGCGCCGAGACCTACGATCGGCGGACGATACACTTGCACTGGCTGACCGCGGTACTCGTGGCCGCAACGTGGGTCCTCGCGGAGGTCATCGATGACTTTCCGCGAGGCATGCCGCGCATTGGCGCGCGCTCGACGCACATCATCCTGGGAGTTCTGCTCATCGTGGTCGTAGCGCGGCGAGTGTGGTGGCGGGTGTGGCACGGTCAGCGCCTCGCGGTGCCGGGCCCGCGCTGGCTTACGTCCATTGCCGCCGCCGCCCATCTACTGCTCTACGCCGGACTCGTTGTAGTGCTCATGGTCGGGGTCGCCAACGCCTGGGCGCGTGGCGACACCCTGTTCGGGCTGGTGGCCATTCCGAAACTGTTGCCCAGCCACACGCAATTGAAGCCCACCCTGGAGTCACTGCACAGGTTCATGGCGAATGCACTCGTCATCGCGGCTGCAGCACATGCGCTGGCCGCGTGCTTGCACCATTTTTACCTGAAGGACGAAGTACTGCGCAGAATGCTGGGGCGATGAGTACCGGTCGCGCTCCGCTGCGGAATGACCCCGGCTGACAGCTTCCTGAAAGCTCTGCTCGTGCAACATCTGTCCACTGATTCACGATCGGGGTATGCCATGCTCACGCGCGGCCATGAGTGGTCAACGGCCATGTCCTGCGGGGCTCGGCTCGAGGCTGTCGCCCGGGCGGCTTGCGTCTTGACATACCGGTCAGACAAACCAGCGAAATTCCACCACCATGGCTGAGAACGGGCAGCAACGTCTGCGTATGGCCAAGACAGTTTTCCGCGTGGCGAGCGGAAACTTCCTCGAGATGTACGATTTCATGGTCTTCGGGTATTTCAGCTCGGCGATTGGCCGCGCCTATTTCCCCGCCAGCAGCGAGTTCGCGTCGCTGATGTTCTCACTGACCACCTTCGCTGTCGGATTTCTGGTGCGCCCATTGGGCGCCATCTTCCTCGGCGCTTATATCGACCACATCGGGCGGCGCAAGGGACTGCTCCTGACGCTGGCATTGATGTCAGTGGGCACGCTGACCATCGCGTTGGTACCAGGCTACGGGACGATCGGCTTGTTCGCGCCCATCCTCGTTGTTCTTGGGCGGCTATGCCAGGGATTCTCGGCAGGCGTCGAACTGGGCGGCGTGTCCGTCTACCTGTCCGAGATGGCCACACCGGGTCACAAGGGCTTCTACGTATCCTGGCAGTCAGGAAGCCAGCAGGTGGCGGTGGTTTTCGCCGCGCTGCTGGGTTTCGCACTGTCAGCATGGCTGCCTCCCGATGCGCTCTCTGCCTGGGGCTGGCGCATTCCGCTCATCGTCGGTTGCCTGATCATTCCTTTCGTATTCATGATCCGCCGGAGCCTGGAGGAGACCCGCGAGTTCGCCGCCCGCGCCCGCCATCCGAGCGCGGCGGAGGTTTACCGTGGCGTGCTGGCGAACTGGCGCATCATCCTGCTGGGCGTCGCCATGGTGCTCATGACCACGGTGTCGTTCTATACGATCACGGCCTATACGCCGACTTACGGCAAAAGCATCCTGAAACTCACTGACGGCGACGCGCTACTGGTGACGCTGTGCGTGGGCCTTTCGAATCTCCTCTGGCTGCCGCTGATGGGTGCGCTTTCGGATCGCACCGGCCGACGACCCCTCTTACTGGTGTTCTCGTCCCTCGCCCTGCTGAGCGCGTACCCGGTAATGGCCTGGCTCGTCCATGAGCCGTCGTTCGCGAGACTGCTGTCCGTCGAACTCTGGTTATCGTTCCTCTATGCAGGGTACAACGGCGCCATGGTCGTGTACCTGACGGAAATCGTGCCGGTGGAAGTTCGTACCGCCGGGTTCTCGGTAGCCTACAGCCTGGCGACAACGATAGGCGGCTCCACGCCGCTGATCGTCACCTACTTGATCCACGCGAGCGGCAACCGCGCCATGCCTGGCGCCTGGCTGTCGGTGGCCGCTGCCATAGCCTTCTGTGCCGCGTGGCGCGCGCGACAGTGAGCTGCCTGGCCGCCGACAGCGAGAATTGCCACTACCCGTCCCTGCAATCAGGACGGGTCCAACATGTAGCCCAGACCACGCATCGTCCTGATCGGCGGGCCATCTGGCTCAAGCTGCCGGCGCAGTCGCGCAACATGCACCTCCAGGGCATTCGGCGCCACTTCGTCGTCGTAGCTGAATACCTCGGCAAGAAGTGCCTTCTTGGAAACCACTTCGCCTGCCCTCGCACTCAGGTACTCGAGCACCGCCCATTCTCGCGGACGCAAATGCAGGGCGCGTCCAGACACCTCAGCAGAAGCATGCGTGCGGTCCACCTTGAGTGTCCCCAGCGTGATCACCGGATTGGGGTCGCCATGCTCGCGGCGCAGGAGTGCGCGAACGCGGGCGCCGAGTTCGCTGGCGTTGAATGGTTTGAGCAAATAGTCATCTGCCCCAAGATCCAGGCCGTTGACGCGGTCACTGACCTGGTCGCGCGCCGTCAGCACGAGTATCGGGGTACGGTAACCGCGATCGCGCAGCTTTCGAATGAGATCGAATCCCGACATTCCCGGAAGGCCGATATCAACAATGAACAGGCTGCACGGCTCGGCAGCAGCGCAATGGAGCGCCGTTTCGCCGTTCGGCGCCCAATCAGCCGCGTGCCCGGCCGCTTTGAGCAACGCCATGACCCCACGCGACAATGCGGGGTCATCCTCCACGACAAGAATGCGAGCCACTCGCCTCCCTATAAGCAAAATGAACATCCTGCGATCAGCGAAATGTCCGCCCGGACACCCAGTGTGTCAAGCCGGCTAAGATCCTCGGCCCAGTGCTGACATTGGAAACGGTCGCAAGAACCTAATCAATATCAATCGCCGTGCTGGCGCGTCTCAAGAAGACTTGACCTGTGGCCATATACTTCTTTAAGAAAACCAGACGCGTACTCTCCTGCACATTTGCCGCGCTGTGCTTGTGCGCACTCGCGACGCCGGACGCACACGGGCGGGATATGAAGATTGGCATCGCCAATTTGTCCCTGTACTGCTCCTATTTCGTGGGGATGGAACTAGCAATCAAGTACGAGGCCAGGAGCTATGCAAACATCAGGATCATCTCGACCGACGCCAAGGGCGACGCCGCAAAACTAACCTCCAACATTGAAGATCTGATCAGCCAGAAAGTCGACGGCATCATCATCAGTGGTGGCTTCATTGAAGCTGCGCCTGCGGCGCTCGCGGCCATCGGCAAGGCGAATATTCCCGATGTGCTGGTGGATCGATTGCTCAAAGGCGGCTCCGCCACAAGCTGGATAGGTCCTGACAACTACGCCATAGGCATGGGTATCGGCCACTATGTCGTGAATCGCATGCATGGCAAGGGCACGCTGGTCATCCTGCGCGGCGGCCCTGCCGACAACTCCATTGGGCTAGACCGCACCAACGGTCTGCTGTCGATCATCAGGAAAACCGGCGTCGAGGTACTCAAGGCGCCGGATTTCGGTGGCTGGAGTGTCGAAGGCGGTTTCAGGACGATGGCGAGCATGCTTTCCAAACACGCGTCGATCGATGCCGTGTATTGCGAGAGCGATTCAATGTGTCAGGGAGCGCAGAGGCGTCTTTGGATGGCTCTGGATGAAATAGATGGTGGAGCGGAAGCTACCCTAAAGATGGATCCAAGTCATTGGCAGTCTTGACAATATGGTCAAGGGAAACGGCAGATGCCCCTGTATCCGTCACGAGATGCGACTGGCTTTCAGTGATCAATAGCGAACTTCCTGGAACAATCGCGCTCGACCATAGTCAGCGCTTTCATTATGCAGTCAGTGATTGCATAATGCCTGCATGAGCATACAGATCACCGTTCGCGATGTCCCCAAGAGCGTCCGCGA
>JANXYK010000024.1 GCA_025350055.1 Gammaproteobacteria bacterium | reverse complement strand
GCGCGAGCCGCGCGGTGCTCAGACGATACCTCGACATCTTGGGCTCCTTGCTATGAGTGGCGGATGGAGGAGCGCAGTGTCCGATGGCTTCGTGTCAATCACGTGACGTCTGTCTGGCGGATGTGATGGTGGGTCGGGTGGCCACCACAATGCGCGATCAAGCTACTGATTATTCATTCTAAGTTCGCCTACGGTTGCCGGAGCTACCCCCAATTCTACCCCCGATCATAGGTGGCGCCATCGGCCCAACAAGTTGGACTAACGACCTACCGCATAGGAGATAGACCCGGCAAAAACAAACCGCCGCGCGGCAAGACGTAGATTGCCGGATTCTCAATGACTGAGGTGATTTGTGTTTCCGTTGGTTTTCGTTCGTGCAGCGCAGTCCGGTAGCATGATGGTAGCAATCGCGCCAGGGCGGTACCCTTAGCCGCCTGATGGCCCTTGAGATTACAGAACAAGTCGAGATCGCCTTCCAGGACGCCGACAAGGCGGATCAGCGCCTGGACGAATTCCTCGTGCGCGATCGCCTCATGCAAATCCTGCACGACCTCGGTAAGTTCACCCCTGAGCAGCGCCGCGGCAACTTCGCACTCGTCGCGGCTCTGGAATTCCAGCCGCGCTGGATATACGGGGAGCCCATATGGGACATGCATTGGCAGCCGCTTGGCAGCGCTACCGATAAGGCGGGCAAGGACCATTATTTCCCGGACGTAGCGCTGGTTGATTCGGAGATCCTCGGGCAATGGTCCTCCCGCGCACAGACGACGCGCCATCCGCTACTACGAGCCCGTTACGCCGACCTGTGCTGGGAGATCGCCAGGTTCCGAAAGGACCTCGCGGTACGGCCGGACGTTGTCATGGCCCAGAGCGCCATCGACGGATACGTTGATGCTGTCGAGGGGACTTTGTTCGTCGACCACATCTACGCCTGGAACTACGTCGAGCGGGCCATCGAGCTTGCGGCCTCTATAGGTGACCAGGCGCGGGTCCAGCGTGCCAAGGCGACCCTATTCAAGTTCCGCGCATCCTGCGAGTCGCGCGACCCACGGTATGCGTTTTGGAGGTTCCATGAGATCGCGTGGAGCCAGGCTCGTGTGCTCGGCCTGAAAGACACGGACCGGGCAGAGATCGTGCAAGCTCTGGAGACTCAGCTCGCCTTGCGCTCGAGCATCCAGGACCCACAGAACTTCGATCCTCACCTTGCCACGACGGCTGCCGAGGCTTTGAAGCTCTGGCGAGAGTTTGCAGGGCAGAAGACCGAGGCAGATCGAGCTGCGCACAAGGCAGGCGAAGCGTTCGAGGCAGCCGCGGCCCAGGCCACAGGTCTGACCGCGATAACGTGGCTTTCGGACCAGCTGGCTCGATATCGACAGCTTGGCGACCTGGAGGGAGTGGCTCGCATGGAGAGGGAAATCCGTGCGCGCTCCGAGGAGGCCCAGGGCGAGATGAAGCGCATCTCCGTGCCACTCGACGTAAAGCCCGAAGAACTGGAAGCCTGGGCAGATCGCGTAGCCGGTCAGACCCTTGAGGAAGGGCTGACCGGACTGGCACGCGTCGGTCTTGTGCACCGTAACTCGACTGAGCACGTAGTGCTCGAAAGCTCGAACTCACCAATTCTTGATCACATCACCATAACGGTCACAGGACCCGATGGGCATACCGACGCAACGATCGGCTCTGTGGAGAAGGATCTCGACGGGCGCGTCGTACATCATGGAACTCAGCTCCTCTCGAATCGGGGGCCGTGGCTCAATCTGGCGTGGGCCAGGGTTAGAGAGAAACATGGAGCCGACCTTGATAGCATTCTCACCTGGCTCAGCGGTTCGCCCTGCTATCCTCCTGAGCGGCTGGCGTTCGTCCGAGAGGGCCTCGCAGCATGGCTCGCGGGCGACTTCGTAAAGACCATTCACATCCTCATACCCCAAGTCGAGGCGGGCCTGAGGGACTTTCTGAGTGCCATTGGCGGAGTCGTGACGAAGCCGAACCGCTACGGTGGATCTCAGCGGATTTCGCTAGGTGAAGTTCTTGAGAACAAGACTTTCGCGCAGGTGCCAGAGGCAATCAGATTCCACTTACAGGTGCTCTACAACGACCCAAGAGGCCTGAACGCGAGAAACAAACTCGCCCATGGCGTGCTGCCATTCGGCGTTCTTGGGCGTGGTCTGGCAAATCTGGTAGTGCACTCGATCATTCTCATCGGAACATTTCGACCGCAATCGGTTGACCGTCAAGCGCCGACGGCATAAACGAGTAGCGGGTTCAATTAGCTGGCAATCCACTGCGAGCACATATCAGTAATTTTCCAAGCGATTCTCTGATTGCCTCTTCGAGACAACGGCCTCACCATTAGGCAATGCTTGAGTACACCATTGATGGTAGGCGAGTCGTCGCAGCCGTGTCCGCCGATGGGCGCCGCACGTGGCACTGCGACTGTGAGTATTTCGAGCGACAGGCGGCGCAGCGTGCCGAAGGATTCTGCCCGCATGCCGTAAGGGCAATCGAACGAGCCAACCTCGAAGGACGCATTACTGCGCCTGGCGAGTAGTCGAACTCGATTGCGCATTACGTGAGCCTCAAGCAAGCACTCCTGGTCCTTAGCGCACTGATTGGTGCCGGGTGTACACATCTGGCTCAGCAGCCTTCAGTGCCACCGGATGGCACCACTCACGTACCATCATCGCCGCCATCGCCCCCCGTCGACCCGGCGGCCCTACCTTGCATTGGAACCACGCACGGGTGCATTTCAATCAATCCGGACGTAACCCAGGAGACTATCGGACAGAACATTTGTGTCGCTGGTTACACCAAGTCTGTACGTCCATCGTCCAGCTACACCAATGGGATTAAGCGCAGACTGCTTAGAGAAGCAGGGATCGACGAGAAACATATTGGCGAGTACGAGCTAGACCACATTATTCCGCTTGCCGTGGGTGGACATCCTCGCAAACTCTCAAATCTGGCGCTACAGGTGTGGGATGGCGAACACGGGGCCCACAAGAAGGATGCCCTAGAGCGGCGGCTTCAGATACTCGTATGCAGCAATTCGCTTACATTACTAAGCGCGCAACGCTGCATCGCAGAGGACTGGATCGCCTGCGTGGCTGAAATCACTCGGAACTAACAAGCAACTCGAGGCGCCAGTTTTCGAATTGTGAGATGTCGCAGAAGGTGGCTCGCATTTCATCGTCGGCTATTGGCCCTCTCAGCCTGCCAGGTAAATGCCCTTTCCCGCCAGACCGGCATGACCGATGCCCGGCGCTGCATTTGGATCGACAGGCGTTGCACTCACGAGGATTCGCGACCCTGGTCGGGATAAGAATGCGAACGAACCCGTGGGCGCTGCTATCGCTCTCCCTTGACCACCCTTCTGCTACAAGCTGCGCCAGGCGGCTCGCGAATGCTGCTCGAACATCGGCCTTTGCTGGCAGCTGGGCCACGTGAATGCGCTTGTCAGTCCGCAGTTTCACGGCGCGTGCATTGGCTACCACTTCTCATTCTTGTTAGCTGCGTCCCTGCCACTGTGACTTAGATCGCCCCTCGGTCGTTGCTCTCGAAGGTTTTAACGTAGGCGGTAATTCGACATAGGTCACCTTCGCTACCCCTGACAGTGCTAAACGCTATAACTCATCCTCCACTCTCTACGTATCGGCATTGGCTATCCGATAGCCGACGGGGCCTGAGTTGGGGTTTGCACAGCCTTGATTTCGTTGATGTCGAAATGCGGTAAACCCTTCATTCCTCCCTTGGCGGATCGCTGCTCTCGGATATGTCCAGCACACCCCGGCATCGCGGGTAGCGAGAGCATCCCCAAAAGGGCTTACCTGCGTGCCGCCCACGCGCGGCGGTGCGCCGCCTCATGGCTAAATGGCAAACCGGGCAGCGCGGAATGTCCGTCGCCGGAGTGTCAGTCTGATGCGTGCTCTCCCACTTTGCGGCTTGCTCTGCCTGTCGCGCGGCATCCGCCGTGTCTCTGACCTTGGCCCGCCACATGCCTGCCGCAATCGCCAGCGCGAGAGCAATAAGCACTGCCAGCCCGCCCCAAGTGCCGTCCACGCCGCCGTGATGTGAGCAGGCGCCTCTAATTCCAATCGACGGTGAGTGCCAGCCATCCCTGCAGGCTGTCGCAGGCAGCACTCGCCGAATGGAGATGCCAGCGGCATAAAAAACCGCAATGCCAAAAGGCCACGGTCGTAGCAGCCATGCCCAGCATCGCTTTACCGCTGCGATCATGTCTCGCGATTCTCCGAGCTCGCCAAACACGTGTCCAGCACCGGCCGCCCGAGGATTGCAGGGCACTGCGTCCCATTTGCGGGTGTAGGCTCGCGGGCAGTGCCGCGGTCGAGTTGCACATCGCTGAAAGGAAGATTCATGCGGAAGTTCGCCCCACCCCTATTGTTGCTGTGCAGTCCGCGCAGTTTTGGCGGCACTCTACAATCCTATGTCGGCTTCGTAGTCGGTGTCGCACGGCACTATCGGGCATTATCCAAAAACCGCAGTCGTAGCGATCGAGATCCCGGTTGCCGCTTGGTGCCGTGGTAGTCCTGATCACGCCGTGACGCAGGGGCACAGGGTTCGTTCCTCCAGGTCCTCCGACGGCCAGGAGTTCTCCGTGGATTTGGCGGTCAAGGATGTGGGCCGCGGTTGACAGGACTGGGTGACCGTCAACTTTGAGGAGAACGCATATGCCGGCGTGCGATAGATCCCGCTCGCCCTTGCTGTCGTGCACTCGGTACATAGGCCGCACCGCAGGCTGGAAGTCTTTCGTCGCTCGCGCTGAGCGCTCCCTCAGCAGAGCCGCGATCGACTGTTCCAGAGTTTCGATCTTCGCAATCGCCGCATGCTGCCGATTCACTCGCTAAAGAAGCGTTCCAGCTTCTGTTGCTCAACGACGTCGGCGCCGAAGATCTCCCGTAGAGTCCGCCGCGACGCACCGATCAGGCACTGCACGAATAGATCCTCCAGGTCGGTCGAAGCGGCTACGGAGCTTCCCCGGCGCGTGCCGTTTATCCAACGAGCCAAGTCACTTCCCTGCGGATCGATCACAAACATCCTCATTCCGGCTGCGGCTGCGCGCTCCAATTCCGAATTGATGTGCGCATCCCCAAATCCGTACCCGATAACCATCAACCGAGCGTCCACGCTACTCAGCGACTGCTCGAACGTCTCCGCATATGAGCGAAGTAGCCGATCGCCTTGAATCGCCTGCGCCTTAGTTGCGCCATAGATCAGCACGTTCGCACCGTCTTTCGTGCGCCAGTTGGTTGAGCCGTGGAGTTTGTAGACGGGCTGGAGATTGGCGTCCAGCGAGATTCTGTCGGACTCCATCCACAATCTGTCGACAAACGATCCAGCTGCTCGACCATCTTCTCTTGGTATTTCCTCAAGCCCTGGCAGCTGACAACCTCGCCACTCGCCGTGCGCACTCACCAATGCGGGCACGAGCGGCATATACCGATGCTCCAGAAGCAGATCCTGATTGAGCGTGAATATCGCATCGAATCGCCCCAGCAGTCCGCGCACTGTCACCGGCTGCGCGGACGGAAATTCCAAGTCTGTAAATGACAGCAGCGCCTTATTCATGTCGTGGAACATATGTACCAAGGCGCCCTCGAAATCCCGCGCGGCGATGTCGTAATCGTCGCTTGGCGGATGGCCGGTTCGCAGTACTGAGAGCGCATGCTCGAATCCGCCGCTGTCCTTGCTTTTCCACAGTGCCGCCCGCAGCGACGGATTCCGTCGCACTTCCGGGCAACCCAGGAGATAGTCAAACACCTCGCTCGCCAGCCAGCCGCCCCAGTTTCGACTAAAGCCCGCCCCGAGCAGAAGGTAGTGCCTCATGTAACTGCACTTATCAGGCGGCACAATATCGCGAGGGTGCTTTCATTGTGATTATCAACGCCTTGCTTGCGACTGCTAGGTACAAGTACTTAACCTGGTGCCTTAGACGCCCCAGTCTGCTTGCACTTCATTAAGTTGCTCGGCTTCGCTTCCTTGGCATCACCAAAGTCGTAGTAGGAAGCGTCGCCATTTGGTTTGATGACGAAGGTGTACTGAAATCCTCCCGTTGGTAGGAGACCAAAGTCCCACCGGCGATCAAAACCAGCTACCTGAAACTTGGTGGACTGCGTCACTCCCGCTACCTCAATGGTGCCCGTCTCGCGACCTTCATCGACCGTTGCAGTAACTAAGACCTGCCCATAGGTATATTTGTCCTTGCACGTCCACACCTCGACAGGGCCCGCATGACTTACAGCACTGACGATCAGCAGTCCAACGGCTGCAACGATTCTCATGACACACCCGGCCTACACAGTCTGAGCTGTGGGTTAATCTATCACCTTCGCAGGGCGGTGCCGACAGGCTGCGGAATCAGATCTACTTGCGCGCGACGGACGAGCACGGCAGAGACAAGCTGGGGTCGAGCGACGCCTAGCGTTCCCCCGGCCGCTGCCAAGGCGATTCGGTTGGTGTGGCGACGGGCGCGATTAACCGCCACGAGGACGTGCTGACTTAGGGTTCAGGCTTCGCTCGAATACCGCCAAGACGAGTCATGATCCCAGCGGCACTGAAGGCAACAATTCCGGCGGTCATCCATACGCCGGCGGCGACTAACCCAAGGCCGGCACCTCCATGGAGTGCGTTGTCAAAGAAGCTATCGATCAACTTGAAAACTGCAATTAGCAGCGACAATGTGGCAACGCTATACAAGAAGCCGCGCATGGCTTTCCCCTTTAAATCGTGCAGGCACCAACGCGATTGTACCTAGAGCGGTCACGTCAAGCGACAGCGTATTTAGGTAGTGGGTCAGTTTGAATTTGATTGAATTTGCTTCTTCAAATTGCGTCGATGTTTATTGATTGTCCCGACTGCTGCAAATCCCAAGATGATGAACCAAAGAGAGTTTCCGAAAGCCCGCATGCCGTCTTGAGTGAGTAGAAGACCGGTCAAGAACGCCGCGGCCCACACCGTTCCGAGCACAATCCCCTTCTCGACATTATCAAGCATATCCATGCGCCCTCCTGTTTGGCGTTAGCGAGAAGTGTCTTACTCTGCCCATGCCAAACCGCTCAAGCAAGCGCCCGCGCGATATATACTCCCTGGCCAAGCTGATTGCAGACGTCGCCACGGGGCAGGCCGAGTTGCCAAAGACAGATGACGGGAAAGACCCTGCGGCCGTGGCACTTGGCCGCAAGCGTGGGCTCAAGAGCGGGAGGGCAAGGGTGGCCAGCATGACCCACACCCACCCGCGCACCGAGCTGGCTTGCTGTACAGGCGCTGCAGGCCCATCAGGAGCCGCATGCGGCGGCTTCGCTACTTCGGTGTAGCTCACAAGCCCGTGTCTGGCAGCCCGACCGTCGTGCGCGTGCCCTGCGGGCCACCAAAGATCACATGAGCGCCGCGCACGCCAACTGACACTGAGGCGCTGCGCTTGCCGAGGTTCAGCCGTAAGCCCGGCAGCAGTCGAAACGAGCGCCTGAATCTTACCAAGCCCATGCCGCGACTATACTGTGCTCGTGGGGTGGCAGGCTCAAGCCATCCTGTAGGTCTTTGATCAGGGGGGAGACTATGGACTTACTCAATCCGGTGCCGACGGATTTCTGGCCGCTGGCGGTCTTGGCCGTTGTCCTTGTCCCCATCGTCGTGAGAATTTGCCGTTCGCCCGGTGTTACCAAGGGCGTTACCGAGTTGCCCGCGAATGTGCTGCCCGGTGGCTACATTCTCGGTTCAATTGTCTTCGCACTCGGTTGCTTGTGGGGGTTCATCTGGCTGATTAAGTGGTTCGGGAAACACTCATGATGGACTGGTCATGGATGGGCAATCCGCATAGCCGACAGTGGCAGGCGACCTTCCTTGTCGGCACCTGGCTCGCCGGAGTTGGGACAATAGTGCTGGCGGCCGTGACCTACTGGCTGGCCCGCCGCGATCGGCGCGTCGATCTCAAGCTGATCGCGGTTCTCGGCAACCCGGTGCAAAATCATGCCGAGGGCCAGGTGCTGCTGCGAGTCTGGAATGTAGGCAGGCGCGAGGCCATTGTCTCCGCAATTGGTTTTCAGGCGGGCCTTTTCCCAGAGTGGAGTCCGATTTGGCCGAAGCAGAATATCGTGGTACTTCCGCCGCCGTCTAACTTTCGCAGCCGGTTGAACGATGGTGGTGAAATGGGTCGCGATCTGCCTTTTGACCCGTTAGTGGTAAACCTCGCGGGTTTGCTTCCTCGACCTGCGTGGCTGAGCGTTTGGACGCTACGGTTCTGGGCTCTCACGACAATCGACGAGCCTTTTAGCGCGCGCGTGCGTGGAAGTCTGCGTGTCTGTGTTCGGCAAATGAAGCGCGAACTTGTAAAGATGCACAAAGTCTGAGCAAGAACTTAGGTCCGGCAGTGAAAAATACCATGCTGTGTTACGCGCGAACCTTTCAACTGCGGCTTCGCGCCGATGGAACGCGCAGAATAGATTCTGAGCTGATACTGCCAGCGGGCGACACAATAGAGATCTTGGACTCCGGCAAGGAGCAGCGGTCCATTCTAATGAGCCCTAACTCGAAAGACGCAACAACTGTCCGCGAAAGGCTCCGAGGCGACAAAATTGACGCGCACGTCTTTGATTTTCTCGCCTGCACTATTTCTGAATCGGCCGAATGCCCATCGACCAACTATGTTGATGCGGAGCTGGAGAGCGCGACAGAACCGCCGAGGCTCTTTTGGGGACATGCAGATCCATCTAGCGGCGACATTGAATTGAAGGCCACATCAAAGCTGATGGAGGAATTGATTCGACAAGATGGATTAGGTCGACGGGTGTATTACATGGAGATAGCCGTGGACGGCTTGGAGCCAACCACCAAGGCGAACAGCGAAGGCGGACTCGTAAAGTTCATATGGCCAGCAAGTCGAGACCGCGCTAGTCGAATATTTTGGCCCGTTAGGGGCTACGGGTTGCATTTCCACGACAGCCCGACATATCAGGATCCCTCTACACAGGAACCGACGGTCACGACGCTCGCGGAATCTCAGTCGATTTGGGAGCGGGTCACACATTTGCTCGCGCACGCTAGGTCCATCGAGCGGTACAGCCTGTTGATATGCTGGTTACTCGCAATACTGATAGCCGTGATCATCTGGAAGCGGTAGCCACGTACCCGACCGCCTGCGCCGCGATGCGTCGAATGTAGCGGCGTCTATTGCCCGCGCGTCTAGCGAGCCGGATGCAATTAGCCCTGTCCAAAGATTCAAGTCTCAGGGTCGGTTGGTCTGACATGGACGAAGCGCCGGACGCCGCGTTGGTTGACGTGGACATAGCCGTATTTGCCGCCCCCTTCAATCGTCCAGCCATCGGCACGTAAGCGCTCCAGAGCGCGCGCAAGCGCGGCATGCAGGTCAGTGCCTTGTTCCAGCGGTGTCGATTCCAGCACGCCGTGCTGCATGTCGCTGACAGTCAGCCAGTGTGACTTGTGACGAAACTCGGTCAGCGGGTCGCAGATCTTGCGCCGGCGTGTCATGGGTCAACAGGATCACGCACTTCTATGGCCACTGCAATCACGATCGACGGGAAGGCATCGGCAAAGGTTTGCTCCGCCACGATCTTGCGCCCCGGAATCTCACGGTGATGAACAGCAGGCGGATGACCGGGCTCAACGAGATCGACTAAGACGCTACCGTGCAGGTTATTAAGTACACCCGCAGGAACTCGCAGCGCTGCCGTGAAAGCGTCCGGGTGGCAAATCGCCATGCCAGTCCCATGTCCTCCATATGTCCCGAGGTGTTCCGTGCCCGCGAAAGCGGTGAGCGGCTGGCGCTGCTGAGGTCTCGAGACTAGTACGTTGTCGCTTTTGTGATGGAAGCGCCCGTTAGCGTGGTAAGTGGTGTGCGGCTCGAACTTTCCGAGCCCACGCGGAAAAATAATGACGCAGTCACCGGCAGGATGACGCTGAATCCATAGCGTCAGCCAAAGATCCGGGCCGTCCTCAATTGCCACTGCATAGCGTGGATGTCCCGGCTTGGGCGGGGCCCGTAGCGTCGCAGTGACGTCATGGGCCAATGCAGCTCGCCGCGCCCCCTCATAAAGTTCCTCCCACATCGAGCGCTGGTCGGGAGGAATGTCACGACTATTGATCCCCTGCACGTCACGCAGCCACCGTGCGAGCGACTCGAAGTGATCTGGAATCCGGTGAGGCACCGCGTTCTTGGCCATTGTTCAACTATGCTCTGGGGGTAATCTTGCGCTTTCTAGTGACGGAATACGCGAAACCGCTGTGAATGAAAGAAAGCAAGGTCGAAATGAGCGCTACCAGTGCGGCAGCGGCAAGAAATTCAAGCACTGTCACGGCGACCCAGCCACCTTAGATGGATTGGATCGAGCATTTGCCAGCGTAGTGCCGCACATGCAGCGTCATGAGTCGGCAGAAAAACAACGCAAGGAACGACCTACTTCGGCCGACCAGACCGACTCGCACCTACAAGAACAGCTTTGATGGTGGGTGAACTGAGATTGACAGGCTACCGCAAACGTTCCTCGGCGCGAGCAACGAGCTGGGACGCTCTGAGCTTCAATCCGCGCGCGATACTCTCGACCGTCAGAAGCGTTGGAACTCTCTCCCCACGCTCGATCATGCCAATGTAGTTCCGGTGTAGGGCAGCGCGGTCAGCCAACTCCTCCTGGGACAGCTGGAGGCCCGCTCGAAGCTTGCGGACTTCGAGACCGAAAGCCTTTGCAAGCACCTTCCCCGCCATCTTTGGGAATGTGTGATGTGCACACTATGGTGTCTACCCACTATGGTGTGTATCCTCAGGGGACTCGACTCGGGCACAACCCATGGACGCACGCCTAGCCAGAGGAGAACCAAGGTGCTTGTCAAAATCGTAACACTGGGCCTACTTGCAACGTTATCGGGCTGCGCAAGCACCAGCGGCATTGACCTCAGTAAGGTCGACTCTCAATGCGGCCAGAATTGCAGCGCGAACTACTCTACTTGTGTCAGCAAGTTCACGATCTTCCCGCTTCAAGTCCAGCATCAGTGCACAGCGGCATTGAAGCTCTGCGCCCAGGCGTGCCCCGCCCGAAAGCCCTAGCGGACGAGATGCCAGGGCTGCACCAGGAATTAGGGCCATGCCCAAGGTTCATACCCACTACGACAACCTCAAAGTGGCGCGCGATGCGCCCGTTGAAGTAATCGAGGCTGCATATCAGGCTCTGGCCGCCAAGTACCGTCCAGACCGAAATCCAGAGGCTAGGGCCGCTCGCATTTGGGACATGGTGCAGGCCGCCCACGACATTCTCACTAATCCCGAGCACCGACGCGAGCATGATGAATGGATTCGTCGCGAGGAGGCCCAGGCAGCGTCTACTTTGTTCGGATTGGGCCGACTCGGAGTAACGATTTGCGATAGGATTCACTGGCGCACGGCACTGGCTACCGCGATCCTCCTTGGACTCGGTCTGTGGCTGTGGCATCCGCTGTTGTTCAAAGAATCTGGGAACGTGGAAGGAATTGCAGCGCTGGAGTCCGCGCATGGAGGGCTCTCGAGCTCCGTGGGCATCGCGTCGCCTTCGCCCAAAGACATTCAAGCGGTGACGGATCAGGCGGCCTCCTCGGCCAACCAAGTACGCCCGCTAGCGCTCAGACCTGTGGATTTCAGTTCCGGGCCCGTAGCGGTAGGGCCCGACACCCCTGCGTGTACGCCACTTCCCGTACCGCCCACTTCGGTGCTGTCGATCCTGTACGAGCACGGCGCGCAGCAGGAGTGGCCTCGACTCGTCCTGAAGGTCGGCACATTCGATCGAAACGTCTACGCCAAGGTGATGGGCGTAGACACGGAGCCAAATCCGCGTGAGGTCGCGGTACTGTTCATTCGCAAGGGCGAAAGCTTGGACGTCGCTTTGCCACCCGGTCGCTACAAGGTGCGCTATGTGTCAGGCAACTCGTGGTTCGGGTCCGAGTGGGTTAGGGAATGTGGCTCGCCGTCGGCTAGCGAAGGTGATGACGCGATCGTATTGAGCGCGGCAGAGCATCGCCGCGATGGCACGGCACTGGTGGACGAGGCAACGGTGGAGTTGTGGCAACAAGTGGGCGGCAATTTTCCAACGCACAAAGTGCCCATTAATCGATTTTAGTTTGTTGAAGCCCATCGCTGCTTAATGCAAGGACGTTGGGAACAAATTAATGATCACGATCCGCACAATGCTGGTGACGGTCTTGGCAAGCAGCTTGGCATGGCCCAGCCTATGTGGTGCGGGCGAGTTTGGTAGGCACCGCGAAAACGTCGTGGTCGCTGCGCATACGGGGATTTGGTCCGAATTATGGGGGCGGGCACCACACTACAAGCCATGGCGGTCACTACCGCGGTGGAGTGGGCTCATCTCACCGCGGTGGCCGTTACGCCAATCCGCGCACCGGCGACCGCTTTGGCCACCACACGTGATTCAGGGCGCTACAGCGTATCCAACCCAGTGTGCTGGCAGTCATTGACATGGTGCTTGTGCCCGTATGTCAATGGCGGACATAGCCGATGGGACCGACCTGACACTACGGCTTTTGCCACAGAGACGATTGACATGATCACCCGCGAACAGGCCGCGCAAATGGCAGCCGATGTTCTCAGCGCCAAGTCTGAGTCTGGCGCCTACGACATTCACCACGTCGTCAGGCTGGACGAAATCCGCGGGCGGCGTCCAATACCTGACTATGGCGTCGATCGCGGCATTTTCGAGGACAACTGGATCGTCTATATGGCCCCCAAGGCGTTTGTCGGCCTGACCGCGAGCACCATCATGGTTCTCGACCAGGAGACCGGCCAGCTCCTCTACTTCGGCAGTGCCCATGACGAAGGGTAAGGGCGGCTTGGTGGCAGCTGTGCTGGGCTGCCTGTACCGTATAGGCGGCTTTGCGCTCGCGCTTTCCTTCCTCGGCCTCGTCGCAACGGCTGGCCTCCTCTGGGCCGCGGCACTGGTCGGCATCCAGCCTTTTGCAACATGGCTCCAAACGTTCGGTGGGGCGCTCTACCTGTTTTTCATGATCGGCGCCGTGGGCTTGATCATTGGTTGCTTCGTCTACGGCATCTACCACGCGCTGCGCCACATCAGAGCCTGGCCGCAAGCCGCTCGGTCAGCCTTCGCCTACTTGACGGGTAGCTCTGATTGGGCGAAGTTCGTTCGGCATGGCCTGTTGCCGCTCGTAGCCGGCGTTTTTCTGTTTCTCGCAACGCGTCGATATTTCAACTGCCACTTTTCCCACAGCTGCTGGTCGACCCGAGTCACGTCATACGCCGACAGAGAAGCCATCCTACTGGTCGGCCTGGGAGCCGCGACGCTGGCTTTTAAAGCCTGTCTCGAGCTGACGGCGCGTTTCAAGCGCCAATCAGAGAAACAGATCCAAGATTTTCGCAATTGGCTGGCAGGCCGGGCCGCACTCAGGAATCAGCAGATTGATGCAACCAGTTTTACAGACCACCATCGTGCAATTCTCAAGACAGAGCGAGCCGAGATCGAGGTAATCCTGATCGAGTTCAAAAAGCGCTTTCCGCCTGCCTCACCGCCGTCCTGATCGTCTGATCGGTCTGCGCGCTCGGGTTAGGCGACGATTACCTTGAGCAGTTCCAGCAGCGCTAGCAGCTGGCTACGAGCGTCGCGTCGTTCCTGCCTGGCTTCCTGAGTGGCGAAACCATGGCGGAAGTTCCAGTGCAACCGCCCCCGTGGAGCGCCAGGGCTTTTCCCGCCGTGCATTCGGCAGCGCCCATTTGGCATCGATGGATTCCGACACGGAAGCCCTGTGGTGCGGCTGTGCGCCCCACAGCGAGGATGAGCGGCCAAGGCCTCCCGCGCCTGGTGCATGGGGTTAACGGCCATTTTTAGCGCCCCCTACCCGTCGCCGATTTGAACGCCGCCCTCCGGGGGTTACGTTGCCGATGACCGCCTGCCCCCCGGGCTCAACTGTAACGTGGCGGACTGTGACGGTTTGAGTGCCGCCACAGCGCATCCGCTGGTATGTCAATAGACCTTCCTGGAACGCGGAGGCCAGGCGACTTGTGGTTTGCCCTAGCCTTGCCAGTTCAATGGAATTCGTCTGTTTGGGTCCTGCCTCCAGCAGTCCTTGGCGCTTCTCAAGGTCCAGGGCGCGAGAACCCGTCCTCATGGTCAACGCGTGTATCAAAGCGAGCTGATGGGCCAGCATCTTTTCGAGCGAGTTCTTGGCCTTCATGCTTTGCGCTGCATCCACGCCCAGGGCAACGATGTCGGTCGAGGCGGATAGGAGGAGGTCGGTACGGCTGACGGAGGCGTCAATTGCGGCCTGATCGGGGCTACTCAGCGTATCGACGATCTCGCCGGCGGGTCCAGCCACGGCAGCAGCACGGACGACCTCACCGCATTTAACAACCGGGGCAGAGACGGGCTTCATCAGGGCGGCGGCGACGCCCTCTAAGCGCTCTGCGTCCTTCAGCTGGACCTCTGCCTCGGATCCGCAGCGCTGGGCCAATTGACGCTCAATCCCAGCGTTTCGCAACGCTACATGGGCGCGATGCGACTTGCTCTCCAGTTCATCCTTTGGTTGGCGATCGCTCATGGATACGCGCCTTTTCAGGTCGTTCATTCTATTGCTCTTAGTACGTGAAGCTTTGCTAGTCCACGGAATCCGCCGGAGGGCTCACAATTAAGTAGTGAATCAAAAAACAGTCATGGGTCACTGAACGCGGCAATCAGACCGAGGACAAAGCGCACGATTTCGCTAAGCAAGGATCGGTGCTCCGCCGCGCCTTGGGTTGTGCTGGGAAACCGCGTATTGGCCACCCAATAGGTCCGTGCCTAAGCAGTACGTGACGTGTGAGAAACCCTCCGTGCAATTGCGCCGAGGCCATAGGTATCAGAGGGGCCGCGCAAAAGCGCGCGGCCCTCTCGATCCCAGGATCCCGCAATTGCGCGGCGCACTGCTCGCGCGTTGACCGCGCAATCCGCGCATTAGGGCTCATACCACGCCTTCCGCGGTAGACGGCAGGTGCTCGGTCGGCGCCAAGTACTGCTTGCGCTGGCCGCGACGCTCGCCCTGTGGCAGATTGAGGTAACGCAACATGCCCGTCGCGACCCCGAACTGCACGGCAGCACGAACCGCGTCTCGAGATAATCTATTTCCATTGGCGCGGTAAAGCTCTGCGATCTCGACATCTCGCCGCGATTGCCGAATGCCGCTACCCGTGCCGAGATTCTGACGGACATACTCAACCACAACTGTTGCATCCATCGGCACCCTGTCACTCTGGCGCCGCAACTTAATTGCGGCAATCTCATCCGCGCTGGGCGTTCGCAAGTACTCCAACCAATACCCGCGTCTGCGAAGCGACGCCATCGGCGGCAAGGCCGCGTAGTTGCTCTTCGTCGTGTGCAATTGAAGGATATTGCCTGCCTTGATCTCCTGAGGGTCGACATTTGGCGGAAGCGTAGTCTCTCCGGCCATTTTTTTGTCGACTCGCAGAAGTTGGCGCGCCAGCCTCGCGTTGTCCGTCTTCGCCGTCCCTCCCCGTGCGGCGTACTGATCGACTGTCCGGGTACGAGCCACTGTCTGCGATACGTGGTCGACGGCCTGAATGCACGCATCGATAGCGAGCGCGGTTTCATGTAGCATCGAAGCAAGAAAGGCATCGCCATCGTTCCAATAACGTTCGCCTGCACCAAATAGAATCGATGGATCGAGTGTCACGTATCCAGGCCTGACAGAGCTGAGAATGTTCAATAGAACGTCAAAAACAGGGGCGCGGTGCATGTCACCGTGCGTTCCAACTTCAACAATTGGGCCGTAGCGCGCACGCTGCCAACCGATGATACGAATATCTTGTTTGGCTCGTGAGGCAGCACGCTCGGACAGCTGCCCGCTCTCGATCCCGTCAAGCAGCACCTGCTTAAGTTGATAGCGCGCGTAGTTCGCACCGTCTTCTGCAGTTATGAGAACACAAGGACGTGACGACTCGACGCCGCAGCCGTAAAGCGTTCCACCCGTTGCAACGCGCACCATCTCATTGAGCACCAGCGCGGTCTTTCCAACTCCGCCAGGCCCTGCAAGACTGGCACCCGCAATCGGCAAAATCGGTCGGCAAAGCCAATGTGGCGGCATCGCTGCATCGACTGCCACAGAACCAGCATTGAGATCAGCTCGGATAGCGTCACTGATTTCCGCCATTGGATCAGTCGCATGATCACAGTCGATTGCAACACACTCGAGATCGAGCGCTATGCCCAGGTCAGTGGATATTGCGACCGTCACGACACGCTCCTGCGTTGCGCAACATCCGCAATGTCTTCACCGGGAATGCGCGAGCGATACACAGCGACCTCGCGACCGGCCGTCCGCCAGCGCCGCGCACACGAGCGCGCCGCGCGCAGGCCGACAGCGTCATGGTCGGCATAGATGGCGAGGCAATCGACGCCGTTGCATACGGGAAGTGCGGCCAGATTTCCGGCATCAATTGCCGCCCACACGGGCGAATAAACGTTTGCGGCAGCCAGCGCGGTCTCGATACCCTCAGCGATGCCCAGCCCGCGGGCCACAGTTTCGTCCGGCCAGAGCCGGATGACGCCGCCCATCTTGCTGTGGCCAGGCAGCAAAAGACGTGCGGGGGCGACATTCGCCTTCTTCCCGTCAGGGCAAATCCAAGTGCGGTGAAGTGTCATCGGCTCGCGCGTCACGAAATGCGTAACTAGAGCAACCAGCGCAGGTCCAACGTACCGGCTGGGGTGGCGCAGCTCTGCGTTCCATCGCAAGTCGCCGTCGGCCGGTGGAATCACGCACCCTCGGGCAACAAGGTAGTCACGCGCAATGCCGGAGACAGGCTTGCACTGCCTCCACAGCCCTAGACCATAGTTATCGAGCCTGTGCTTATCGACCTCGGGTTTGGGCAAGGGGGCCGCCTGAGTTTGGCGCCTAGTTGTCGACGGGTAGAGGTCGCGCAGCTCAAGTCCAAGTACAGCAAGTACGTCGCGCGTCGCGCAGCCGCCGAAGTCCTTCAACAGGACTGTGCCGTCGTCAAGCTCTCGGATACTTAGCGAAGGCGAACGGTCTGCGTGCGCCGGACAGCTCGCGGTCCAGCATCCCGGCCTGGATTGGCGCACGTGCGCGAGGCCGTTGAGTATGCGAGCCGCGGCGCTCATATCGGCAACAATCGCACTTCGTCATTTGGACAAGTGAACCATGCCCCGTCGACAATGTAACTTTCGACGGCACCACTGGTGCTTGGGACGGGCCTGACCAGAACGCGCAGGCTAGCGATCGACATTGCGATCACCTACTGGAGCGGCCTTGCTATTGGTACCAGAAGCCCTCTTGGGCTTTCTGTCGTGTATCCATTCGGCAATTTCAGAAGCTCGCCATGCAACCGACCGTTGGCCGATCGAAACAGGTTTCGGAAATTCCCCGAGACTTATAAAGCGATAGAGCTGTGTCCGACTGATACCGCACTGCTCTCTAACTTGAGGTAGGCGTAAAAGACTTTCCATAATTGTCAACCAAGTGATTGCCGGCGGTACTGTTTGGGGTTTCCTGGTATTAGCGTGAGCCCAATTGTTGGGTTTTTGTATGTCTACGGCAGCCAGTTTTGTAGATTCGCAATCTACTATGTCAGCGACGGCCAGTTTGGAGGAGCGCGCTCTGAGACTGGCGGTGCAAGGCGCCGTGCTATGGTCAGACGCGCATCCGACGAATTGCTCGGCTACTCCATGTCACTCCGCCGAGGACTAAATCGTTGATGACATGCGAAGCAGCGATCCCTTTGGCGCAAGGACAACCTGGGTTGTCCGCCCAATTGGCGGTGGCCCTTGCCCCTGACCAAGTGATTTGGCGCTACTCAACAGTGGTAAATGGTTGGCACCAGGCCTCGACGAATCTCGAGGGGTGTGGCTAGGAATGGCACCGGCATCGTTTCCGAGAAAACAAAGGAGGAAACCTATGCAACTTACGACGCCACCCCCGCAGACTTCAGATTCACCACGTTGTCCGATGCCGCGAGCGAATCCAGACGATTCGCCCACCACTGCATCATTTCTCGGCGCTCATTCAGATACTCGGCAGTGTTGTATACAGCACGTATTGAATTTCGATCGGCGTGCGCCAACTGCCGCTCGATCACGTCGCCATGAAATTTGCGGGATTCATTCAGCAACGTGCTCGCCATGTGCCTGAATCCGTGGCTGGTCATCTGCTCCCTCGAGTACCCCATAGAACGAAGCGCTGCATTCAGTGTATTTTCCGACATGCATCGCCCAGCGCCGCGCTCACTCGGGAACACGTAACGGCCAGCGCCCGTGAGTCGCTTCAAATCAGTAAGGATGATTGTGGCTTGTTTGCTTAGGGGCACCAAATGCGCGCGACCCATTTTCATCCGGTGGGCCGGGATTTTCCACTCGGCGACTTCCAGATTGAATTCTGACCACTCTGCTGCACGCAGCTCCCCAGGTCGGACAAAGACCAGCGGGGCCAAACTCAGCGCGGCCACAGTCACCGCCGTTCCTGCGTAGCCCCGAATTGAGCGCAACAATCCCCTTACGCCGACTGGATCTGTGATGCTGGCGTAATGGGCGCTTACAACCGGCGTCAGCGTCTCACTATGCGGCGTCGGGTTGGAATTCATACGCGATGTTTGAATGGCGTATCGGCTCACCGAATCCAAATATTGCCGGCACCGATGCGCGGTCGACACCGTGGCCTTCTGCTCGATCTTCGATAGCAACTCGCCAAGCCTCACCCCTGTCAACTCCGACACGGGAACGGATCCGATTTCTGGAAAAACATGCCTTGTGAGGCGCCCTATTACCTTGTTCGCGTGGGTAGCGACCCACTTCTTGCTTTTCTTCCCGTACCACTCGCGAGCGACAACTTCAAACGTATTTTCTAGAGCGGACCGCCGGGCGGCTCTGTCGACTCTACGTCTGTGGCTAGGATCCACGCCATCCGCAAGTAAGTTCTTTGCCGCATCACGTGCTGTCCGAGCCGCCTTTAGGGAACGGGCCGGGTAGGTCCCGAGCGATATGAGCTTCTCCACTCCGTCAACACGATACTTGAGGCGCCACCAACGGGCACCGTCAGGCCTGACGAGTAGGTACAAGCCTCCGCCGTCGAACAGCTTGTAGGCCTTCTGGCGCCTCTTGGCGCCCTCAACGGCAGCTCCGGTTAGTTTGTCTGTCGTCGCCACCAACGCCTTCATCACCGGTGGGGGTAACTTACGAGCCTACAGGCTGTAGCCGCCAGTTACCCCCGACTGTACCCCCACATAGGACGGAACGCCATGGAATCTCTTGGGTCGCAATGGGTCCATTCATCAAGCAATTTCAGCAAGAAACTCGCACCCCTTGGATCTCATGGGTCGGTATGGGATGGTTATTTGGTGGGTCGGGTGGGGCTCGAACCCACGACCAACGCCTTAAAAGGGCGCTGCTCTACCGACTGAGCTACCGACCCGGAGTGCCTTGCGGAAGGGCCGGCATGATACCGGAAGTACGCGGGCCAAGGCATGCATTCACGGCGCGCGGGCGCCACGCGGCCCTTCAGGCGTAGCGGGTCGGATCCGCCATGCCAGCGGCCTCGAAACCCTGGCGCCGCAGCCGGCAGGCGTCGCAGCGCCCACAGGCCCTGCCCTCGCCATCCGCCTGGTAGCAGGACACGGTCAGCGCGTAGTCGACACCGAGGCGCAGGCCCTCGCGCACGATCTCGTCCTTGCTCATGCTCAGCAGCGGCGCCAGCACGTTCAGCGACTGCCCTTCGACCGCGGCCTTGGTCGCGAGGCGCGCCAGCTGGCCGAAGGCGGCAATGAATTCAGGTCGGCAGTCCGGGTAGCCCGAGTAATCGACCGCATTGACACCAATCACGATCGCCATCGCGCCCAGCACTTCGGCCCAGGCCAGCGACAGCGACAGCAACACGGTATTGCGAGCGGGCACGTAGGTGACCGGAATGCCAGCACCACCATTCTCGGGCACCGCGATGGCAGTATCCGTCAGCGCCGACCCCCCCAGCGAGCCGAGGTCCACGTGCATCACACGATGCTCCGCCGCGCCCAACGCGCGTGCAACACGTGCCGCCGCAGCCAACTCGGCGTCATGTCTTTGCCCATAGGCAACCGAGAGCGCGTAGCACTGGTAGCCACGCTCGCGTGCCCAGGCCAATGCCGTAGCGGAATCGAGCCCGCCCGAGAGCAGTATGACGGCGCGACCGCTGTCAGCGGCCACGTTCTTCGCCCCAGAGGATCTTGTGCAGCTGGATCTGGAATCGCACCGGCAAGCGATCGGCCAGCACCCACTCAGCCAACTCGCGCGCCGGCAGTTGACCGAAACTGGGCGAAAACAGCACGCCGCAACGTTCGTTGAGTCTCAGTTCCTGCAATCTGGCGCGACTCCACTCGTAGTCTTCACGCGAGGTGATCACGAACTTGATCTGATCCTGCGGTGCCAGCGACTGCAGCTGCTCGTAGAGATTGCGAGACTCCTCGCCGGAACCGGGCGTCTTCACATCGACCACGCGGATCACGCGCGCATCCAGTTCAGTGACCGGCATGGCGCCACTGGTCTCGAGCGAGACGCGATGACCCTGATCGCACAGCGCCTTGAGCAGCCCCACGCAGGCGCGCTGCGCCAGCGGCTCGCCGCCCGTCACGCACACATCGTGGGTCTGGTAGCTCGCAACGCGCTCGAGGATTGAAGGAATCGTCCACCACTCGCCGCCGTGAAAGGCGTAAGCGGTATCGCAGTAGTGGCAACGCAGCGGGCAACCCGTGAGGCGCACGAATACGGTGGGCACGCCCGCGAACTGCGCCTCACCTTGCAGCGAGTGGAAAATCTCGGTGATCTTCACCCGCTCCTGGCTGCGCTCGGCGCTGCTCAACGGGCCTCGGCAGCCGGAAGCTTTTGCAGGCGCTCGCTCGCGAGGCGCGCGGCATCGGTGCCCGCAAAACGCTGCACCACATCGGTGAGCGTGGCACGCGCATCGCTTAAGCGCTTCTGCTCGTACTGCGTATAGCCGAGCTTGAGCAGCGCATCGGGTGCCTTGCGCGAGGACGGCCAGCGCTCGCCCACGGCGCGAAAGGCCTTGGCGGCCATATCGTAGTCGCGCGTCACGTAGTAGGCCTCGCCGATCCAGTACTGCGCGTTGTCGAGCAGGGAGCTCTGCGGATAGGTCTTCATGAAGTTCTGGAACTGCGTGACGGCCGTGCGGTATTCGCCGGACTTCAACTGGTCGAATGCGCGTGCGTAGGCGGCCTGGTCATCGACCGGTGTCGTGGGCTCGGCACCACTGGCGACCGGGCTGCTGCCCGCTGCATTGCCCGCCTCGACCACACTGCTACCAACGGCGCTGCCAGCGGCGCCGCTCGTCGCGCCACCGCCCGGCATGGCAGCTTCCAGCTTCGCGATGCGTTTTTCCAGATCGGCGTACAGGTCGCGCTGCTGTTTGCGCAGTGCCTCGCTGCCGTTCTGCAGCACTTCGCTGGTGCCGCGCAGTTCGCGCAGCTGCGCCTCGAGCGTGTCGAGGCGCCGCGACATGTCGACCAGGCTCTGGTTGCTGACCACGCGCTCCACTCGACCCAAACGCGAGTCGAAATCATTGAGCTTGATCTGCAGCGGATCCTCGGCCGGATTGGTCGCGCAGCCGGCGAGCAATACCGGAGTCAGCGCAACGAGCAGCGTGCTGGTTTTCATGGTGATGGCCCGGCGTTTCAGTTCAGGTAGATGAATTCGACCCGGCGGTTCTTGGCCCAGGCATCTTCGGTTTCGCCCGCGACGGCCGGACGCTCCTCGCCATAGCTCACGGTGCTGAGCTGCGATTCGGCCACGCCCTGCAGCATCAGCGCACGGCGCACGACCTGCGAGCGGCGCTCGCCCAATCCGATGTTGTACTCGGGTGAGCCGCGCTCGTCGGTGTGGCCCTCGAGGCGCACGCGGATGCTGGCATTGGCGCTCAGCGCCTTGGCATGCGCCGCGATCACGCTGACGAACTCCGGCCGGATCTCGCTGCTGTCGAAATCGAAGTAGATCAGTCGCGCTACGCCCACAGGGGCCGAAGCGCCCTCCTTGCCTGTGCCAGCGCCCGCGCCCGCGCCGCCCGCCTGGTCGCCAGGCCCATTGGCATTGGCGCCAGCGCCATTCTGACCGCTGCCGGCACCACCAGGCACGGCAGTACCCGCCGCAGCGCCCGACGATTTCAGTACTGGCTTGCTGGGGCACCCTGCCAGCGCCATCAACACGGCCAGGCCTGCGACAGCCATCATCAAGTTGCTCTTCATATATCGGTACTCCTGCTGTTCAATTTCCGGTGAAGGGGCCCCAGACGGGCTCACGCACATCGCCATGGTCCGCCTTCAAACGTTGCGTCACCTGGCCATCGACCGCCACTGTCGCCAAAGTGCGCCTGCCGCCGACCTTGCCCGCGTAGATCAGCGTCAGGCCGTTGGGGGCGAAGGCCGGTGCTTCATCGAGGCTGCCGCGTGTCAGCACGCGCACGCCGCCATTGCCTAGGTCCTGCACGGCAATACGATAGTCGCTGCCCTCGCGGGTCACAAACGCCAGCGTACGCCCGTCGGGCGCCAGCCGCGCGCGCGCATTATAAGAAGAACCGAAAGTGATGCGCTGTACGTGCTCGTGCGTAGCCACATCGGTGCGGTAGATCTGCGGACCGCCGGAGCGATCGGAGGTGAAATACAGCTCCTTGCCGTCGGCGCTCCAGGCCGGCTCGGTGTCGATCGCCGGGTCGTTGGTGATGCGCACCAGCCCCTGGGTCGCCAGCTCAAGCACCCAGATATCGAGATTGCCGCTCGAGCCCGACAGCGTCAGCGCCAGCTTCTTGCCATCGGGCGACCACGCGGGCGCGCCATTCACGCCGGCACGCTGGGATACGCGCTGGCGCTGGCTGCTGCGTAGTTGCTGCACATAGATCGCCGCGACGCGGTCTTCAAAGGACACATACGCCAGCCATTGGCCATCGGCCGACCAGGCCGGCGACATGATCGGGCGGCTGGAATCGAGCACCACCTGCGCGCCCTCGCCATCTGCGTCGGCGACGTAGAGCCGGTAGCGTTGTGCTGGCGGCTCGCCTTCCACGGCCACATAGGCAATGCGAGTCGCAAACGCGCCGCGCGCACCGACAATCTTTTCGAACACGAAGTCGCTGACCTGGTGGGCCACGCGGCGCATCGTCGCTGCGGTCGCATCAAAATGCGTGGCGCCAACAACCTGGCCCGTGAGCACATTCAACAGCTCGCAGGCGATGACCAGCTTGCCCCCCTGCTCCGCCGTGGTACGCCCCACCAGCACGTAGTCTTCTCCGGCCGCGCGCCAGTCGGCCACCACCACATCGACGGCGTGCTGCGGCGCTGCGTGCATCGAGGCACGGCTCATCGAGCGGAAGCGCCCGCTACCATCCAGGTCGTGCTGTACCACCGCGGCGAGATCGAAACCGCCATCGGCCAGCGCCGCGCTGGCAAAGGGCACGATCGCCACTGGAATCGGATCAGTCACGCCCTGGGTGATATCGATCTGCAACTCGGCCCGTGCCGCGGGCGCGAGCAGGCAGGCCAGGGCGGCGGCAAGCCACGGCAGCCAGCCTGGTGCCGGTGCGGAAATCATGGTGTGGATGTGCATCATCGACTGCTCACTCATCGGGATGAAACCGGATCACAAGGTTACGATCAAACAGGTCAGGATTCGAGGGTGTCGGCAGGGGTGAGGCTCGATAGACCGCTGCCTCGATCGATTCGCGCGTCGCCTGGTCGCCGTTGCAACTGGCAATCTGCACCGCCGTGACCTCGCCGCCCGGCACCTGGGTGACATGCAATTCGCAGCTCAGGCCGGCACGCGCGCTGGGCGGGCGTATCCAGGCGCGATCGATGCGCCCGGTGATCATCGCGATGTACGAGGCCATCTCCGAGCTGCTGCGCGCGGCATTGATGCGCTCCTCACTGGCCAGTTGTGCACGCAATTCCGCTTCCCTCCGGGCCTTGTCCTGCGCGGCCTGCGCCTTGAGCTTCGCGGCCGCGGCCCGTTCGGCCGCTTCGCGCTCGCGCTGCTCGGCGGCGCGTTGCTCGCGCTCACGTTCGCGTTCGCGTTCGCGATCCGCCTGCTCCTTGCGTTCGCGCTCGGCGTTCTCGCGCCGGGCTGCAGCCGCCTGCGCGGCCTTGTCGGGCTGCGCCTGGTCCGGCACTGGCGGCGCGGGCGCAGCTGCAGGCTGCGGCGGCGTTGCAGCGGCAGGCGGCTCGGTGGCCGGCGCCACCGGTTGTGGGGTCGGCGCAGGTGCAGGCGTCACGGTATTCGCCCTCACCACCGTCGCCTCGATCGCCAGCTGCCGCGGCGGCTCAGGCGGCTTACGAAAATGCCACCAGCCCCAGCCCAGCAGCCCCACCACCGCAGCGTGCAGCAGCACGGAGAGCAGTACGGCTACGGTGCGATCGCCTCGCGCCTCGCTCACGGCGCTACAGGCGGCCGCGGCTGCGGCGGCGGATCCGTCAGGAAACCCAGCTTCGATGCGCCGGCCTGCTGCAACATCACCATCGCCGTCACAATGCGTCCATAGTCCACCGCGTGATCACCCTTCACCAGCACCACGCGCTGCGGTGCACGGCGCAGCGCCGCGGTCGCGCGCGCGAGTGCCGTGGCGTCATCGATGGCCTGCTCGGGAGTCGCACCCACATTCAAAAAGAAGCGCCCGCGCACATCCACCGACAGCACCAGCGGTTCAATGTTGTTGACTGCGCGCGCATCGATCGGTTCCGCATTCGCCTTGGGCAAATCGACCTTGATGCCCTGCGTGAGCAGCGGCGCCGTGATCATGAAGATGATCAACAGCACCAGCATCACATCGATGTAGGGCACGACGTTGATCTCGCCCATCAGGCGGCGCTTGGGCCGCGCGCCGCCGGCGCTCACGTGGCCGCCTGGACACCCGCGCCGCGCGCGGCGTGTCGCTGCAGGATGGTCGAGAACTCTTCCATGAAGGCGTCGTAGCGCAGTTCCAGCCGGCTCACCTGATCGGCATAGCGGTTATAGGCAACGACGGCGGGAATGGCCGCGAACAGGCCAAAAGCCGTGGCCACCAGCGCTTCGGCAATGCCCGGCGCCACCGAGGCCAACGTGGCCTGCTGTACGTTGCTGAGCGAGCTGAAGGCACTCATGATGCCCCAGACCGTGCCGAACAGGCCCACGTAGGGACTGGTCGAGCCGACCGTGGCGAGCGTTGCGAGGTTGTGCTCGAGCCGCTCGGTCTCCTTGAGCTGCGCCACACGCATCGCACGCCGCGAGCCTTCGAGCATCAGGTCGGTGGCCAGGCCACCTTGCTGGCGCATACGCGCAAACTCGCGAAAACCGAATTCGAAGATGCTCTCCATGCCGGTGGCGCCGCCGCGCGCTTCGATCGAGCGATACAGCGCCGAGAGATCACCGCCCGACCAGAAGCTGTTCTCGAAGCGGTCCGCATCGCTGCGCGCGCGGCGCACCATCATGCGTTTGCGGAAAATAATGGACCAGGAGATCAGCGACGCGGCCAGCAGCAGCGCCATCACGAACTGCACCACCGGGCTGGCCTGGATCATCAGCCGCAGTATTGACAGGTCGCCGTGCATCAGCTGAATTCCCTGAGTAACGCCGGCGGCAGGCGCCGCGGCTTGAAGGTGCTGGCACTGACACAGGCAATGCGCACCTCGGCCTCGGCCAGCAACTCACCGGTTTCGGAGCCGTGCAGCATGCGCTGCTTGAAGATCATGCAGGCCGCGCCATCCTGTGTCGGCACGGAGCTGATCAGCAGCAGATCATCGAGACGCGCCGGGCGCCGGTATCTGATATTCACTTCGACCACTGAAAACAGGACGCCCGGATCAACGGCGAGCTCGCTCTGTGAACAGCCGTGCGCGCGCAGCCATTCCGTGCGCGCGCGCTCGAGGAAGCGCAGGTAGTTGGCGTAGTAGACCACTCCACCGCCATCGGTATCCTCCCAATACACGCGTGTCGGCCAGACGAAGGCGCTCATGCGCCATCTCCGAACAAGGGCAGATTGGCCGCCGCGCGTTCGGGCATCTTGAGACCGAAGTGCTGCCAGGCGCCACGTGTCGCAATGCGGCCACGGGCCGTGCGCGCCAGGAACCCCTGCTGGATCAGATAGGGTTCGATCACATCTTCAAGCGTGCCACGCTCTTCGCCGATGGCTGCCGCCAGGCTCTCGATGCCTACCGGGCCGCCATCGAACTTCTCCATGATGGTCAGCAGGAGCTTCCGATCGAGCGCATCGAAGCCCTGCGGATCGACGGCCAGCAGGTCGAGCGCCGCCGCAGCCGTCTGCTCATCGACCGTGCCGTTGCCGCGCACCTGCGCGTAGTCGCGCACCCGGCGCAGCAGGCGGTTGGCAATGCGCGGCGTACCGCGCGAGCGCTGCGCGATGCGCGCGGCGCCACTCGCCACGATCGGCACCCGCAGGATGCCGGCCGAGCGCTGCACGATGCGTTCGAGCTCGGGCACCGTATAGAACTCGAGCCGCTGCACGATGCCGAAGCGATCGCGCAGTGGTGAAGTCAGCAGGCCGGCGCGCGTGGTCGCGCCCACCAGCGTGAAGGGCGGGATGTTGAGCTTGATCGAGCGCGCCGCGGGGCCCTCGCCGATCATGATGTCGAGCTGGTAGTCCTCCATCGCCGGATAGAGCACTTCTTCGACTACGGGGCTCAGCCGATGGATCTCATCGACGAACAGCACATCGCGTGGCTGCAGATTGGTGAGGATTGCTGCGAGGTCACCGGGTCGCTCGATCACCGGGCCCGAGGTCTGGCGCAGGTTGACGCCCAGTTCCGCGGCAATGATCACCGCGAGCGTGGTCTTGCCCAGGCCCGGTGGCCCGAAGATCAGCGTATGATCGAGCGCCTCACCGCGCTGGCGCGCCGCTTCGATGTAGATCGCGAGCTGGCTCTTCACCTGCTCCTGGCCCACGTAGTCATGCAGGGAGCGCGGACGGATCGCGCGCTCGAGTTGCTCGTCCTCGCTGCGATTGGTCGGGTCGATGACGCGCTCTTCGTTGATCACGGGTTCACCCACGCCTTCACTCACGCGCCGCGCTCTGCAGCGCACGGCGGATCAGATCCTCGGTGCCGCCGCCCGAGCCGGCATTCTTCAGCAAGCGCACCGCCTCGGCGGGCTTGTAACCGAGCGCAACCAGCGCGCTGTAGGCCTCGGCCTCGGCGCCCACCGGCGCCTGGAACCGTGGACCGCCGGGCAGCGATTCCATATTGCTGACCAGTCGGTCGCGCATCTCCACGATCAGCCGCTCGGCGATCTTGCGGCCGATGCCGGGGATGCGCGTCAGCGTGGTCACATCCTGCGCCTGCACGCACAGCGCGAAGGCTTCGACTGTGACACCCGAGAGGATCGCCAGCGCGATACGCGGACCGACGCCGCTGACCTTGAGCAGATTGCGGAACAGCGCGCGTTCGGCCGCGCTGCCGAATCCATACAGCAGCTGCGCGTCCTCGCGCACCACCAGATGCGTCAGCAGGCGCGTGCTCTGCCCCACCGCGGGCAGGTTGTAGAAGGTGGACATCGGCGCCTCGAGTTCGTAGCCCACGCCACCGACTTCGATCATCATCGAGGGCGGCGTCTTCTGGGCGATGATGCCCGCGAGTGAGCCGATCACGGCCGCGCACCGCCACGCACCGCAACGCGAGCGCTGCTACGGACGCCTGCCGCTGGCGTCGACACGATTGTTGCCAGGCGCCGGGTCTGCGCATGACACAAGGCCACCGCCAGCGCATCGGCCTCATCGGCACCTGGACGTTGTTTCAGCTGCAGCAGCATGCTGACCATCTGCGCGACCTGGTCTTTCTCGGCGCCACCATAGCCGCTAACTGCGAGCTTGATCGCGCGCGGTGCATACTCGTGCGCCGCAGCGCCATGCGCCACGGCGGCACACAGGGCCGCCCCGCGCGCCTGTCCGAGTTTCAATGCGCTGTCGGGGTTACGATGCACGAACACACGCTCGATGGCGATCTCGTCGGGACGGTGCTCCGCTACCAGGGCAGCGACGGCTTCGAAAATGCGCCGCAGCCGTACCACGAAGTCGGCACCAGCCACGGCAATGCAACCGCTGGCCAGGTGACGCTCACCCCCCGCGCTGCAGTCGATCAGGCCATAGCCGGTACGGAGCGACCCGGGATCGAGCCCGAGAATTCGGCACGTGGGCGCCACAGCGACGCGGGCCGTGCTCGCCATTTCGGGTTTGAAACTGCGCCAGGAACCGCCCGCGGCGCGCTTCATGCCGATGACTTGCCGAATATCTTCATTACCAGAATGATAGCCGGAAGCGCCCGCCCCCACACACTCAATCCGTAAGATAACCAGGGTGGAAACCGTCCCCACAACTGCTGCCGAGCAAGGCAGCCCCCAAGCCGCAGTGCTGACCCGGGCACTGGCAGCAGCGCGGGCAGAACTCGCGGCACGATCGTGTCCGACACCTGCGTTGGACGACGGTGAGGCGCTGGCCCGTGTCGTGGGCAGCATTGCCGAAGATCCCGACATCGCCGTCGCTGCATGGCTGGCGCGGGCGCGCAGCGCAGGGCTCAAGCTCGATGATGCGGCCTCGACGCAGCATTTTGGCGAGCACGTGGCACGACTCGCCCGCCAACTCGAAAAGCTTGGCGATATCGGACTGCCCGCAGGCTGGAATGCCAGCGTCGGCCTGACCACACAGCAGGCCGAAGCGCTGCGCAAGATGTTGCTGGCAGTGGCCGCTGATCCACGCCTGATCGTCGCGCGACTCGCGGCAGTGCTCTTGCGGCTGCGCCAGGCACGCCAGCTCGCACCGGCCGAGGCGCAGCGCCTGGCGCTGGAAACCCGCGAGATCTACGCGCCACTGGCCAATCGGCTCGGCATCTGGAGCCTGAAGTGGGAGCTCGAGGATCTGGCCTTTCGCCAGCTCGACCCCGACAACTATCACCTGATCGCGAGCCGCCTCGCCGAGCGCCGCGTCGATCGCGAAAAGTATGTCGCCGCGCTGTCCGCGCAGATGGTCGCGGCGCTGGCGCAGGCCGGCATCAAGGCCCAGGTGCAGGGCCGCGCCAAGCACATCTACAGCATCTGGCGAAAAATGCAGCGCAAGGACCTGGCCTTTGAGCAGCTCTACGATGTGCGCGCGCTGCGCATCATCGCCCAGAGTGTAGGCGACTGCTATGCCGCGCTCGGTGTGGTGCACAGCCTGTGGCGCATCCTGCCCGGCGAATTCGCCGACTACATCGCGACCCCGAAGGGCAACCAGTACCGCTCGATCCACACGGCGGTTCAGGGTCCGGAGGGCAAGTCAGTCGAGATCCAGATCCGCACCGCCGAGATGCATCGGCACTCCGAGCTCGGTGTCGCGGCGCACTGGCGTTACAAGGAAGGCAGCGGCCGCGATGCCAATTACGAGCGCAAGATCGAGTGGGCGCGCCGGGTGCTCGAGCCCACGCGTGCGCAGGGCGAGAGAGATCTGATCGACGCCGTGCGCGGCGACCTGTTCGCCGACCGGCTGTACGCGCTGACACCGCGTGGCGAGATCGTCGATCTGCCGCACGGCGCCACCGCGCTCGATTTCGCCTATCACTTGCACACCGACCTCGGCCACAGCTGCCGCGGCGCGAAGATCGACGGGCGCATTACACCGCTCGAACAACCGCTGCACAACGGCGCGCTGGTCGAGATCATCGGCGGGCGCAAGGGCGGTCCGAGCCGCGACTGGGTAGCGGCGGGCAGCGCGTTTCTGGCCTCCTCGCGCAGTCGCGCCAAGGTGCGCGCCTGGTTTCATCAGCGGGAAGCGGCCGCCGCGGCGAAGCTGGCCAGCACCAAGGCGCCAATCGCCGATGTACCGCCACCGCCTCCGCCCGCGGGCACCGCGCCGCTGGCACCGCGCACTGCGCGCCAGGCCACGCGCGGCCGCTCAGCGGTCGAGATCGAAGGCGTCGGTGATTTGCCCACCACCATGGCACGTTGCTGCGCACCGGTGCCACCCGAAGCGATTGCCGGCTATCTCACGCTCGGTCGTGGCGTGACAATCCATCGCGCGCAATGCGGGAGCCTGGCGCGCATGCGTGCGCTCAAACCCGAACGCGTGCTGAGCGTGGACTGGAACACGGGCGGCGAGCTGATGATGCCGGTGCAGATCCGCGTCGAAGCCTTCGACCGACGCGGATTGCTGCGCGATGTCTCGGATGTGATGGCGCTCGAGCGCCTGAGCATCAACGGCGTGAATTCCAACACCGATCCTGACGATCGCATCGCGACCATCGTGATGCGCACGGCGGTGCGCGATGTGGCGCAGCTGCGGCTGGTGCTCAAGCGGCTGCGTTCGGTCGCCAACGTGCTGAAGGCCGAACGCGCGGGCTGACGCGCGGCGCGCGCCTGCGCGGCGCTGCTGGCTTCAGGGCAGGTCTTTGCCGTCTTCGTCGGGCTCGGGAGCGAACTGATCGGGCGCGGGCAACACGATGGCCTTGTGGCCCGCGGCCTTGAGCTGCTTGTTGAGCGCCACCAGCGTCGCGTTGCGCAGCGACTGCCAGCGATCGAGGGCCTGGTGCAGGCGCGCGCGGTAATCGTCGAGGCCGGCACGCTGGCCCGGCGTCGGCGCGTAGTCGGCGCCTTCGACGCCGGCGGCGAGCGTCGCGATCACTTCGCTGATCCTGCCGAAATCAGCATCCGCGCCTTCGGGTGACTCGGTGAGCGGCTGGGTCTGTTCCTCCAGCGATTTCACGGCCGCGAGCGCCTCGCCCTTGAGCGTGGGGCGCAGCTGCGCCAGCTGCTTGCGCAGCGCCGCCACTTCGCCATTGGCCACATAGGCGGCATCCAGTGCCTGGGTCGCCTCCATCGACCAGGCCAGCGAGCTCTGCAGTTCAGCTTGAGTGGTGCTGAGGCGCGGATCGAGCTTCACGGTCAGCGACTGCCGCCATTGTTTACCGCCGGCCTTGAGCACGACCTCGTACCTGCCGGGCAGCGCATAGGCTCCGGCCGGAAGCGTCAGTGTATTGGCGCCATTCACCGCGCCGATGCTGTATTCATAGCCCACGGCGCGCGCCTGCGGATAGCGCAGATTCCAGATGAAACGGTGCAGGCCCGCGCTCGCCGCCAGGCGCGGCTCGGGTTTGAGCCAGTCGGTCGCGAAATAGCGATGGGCGCGCGACGGGCCCGGCTGATCATCGCTCGAGTAGCTGCGCACCAGTGCATCCTGCGCATCGCGGATCTCCAGCACCACGGGCCCGTGCACACCTGCGGCCAACGCATAGTCGATCACGGCGCCGGCCGGTGGATTCATCGCCACGGCGGTCTCGAGCGGCAGCGGCGTGTCGCGATTGCTGTTGGGCTGCAGGCGATAGGCCGTGGCCGGCGGGAACAGCTGCGTTGCTTCCTCCGCTCCGGTGAGCGAGCGCAACGGACTCACGTCGTCGAGCACCCACAGCGCCCTGCCCTGCGTGGCGGCGACCAGGTCGTTGCCGTGCACCAGCAGGTCACGCACCCAGGCCTGGGGCAGATTCAACTGCATCGACTGCCAGTGATCGCCGTCATCGAGCGACACATACACGCCGGCATCGGTGCCTGCATACAGCAGACCCTTCTTCTTCGGATCGCTGCGCACCACGGCCACGAAGTGGCCGACGGGCAAACCCTGGGTGATCGATTGCCAGCTCTTGCCGCCATCGTGCGTGCGCCACGCGTAGGGCGCGAAATCATCCTGACGATGATTGTCGGCGGCAACGTAAGCAGTCTCGGCATCGAGCGCGGAAGGATCGACGGTGTTGACGCGCGCCCAATCGGGCAGGCCCGCAGGCGTCACGGCTTGCCAATGCTCGCCGCCATCGCGCGTGAGCTGCACCAGGCCGTCGTCCATGCCCACCCAGATATCGGTGTTGTTGAGTGGCGAGGGCGCGATGTTGAAAATCACGCCATAGCCGCAGGCCTTGGCGTCGGCCACCTGCACATCGCCCTCGCAGCGCTGCGCGCTCTCGCGCTTGCCGCTCAGATCCGGACTGATAATCTGCCAGTGTTCACCGCGATCGACGCTGCGCCACAAGAGCTGCGAGCCGACGTAGAGTGGATAAGGCTCGCGCTGCGAGACCGCCAGCGGCGTGATCCAAGTGTAGCGGTATTTCACCGCGGTTTGACGCATGCCGTAGCTGCTTATCGGCCAGGGCGTGATCTGGCGCGATTGTCCGTGCCGCTTGTCCCAGCGCGTGAGCTTGCCACCGAGTCCGGTCGCATAGACGATGTTGGCGTCGGAGGGCTCGGGCAGTACATCGTCGCGCTCATCGCCGCCGACCGGATTCCAGTCGCGGAAATTCAGCGCGCCGAAATCACTGCGCGTGGCGAGTGATACGGTACCGCTGTCCTGCTGGCCCGCATAGAGGCGATAGGGGAACCCCTGGTCGGCGCCGAGGTGATAGAACTGTCCGGTCGGCTGGTTGTACCACTCGCTCCAGCTGTGCCCGCCATCGACGCTGATGGCCGTGCCCTGATCGCTCGCGGTGACCATGCGTTCCGGGTGAGCGGGGTTGATCCACAGGTAGTGGTAGTCATCGCCGCCGGGCGCGCCGCGGATGATCGTGAAGCTCTTGCCCGCATCGTGCGAGTAGTGGATGGACTGGCCCACGTAGTAGATGTCGTCAGGCTTGCCAGGCGCCACCGTGAGACGGCTCACATACCAGTTGGTGACCGGCGCGGCAGCGTTCACTTTCTGCCAGTGGGCGCCAGCATCATCCGAACGGTACAAGCCGCCGGAATCCTTCGAATCGATCGAAGCGTAGATGCGCGTACCTTGCGCCGTGTGCGCCACCGCAAGACCGATGCGGCCGAGCGCACCACTGGGCCAGCCCTCACCGCCGAGCTTCGACCAGCTCTTGCCTGCATCAGCGGAGGTATAGATCGCGCTGCCCTCGCCCGCAATCGGCTTGAAGTAACTGAGCCAGGGGTAGTTGCGCGCTTCCCAGGCGGCGGCATAGAGGCGATCGGGGTTGGAGGGATCGGCCGCGAGATCGACCACGCCGGTATCGGCACTGATCGCCAGTACGTGGCTCCATGTCGTTCCACCATCGACACTGCGATACACACCGCGCTCGGTGTTGGCGCCGAACATGTGTCCGAGTGCACCGACCAGTACAGTGTTCGGATCGCGCGGATCCACGAGGATGGCACCGATGTGGCGTGTCGCCGCAAGGCCAATATGCGTCCAGCTCACACCGCCATCGACAGACTTGTACACCCCATCGCCAGAGGCAATGTCATAGCGCGGCTCAGGCTGGCCCGTGCCGACATAGATCACCTTGTCATTGCCGGGAGCCACCGCCAGCGCGCCTATGGACGAGGATGGGCCGGTGCCATCGAATATCGGCGCCCAGGTGCGACCCGCATTGACGGTCTTCCAGACGCCACCGCCTGCGGCACCGAACAGGAAGGTGTCGGGTTGATCCTGGACGCCGGTGGCCATCGTGCTCCAGCCACCGCGGAACGGGCCGATCAGGCGCCAATTCAGGTCGGGCAGTGGCGCTGCGGCGAGCAGCACCGGAATGCACAGCGCCACGGCGGCGGCGCGCAACATCAAGCGTTGACGCAGGGACACACTGACTCCTCAGGAAAGCGCGCCGCGATACAGGCGCAACAGATGGGTCCAGGCACGCTCGGCAGCAACCTTGTCGTAGATCGCCTTGCCGTTTTGTGCCGGCATGTCCGGCACGCACCAGCCATGCTGCGCGCCGGCGTAGACCTCGATCTCGGCGCGCACCTTGGCGGCCGCGCAGGCGGCGCGCAGCGTGTTCTTGTCGTTCGGTGCGCGCGCGTCGTCGTTGGCCGCAATCGCGATATACAGTTGCGCCTTGATCTTCGGGATCAGCAGGTGCGCGCTGTCGGGCTTATCGGTCACCAGGCCCCCGCCGTGGAAGCTGGCGCCGGCGCCGAAGCGTTCCGGCACCGCGGCCGCACAGCGCAGCATCAGCGGCCCGCTCATGCAGTAACCCTGCACGCCCAGCTTCTTGGCACGATTCACTGCGGGCTGTGCGTCGAGGAACTCCACGTACGCGTGGGCATCACGCTCGATGGCGCCGGCAGCAGTCAGCGGACCCACCAGCGGCGGGAATCTGGCGCGATCGGTTTCGCTCTGGAAATTGAAGGTCGAGATATCACCGAATACCGGCGCCTTGGCGCTGCGATAGAACGGATTCGGCACCAGTACTGCAAAACCCGACGCTGCCAGGCGGCGACCGAAATCGCGGAATGCGGGGCGCAGGCCAAAGATGTCGGTCCAGAGCAGCACGCCCGGGTGCGCACCCTTGTCGGGATGGAAGAACGCGGCATCGCAGTCGCCATCGGGTGTGCGTACCTGCAGGTCCTTCTCGACGACTGCCGGCGGCGCAGCGGCCACCGATCCGGCCACTGCCATCAATCCGGCTGCGGCGGTACCGCCAACGAACTCGCGCCTGGATTTGTCGTGATCGCCCATGTCCCCTCCGGCTCAACGATTGATATTGTCGATTGCGCGCTTGTCCGCGGCCAGTGCCGCCTCGTGCAGCGCCTCCGAGAGCGTCGGATGCGCATGGATCGTGCGCTGCAAGTCCTCGGCGCTGCCACGAAACTCCATGGCCAGCACGGCTTCGGCGATCAGTTCGCCAGCCATCGGCCCGATGATGTGTACGCCCAGCAGCTCATCGCTGGACTGCGAGACCACGACCTTGACGAAGCCGGCGCTTCCTTCCATCGCGCGCGCGCGACCACTGGCGGCAAACGGGAACACGCCGATCTTCACGGCCACGCCGGCCGCCTTGGCCTGTGCTTCGCTCTGACCCACCCAGGCGATCTCGGGCGCGGTGTAGATCACCGAAGGAATCAGCGCGTAGTTCATGTGCGCATACTTGCCGGCGACGCGATCGGCAACCGCGACGCCCTCTTCCTTGCCCTTGTGCGCCAGCATCGGCCCGCGCACTGCATCACCGACTGCCCAGACATTAGCAACCGCAGTGGCGCAGTGATCATCCACTTTGATGAAGCCGCGCTCATCGAGCGTCACGCCGCTGCCTTCGCCCAGCAGGCCTTCGGTGTACGGACGGCGACCCACGGCCACGACCACGACATCGGCTGTGAGCGTCTGCTCGCCCTTGGCGTCGCTGTAGCGCACGCTCACACCGTCCTTGCCGGGTTTGGCGGCCGAGACCTTGGCACCGAGGCGGACGTCGAGACCAAGCTTCTTGAAGTGCCGCGCCGCTTCAGTGGCGAGCTGCGCATCGGCCATCGGCAGCAGCGCGTCGAGTGCTTCGAGCACCACGACTTCAGCGCCGAGGCGTCGCCACACACTGCCCAGCTCGAGGCCGATCACACCGGCACCGATCACGCACAGGCGCTTGGGCACGACGGACAATTCGAGTGCGCCCCAGGAATCGATGATCTGCTTGCCATCGAAGGGGAGCGATTTCAGTTCGGTCGGAATCGAGCCGCTGGCGAGTACCACATGCTTGCCGCGCAGCAACTGGCGCGACTTGTCGGGTGCCGTGACCTCGACCACGCGGCCGGCGAGCAGTTTGCCGCGCCCAAAAATAGCCGTGACGCCAGCGGCCTTCAGGAGCGAGGCGATGCCGCCGGTCATGTACTTCACGATACCCGCGCGTCGCTTCTGCATCGCGGCGAGGTCGAGCGTGAGGCCACTGGCCTTGATGCCATGCACCGCGAATTCGCTGTGCGCACGGTGCCACAGCTCCGAGGATTCGAGCAGCGCCTTGGAAGGAATGCAGCCTGCATTGAGGCAGGTGCCGCCGAAGGCGTAGGTGCCGTCGCGATTCTGCCAGGCATCGATGCAGGCCACCTTGAGGCCATTCTGTGCAGCGCGAATCGCGGTCGGATAACCGGCCGGACCACCGCCGACCACCACGACATCGAAATCCTGCACGTTCAGACTCCCAGCAGCATGCGGCCCGGATCCTCGAGGCAATCCTTGACCGTCACCAGGAACTGCACCGCCTCGCGCCCGTCGATGATGCGATGATCGTAGCTGAGCGCGAGATACATCATCGGCCGCGCCACCACTGCACTATCGACCACCATCGGCCGCTGCTGCGTCTTGTGCATGCCGAGTATCGCGCTCTGCGGCGCATTGACGATCGGCGTCGACAGAAGCGAGCCGAACACGCCGCCGTTGGTGATGCTGAAAGTGCCTCCGGTAAGGTCATCGAGCCCGATCGTGCCGTTGCGCGCGCGCTGCGCGTAGTCGGCGATGCCGCGCTCGATGCCGGCAAAATCGAGCACATCCGCATCGCGCAGCACCGGCACCATCAAGCCGCGCTCGGTGGAAACCGCAACACCGATGTCGAAATACTCGTGATAGATGATGTCGGTGCCTTCGACCGATGCGTTCATCACCGGATAGCGCTTCAGTCCTTCGATCGCAGCCTTGATGAAGAACGCCATGAAGCCCAGTTTCACGCCATGCTGCTTCTCGAAGCCATCCTTGTAACGCGCGCGCAGTTCATTCACATGCGTCAGGTCGACCTCATTAAAGGTAGTCAGCAGTGCCTGCGTCGATTGCGCCTGCACCAGTCGTTCGGCGATGCGCTGCCGCAGGCGCGTCATCGGCACGCGCTGCTCGGCGCGCGCACCGCGCGCTGCCACTGGCTTGGCCGCTGCGGACTTGGCCTGGGCGGCCACGCCGTTGCCTGCCGCCAGCAAGTCTGACTTCGACGCGCGACCACCTTTGGAAGCCGCGAGGATCGTCGTGTTGCTGAGCCCAAGCTCTTCGGCCACGCGTTGTGCGGCCGGACCGAGCTTGGCCGCGCCTGCAACCGGCGCGGGCGCAGCCGTAGCGGTAACGGCGGCCGGCGTTGCAGCAGTGCTCGCACCCGCAGCGGCGCCCGGCGCGATGATCGCCAGCAGCTCGCCACTCTTGACGCTGGTGCCCGCCGTCACGCGGATCTCCTGCAGTACGCCAGAGATCGAGGCCGGCACCTCGAGCACGACCTTGTCGGTCTCGAGATCAGCCAGGTTCTCGTCGCGGCTGACACTCTGGCCAGGCTGCTTGCGCCAGGCGACCAGCGTGGCATCGGCCACCGACTCGGGCAGTTGCGGTACTCGGATTTCAACGCTCATGAACTTTTCCTCTTGGGCAGCGCGGTGCGCGTCTGCGCCCGTGCCGCGTGCTCGGCCGTATCGCCACTGAGTGCGCTCTGCACCAGCTGGCGTTGTTCGCTCTCGTGGATGCGCGCCAGGCCCGTGGCCGGCGCCGACGCCGAAGCGCGGCCGGCGTAATACACCGGGCGCCGCTCACCGGCGAGTTCCTGCAGGCGATGGCGGATCTGGTACCACGCCCCCTGGTTCTGCGGCTCTTCCTGGCACCAGACGATATCGATCGCGTTGGGATAGCGTGCCAGTGCAGTCTGGTACTCCAACACCGGAAACGGGTAGAGCTGCTCGATGCGCACCAGCGCCACGTTGTTGTTGCCCTCGGTACGGCGCGTGCGCAGCAGGTCGAAGTACACCTTGCCGCTGCAGAACACCACGCGCTCGACCTGTTCCGGATTCAAGGCATCGAGCTCATCGATCACCGTGGCAAAGCCGCCGCTGCTGAGCTCGGCCAGGCTCGAGACCGAGAGTTCATGGCGCAGCAGGCTCTTGGGCGTCATCACGATCAGAGGCTTGCGCAACGGACGCAGCATCTGCCGGCGCAGCATGTGGAACATCTGCGCAGGCGTGGAAGGCACGCACACCTGCATGTTGTTCTCGGCACACAGCTGCAGGAAGCGTTCGAGTCGCGCTGAGGAATGCTCCGGCCCCTGCCCTTCGTAGCCATGCGGCAGGAACAACGTCAGCGCGCTGAGCCGACCCCACTTCGCTTCGCCCGAGGAAATGAACTGGTCGATCAGCACCTGTGCGCCGTTCACGAAGTCGCCGAACTGCCCTTCCCAGATCACCAGGCAATCGGGGCTGGTACTGGAATAGCCGTACTCGAAGCCCAACACTGCCTCTTCCGAGAGCACCGAGTCGATAATGCTGACGCGCGGCTGGCCTTCCTTGATGTGTTGCAGCGGAATATAGCGACGCGCCGAACCCTGGTCGTGCAGCACCGCATGGCGGTGAAAGAAAGTACCGCGGCCCACGTCCTGACCCGACAAGCGCAGCGCAATGTCGCTATCCACGAGCGAAGCGTAGGCCAGCGTCTCGGCGCAGCCCCAGTCGAGCGGCAATTCGCCGGCCAGCATCTTCGAACGGTTGACGACGATCTGCGCCACGCGTGGATGCAGCGTGAAGCCTTCCGGGTACTGCAGTATGCGTCGACCCAGACTCGCCAGCTTGGCAGCTGGCAACGAGGTGCGCACCGGTTCGTGATTGTCGACGCTCTGGTAACGCGACCAGTCCACGGTGAACTTGTTGCCGATCATGCCGAGCGAGGGATGCAGCTGGTGCCGGCCCTCATCGAGCGCGCTGCGATACTGCTCGACCATGCGCTCGGCGTCGGCCGCGCTCAGCACACCATCGGCGACCAGCTGCTCCGCATAGAGCTTGCGGACCGGCTGATGCTGGCGGATCGTCTGGTACATCTGCGGTTGCGTGGCGGCGGGCTCGTCGGCCTCGTTGTGACCCAGACGCCGGTAGCACACCAGGTCGATCACGAAATCCTTGTGAAAGTGCTGGCGATACAGCAACGCAAAGCGGGTCGCGAAGATCACCGCCTCGGCATCATCGCCATTCACGTGCAGGATCGGCGCCTCGATCATCTTGGCGACATCGCTGCAATAGAGCGTCGAGCGCGCATCGCGCGGATCGCTGGTCGTGAAACCCACCTGGTTGTTGATCACCACATGGATGGTGCCGCCGGTCGAATAGCCGCGGGTCTGCGAGAGCTGCAGGGTTTCCATCACCACGCCCTGGCCCGCAAACGCCGCATCGCCGTGGATCAGCACCGGCAACACCTTCTCGCCCACGGTATCGCCGCGCCGCTCCTGGCGGGCGCGCACCGAACCCTCGACCACCGGATTCACGATCTCAAGGTGCGAGGGATTGAACGCGAGGGCCACGTGCACATTGCCGCCCGGCGTGCGCAGGTCGACGGAGAATCCCTTGTGATACTTCACATCGCCCGAGCCAGCCGGCTGGTGATGCTTGCCCTCGAACTCCGAGAACAATTCACCCGGCGATTTGCCCAGCACATTGACCAGCACGTTGAGCCGGCCGCGATGCGCCATGCCAATGATGGTTTCCTCGACGCCGCCGCGACCGCTCTCCTGCACCAGATCATCGAGCAGCGCGATCAGCGCCTCGCCGCCCTCGAGCGAGAAACGCTTCTGGCCGACGAAGCGCGTATGCAGGTAGCGCTCGAGGCCCTCGGCCGCGGTGAGTTGCCAGAGGATATTGCGCCGCGCCTCGGCGGAGAATTTCTGGCGCACGCGTCCGAGCTGGAATTCATCCTGCAGCCACAGACGCTCTTCGGTGTTCGACACATGCGCGAACTCGGCGCCGATCGAACTGCAGTACACCTGCTCGAGGCGCGCGAGGATCTCGCGCAAGGGCGCGCGGCGCGGCAGCCACTCGTTGCGCGTGCTGGTGTAGAACTCGGTATCCATGTCTGACTGCGTGAGACCAACGTACTCGGGGTCGAGCACATACGGACGCTCACGCTGCATCATCCCCAGCGGATCGATGTGCGCGATCAGGTGACCGCGATTGCTGTAGGTCTGCACCAGGCGCGAGACCGCGCCCTGCTTCTCGCTCTCGGCGTGCAACTGTGCGGGCACCGCATGCGCAGTGGGCGGCGCACGCATACGCTGCGTGAGTTGTTCCACGATGCCGGCATGCGCAACATCTGCATGCGCACTCGGCGGCAGTGCGTCGAACAGCTCGCGCCACTGCGCATCCACCGCATCGTGATCTTCCAGGTAACGCTCGTAAACCGATTCGACATAAGCGGCGTTGCCGCCGGAGAGCGGCGTGGAAGCGATCAAATCAGCCAAAGTCGGGGCCATCGGCGCTCGGTCCTCAAAAAAAGCTGCTGGCTCAACGGTATAGACATGACATAAGCCAGCGTCTAGTGTAGCCCAAGAGGGTGTATTTCGCCCCCATTAAAAGGCCATCCGGAGGGAGCATGAAACGCAGCGCATCGGCTATCTGGCACGGCGATCTGAAGCAAGGCTCGGGAGCGCTGGCGACGCACAGCGGCGTGCTCAAGGAGACCGCCTATTCGTTTGCCTCACGCTTCGAGGCTGCCGCCCACACCAACCCGGAGGAATTGCTGGCCGCCGCGCATGCGGGCTGCTTCACGATGGCCTTGACCGCGGAGCTGGGCAAGGCGGGCTTTACGCCTAAACGGCTCGCCACCCAGGCAACCGTGACCCTCGAGCAGGTGGGCGGTGCCTGGACCATCTCCACCGTGCACCTGGAGACCGAGGCCTGGGTGCCCGGCATCGCAGCCGCCCAGTTCGAGCAGATCGCCACGGGCGCCAAGAGCAACTGCCCGGTCTCGCGACTGTTCAACGCGGCGATCACATTGCACGCCAAACTTGAACCCATGTAAGGTGCCGCGCCCAGAGGATACTGCACGATGATCACGGCTCTCGAGGCACTTGAACGCTTGCGCGAAGGCAATGCACGCTTCGTCGCCGAAGTGCGCAACGACGCGCAGTCTCAGGGTCGGTTGCGCAGGCACGCATTGATGGCGGGCCAGGAACCCTTTGCGATCATCCTGGGCTGTTCCGACTCGCGCGTGCCCGCCGAGATCGTCTTCGACCAGGGACTCGGCGACCTGTTCGTGATCCGCGTGGCCGGCAACGTGATCGCCGCCTCGCAGATTGGCAGCGTGGAATTCGCGGCTGAGCGCTTCGGCACGCGCCTGGTGGTGGTACTCGGTCACTCGCAGTGCGGCGCCATTCAGGCCACGCTCGAGGATCTGCAGCGGCCGCGCGACCAGCGCTCACGCAACCTGCGCTCGATCGTTGATCGCGTACGCCCCTCGATCGAAACGCTGCTGGATACCGACCTGCGCCACGACCACGAAGCGCTGCTGCGCCATGCGGTGCGCGCCAACGTCCGGGTCTCGGCTTATCACCTGCGCCACGGCTCGGAAATTCTCGAGGAACTGAGCGAAGAAAACGGTCTGCTGGTGGTCGGCGCCGAGTACTCGCTCGAAACCGGTGTGGTGGAATTCTTCGACGGCATGCCCGCGGGCTGATTCCCGCGCGGGCGCACTACGCATACAGTCGCGCTAGCCGACCACGCCGCGCAGTACTTTCATCATCAGCGATATGACGGCGCGCAGGTTGTTGAACAGCACCACCATCTGCTGCAGCAACAGGAAGAAGCACAGGTAGAAGACGCCACGGTGCCGCTGCTCCAGGTACAGCACGCGCACCATCACCGGCCGCGAAACGACTTCGAGTGTCAGGAGCCTGACGAACACGATGCCGATCAGTGCACCGCCCAGCAGGTCACTGGGGTGATGCAGGCCGTAGTACATGCGCGGCATGCAGATGATCAGTGCCGAATGAATGTAGGCGACGATGCCGGTCGGCCGTGAAACCATCCAGAAGCCTGTGGCCAGGGCAAAGGAAAGCACGGCATGGTCGCTCGGAAAAGCGCTCCAGGTGCGCAGCGACAGGTCGGGGGCGAGGGGAAGATGCAGATGCAGCTCCGGGCGCACCAGTGGCCGATCGCGGAACGGCAGCAGCACTACCAGCGCACGTGTCACCAGCACGGCGACCAGACTGCCGAGTGCGGTGGTCGCCAGGATGGCTCGCTTGGGCTGATCAGGCGGGTCGTAGCGGAACCAGAGCCAGTAGAAGATCGCGACCAGCACGCCGAACTTGAGTTCGTCGCTATCCAGCAGGAAACCAACGATCCGGTCGAACAGCGGCCACCGGCCCACGAAGCTGTTGAGCCAGATCAGGCATCGATCATCGAGAGCCGCAATGGCTGCCAGCGGGTGCATGTGCAGGAATCCCTCGCCAATCCGGATGGCGATTGGCAGCGCACTTTAGCACCACCGCGAATCCTGGCCGACCGGCATGAGGCGGTACCGGCTCACAGACTGGACTATCGGCCGGGGTATTGCCGCCGTTCGTTGGGTCGCACGACCTCAGTGAGACGTACGCCACAGCGTTCATTCACCACCACGGGTTCGCCATGTGCCAGCAAAGTGCCGTTGACCAGTACGTCAAAGGCTTCGCTGGTACTGCGTTGCAGCTCGAGCACCGAGCCGGCCGTCAACTGCAACAGCTCGCGCACCGTGATGGTGGTGCGCCCAACTTCCATCGCCAGCGTGACCTGCAGATCCTGTAGCGCCGCGAGGCTGCCGGACTCGGCGGCCGCAGGATTCACCATGTTCATGCGGCGTGATCCACCGGATCGCTGCTACCCGAGGATGCCGGTGGCAGCAGCTGCCCCACCACCTTGATGGCCTGCTGGCCGCGTGAGGCGCCCAGCGTGCCGCGCAACAGTGGCAGGCCATCGGCCAGCAGCGTGGCATGGCCATCGAAATCGCAGGGAATCACATCGCCGGGTTTCAGGTTCAGCAATTGGCCGACAGTCAGCACGGTCTGGCCGAGGAAGGGGACTACCTCGACGCTCACTTCCCTGAGCTCCTCGCGCAAGGCCTGGGTCCAGCGCTCATCGGCGCTGCCGCGCTCGCCCGGCGCGCTGCTGCCCTGCAGTTCCTTGACCTGCTCGATCATCGCGTTGGGCGTGACCACATGCAGCTCGCCGCCGCCACCTTCCAGCTCGATCTTGAAGCTGCTGACAATGACCGTGTCGGCAGGGCCGACAATGCCCGCAAACTGCGGATTGTTTTCCGAGCCCTGGTATTCGACCTCGAGCGCGCGTAGCGGTGCCCAGGCTTCCTTGAAATCGGCAAACACCTGGCGCAGCACCATCTGCACGATGCGGCTCTCGGTGCCGGTGAAATCACGGCCTTCGATCTTGGCGTTGCGGCCCGTGCCGCCGAAGAAATTGTCCACCAGCGTGAACACCAGGCGCGCATCGAGCACAAACATCGCGTTGCCACGGAGCGGTGTCAGCTTGACGATGTTTAGGCTCGCGGGCACCTGCAGGGTCTGCAGGTACTCGCTGTATTTCAGCACCTGGAGCGTCGCGACCGTGATCTCGGGATTCCGGCGGACCATGTTGTAGAGGCCCGTGCGCAGCAGTCGCGCCAGGCGTTCGTTGATCAGATCGAGCGCCGCGACCCGTCCGCGCACGCCTCGCATCTGGCTGGCCAGATCATAGGTGCGCACTTCGCCGGGCACCGAGGCTCCAGCCTCGACCTGTACGGCACTGTTGTCGACTCCCTTGAGCAGGGCATCGATCTCTTCCTGGGCTAGTACTTCCGCACCGGCGCTCATGGCATGACCCTCCTCGTGGCAATGGCTACGTTGGTTGCCTGAAACATTGCAAAGCGCGTGCCGGCGCACTGTGAGACGCGCGTCACGCTTTGGGGCCACCAGCAAGAGGAAGCGTCGATTTTCCAGCGTTTCCGCCGGCTGCGGCGCCAGCCCATAATGGTCGGGCTACTTCTGGGGGCGTTCGGAACAGGGAACCGGCAGGCATGACACGCATTCTGTTGATCTACGGTGGACACGCGGGCGGACGCACCGCGACCCTGGTGCAGGCGGTGCGCGCCGGCTTGGATCTGGCCGAAGAGTCGTTCGAGTGCCGCGCACTGCCGGCACTGCAGGCGGGCGCCGACGACCTGCTCTGGGCACAAGGGCTGCTGATCGGCACGCCCGAGCATTTCGGTTACATGTCGGGGGCGGTCAAGGATTTCATGGATCGCACTTTCTACGCGGTGGAAGGCAAGGTCGAAAGCCTGCCGTATGCACTGTTCGTCAGCGCCGGGAATGATGGCAGCGGCACCGTCAATTCGGTGGAGCGCATTGCACTGGGCTATCGCTGGAAGCCGGTCGCCGAGGCGATCATCGTGCGGGGCGAACCAACAGCAGAGGATCTGCAGCGTTGCCGCGAACTGGGACAGACCTTTGTCGCGGGATTGGCGTTGGGCGTGTTCTGAGCGCGTGCGTCGCCGCGCCCGCGCAGCGGAAGGCGCCTCAACGGCGCATCAAGGTGCTCTTGCCGAACAGCGACGCAACCAGGTCCACGGCCACTTCGGCCGTGCGATTGCGCAGATCAAGCGCCGGATTCAATTCCACGATGTCGATCGAGGCCATGCGACCCGTATCGGCGATCATTTCCATGCACAACTGCGCCTCGCGGTACGAAGGCCCGCCAGGCACGGTGGTGCCCACGCCCGGCGCGATATCCGGATCGAGGAAATCTACATCGAAACTCACGTGCAGGTGCGCATCGCGCGGGAGCGATTCGAGCGCGACCTCGAGCGTGCGGCGCATGCCCACTTCGTCGATGTAGCGCATGTCGAAGACTTCGAGGCCCACTTCGTGCACGAATCGCTTCTCACCCTGGTCGACGCTGCGGATGCCCACCTCGCGTATCGAGCCTGGCGCGAGCGCTGGCGTCGCACCGCTCATGGCGGTGAGCGCCTGCGGGCCGAAACCGTACAGGCAGGCCACCGGCATGCCGTGCAGGTTGCCGCTGGGCGTGAGTTCGCTGGTGTTGAAGTCCGCGTGCGCATCGAGCCACAGCACGCGCAGGCTCCGGCGCTGCTCGCGGCAATGGCGCGCCACCGCACTGATCGAACCGATGCTCAAGGCATGGTCGCCACCCAGCAGTATCGGCAGCCGGTTGCCACGCAGCTCCGCGTACACCGCATCGTGCACGCTCTGGCACCAGGCCTGCACCTGCGGCAGGTGGCGGTAACCACCCTGCGGCGGCAATTCGGGATTCGCAGGGCCCGCCAGATCACCGCGATCGACGACCTCGACGCCGAGCGATTCCAGCGTGTCACGCAGTCGCGCGACCCGCAGCGCTTCGGGGCCCATTGAGGCGCCGCGCATGCCGGCACCGATGTCCGTGGGTGCACCGATCAGCGAAACCTGGGCGCCCACGATGCGCCTAGGAGACCCGGCGCAGCGTCGCGCGACGCTGGCCGCCGAGCGTGCCGCCGAACAGGTCCTTCGGATCCTCGAGCGCCGGCACCAGATCAATCTGCCGGGGGCTACGCTGTTCCTGGACCAGCGCGTGCAGGAAGCGCAGCACCGAGTAATCCTCGAGCGCAAAGCCAACCGAATCGAAGATCGTGATCTGTTCGGCTGAGCTGCGCGCGGCGACCTGCCGGCTGCATACCTGCGCAAACTCGGTCACCGGGTAGTCGGCCGGCATTTGCTGGATCTCGCCTTCGATGCGCGACTGCGGTTCGTATTCCACCACCACGCGCACGTCGGGCATGCGCAGCACATCGGCATGCAACTCGGTCTTGCCCGGGCAATCGCCGCCCACGGCATTGATATGCACGCCGGGCCGCACCATCGGTGGCGTGAGGATCACGGCATTGCACTTGTCGGCCGTCACAGTGGTGATGATGTCGGCGCCGCGACAGGCCTCGGCCGTGGATGATGCGCGGACGATTTTAAGGTCATCGAGTTCGGGCATCGCGCGCAGGTTCCGCTCCAGCTTGGCGGTGGCCAGCGCATCGACATCGAACAGCCGCAGCTCACGGATGCCCAGCATGCGATGGAAGCCGATGCTCTGGAATTCACTCTGCGCGCCATTGCCGATCAGCGCCATCACGCGCGCATCGGGGCGCGCCAACCACTTCGCAGCCAGCGCCGACATCGCCGCGGTGCGCAGCGCGGTGCTGACCGTGAGCTCCGAGAGCAGCAGCGGGTAGCCGGTGGCCACATCCGCCAATACTCCAAAGGCCGTGACCGTCAGCAGACCCTCGGCCGTGTTCTTCGGATGCCCATTCACGTACTTGAAAGAGTAGAGGGTCCCATCGCTCGTGGGCATCAGCTCGATCACGCCTACCGGCGAGTGACTCGCCAGGCGCGCCGACTTCTCGAACTGACCCCAACGCTGGTAGTCCGCCTCGATCTGCTGCGCCAGGCGCTCAATGAATTCGCCGGCGCCCATGGTGTTGATGATTCGTGCGACGTCGCTGACGCCTATGTAGTCGACCATGTGGGCTCTCCTGTTGAGCACCCATGATCAACCCAGGCAGCGCTAACAAGAAGACAGCAAAGTGCCATATTGTTCACATATATTGATCACTATGGCATAGTAAATTGGCATTTTGACCGGGAATAGCACGATGGACGACCTTGACCGGCAACTGATTTCGCTGCTGCGCAGCAATGCGCGCAGCACCGTGGCCGCGCTCGCCAAGGCACTCAAGGTCGCGCGCGGCACGGTGCAGAACCGCATCGCCAGGCTGGAGCGCGATGGCACGATCGCCGGCTACAGCGTACGCGTGCGCCCGGACGTGGCGGCCCATCGCATCGCCGCGCTGATGACCATCGAAGTCGAAGGCAATCACCTGGAGAAGGTGGTGCGCACGCTGCGCGGCGATCCCGAGGTGCACACACTGCACACCACCAACGGCCGCTGGGACCTGATCGCCGAGGTCGGCGTCGACAGCGTCGAGGCGCTCGATCAGGCGATCAGCCGCATCCGCCGCATTGAGGGCATCGTGCGCACCGAAACCAGCCTGCTGCTATCCACGCACAAGCTGTAGGCGCGCGCTCAGAATCCGCCGACCGCGCGCGCGAGGTCGCCGCGCGTCGATTCAATGTGTGCATGCAGCGCCGTGCGCACGCGCGCACTCTTGCGCGCCGTCCACAACTGCAGCAGCGCGGCGTGTTCACGCGCCGCGCGTTTCACTCGGCCTTCGGGTTGCAGATGGCTTTGCACGTAGCGCTGCGCCAGCGTATGCAAGCGCCCGAGTATTTCAGCCGCCACCGGTTGCACGCGCGGCACCAGCAGTTGCAGGTGAAAATTGCGATTCAGCTGCCCGGCCGCCGACCACTCACCGGCCGCCAGCGCCTTGTTCAGGCGCTCGAGCGCTGCGCTCGCGGCCTGCTGCTCGGCTTCGGTGGCCAAGCGCGCGCCGGCCGCCGCAGCGGTCGGCTCCATCATCAGCCGGAGACAGAAGATTTCCTCCAGCTCGCTGGTGACCAGCGGACGCACCTTGAAGCCGCGGTTGGGGAAGATGTTCACCAGCCCTTCGGACTGCAGGCGCACCAGCGCCTCGCGCACCGGAATCTTGCTGGTGCCGAATTCCGCGGCGAGCACGTCCTGGCGCAACGCGGCGCCCGGCGCGTAGGCACCGGCAAGGATGCGATTGCGCAGGTGCACGATCAGCTGGCTGGTCATCGACTGCAGCAGCGGCTGGGTCAAGCGCGTATGCCCCAGCAGAATGGATCGCGTGGATCGAAATGCAGCGTGGCTTCGCCCGTCACGTGAGCCGTGCCGCTGATGGTCGGGATGATGGCGCCGCGCTCGCGATCCTGCCAGCGATAGCGCCCCGTCATGCTGCTGCCGATCAGGCTCTCTTGCATCCAGGCTTCGCCCTCGGCGAGCTTGCCGTCGGCCGCCAGGCAGGCCAGCTTGGCGCTGGTGCCAGTGCCGCAGGGACTACGATCGTAGGCCTTGCCCGGGCAGAGCACGAAATTGCGGCTGTGCGCGCCCGGTATCCGCGCCGCGCTGAACAGCTCGACGTGATCCACCAGCGCATAGCCCTGCGCATTCACGGCCGCGCGCAGGCGCCAGCTGAAATCGGTGAGCGCCTCCACGTGCGCAAGATCGAGGGTCTGCTCATGTTCCGAGACCAGGAAAAACCAGTTGCCACCCCAGGCCACATCGCCCACCACGGTGCCGATGCCGGGCACGTTCACCGCCTGGCGATGGGCACTGCGGTAACTCACCACGTTCACCACGCTCACCGTGCCGTCTTCCGCCAGCTGCGCTTCGATCGCGCCGACGGGTGTATCTATGCGGATGCTGCCCGGCTGCAGCTGGCCACTGTGATGGAGCGAGGCGATCAGGCCGATGGTGCCGTGCCCGCACATGCCAAGATAGCCGACGTTATTGAAGAAGATCACGCCGAGCTGGCAGTCGGGACGGTGCGGCGGCACCAGCAGCGCGCCCACCAGTGGGTCGGAGCCGCGCGGTTCGTTGACGATGCCCGAACGATAGTTGTCGAACTGGGTGCGGAAACGCTCGACGCGCCGTGCCAGCGGACCATCGCCCAGCTCGGGCCCGCCCTCGAGCACCAGGCGCGTGGGCTCGCCGGCCGTGTGCGAATCGATGACGCGGATCGCCGTCATTTACTTGGGCCGGTTATCGCGCGCGGTTTCGATCATCGCCAGCACCTCGGCGCGGCGCGCGCCGGTGAGCAGCAGCCGTGGTGGCCGCACGCGCTCCGAGCCGCGACCCATGACCTGTTCGGCGAGCTTGATCGATTGCACCAGATCGTGCTCCGCATCAAGGTGCAGCAAGGGCATGAACCAGCGGTAGACACGGCGCGCACGCTCGAGATCGCCAGCCAGCAGCGCTTCATAGAGCATCAGCGACTCAGCGGGAAACGCGTTGGTCAGCCCTGATACCCAGCCTTTGGCGCCGAGCACCAGCCCTTCGAAAGCGATGTCGTCGAGCCCGGCAAACAGCACGTAGCGATCGCCCACTGCATTGTAGATATCGGTGAAGCGGCGCGAATCGGGCGCCGATTCCTTGATGGAGACGATGTTGGGCACGCTGGCCAGGCTGCGCAGCGTCGGCACGTCAATATTGACGCGGTACGAGGGCGGATTGTTGTACAGCATGATCGGCAGGCCGGTCGCCGCCGCCACTGTTCTGAAGTGATACTCGAGCTCGGCCGCCGTGGGCACGTAGACCATGGAGGGCAGCACCATCAGGCCGTCGGCCCCGAGCCGCTCGGCGTCGCGCACGAATTCCACCGCGAGATCGGTGGTGAACTCGGAAACACCGGCGATCACCGGCACCTTGCCGGCACTGGCTTCGACTGCGGCGGCCAGCACCTGGCGCTTCTCGGCGGCGCGCAGCGAATTACCCTCACCCACGGTGCCCATCAGCACCAGGCCGTGGACGCCGTCCTTGATCAGCGCGGCCTGCACTTTCTGCGTCGCGGCCAGGTCGAGCGCCAGCGCGGCATCAAATTGGGTAGTAGCGGCCGGGTAAACCCCGGACCAGTTGCAGGACATGGGATTCGGCATGGCTATCGCACCAGTAGTCATTGATTGAAGGATCGTAGATCGTATACGGTATCGGCATGGCCCAGCAAGACACTATCGCCGTGATCGGCGCCGGCATCATCGGCTCGGCCGTGGCACTGGCGCTGGCGCGCGAGGGCCGCCGGGTGCTGTTGTACGATCGCGCCGAGCCCGGTGTCGCCGGTGCCAGCTATGGCAACGTGAGCCATATCGCCGCCGAACTGGTGCAACCGCTCCCCTCGCCGGCGCTGTTGTTCGGCTTCTGGCGCGAACTGATGCGCTTTGGCGGGCCGCTGGATATGCCGCCGCGCCAGGCACTGCGCATGCTGCCCTGGATCCGGCGTTTCGCAGTGGCGGCGTTCCGGCGCGAGGCCCACACGCGCGCGCTGGCGCCATTGGTGCAACCCGCGGCAGCCGCCTGGGAGCGCTGGCTGGCCGGAATCGGCCGCGGCGAACTGCTGCGGCGCCACGGTCACTACGAGATCGGCTTCGGCGTGCGCAGCGGCGATGTCATGCGGCGCCAGGCCGCGAACATGAAGCCACTGGGCATCAGGACGGCAACCGTGCCGGCCGAGCAGATGCTAGCGCTACAGCACGCCGCGGGCGCACCCATCGCCAACGGCCTGTGGTTCCAGGACTCGGCGCACCTGACCGATCCACTGGCTGCGGTGCAAGCCTTCGCCGGCGCGGCTCGCGAACACGGCGCGCAGCTGATACGCGCCGAAGTGCGCGCGTTGCTGGCCAGTAGCGGTGCACTCGCGGTGATCACGGAGTCAGGCTCACAGCCGGTCAGCAGCGCGATCGTGTGCGCCGGGATGGATGCGCCAGCTCTGCTGCGTCCCTTTGGAGTGCACGCACCGCTACAGGCGGTGCGCGGCTATCACGTTGATCTGCCCGGGCAGAGCGCGTTCATTGACGCGCCGCTCCTGTACACCAACCACCATCTGCTGGTCACCCCGCTTGCGGGAAGGCTCAGGGCCTCGAGCTACATGGAATTCGCAGACAGCGATGCGCCCGCCGATGCCAACAAGCCCGCGCTGCTGCGCCGCAAGCTGCGCGCGCTCGGCTATCGGTGCGAACCCGATGGCCCGAGTTGGGTGGGCGCGCGGCCCATATTGCCCGACTACCTGCCTGGCATCGGTCGCGTACCTGGCGCCCATCGGCTGTTCTATGCCGTGGGGCATCAGCACATCGGGCTTACCATGGCGCCCGTGACCGGCGATCTCATGGCTGATCTGGTGGCGGAGCGGCCCACGCGACTACCGGTTGCCGCATTCGATCTGCGCCGCTTTGGTAGGATCGCAACGAATGATTAAAGGTCAAAAACAAGATTGCGCGTACCCGAGGAGCTGTCATGCACTTGATCAAGCGTAGCCCTGCGCTGGGCCTGATGGTATTCGGCCTGGCGCTGAGCGCGATTGCAGATGCGGCGAACGCCAAGAGCGCGCCCGCCGCGCACGGCGCCAGCGCGGCCGACCGCAAGCTGCAGGCGCTGTACAACGCCGAATGGCGCTGGCGCAATCTGCAGTATCCCGACTACGAAGACGCCCAAAGGCCAGTCGAAGATCACTTGCCCAAGGTGGATCCAGCCTCGCAGCTCGAGCGCCTGCATTACTGGCAAGGCGTGATGAAGCAGCTGCAGGCGATCAACCGCTCCGAGCTCTCGGCAGCCGAGCGGCTCAACTACGATGTCTACCAGCCGCAGATCGAGACGCTGATCAGCAGCCAGCAGTTTGGCGAATATGAAATGCCGGCGAACTCGGACACCACGTTCTGGACGGAACTCGGCGCCTCGGCGCGTCGGCCCTACCGTACAGTGAAGGACTACCACAACTTCATCGCGCAGATGCGCGACATACCGCGCTACTTCCACGAACAGATGGATGAGATGCGCGCCGGCATGCGCCGCGGCTTCACGCCGCCGCGCGTGACACTCAATGGCCGCGATGGCTCCATCACCGCGGTCAGCGATGCCACGCCCGAAGGCAGCCTGTTCTACACGCCGTTCAAGGAAATGCAGGGCATCCCAGCAGCCGACCAGCAGAGCCTGCGCAGCGAGGGTGTGGCGCTGATCCGCGATACCGTGCAACCCGCCTATCGCGAACTGCTGAAGTTCATGCGCGAGGAGTACCTGCCGGCCACGCGCACCACGCTTGCAGCCCAGGACCTGCCGGATGGCAAGGCCTTCTATCGCGCCAAGATCAGGGAGTTCGTCACGCTCGATCGTGACCCGGCTTCGATCCACGAGTTTGGCGTCGCCGAAGTCGCGCGCCTGCACCAGCAGATGCTCGATGTGATGAAGGAGACCGGCTTCACGGGCGACTTCCCCGCGTTCCTCAAGTTCCTGCGCACCGATGCGCGCTTCCAGCCGACCTCGGCCGAAGATCTGCTGATGCACGCGGCCTACATCGCCAAGCGTTTCGATGGCAAGGCACCGCAATACTTCGGCATGCTGCCGCGCCAGCGCTTTGCGATCGTGCCGGTGCCCGACGACCTCGCGCCCTTCTACACCGCCGGCCGCGGCGGCCCGGGCCAGTACCTGCTCAACACCTATGATTTGCCGAGCCGCCCAATGTACAACCTCACGGCCCTCACGCTGCATGAGTCGGCGCCGGGGCACTGCTTCCAGATTCCGCTCGCCGCCGAGCACAAGGATCAGCCGGAGTTTCGCCAGCACACCTACATCTCGGCTTACGGCGAAGGCTGGGCGCTCTACAGCGAACTGCTGGGCGTCGAGATGGGCATGTACGCCACGCCCTACGATCGCTTCGGCATGCTCAACTACCAGATCTGGCGCGCCGTGCGACTGGTGGTCGATACCGGCGTGCATTCACAGGGCTGGACACGCGAGCAGGCGGTCGACTACATGCGCGAGTACACGGCGCTGGCCGAGCATGAGATCAATACCGAGGTCGATCGCTATATCGCCTGGCCGGCGCAGGCGCTCTCGTACTACCTGGGAGAAAACACGATCCTGAAGGCGCGCGCCCGCGCCGAGAAAGCGTTGGGTGCGCGTTTCAACATCCGTGCTTTCCACGACACCGTGCTGGAACTGGGCTCGGTGCCGCTGCCAGTGCTTGATGAGCGCGTCGATCGCTTCATCGCCGAGGGCGGTGTCGGTCCTTACCCGGATATGGAATAGAGCGATGGTTGCCAATCGCGGTGCACTCGCGCTGGTCTTGTTGCTGGCTTTAGTCGGGGTCGCCTACGTCCTGCGCTGGTGGTGGTTGGAGCGCGCGCGCTCGCAGGCGGGGCAAAATCGCCGGCCGCGCGCGAGCGATCTGGTGGTGGGCTTCATCACCAACTTCTTCGACACCCTGGGCATTGGCTCGTTTGCACCCGCCACCGCCTGGTTCAAGCTGCGCGCGCGCATGCCTGATGAGCAGATACCAGGCACGCTCAACTGCGGACAGGCCTTGCCGACGATGGCGCAGGCGCTGATCTTCATCGCCACCGTCACCGTCGATCTCACCACGCTCGTCAGCATGGTCGCGGCAGCGGTGCTGGGTGCCTGGCTCGGCGTGGGTCTGGTCTCGAAGCTCTCGCGCCGCGCCATCCAACTGGGCATGGGCGCGGCGCTGCTGGTGGCGGCGCTGCTGTTCCTGGCCAAGAATCTGCACTGGATGCCCGGCGGCGGCAACGCACTGGGCCTCACTGGGCCGGTGCTGGTGTTCGCAGTCGTGACCAATGCGCTGCTGGGTGCGTTGATGATGCTGGGCGTCGGCCTGTATGCACCCTGCCTGATCCTGGTCAGCCTGCTCGGCATGAGTCCGCTGGCGGCCTTTCCGATCATGATGGGTTCCTGCGGCTTGTTGATGCCGGTGGGTGGCGCGCGCTTCATCCGCACGGGACGCTACAATTTTTCGGCAGCCCTGGGCCTGGCGCTGGGTGGCATCCCGGGCGTGCTGCTGGCTGCCTATGTCGTCAAATCGCTGCCGCTATACTGGCTGTACTGGCTGGTGGTGATCGTGGTGTTGTATGCAGCCATCCAGATGTTGAACTCGGCGCGCAGGAGCAAACAGGCATGACTCAGCGAACTATCCGTCGCGGACTTTTGGCCGCCGCGTTGTGTTGCCAGCTCACGGTTGCCGGATGGGCCGCTACCGCTACCGCGCCCGTCGTACCCGCTGCGGCTGGCAGCGCGACTGCCGCTGTTGCCGCGGGCCCAGCCAGCTACAGCGCACTGGCACAGCAGTTCAGCCAATGGCGCGAGTTCGAGCATCCGGCGCTCACGCACGGCATCCCTGACTACTCGGCCGCTGCGATGAATGCCAAGGCGGCCGCGTTGCCGCAGTGGAAGAGCCGACTCGAGGCGCTCGATCGCAGCGGCTGGAGCACGGCGCAGCTCAACGACTACAAGCTCGTGAAGGCCGAGATGAACGGTCTTGATTTCAACCTGCGCATACTCAAACCCTGGGCGCGGGATCCGGCTTTCTATGTAACCGTGTTGCCGGAGCGTTCCGATGTGCCCTTGCGTGAGGGCCCGATTGCCTACCCCAGCATCGAGCTCTACAACTATCACTTCCCGTTGTCGGCAGCCGCACAGCAGCAGCTCACAAGCGTGCTCGGCGCCATTCCCGGCCTGCTCGCGCAGGCGAAGGGTAATCTCAAGGACAGCAACGCCCGCGATCTGTGGGTCTATGGTCAACAGGAACTGCGCAACCAGTCCGCGGCGCTGGCGCAATTGCAGGAAGGCAAACTGAGCGTGATGACGCTGGAAGGCATACAGCATGCCGATCTCACGGGCACATCGAAGGCGCTACGCACTGCCGTCGGCCAGGCCAAGGCGGCCACGGATGATTTCGTGGCCTGGCTGGTGCAACTCGCGCCCGGCAAGACCGGGCCGTCCGGTGTCGGCAAGGAAAACTACAGCTGGTACCAGCAGAACGTGCACTTCATCCCCTATACCTACGACGAGGAAGTCACGCTGCTGCGCCGTGAGCTTGAGCGCGCGCAGGCGGCACTGCGACTGGAGGAACACAACAATCGCGCCCTGCCGCCGCTAGCCCCGGTGAGCGATGCCGCGGCTTTCGATGCGATGACCGGCGCACGGCTCAACAAGTTCGTGGACTATCTCGTCAACCACGAGATCATTCCGGACAAGCCCTACCTGAAGGCGGCGCTGGAGCCGCAACGCGGACGCTTCGTGCCCGAAGAGCAGCGCGTGTTCTTCTCGCGCATCACCCATCGCGAACCCATGCTGCTGATGTCGCACCAGTATCACTGGTTCGACCTGGCGCGCATGCGCGATGAGCCCAACGCCAGCCCGATGCGGCGCGTCGCCGCGCTCTCGAACATCTGGGATAACCGTGCCGAGGGTTTCGCCACCGCCTTCGAAGAACTGGTGATGCACGCGGGCCTGTACGATGACAACCCGCGCGGCCGCGAACTGGTGTGGATGATGCTCGCCAATCGCGCCGCGCGTGGGCTGGCCTCGCTCCAGGTGCAGGCCAACGAGATCACGCTGGAACAGGCTGGCAAATTCCACGCCACCTGGACGCCGCGCAACTGGGCGGTGGCCAAGGACCAGCTGACCACCTTCGAGCAGCTGCTGTACCTTCGCCAGCCCGGCTATGGCACCAGCTACATCACCGGCAAGCTGCTGTTCGATCGGCTGCTGACCGAGTACTCACGTCAGCAGGAAATCGCGGGCAAGCCCTTCGTATTGCGCGATTTCATGGACCTGTTCAACAACGAAGGCATGATTCCCGTGCCGCTGATGGAAGCGGAACTCATCACCGCGGCGGCGCGTGATCACTGAGCCGGCAAGGCTTCTGCAATTGATGCGAACAGTCGGTTGGCTGCAAGCGTCATGGCCTTCAGATAGACTCCGGGCAGTTTAGACACGGTCTACGCCGCGCTGCGGCAAGCGGCCATGTTGACGCTTGCAGGGGAGCCATGTCTGAAGATCGCCAGAACCAGTTAGCTACACAGCGCTTGCAGCGCCGGCAATTCCTCCAGGGCGCCATAGCGGCAACGCTGCCAGCGGGTCTGCTGTCGTGCGCCGCGGAAAAACAGCAACCCTCACTGGTTGTCGGTGGACTACCGGTGACCTGCAATCTGACCTTGCCGGTTGCTTGCGTGGCCCGAGCCAAGGCCAACGCCGAGCAGTCAGGCTCGGGGCCCAGGTTCGCCTACGAGTACAGCAAGTACAGCGGCTGGCCGGAGGTCAAGGAATCGCTGATGGCTGGGCGCATCCAGGCGGCTTACATGCTGGCGCCGCTGGTGATGGATCTTGCGGACAAGAAGATCCCCATCAAGATCGTCTCGCTCGGTCACCGCTCGGGCGCCGTGATCATGGTGCGTGAAGACTCTCCTTATCAGCACTTCAAGCAGCTCACGGGCAAACGCATCGCCATTCCCAGCCGCTTCGCGGTCGACTTCCTGTTTCTGCGAAAAATGCTGGCGCAGGAAGGCATGACGCCCAAGGACATCCAGATCATCGAGATGCCACCGCCCGACATGCCGGCAGCGCTGTACGCGAATGCCGTGGATGCCTACTGCACCGGCGAGCCTTTCGGTGCGGCCGCGCAACGCGCCGGCTACGCGCGTACGCTACGCATGACGCGCGACGAGTGGCGCAACTACATCTGCTGCGTGCTCACCGTGCGCGAGGAACTGATCCGTGACAACGCACCGCTGGTGCAGGATCTGGTCGATCACGTGCTCGGTGCCGGTGTGTGGCTCGACGCGCAGCAGGCGAATCGCAACCAGGCGGTGGCCATCGCCGCCGGCAAGAAATTCTTCAACCAGGATCCGAACATCATCCAGTTCGTGATGGATCACCCGGTCGATCGCGTCACCTACGGCGATCTGCGCATGATCCGGGCGGAGTTCGAGGATCTGATGCGGCTATCGATCGAGGCCGGCACGATCAAGCATCCGATTGCCTACGAGACCTACGTGGACGAACGCTTTGCGCGTAACGCCAAGGCCGCAGCGATCACACTCTGATGTTGCCTCGCCCAGTGCTCCGGATATTGATTCCGCTGTTGTTTATCGCTGCGCCGCTGGCACAGGCTGGCGATGACGCACTGATTGCCGGGGTTTTCAGCCCCGCGCGCCTGGCGCCGGAATTCACGCTGCGCGGCTCCGACGGCAAGGACCTGAACCTCAATCACTACCGCGGCAAGGTGGTGCTACTGGCCTTCGGCTATACCTCGTGCACGGAAGTGTGCCCGGTGACACTCAGCATCCTCGCCCAGGCGCGCCGCAAGCTCGCAGCGCAGGCCAGCGAAGTGCAGGTGGTCTACATCACCGTGGATCCGGAGCGCGACGGCGTTACGCGCATGCACAGTTACCTGACGGGCTTCGATCCCAGCTTCATGGGCGGCACTGGCACCGCAGAACAGCTGGCGGCAGTGCGTACTGCTTATGGCATTACGGTTGGCAAGAAAATGCCGATGCCCGGTGGCTATCTGTTGAGCCACTCTTCTTTTACTTATCTGATCGATCGCGACGGCCGGATGCGCGCCCTGATGCCCTTCGGGCACGACGCGGCGGATTTCGCGCACGATGCGCGCCTGCTGCTGCAGGCGCCGGTCGCTGCGGCCGCACCCAAGGGCAGTTGAGCAGTGAAAACCCTGCGCTGGCTGGGCGCCCCGCTGGGCATCGCGCTGCTGGGCATAGCCACCTGGGCATTGATGGCACCCATCCACTCTGCTTCGCGCGATGCGGCCTTTGAGATCCCCAAAGGCACCTGGGCCCGGCGCATGGCGGGCAATAAGGCCGAAATTCTCCCCTCCCGTATCTACCTGACACTGGGATTGCAGGATATTCTGGTGCTCAGGAACCTGGATGATGTGCCGCAGGTCTTCGGACCCACGCTGATGATGCCCGGGCAGAGTTTTCGCCTGCCCTTCGCGGTCGCGGCCGATTACCAGTTTGCGTGCACGGCGCACGCCAGTGGACAGATGACCATCGTGGTCGAGCCGATGCCGACGACGGCACTAGCCAGGTTGTGGTGGCGTACGCAGAGGTTGGCAAGAGCGGTGCAGTTGCGTCTGAAGACAAGTGGGTCAGCGTCATGAAGCGGTTGCTGCCGCCGCTGGCGGTATTCGCCGTGCTCATTGGCCTGTGGTGGCTGGTGGTCGATGTCAGCCACAGTGCAATCTTTCCAACGCCCCTGCAGGTCGCCACCGCCACCGTGGAACTGATCCGCGACGGCACCCTGTGGGAACATATCGGCGCCTCGTTGATGCGCGTCGCCACGGGCTTCGGTCTCGCAGTATTGTTCGCTGTGCCGCTGGGCCTGTGGATGGGCTGGGTCAAGGGCGCGTACTCGACGCTCAATCCGATGTTCCAGATCCTGCGCCCGATCTCGCCGATCGCCTGGATACCGATCGCGATACTCTGGTTTGGCGTCGGCAATGCCTCGCCGATCTTTCTCATCTTCATTTCATCGGTGTTCCCGATGGTGGTGCAGACCACGGCCGGAGTGCACACCATCGAGAAACGCTACTTGCGCGCGGCCGAGAATTTTGGCGTCTCGCGCTACACACTGTTTCGCCAGGTGATCATTCCGGCGGTATTGCCGCAGATCATCGTCGGCATGCGCATTGGCCTCGGCGTTGCCTGGCTGGTAGTGGTGGCCGCGGAAATGATCGCGCTGCGCTCTGGCCTGGGCTACCTGATCATCGATTCGCGCAACGCCGGCAATCGCTATGACCTCGTGATCAGCGGCATGATCATCATTGGCCTGATCGGCCTGTCGCTCGATGGCCTGATGCGCCTGCTCGAAGGCCTGCGCGTGGTACGGTGGCGCTATGCCCATTAAGATCGAAGTCAAAGGCCTGAAGAAAGGCTTCACCACCGACAAGGGCGAGCTGCAGGTGGTGGATGATGTCAGCTTCGAGGTCGGCAATGGCGAGTTCGTCGCCATCGTCGGGCCCTCCGGCTGCGGCAAGACCACGCTGATGAACCTGATCGCGGGCTTCGACCGGCCCGATGCCGGCACCGTGATGATCGATGGCGCCAGCAAACAAGGGCCCAGTTCCAAGGGCATCCTGATTTCGCAGCACGGCTCGGTGTTCCCGTGGCTCACCGTGCAGCAGAACCTGATGTTCGGGCTCAACGGCCACGCGCCTCGCAACAAGGAACAGATCGCCGACCACTACGCCGACATCGTGGGCCTGAAAGGCTTCGAGATGAGCTATCCGCACGAGCTCTCGGGCGGCATGCTCAAGCGCGCCGAGCTGGCGCGCGCGCTGGTGGTGAAGCCGGAAATCCTCTACATGGACGAGCCCTTCTCGGCACTCGATGCGCTGATGAGCCTGCGCATGCGCCGCGAGCTGCTGCGGATCCTCGACGAGGAGCGCCACACGGTGGTGCTGATCACGCATGATGTCGAGGAGGCGATCCACCTCGCGGATCGCATTTTCGTGCTATCGCCGCGCCCGGCGCGCATCCAGGCGACTTTCCAGGTGCCTTTCAAGCACCCGCGCAAATTGTTAAGCACGGAAGTGCAGGGCCTGCGCGAGGCGATCCTGCGCGAACTGGGCGCCTAGCCGCGCTCAGCCGCGCTCAGCCGCGCTCGTCGCGCGACAGGCGCGCTTCGGCCAGATCCACTTCGCGCTCGAGGCGCGTGAGCACATCGTCGCCAATCTCGCCGCTGCGCCAGAGCTTGATCAGCGCATTGCGCTGCGCCGCGACTGCACACAACCACAAGCGCGTCTCACTGTCGACGGTGGCATGAGTACCCGTGCGACTGGTGGCACGGCTGTTGAAGAAGCGCTTGACCGCCACCGCCTCGTGCGCCGGCAAACCCTGCTCGGCGACCAGCTTGTCCACCGCGTGCACGGCGGCGCGGCGCATCGCATCGCGGCCAAGCTCAGTCTCGGTCTCGCCCGAAGTGTCGGTCTCGAGCCGCAGCATGCGTATCAGCGGCGGCAGCGTGAGCCCCTGCCCCACCAGCGTGACGAACACGATGCCATAGGTCAGCAGGATCACGAGGTCACGCTCCGGAAATGCCGTGCCATCGGGCAGCGAAGCGGGCAAGGCCAGCGCCGCGGCCAGCGACACCACGCCGCGCATGCCGCACCAGCTCACCAGCGTGGAGATGCGCGGCGAGGCCGGATCACGGCGTCCGATCGAAGGCACCAGCAAACGCACACCGTAAGTGGCGGTGAAGATCCACAGGAAACGCACCGCGATCGCGACCAGGCTCAGCGCCGCGACCAGCGCCAGTACATGCGGCCATGTGCGATCCTGCTGGTGCAGCAATGAAGTCCCGATGAGTGGCAGCTGGATGCCGATGAGTACGAATACCAGCGAATTCACCACGAACAGCAGCGCGGCCCACACCGTACGGATGTTCTGCCGCGCCAGCGCGTTGCTGCGCAGATGCGACCAGCGTGATCGGTAGAGCCCCGCACCGACAATGCCCAACACACCGGAGAGCTGCAGATTCTCACAGACCCAGTACGTGGCGAAGGGCGTGACCAGCGACATCGCCAGTTCCAGCATCGGATCCCGCAGGCGCTCCTGCAGCTGCGCGGTGACCCAGCCGCAGGCAATGCCGAGTACACCACCACCGACGGCAACCCAGGCGAACTGGCCAATCATCGACCAGCTGGAAAAGACTCCTGTCAGCGCGGCGGCCACCGCGAAACGATAGAGCACCAGGCCCGTGGCATCGTTCACCAGGCTCTCGCCTTCCAGCAAGGTGACGATGCGTCGCGGCAGGTGGAAACGCTGCAGTACCGCGGTCGCGGCCACCGCATCGGGCGGCGACACGATCGCACCCAGGGCAAAGGCGACAGCCCAGGGCACCTGCGGGACGAGCCACTTGCAGGCCACGCCTACGGCCAGCGTGGTGGTGGCCACGAGTCCGACCGCCAGCAGGAAAATCGGGCGGCGCAGCGCATGGAAATCGCGCCATGACGTATTGATCGCCGCCGGATACAGCACGGCCGGCAGCACGATCGCCAGCACCAGGTGCGGGTCGAGTTCCAGCCCCGGCCAGTCGTACACCGAACCCATGCCGATGCCGACAATCACCAGCACGATCGGGTAAGGCACGTGCACGCGGTTGGCAAGCCAACCTGCTGCAATAGCGCAGACCATTACGACGATGAGGGAAATCATATTTCTGGAAGCCGTGCGGGCTGGTATATAAAGGAGCAGTACTATAGAGGCTCGCGCACCCCCATGGCAGAGAACAACCACATCACGCTCTACGACCTGCAGGTCGCTTCCGGCTGCACCATCAGCCCCTTCGTCTGGGCCACCAAATATGCGCTCAAGCACAATGGCTTCGAGATCGACATCGTGCCCGGGGGCTTCACCGACATACTCGAGCGCACCGGCGGCCGCTCCGAGCGCCTGCCGGCGATCGTCGCCAGCGGGCGCTGGGTGCTCGACAGCTGGTTGATCGCCGAATACCTTGACGAAACGTATCCTGACCGGCCGATGTTGTGCGGCGATCCTTCCGTGAAAGTGCTGACGAAATTCGTCGAGAGCTGGTTGTGGCGCACGGCGGTGTCGCCCTGGTTCACCTGCTACATCAAAAACTATCGCGACCAGTCGATGCCGCAGGACCACGAGTATGTCACTCAGAGCCGCCGCGCCTTTCTCGGCGGCCGCAGCATCGAAGAAGCCGTGGTGGGCCGCGAGGATCGCACCCCGCTGGTGCCGCCGACCCTTGAGCCCTTCCGCCAGTTGCTCGCGGAACATCGCTGGCTGGGAGGCGATAAGCCAAACTACGCCGACTATCGCGCACTGGCGGTGTTCCTGTGGCTGGCTTCGATCGCCTCCACGCCAGCCCTCACCGATGATGATCCGCTGCGCGCCTGGCTCGATCGCGGCTTCGATCTCTACGGCGGACTCGGCCGTCATCCGGGTATGCGCTCACTGTTCGGATTGAAGTTGCGGCCCGGTGACCCCGAGCCGTTCACCAAGACACCGGGCGGTGGTGGCATCGCGAGCCGCAACACCGGGCCTGCCTCCACTCGTGGCGAATCCGACCGCCTGAAGAGAGCCTGACGATGAACCTGCAGATGAAATGTGGGCTGCTTGTTGCTATTGGGCTGGTGTGCGCACAGCTGTCAGCCGCAGCTCCTGCCGCTGCGGCGCCGGCTGCGGGCGAAGCGGCCTACACGCACAACTGCGTGCAATGCCATGCCGATACGCTGGAAGGTGGCGAGTTCGGGCCGCCGCTCAAGGGTGAAAAGTTCAACGCTCACTGGCAGAGCCAGCCGAGTGACGCGCTGCTGCAATACATTGCGACCAAGATGCCGCCGGCGGGACCGGGTTCGCTGCGTACGCAGGAATACGCGGATATCGAGATCTACATCCGCCACGTCACGGGAGGTATCGGTGACGCCGCAGCCGGCGGTGGTGCCGCCGAGGCCGGGCGCGCCGCCATTGCCGAGCGCAACGCGCGGCTGTGCTCTGCTTCCATCGCACACGATGCGACCTACGACGCGGCGGTAGCCGCCCGCACGAAACTGCTGACTGGCATGTCGAGGGTAAGCGAGGAGTTGCTGCGCAATCCGCCCGCCGGCGACTGGCTGCACTGGCGTCGCACTTACGATGGGCTCGGTTTCAGTCCGCTCGCGCAGATCAACAAGAAGAATGTAGCGAAACTCGGCACTGCCTGGAGCTGGTCACTGCCGCCGAGCGTCAATGAAATCACGCCGCTGGTGCACGATGGCGTGCTGTACATCGCCAGTGGCGCCGCGGTGCAGGCGCTGAACGCTGCCAGCGGCGAACTGCTGTGGCAATACCAGCGCCTGCTGCCCGATGAGGCCGATGGCGGACGCAGTGCCCGCGCCAAGAGCCTGGCGATGCTCGGCGATACTCTCTACGCGCCGACCGCCGATGGCCACCTGGTGGCACTCGAGGGCAAGAGCGGCAAACTGCTCTGGGATCACGCCATCATCACGACCGAGCAGGGAGCACACAGTGGCGATGCCGATGGCTCTCCGTTCCGGCTCGATGGCGGCCCGATCGTCGCGCACGGCAAGGTGATTCTCGGCGTATCGCTCGGCGTATCGCTCGGCGTGACGCGCGGCAAGGGCGGCGCGTATGTGGTGGCGCTCGATGCACAGAGTGGCAAGGAAGTCTGGCGCTTCAACACCATTGCACAACCCGGCGAGCCCGGCAGTGACAGCTGGAATGGCCATCCGCTGAACGAACGCTACGGCGCGGGCGTGTGGGTGCCGGGCAGCTATGACCCGGATCTCAACCTGGTCTACTTCGGTACCGGCAACACCTATGCCACGGCCACGTTGCTGGTGCCCGAGGCTACGGAACGCCCCGAGAACCTCGGCCTCTACACCGACTCGACGCTGGCGCTGAATGCGGATACCGGCACCCTCGCCTGGCACTACCAGCACATGGGCCGTGATGTGTGGGATCTCGATTGGGCCTTTGAGCAATCGCTGGTGAATCTCACGATCAATGGTCAGGCGCGCAGGCTCGTCGTCACCGGCGGCAAGCTCGCGCTGTTCGACGCGGTCGATCGCAGCACCGGCGAATATGTGTTCTCGCGCGACCTGGGTCTGCAGAATGTGGTGCAACAGATCGAACCGGCCACTGGCCGCAAGCTCATCAATCCTGCGGTGCAGCCTGAAGCAGGCGTCACCAAGCTCGTGTGCCCCTACAACACTTCGGGTCGCAACTGGCCTGCCACTGCGATCAATCCCGACACCGCCGTGCTGTATGTGCCGCTGGCGGAATCCTGCATGAACCACACCTTCACGCCTGGCAGCGCTGCCGACATCGCCGCGGGCGGCGTGGATACGCGCATGGAGCAGCGCGTGCGCCCAGACACCGATGGCAAATTCGGCCGCCTGCAGGCGATCAACCTGCAGACCGGCAAGGTACTGTGGACCGATCGCGAACGCGCTTCGCCCTCGAGTGCCGTGCTCGCCACGGGTGGCGGCCTGGTGTTCAACGGCAACCATGACCGGCAGTTTCGCGCCTATGACGATCAGAGCGGCGCGATCCTGTGGGAGACTCGACTCAATGCGCCGCCCGCCTCGTTCCCGATCACCTACACCGTGAACGGCGAACAATACGTGGCCGTAGTGGCCGGCGGCGGCAGCGCGCTGGAGGCGACGCGCGCAACGTTGACGCCCGAGATCGATACGCCGGCGGGCAATCCGGTGTTGTTCGTGTTCAAGCTGCCGCACTGAGCGCAGCGCGCACATTGAATTGCAGCGCCACTTTTCCATGAGTACCGAGCTCGAACGGCAGGTCCAGTGGCTCACTGATCGCGCCCTGATCAGCGAGTTGCTGCACGCCTTTGCGCGTGCACTCGATACGCGCGACTTCCAGGCCTACGCCGACAACTACGCGGATGGCGGCAGCATCGAACTGCCCGACCCGAAGCGGCCTGGCAGCACGATCGTGCTGCAGAAAGCGAATATGCTCGAGCTCCTGCCCAAAAGCCTCGGGCGCTACGCCGCCACGCATCACATCAGCGCGAATCATCAGATCAGCATCGAAGGCGACACGGCGAGCTCGCGCTCCTACCTGCAGGCCGTGCACGTCAGCGGCGCACCCACGGACCACTGGACGGCTGGTGGTTGGTATGACTGCGAATACACACGCACGGCGAGCGGCTGGAAGTTCGGGCGCGTGCGCCTGACTGCGATCTGGCTCACGGGCGCGCCAGGCGAAATCAAACCGGAGTAGCAATGCAATGAAACCCACACGACGCGATTTCATCATGGCGGCGGCGACCCTGCCGCTCCTGTCGTCGGCAGCGGTGCACGCAGCCACCCATGCGGGTGCGAAACCCGGCAAGCAGACTCCGCACGGCGACCCTTACTTGTCTGTGGCCGCCGAACTGCGACCACTGGTCAAGAACTTCGAGGAGATGTTTGCCAAGCTCCCGCCGCTCGACCTTGCGCATCTGGCAGAGCACCGCCGTAATTCGTGGGCACCAGCGCCGCTGCTCCCGGATATTCCCGTCAAGCAGCGACGCATCCCCATACCAAACGGTCCCGATGTCACGCTGTTCGTGCTCAATGAAAAACCCGGAACGTCCCGCCCCGGCCTGCTATGCACCCATGGCGGCGGATTCATACTCGGCACGGCCGAATCGGAAGTGCCAGCGCTGCAACAGACTGCGAAGGCGCTCGACTGCTGCATCGTCGCCGTCGATTACCGGCTGGCGCCGGAAACGACCTGGAAGGGCTCCACTGAGGACAACTACGCCGGCCTGAAGTGGCTGCATGCGCATGCCGAGGAACTCGGTGTCGACAGCAAACGGCTCGCTGTGATGGGTGGCAGCGCTGGCGGTGGACACGCCGCGCTGCTCGCACTGCTGGCGCGTGATCGCGGTGAAGTGCCGCTCGCGTTCCAGTGCCTTACCTATCCCATGCTTGACGATCGCACCGCCAGCTCGCGAGCGGTGCCCTGGCCCATCGGTGTGCTCGGATGGAAGGCCGAGGCCAATGTGTTTGGTTGGAGCTCATTCCTTGGGATGCCTGCGGGCGGCCGAGGAGTTCCCGCTGCGGCAGTACCAGCGCGCGCCGCCTCACTCGCCGGACTGCCGCCTGCTTTCATCGGCGTGGGTTCGATCGATCTGTTCGTGGAAGAAGACGTCAACTACGCGTTGCGACTGGTACAGGCGGGAGTGGCAACGGAGTTGATCGTGGTGCCTGGCGCAACACATGGCTTCGACTACATGGCCGAAACCAGCATTGCACAGCAGTTCACTCGCGCCAGGCTGAATGCACTGCGGCGCGCCTTTGGTATCACGCCTTCGGCCTGACATTCAAATGGCGCCCCCGGCCGGAGTTGAACCGACGACCTACCGCTTAGGAGGCGGTCGCTCTATCCACTGAGCTACGGGGGCACGGCGCAAATACTAATGCAATGTGCTGCTTTGTGGCCGACGTTTATTTGCCGTTCTACCCGCCACGCAGGTAGGCCAGCCAATAAACACCGGCCACCAGCAGCGTGCCGCCGACAATATTGCCGGCGGTCACGACCAGCAGATTGAGCCCCGCAGCATTGACCGGGATGGCGCCCTGCTGATCGAGCCCCATCGCGTAGGGCAGGAAGAACCAGTTGGCGATCGAGTGCTCGAAGCCGAGCGCCACGAATGCAGTCACCGGAAAGATCACCGCCAGGATCTTGTCGGTGACGCTGCGCGCACCCATGGCGAGCCAGACCGCGAGACACACCAGCACATTGCACAACACGCCGCGCGCGAAGGCTTCGCCCACCGGCAACACTGCCTTGGCACTCGCCAGCCGCAACGCGGTAACACCGACCGCGCAATCTCGCCGGGCGAGTGGGCATCTATGTCGAGATCCGCAGAATTCACTTGGGCGGCTCGTAGACGTACTGGATGAAGCCGTGATTGCGTGACACCTGCTCATAGAGCTTGCGCGCCCGCGCGTTGGTCTCATGGGTCAGCCAGTACGGCGGGTTGGTGCTGACACGCTGCGCGGCCGCAACGACAGCCTCGATCAGCTGACGCGCACAGCCCGTGCCGCGCGCCCGCGGATCCACGTACAGATCCTGCAGGTAACAGGCACGTTGCAACGACCAGGTGTCTTCATGGAACAGGTAGTGCACGATGCCCATCAGCTCGCCGGCAGCGTCGCGAGCCCCGAGGCCATGCAGCGTGCCATCATGCATGCGCCGCCAGGTTCCCTCTGTTACGGCAGCAGGCAATTCAACCGTATAGAATTGCTGGTACTCGTTCCACAGCACCAGCCAGCGCGCCTGTTCGGCCGGCCGCAGTGGCGAGATCTCAAAGCCGGAGGGCGTCTGTTGGTGATGCGGCACGAGAGGCAGTCTATCAGGGTGGATGCGCTGCCGCGCCGGCGTGGGAGGTGCGGCTGATATGGGCGCAGCCAACCTGGACACTGCTGCGCGGCAACTGCTTGCGGCCCAACAACAAGCTGTCGACCTGTTTGCTGCGGTCATTGCACGCGGTCTCATCCTGCCCGGCAAATTCGAGAGCGAAGTGAGCGCTGACATTCACGCGCTGGCCCGCGCCGAGTTCGGAGCGCGCCGCCACTGGCACCAGCGCGTGGTGCGCGCCGGGCCGAATACGATGCTGGGTTATGGCGACGAGTCCGCAGACCGACGCATCGCCGCCGACGATGTGGTGTTCCTGGATTTCGGTCCGGTGTTCAACTCCTGGGAGGCGGATTTCGGCCGAACCTATGTGCTGGGGGACGATCCGCGCAAACATCAACTGGTACGCGACCTCAGTGCCGCGTTCAACAGCGGCAAGGAGCTCTTCCAGAAAACGCCGCATCTTACGGCGGGCGAACTCTACGACTACGTTGCCAGCTTGGCGAAGCCTGGTGGCTGGGAATTCGGTTCAACCTCTGCCGGCCATCCAATTGGTCACTTCCCGCACGAAAACCCGGCGCGCGACTCGCGCGCCCTGATCATTGAACATGACAACGACATGCCGCTGCGCCAGCGCGACAGCAAGGGCAACGTACGCCACTGGATCCTGGAAATTCATCTCATCGACCAGACCAGGCAGTTCGGCGGATTCCTCGAGGAACTGCTGACCTGCTGAGCACACGGATGTCCAAGCGATGCACGATGTGACCTTTCATACCCACCCGGCCTCTTATCAGGGTCGCTTCAGCGGCTCGTCACTCAGGCGCGTCTTCCCCCAGAAACCGTCTGGCAATGCGGTCGGGTCGTTCGGCAACCCCGCCCGGCGAATCGCCAGCTCTGATTCCCGTTGGGCCGCGTTGAGCACATGCTCTTCGTTCGCGGTCAACACACGGCGATCGCGCATCAGGACGCGCCCATCAACGATGACGGTCGCAACATCCTCGCCGGTGGCGTAGTACACCATGCGATACACCGGCATGTTCATCGGCACCAGGTGCGGCTTGAACCAATCCACCAGGATGATGTCGGCCTTCTTGCCCGGCTCGAGGGAGCCGATTTCCTTTTCCATGCCGAGCGCCTTCGCGGCATCGATCGTGGTCATCTCCAACACCTTGCCGGCCGGCAGCACCTTGGCGTCGTGGAAATAATAGCGGTGATAGCGCGTGGCCTGGAACATGTGACGGAACATGTCGAAGCTGCGATCGGGCGCCACACCATCGGAACCCAGCATCACGATCGCGCCCGCATCGATCAACTCAGTGACCGGGCAGCGTCCGTTCATCGAGAACACCGAGCTGGGGTTGTGGGAAATGCGCGTGCCCGTCGACGCGATCAGTTTGATTTCCTCATCGGTCAGCTCGGTCGCGTGCGACAGGATCACGTCAGGACCCAGCAGACCGAGCACATCGTTGGCGTACTGCACCGTGCCGCGCGTGTGGCCATCCTGAAGAAAGAGCGTGTGGTAACGCTTCGACAGATCGCGCGCGACATGCGCCTCGCGCTTCACTTCATCCAGCGCGGCGCCCGAGAGTTTCTCGTCCGGGCTGATGGTTGGATACACCACCGCCATCTGCAGGCGTCCGTCGGCCGCGCCATGCCACTTGCGGATGAGTGTCTCTGAGACCTCGATCTGTTTGTCGAAGGGCACCTGGATATCACGGCTCGCCTCCCCGTTCCATTCGGTGTAGTTACTGGGATAGGGCCCACGACGCGGGCCAACCCCAAGTATCCAGCGCAGTCCAATGGTCTGGACGGCGTTGAGATACGCGTCACCGTACTTTGCATCGTCGACTCGATAGACGTTGTCGCCACCTCCAAAGAGATTCACCGACGTTGTAACGCCGAACTTCAGCCGCTCGAGCCCCGCCAGCATGGCGTCAGCCTTCCAGAACTCCGCTGTCGAAGCGTGCGCGTATATACGTTCGACAATCGTGTCCCAGTCATCGTTGTCGGCAGCCAGGGACTTGAACAGTTCGTGACCCGCGTGCCCATGGCCGTCGATCAGGCCGGGCATCACCACTTTACGGCGCGCGTCGATCACCTGGCGCGCATGGAAGCGCGCGCGCAGCTCATCCGTCGTACCGACGGCGGCGATGCGATTCCCCACGATCGCGATGGCGCCGTGCTCGAGCACCCGCCGACCCGGATCCATGGTGATGACAGTACCGTCCGTGATCAGGATGTCCGCCGTCTCGGCGGTTACGGCATGGGCCGACCTGGCCACCGCCAGCGACAGGCTCAGTGCCGCAATACCCAGCACAATTGCCTTGCGACCAACGAACGTGCGTATCTTCTTCATGTGCTATTGCGCGCGCGCCGACCCGACCAGCCGCGCAAGCACCGCCGCCACCATGGCATCGCAGTCGCAACCACCGAAGTCATAGATATCGCCCTCGGCCAGATCGATGGCGCGCGCCAGGCGCTCGCGTAGCAAGGCTTTGGCGCGAAAATGCCGTGTGCGCACCGCTTCCTCGCTGATCTCGAGTGTACGGCTGGTGTCCTCGACGCTAAGCTCCTCCACCGAGCGCAACACGAACACGAGTCGCAGGCTGTCGGGTAGCTCACCGACATGCCGCTCAAGGAGCTCGCGCATCTGGGCGCGCGACAAGACCATGTCGGGTGCCTCCCGCGGGTCGGCAACATCCAGCGCGGATTTCAATTGACTCTCGATACTCATGATGGATACCACGCTGCTGCGTCGCAGGCTGCGACGCTGACGCGCGAAACACTCGTTCAGGACGATGCGCGACAGCCAGGTGCCGAGCAATGCCTCGCCTCGAAACTGCGGTAACGCGCGATACACAGACAGGTAGGCATCCTGCAGGACATCCTTGGCCTCGGCCGCATCACCCAGAGTGGCGCGGGCAAGCCGGTAGAGACGACGGTTGTGGCGGCGCATGATGAGCTCGAAGGCCGCCAGTTCGCCCGCCACCGCGCGCTGGATCAGCGCGGCTTCGTCCTCCCCGGCTGGAATCGGGCTCTGATCTGCCCGGACTTGCAGGTTCATTGGCTTACTCCACTACGATCGTGCCCTTCATCGTCGGGTGCAGTGTACAGATATATTCGTAACGTCCGCGATGGCGCGCCACATACGACCAGTGCGCACCTGCTGCCAGCGCCTTTGAATCGAAGCGCCTGGTGGTGGCGGTCACCGTGTGTGCGAACGGGTCCTTGTTCACCCAGACAATGCGCTCGCCAGCCTGTACGTGAATCTCTGCGGGCTCGAAACGGACCCCATCGATGCTGATCGTGTGCGTGGGGCTCGTGGTGGGCGGCACCGCAACGGCGCCGCCCCAGAATCCCAGCGCCGATCCGATTACCACGATCGAACTCAGCAAGCGCGCCATGCCGCTACAGCCTAATGACCAAGAGTCATCTGCAACTGTTTAGCATGCTCCAGATGCGCGGCGAAGGCCGGCCGGTACTTTTGCAACAAGGCCTTCAGATCAGCGTTCTGTGCGCTGGGGATCAGCGTCTGATCGACGGCATCGAGCACTGACTGATGATAGGCCACCTCGTGGTCGACATAGGCCTTGTCGAAGGCCTTGCCCTTGAGGCCACGCAGCACAGCCAGATTCTCATCGCCACCCTTCTTCAGGCTGTCGCTGGTAGCGTTCGATTCCGGCGTGACATGCAGGCGAGTGACCAACGCGACGGCGGCGGCATTCACGCCAGTGTGGTCGGCGACCATGAGCTGCGCGAATTCGGCCACGCCCTTGGTTCTGGTCTTCCTGGCGGCAAACTTGCCCGCATCGATGTCGACTTGATTGGCCGTGACTACGATGGCAGCAATCTGCGGATCGGTGGGCCCGGCGGCTTGTGCAGCCGGCGTGAGCGTGAGGAACGCCGCCAAGGCGCCGCCTACAAGTGTTGTCTTGATCATGATGCTATGTCTCCTGTGAGTAGATTTGATGGGCAGCCGCCACCCACCGCTCCTGCGGGCGGCGGTAAAACGGCGTTACAGGGAGTTGGATGCCGCGAGCCGGCGCGGTGTTACAGACTGGATCGGGCAGCGCGCGCCAGTTCGACAGCCTTGTCCAGCGCCTGCTCCTGGGGCACCTGGACGTCCGGAGCTACACCCACACCCTCCCAGTCAGTGCCTGTGACCGGACTCACGGATCGCGACACCGGCATGATGAGGGTGAAATGTTCATCCAGCGGCAGCGGCTTGATGGGATGCGCACCGCCGCCAGTTATTTCTCCCACCAGCGTGGCGCGCTTCAGGTTCTTCAACGCGTAGCTGAAATCTTCCGCCGCAGAAAACGTCTCCCTGGACGTCAATATGAACAGCGGCTTTCCAACGAACTTCTTTCCCGGCACAGCGACGCTGGTCCAGAACTCTCGCGTGTGATCGGTCTCGCGATCATAGATATCGTTCAGGTGCGTTGGTACAGCGAAGAAGTAGCTCGCCAGCGTGGCAACCATGTCTGGCCGGCCGCCATGGTTGTCGCGCAGATCGAGAATCAGCGCGCTGCCGTCGGCCACGGACTGCAGGGTCTCGCTGACGAATGACGCGCAGATGGCCGGCTCGGCAAATTCACCCACTTTCAATACATCGATGGACCCGGGCAAATGCTGTGGCGGCTGAATGCCGCAGTGTCGTGACAGCACGGCATCGCGATCCGCTCCCGCATCGACAAGCGGCGCGCGGCTGGACCTGGCTATCAGGTCGAACCGCAGTCTCAGGTGCCTGTCCTGGCTCATCTGCTGCAGATCCGAGGTCACACGCTTCGCAAATGCCTCGCCGTCGGCGATGCCGCGATACTTGCCGTGACGCTCCGCGGCGCCCAGTGTTTGAGCAATGGATCGCCCCCGATCCGGGAAGACATAGTTGGCGACGAGCGATGCCGCCGTCAGATCAACCAGGCAGTGGGCGTTGCTCCTATTCAGTCTCAGCTCACTGAATGGTTTGCCTGCAGGGTATGGATACAGCGCCAATTCGGAAATGTGTGTGGCATCGGCAGCGCCTGTCTCGACCTGCAACAGGTAAGTCTCGGTCACGGCTCGCGCCCTGACACGCACGATGCCCGAATCCCGATGCAGTGCTTTGACGCGCACCAGCTCCAACCCACCTGTGTGCTGTTGATTCCACGCGGCCCAGTCGCCCGGAATCCAATTCGCGTAGGCTTTGTCGAATAATGCCAATGCATCGGCATTGCCGGTATCGAATGCAGCCAACCAACCGACTATCGCACGTCCCGCCGCGGTGGATTGCAGTGCCGCAGCAGCATTGTGGGTCGGCTTGCTCGCGGAGTGCGTCACCTGGCATGCCAGCAGCGCCGCGCACGCCACCAACACATGTAATCTCGACTTCGTGGACAAGTACATGTGATGCCTTTGAGATAACGCCTACTGCTTCACCTCAACCATGATGGGTTTGCCGATGTCCTTGATCCTGATCACTACAGTCCTGGTTGGCTTGCCCGTCAAGTTGCTACCGTAGTGCGGGGTGTTGGGAGGCGTGTAGATCGCCTCACCCGCTTTAACCACTTTGGTTCCGACACCTTCGACGTAAAACGTCTGCTCACCTTCGATGACGTATGTGACCTCGTGCCCGTTCGGATGCATGTGCAGCGGCAACCGAAAACCGGGCTGCCAGGTTGACTCGAATACCAACATCTCCTGGCCGGGCAGGTTGTTCAAATCCGTCTTGAGGATCTGCGTTGTCAGGTATGGCGGCGCCTTCGCATGCACGACTTCGCCCGCAACTGCTCCGGCCAGCACACCGGCGACAAAAACTACGCACCATGACATTGCGTGCCTCATTCCGTACTCCCGTTTTCCCAATACCGAAATTCCAACAGCCGCTATGCGCGATTCAGATTCAACCCTCGCGGACGCTGCTTCCTGCACTCCGTTTGCGCACGTCGAGTCTCCTCCTCTCCCGGTCACACCGCTACTGCAGTCGTAACCGTTTGGCGACAAAAGAGCCAAAACCACGCGCGCGCAGTCTGAGATCGGCGACGGTTGGCGCGCCACGCGCGAGTGCCGTCAAATGCGGCTCAACCCAAGAGCGAGCGACGGCAATTCATGAACAACTTCCTGCGTTTGACCGGCAGCATCGCTTGTTCCATTGCACTGCTATTGGCCGCTGGGTGCGGCGGCAATGGAACCAAGTCCAGCGGCTCTGCGCTGGCCAGCGGCAGTAGCAATGGCACTCCGCTTGTCACGCCTTCCGCGCCGACACCCGCATCCACGCCGCCGACAACCAGCGACAACAGCGCGCTCAGCGCCGTGTGGGCGAACGATGGTGGCGACAAGGTCACCCGCGACGAGCTGCGCTCCTCGACGGGCAAGGACGTACGCAATGGTCTTTGGGATGGCAGCACCATCAAGCTGCTCGGTGCGCGCAATGAAGTCATCAATTTCAACCTGGTGCTCGAGGCTGCGAAGGCTGGCGTCAATGAGGTGAGCGTCAGCATCAGTAATCTCATCGGCCCCGGTGGCGCAGCGTTGCGCTACGCACCGCGCACGGCCGCCAACATGTATGACTGGAGCAGCACCGAGATCGAGTTGTTCTACGTGCGCTACCTGCAGATCAAGGGCATCAGCTATTTCGGATTTGGCTCATTGGCAGGCTGGGGCGACGCCGCGCTACCGCAGCGCGCACGCTGCCCCGGCATGATGCAACCCGATCCGCACAAGCAGCCGACGGGCACGGATTGCAGCTTCGCGGAGCGCCCCATCGCCAACCGCTACGTACCTGACATCGCCGTACCTCTCGAACTGACCGCGAAGTTCAATGTTGCCTCAGGTGCAAACCAGTCGATCTGGGCCGATATCTACATACCCAAGGCTGCACCGCCCGGCACATACACCGGCACGGTCACCATTTACGAGCACGGCGTGGCCACTCGCAATGTGCCGGTTTCGTTGTCGGTCAGGAACTTCACGCTCCCGGATGCGCCAGCCTCGCACACCATGCTGTTTGCCTCGGTCCAGGACCTGGATTCGCGCTTCGGCTCGAGGCAAGCAGCACTCGCGGCCTACCGCAACGAGTTGCGGGTTGCGCACCGGCACAAGATTGCCGTCATCGGCGACAACTTTGATACTGAATGGAGTGCTGGCAAGCCGGATGCGAACTGGCTGCCCTATCTCGATGGCTCGGGCTTCAGCGCCGCCTCCGGCTACGCCGGCCCGGGCATGGGCACAGCGCAGGACGTGTTCTCGATCGGCACCTACGGTGGCCTGACGCACGACACCACACAGGATGTCTTCACCAGCCGATTCAACAACTGGGCAACGTGGTTCGAGAAGAATGCGCCAGGCGTGGAACGCTTCGTGTACTTGTGCGATGAGATCTATTGCAAGGATTCGAAGCCCACGCTGACAACGCAGCTCGAGTGGTGGCAGGCGATCAGCGGCGCCGGCCGGCATCTGCAGACCCTGGCGACCGTGGGCTTGATCGATGCGCCGTCGGCGCTGAGCTTTCCGACTTCGACCTGGGAAATGAGTGGTGGCAACTCGCACAACCAGAATGGCACCAGCGCCGTGGATCAGGCCGCCATTGACGCCCTGCTGGCACAGTCGCCAACCCGCAAGCCGTACTACTACAACGGCGCCCGGCCCGGTGTCGGCTCGATGGCCACGGAAGACGACGGCGTGGCGATGCGTGAGGCGCCCTGGGGCCAGTACAAGAAACGCCTGGCGCGCTACTTCATCTGGGAAGGCACTTACTTCGATGACTACCAGCAGGGGCGCGGCAAATACGATGTGTTTTCCAGCGCCGAGACCTTCGGCCCCAACGCCGAGCACATGCACAACAGCCACAGCTACGGCCTGATCGGCGGCTCCATGAGCAATGGCAACGGCGTGCTGTTCTATCCCGGCACCGACGTACTGTTCCCGTCAAATTCCTACGGCCTGCCAGGACCGATCGTGAGCTTGCGGCTCAAGCACTGGCGGCGTGGCGTGCAGGACGTCGACTACCTGACGCTGGCCCACGCCATCGACCCGGCCGCCGTCGATGCCATCGTGCAGAAGATCGTGCCGCGCGTGATGTGGGAAGTGCAGTGCTACTCGACCAAGGAAGACTGTTCCTACACCTATGAAGGCGCCAGCTGGAGCAGCAATCCCGACGACTGGGAAGCGGCGCGCGCACAACTGGCTCATATCATCGACGGGCAGTAGCGCGTGTTTCTCGTGCCACTCTATCGTCCAACCAGCGCTCGGTGTCTCTCGCTTCCTCCAGCAACCAATGCCGGAATTGGCGCACGTGTGGCCGCACCAGCGCGTTGGTCGCGACACGCATATGGAAGGCGTGCGAGCTCCAGCGACCGGTGGCAAGCGGAAATGGCAGCGACAGCGCACCAGACTCAAGCGGTGGGCGGGCGAGCGCTATTCCGCACAGTGCGTAGCCCGCTCCGTCGGCCACCGTCTCGATGGCCTGGGCGATGCGGGTAAAGCGGATACCGCGCTCCGGTGCCGTGCGTTTGTGCCGCTGGGCCTTGACCCACTGCGGCCACCTCGGCACCTGGGGGTCATCCTTGTAGAAGTCGACGTGAAACAGCGCACAGCCCTCTAGCCGGTGACGCACCCGACGTCTGGCAACGCGCGCGTCCATCTCCGGCGAACTGATGGGCAGCACGAAATCGCGGAATAGCGTATCGAGGCTGCGCTCTTCGCGCTGCGGTGCATTCGCCGGACCGAAGCTGATCTCGCAGTCGATGCGCCCGACACGCTTCGGTGCCGTCCCCTCCCCGTTGATGTTGATGCGCAGATTTGGATACGCTGCCAGGAATTGTGGCAGGCGTTGCTGCAGCCACAGATCAGCGAAGTCCGGCGCTGCGGCGATATGCAGTTCCTGCCCGCGCTGCATATCCAGCATTTCAGTGAAGACGCCCAGTTCGCGAAACGCGCTCTCCAGGTGCGGTATGGCGTGCGCCAGTGCCGGCGAGGGCTGCAGACCTGAACGCCCGCGCAACAGCAGCTGGATGCCGAGGAATTCCTCGAGCGACTTGATCCGCTGACCGGCAGCAGCCGGCGTGATGGCCATGCGCTCGGCCGCTGCCTTCAGTGAACCAGTGCGCAAGGCAAGTTCCAGCGCCTGCAAGGCACGCAGATGGGTTGGGCCGTCCATCCCGCCATACTAAAGATTATCTTTAGTGACATCAAGAACTTATAGCTTGTCGCTGTTCCGGCGCTGCGGATAATTCCCACCGTCGAATCACATTTCCCGGGAGTCACGGAACATGAACACCTTGAAGCGCTACATGATCGAGAGGGACATCGCGGGCATCGGCGGCATGTCTACCGTCGAACTCTGCGGTGCGGCACGCACCTCGAACCAGGCCATCGCGAAGATCGGCGCCGGCGTGCAGTGGCAGCACAGCTACGTCGCGGGCGACAAGACTCTCTGCATTTACCTCGCCGACAGCGAAGCGAGCATCCGCAAGCATTCGGAGCTCAGCGGCATTCCTTTCACGAAGATCACGGCGATCCCGTCGATGATCGATCCGACGACTGCCAATAATTGATCCACAACCGGGCAAGGGAGACTCCAATGAAGAGACTGATGATGTCGATCGCACTGCTTTCCGTGATGGCTGCCGCTGTCGCGCAGGTACCGACCACCCACATGACCGCGGCCCGCAAGGCCTCCATGCATCGTTTCCTGATCGAGCGGACCTTTCCGGCCGGCGCGCTCGCGGGCCTCGATGCCGAGACCAAGGCCAAAGTGAACGCCAACAACGCCACGGTTGGAGTTCACTGGCTCCAATCCTATGCGAATGCCGACAAGACCAAGACCTACTGCATCTAGAAGGTCCGAGCGAGTCCGCTATTCGCGCAGCGGCGAAGCTGAACAAGCTGCCGGTCGACAGCGTGGTTGAAGTGCCGGTAACACTCACGCCGAAGTGAATGCAACTGACATCGCGCCGGGGGCCCAACTGGCTCCCGGCGCGAGATCTTCCGGACGTACAATGAACGCCCTTGAGTTCAAACGAAACCGGAAGGACTGACAGCCGATGACGACCGACGCGCCCTATCCCATTGGTACACCAGGCAAGCCCTGGGGATCTGCGGAAATTGCAGCCTGGCGTTCGCGTCAAACCGTGCAGCGCAGCTACGAAGTGGACGTGCGCAATGCGGTGCAAGCCTTGAGCAATCGTTTCGAGCTCGTGCAGTACGGCCACCTCGATCACGACCCCGCGCGATATCCCCTGCTGGCCCTGCGAACCCGGCCCTGGAATGACGCCCTGCCGATCGCGCTGGTGACTGGTGGCGTTCACGGCTACGAGACGAGTGGCGTGCACGGGGCTCTACGATTCCTGGATCAGCACGCCGCCGCCTATGCAGGCCGCTGCAACCTCATCGTGGCGCCCTGCGTTAGTCCCTGGGCCTATGAAGTGATCAGTCGCTGGAATCCGCACGCCGTTGACCCCAATCGATCCTTCAGGGAGCAAGGCCGGGCGCAGGAGGCGACGGAGCTCATGCGCCTGCTCGCGCCTGTTCGGGATCGCGTGCTCGTGCATGTCGACCTGCACGAGACCACGGATACGGACGAATCAGAGTTTCGCCCGGCGCTCGCAGCGCGCGATGGCGTGCCGCAACAACTGACAGAAATCCCGGACGGCTTTTATCTGGTTGCCGATCTCGAGGATCCACAGGTCGCATTCCAGCAGGCGATGATTGCGGCCATAGCCAAAGTCACCCACATTGCACCGGCCGATGCCAAAGGCAACATCATCGGCTCGCCGCTGCTCGCGCCAGGACTGATTGCGTACCCGATCAGGAAGCTGGGATTGTGCGCAGGCATGACGCAGGCACGATACCGGACAACAACCGAAGTCTATCCCGACAGCCCGGGCACGACGCCCGATCTATGCACGGAGGCGCAAGCGGTCTGCGTGTGTGCGGCGCTGGATTTTGCCTTGAGCCAGACGGCCTGAATCCGGCGCACGCCGACTGCGGTCGGATGATTCAGTTCATGCGGCGCGAGTCACAAGCCCAGTTCGCGCGCGACAACCTCGGTATGTTCACCCAAGCGCGGCGCAGCCCTTCCCAGCTCCAGACTGCACTCCGACATGGCGATCGGTGTGCGCAGTCCATCAATTGCCTGCCCGGTATCGTTGCCGGATGACATGCTGATGCGCATCTGCCGATGCTGTACCTGCTCATCTGCAAATACCCCGGCCAGTGTGTTGATCGGCCCAGAGGGCACACCGACTGCGGTCAACCGGGACAGCAGCTCATCCCGCGACAATTGAGCCAAGGTCGCCGACACCTCCCCGACGAGCAGCTCACGGTGCGCCACACGCCCCGGGTTGTCCGCAAAGCGGGCGTCGCTGCCAAGCTCGGGCCGGTTGATGGCCTGGCAGAAACGCTCGAACTGCCGGTCTGAGCCCACCGCAATCATCACGTGACCATCGCGTACCGCGAATGACTGATAGGGCACGATATTCGGGTGCGCATTGCCCAAGCGGGTTGGCACCTGACCTGACGCGAAGTAGTTCAAGGCTTGATTCGCCAGGGTACCGACCATCACATCCAGCAGGGCCATGTCGATGTGCTGACCGAGGCCCGCGCGGTCCCGATAGGCCAGTGCGGCCTGGATCGCCACCACGCCGTAAACGCCGGTCATGATGTCGGCTAACGCAACACCAATCTTTTGCGGTGGCCCATCAGGCTCACCGGTGAGATCCATGATGCCGCCCATGCCCTGGATCATCGCGTCATAGCCGGGGCGCGATGCATAGGGGCCCGATTGACCGAATCCCGAGATCGAGCAGTAGACCACGCGCGGATTGAGTCGGGCGATGCTTGCATAGTCCAGGCCAAACTTGCCCAATGAGCCTGGAATGAAATTCTCGATGACTACATCCGCCTTGGCAGCAAGGCGATGCACCAGTTCCAGATCGCGCGGTACCTTGAAGTCCGCAACCACGGACCGCTTGCCGCGATTGCAGGAGTGGAAATACGCGGCGTCGCGACTGCCGTCCGCGCGCTCGATGAATGGCGGGCCCCACCGACGCGTGTCGTCACCCGTGGGCGACTCCACCTTGATGACTTCGGCGCCAAGATCAGCCAGCGTCTGGCCCGCCCAGGGGCCCGCGAGAATCCGCGCCAATTCCAGCACGCGCAATCCCGAATGCGCGCGCCGATTGGTATCGCCGCTCATGCGGGCGACTGCTGCGTCAACCTGGGTGCCACCAGGTACTTGAAGGCGGTGAAGGCCACCAGCCCCAGCGCTACCGCGCCCACGTGGATCAGCCAGAATTGAGTCGTCGCCATGGAGCTGTACCAGCCGCCGACCACGCCGACGAGCTTGTTCGCTGCAAAGAACCCCAGGTAGTACACGCCGATGACGAAGCCGGTGATCGCCTTGGGGGCATAGCGGCTGAACAACGCGAGACTCACCGGCAGGATGTGGGCGAACCCGATGCTGTTGACCAGATGAAACATCACCGGCCAGAACAGGCCGATCTTGCCCGATCCCTGGCTCGCGGCTGCAATGACCAGGCACAGGCCGCCGGCGACGCTGAAGAAGCTGCCGATGATCATCTTACCGAGCTCGTCCGGTTCACGGCTGGTGCGCCTGCCGATCATGTTCCAGAACCAGGCGACCGTGACCAGCATCGAAAAACTCAATACTGCATCCAGCGTGATCATCCAGCTTGTGGGCAAAGTCGTGCCGAAAAAGGTCAGCTGGAAGTGCTGATCCGCCCAGGCGAGATAAGCGTTAAAGATCTCCTGGTTGGTGAGCAGTGCGACGGCCAGTACCGGCACTAGCACCGCGAGCGCGCCGAAGCATTGCCAGTCGCGCGCGCTCATACGCTCGCGCGGCGCCTTCGCCTCCCGTTTGGCCGTCCGCCTGGCCAGGCGGTTGTCCGGCGGTAGCCAACGTTGGCCAGCGAGATAGATCAGAAGTCCCACGACCATGACCACGCCGGCGGCGCCGAAACCCCAATGCCAACCGACCTTCTCGCCCAGCGTGCCAGAGACCAGCGGCGCAGCGATCACGCTGACATTGATCGCGATGTAGAAAATCTGGAACGCCATCGCCCGGCGCAGGTCGCCCTCCGAGTAGAGCTCGCCCACCTGTGTAGCGATGTTGCCCTTGAACAGGCCCACCCCGACTATCAATGTCAGCAGCGCGAACAGGAAAGCGGCCTCGAAGGCCATCAGAAAATGCCCGAGCGCCATGACCACGGCACCCAGGATCAGCGTCGTGCGCCGCCCCAGCCAGCGATCGGCGATCAGGCCGCCCAGCAGTGGCGTGAGATAGACCAGCGAAGTGTAGTCGCCAAAAATCGCCGACCACAAGGGTTGACCGGAGAGCCCGCCATAGCGGTGCTGCTGCATCCAGCCGAGGCCGATCGCGTTGGCAAAATTCTCCGGCAACAGCACATAGTTCACCATGTAGAGCACAAGCAGCGTCTGCATGGAGTAGTACGAAAAGCGCTCGCAGCCTTCGACGACGGAGAGATAGGCCAGCCCCTTGGGATGGCCGAGGAAAGCGCGATCCCGCGCGGTTCGTTCGATCTCTGGCGTGGCTGTTGATGAGTTCAAAGCGTGGTACTACCGATGCCTTATTGTTTCGCTGCGGCAACTTCCAGGCTGATCTTCCCAGTCGGGCCGTGCGCGTTGATGACGTCCCCTGTGCCGATGGCGACGAAGACGCCTCCAGCGGCAAAAGTCTGGTGCCCGGGGCCAGCATCCACGGCACCTTGCAGATCCTTCTCAGTCGTCAGAATGATCAAGTAGCGCGCTGGATCCTCGGGCGCCAGCTTGGTACTCAATTCGTAGTGTCCTCGCTCAACCCAGCCGGCCGCTACAAAGTGAGCATCTGGAATGCCGAGTCTTCGGATCTCCTTGAAGTCGTTATCGAGAAACAGGAAATTCGGAACGAAGACATGGCTCGCGAAATAGCTCTTGATTGTTATCGCAACGTCGTGGCTCAGCGCAGGGAGTTTGAACGCCAGGAAGAAACTCTTTCCCGTCTGAAAATCATAGGCCTGCTTCGTCTGGTCGATATGAGTCACGATTGAAGCCTTGTCGCCCAGCGTCTCATATTTGAATTCAGCCATGCCTTGACAGCATGACTTGGCCGCGGCATACGCCTCCTCCGCCTTGGCTCTCACGCCGTGAACATGCGCTCCAGCCGGGAGCGTGGAAATCTCCTGCGCTTCAACGAGCGATGCGAAAGCCAACAATCCGATGGCCATTTTGATCCGACGCAAGTAACGAACCATCATGGTTGTCTCCGGTGTATTGGGTCGCATCCGCCCGCCAGGTCACACAAAGCCGGACTCGACCAAACGCTAATTGTTGATCGGATACGCCACCCCGCCCTTCATCACGAAGCGAACCTGCTCGAGCACCGTGACATCGGCGAGCGGATTACCCCGCACCGCGACCAGGTCGGCCAACTTGCCGGCTTCCACGGTGCCGATGCGATCGCTCCACCCCAGCAGCTCGGCGCCTGCCACCGTCGCCGAGCGCAGCGCCTGCTCGGGGGTCATGCCGAACTTGACCATGCCGGCAAATTCCCGTGCCGGATTGATGTGCCAGTCGAAGCCCCCGATATCGGTGCCGAAGGCAATTTTGACACCGGCCTTGAGCGCGCGGCGAAACGTGTTCTCGTGGATGGCCACCATGTCGAGCCACACAGGGGCGCCAGCCTTGGCGCGGCCCTCAGCCACGTATTCCCCTACAAAAATCGTCGGCACGTAGTAGATGCCTTTCTGCACCATGGTGTGCAAGTCTTCGTCGGCGATGTAGTTGCCGTGTTCGATGCTGTCCACACCGGCCTCGACCGAGTTGTGCACGCCATGCAACGCCATCGCATGCGAGGCGACATGGTGCCGCTGGCGATGCGCCTCGTCGACAATCGCCTTGAGCTCATCCGGCGTGAAGGTCGGGATGTCGTCAAGCACACCATTGCCGGCGAGCCGATAGCTGCGATCGGAGTACACCTTGATCCAGTCGACGCCGTGCGAGAGCTGCTCGCGCACCGCGCGGCGCCCGCCATCGGCACCGTCAACTTCCTGCACACCCTTGGGCACGATGACCGCGGGCGCATAGCCCAGCAGCGGATACGCACCGGTGACATCCATCGAGCGGCCGGCAACCTGCATGCGCGGCCCGGGAATCACGCCGCGCTGGATCGCATCGCGCACATCGACATCGGCGTAGCCGGCACCTTCCGTCTCGAGATCGCGGATGGTCGTGAATCCCCACGAGAGCATGCGCCGCGCGTTTACGGTGGCCAGGATCGTGCGGTACTCGGGCGACTGTTTCAGCAGCTGCGCGTCATAGTCATCAGCCGTGATATCGCCCTGCAGCAGCACATGGGTATGACTGTCGATGAGACCCGGCAGGCAGGTCAGCTCGGATAGGTCGGTCACGGGCCCCGGCGGTGGCGCGGCGTCGGCCGAGCGCACTTCGCCGATACGATCGCCGCGAATCTCCACCAGCACCGGCCCACGCAGCGACCCGCCGCGACCATCCCAGAGCTGGCCGCAGCGCAGCCACTGGCTCGCGGGCGCAGCGGCGGCGGGCGCTTCGACACCCGCGGCACCCGCGATGCCGGCGGTGCCGGCCGCGAATCCCAGCAGACCCAGCGCCAGCGCTTTGCGCAGCACACCCGCCGCAGCGTCGGAATCGTTCATAGTGCATGCCCCCCGGCCATTGTGAAGAATATTGAATGGCAAACACTACACTAGGCGGCACTTCGCGGCTCGCCTACACTTCGATCATAGGCACACAGGCCAACACAATGAATACGGGGGAAATCCATGGAACGCAGAACCTTCATGACAGGCTCGGCCGCGCTGGCGGCACTGACGGCGGCTACCGGCATGGCTGAGTGGTCGGATGCACTGGCGGCGGCTTCCCTGGGACCGATGCTCGATGACTGGACGGGGCCCCATGGCGGCTACCCGCCATTCAACAAGGTGACCGTGGCTGCGATGAAGCCCGCCATCCTGAAGGGCATGGATCTGCAGCGCGCCGAGATCAAGGCGATTGCCAGCAGCAAGGCTCCGCCTACTTTCGAGAACACCCTGGCCGCGCTCGAAGAATCGGGCCGGCCGCTCACGCGCGTCTCGCGGCTGTTCAATATCTGGACCTCGACCCTGAACGATCAGGCCATGCAGAAGGTTGAAGCCGAGATGAACCCGGTGTTTGCGGCGTTCGGCGATGAGTTGGTGCAGAACGAAGCGCTGTTCAAGCGCGTCAAGGCAGTCTACGACACGCGCACGAGCGCCGGGCTGACTACCGAACAGCAGCGCTTGTCCGACGTGCAATACACCTACTTCGCGCGTCAGGGCGCCGCCCTGGACGCGGCTGGCAAGAAGCGTCTGGCAGCGATCAACCAGGAGCTGGCGAGGGCCTTCACCGCCTTCAGCCAGAACCAGCTGCACGACGAGGAGACCTACACCATCGAGCTCGGCAGCGAAGCCGACCTCGCCGGACTATCGGAGAGCCTGATCGGTGCGGCTCGATCCGTGGCGACTGCCCGCGGCAAACCCACCAGCTGGTTGATCGCCAATACGCGCTCTTCGGCCGAGCCGTTCCTCACCTATTCCACGCGTCGCGACCTGCGCGACAAGGTGTTCAGGATGTGGACGCGGCGCGGTGAAATGGACGACGCGCACAACAACAAGCCGGTGATCGCCACGATCCTGAAGCTGCGCGCCGAGCGCGCGAAGCTACTGGGCTACCCGACCCATGCCCATTGGATCCTCGATGACAACATGGCCCGCACACCCGACAACGCCATGAACCTGATGATGAAGGTCTGGAAGGCGTCGATCGGTCGCGTGCGTGAAGATGTCGCGGCGATGCAGAAGATCGCCGACCAGGAAGGCGCCACTTTCAAGCTCGAGGCCTGGGACTATCGCTTTTACGCCGAGAAGCTGCGCAAGCAGCAGTACGACCTCGACAACAACGAAGTGAAACAGTACCTGCAGCTCGACAAGATCCGCGAGGGCATGTTCTGGGCCGCGGGCGCAGTCTATGGCCTGCACTTCAGCAAGGTTGAAGGACTGCCGTTCGCGCAGCCGGACATCACTGTCTACGAGGTTTCGCGCGACGGCAAGCGCGTCGGCCTGTGGTATTTCGACCCCTATGCGCGCGACGGCAAGAATTCCGGCGCGTGGATGAATGAATACCGCACGCAGGAGCGCTTCCATGGGGAAGTCACGCCCATCGTCTCCAACAATGCCAACTTCGTGAAGACCAAGCCCGGCGAGCCGGTGCTTATTTCCTGGGACGATGCCGTGACGATGTTCCACGAGTTCGGCCACGCGCTGCATGGCCTGCAATCGAACGTCGCCTACCCGACGCTCGCGGGCACCAACGTGAAGCGCGATTTCGTCGAGTTCCCGAGCCAGGTTAACGAACGCTGGCTGCCGACCACGGAAGTGCTGAGCCGCTTTGCGCTGCACCACCAGACCGGCAAGCCCATGCCGGCCGCGCTCGCCGACAAGATCCGCAAGGCCCACACTTTCAACCAGGGATTCATCACCACCGAGTACATGGCCTCGGCCATCTACGACATGAAGATCCACCTGGCAGCGTCCACCGACAAGGACATCGATGCCGGCGAGTTCGAGCGCACCACCATGGCGGAGATCGACATGCCGAAGGAAATCGTCATGCGCCATCGCCCGCCGGCCTTCGGGCACATCTTCTCCGGCGACGGATACTCGGCTGGCTATTACGTCTACGTGTGGGCCGATACGATGTCGGCCGATGCCGTCGAAGCCTTCACCGAGGCCGGCAGCATGTACGATCGCAAGACCTGCGATCGCTTCCGCGACAGCATCTTCCGCGTCGGCAACACGGTGCCGCCGGATGTGGCGTTCCGCAACTTCCGCGGGCGCGATGTGGACACGCGCGCATTGATGCGGGATCGCGGATTTCCGGTGGCCTGACGAACTGACCAGTTGGCGGGGTTGGAGATACGAGATTCGTTCCTGGGGGTTCCCGGGGGACGGGTCTTTGTCCGCCGTTGGTTCGCAGAGCGCAGTTCTGGCGCTCCGATCCTCCTGCTGCATGACTCGCTCGGCTGCGTCAATATGTGGCGTGATTTCCCGTCGCAGCTGGCGGTTGCGACCGGGCGTCCGGTAGTCGCGTATGACAGGCTCGGATTCGGTAAATCGACCGCACGAATCGAACTACCCTCTATGCAATTCATCGCAGAAGAGGCCGAAGCGCAGTTCCCCGCCATACTGAAAGCCCTGGGAAGCGAGCAGCTGGTGCTGCTGGGACACAGTGTGGGCGGCGCCATGGCGCTGACGATTGCGGCCTTGCACGGCGCCCATTGCGAAGCGGTCGTCAGCTTGTCGGCGCAAGCCTTCGTTGAGCCGCGCACGCTGGAGGCCATCCGGGCGACCAGAGAGAAGTTTGCGCATGCCGAACAATTCCAGAAAATCGCCAGATGGCATGGCGAGAAGGCCTCCTGGGTGCTGCGTGCATGGACGGCGGTGTGGCTGTCGCCGCAGTTCCAGTCCTGGACACTGGATTCGCAGCTTGCAGAGATCAGATGCCCCGTACTGGTCATCCATGGCGATCAGGACGAGTACGGCGGCGTCGAGTTCCCGCGCCGCATTGCCAGCAAGCTCGGCGGACCGTGCGAGTCAGCAATTCTTGAGAACTGCGGTCATGTACCTCATCGGGAGCGAACTGAGGAAGTGCTGCGCCTCGCCCGGGATTTCCTGGGCCCCTACACTCAACGGCGCCGAGTCAGCGACTAATTGGGCTTACTGGTCAACGCATCATCGTAGAAAGTCCCGAGATCGCGTTTCATCTGCGCCAGGGCCGCCTGGTCTCCATAGGTCATATGGCCTGAGTCGTAATAGGTGGTCCTGACGTTGCCGCGCAGATCGGGCGTCAACGGCATGTGCGACAAGTCGTATTCGGTGGCGAAGAACGGCGTCGCCATATCGTACAGGCCGTTCATCGACAACACTTGCAGCGCAGGGTTGCCGCGAATCGCAGCCGCGAGGTCCAATGCGGTGTTGGGGTTGTTCAAGCGCTCATCAAGCCCTGGCGCCTCGTGATGCCAATCCCACGCTGGCTCGATTCAGTTCCTGGACGCCGATTTCACTCCGAACCCGAGCAGAATTGCGCGCCAGTTCACGGTTCGGCCTGACGTCGGTATCAACTCTCCAGGCGATGGCCGTTACCCGGGGGCAGGGAATGGGCGTCAATGGATATCAGCATGCAACCGGACTCCTCCGACTACAGGCCACGGCAGCGCACGCCGGATAGCCTGCGGGTCCAACGAGCCCGGCAGCGTTGGTTGCTCCTGGGTGTTGCCGCGTGGAGCCTCGCAGGTTGCGAACGCGAGTCTGTGATGACGACGTTGAGCGATGCGCCGAGGCACCCACCGGCGATCTCGAGCGCGTCGACGCAAGACGCGCAAGGCACGGAAGATCTCAATCCACGGCTTCTGCGTCGTTTCAAACCGCTCACAATCGAGGCCTCGAGCAATGTGTCGCTCGTCCATCTGGGGCGGATGCTCTATTTTGAGCCACTCCTCTCCCGCACCGGCAAAGTCTCGTGCAATTCACGTCACCCGCTCACCTCTTATGGTACGACGGCGACCGCAGTGGCTGTCGGCATCGACGGGCGGCGGGGCGCACGCAATGCGCCGAGCACGTTCAATGCAGCGGGTCATTTCCGTCAGTTCTGGGATGGCCGCGCCGCGAACCTCGAGGAACAAGCCGCTGGCCCCATCGAAAACCCCGCAGTGATGGGCATGACGGCCGAGCAAGTGCTGAAAGCGCTGCGGGGCGTTGAGGGCTATCGCGCGGCCTTTGCCAAGGCCTATCCGGCTGACAAAGCGGCCCTCAGCTTCAATCATGTGACTGGTGCAATTGCCACCTTCGAGCGAGGGCTCATCACACCGGGTCGTTGGGATCGTTATCTGCTCGGCGATCACAGCGCGCTCAGTTCTCGTGACAAGGATGGCGCCAAGCTGTTTGCGAATCTCGGCTGCATGGTCTGCCACACCGGCGCTTACGTCGGCGGCTCGATGTTTGAGAAGCTCGGTGTGCAGATTCCCTGGCCCAATCAGCACGACCGCGGCCGCGCCCAGGTATCGCAAAACGCCGCGGATGCGATGGTCTTCAAAGTGCCGAGTCTGCGTAACGTCGCGCAGACTGCGCCATACTTTCATGATGGGTCGGTCGCGAAGCTCGAAGCGGCAGTGCGATTGATGGCGTATCATCAGCTCGGCGTCACTCTGGACAGCTCCGAAATCCAGGACATCGTCGCCTGGCTGGGCGCGCTCACCGGCGACATCCCGCGCGAGTACATACGCCGTCCCAACCTGCCTGCCGCCGTGCGCCCGTGACCCTCGCCCTGAACCCCCGAAATCTGCCCCTGCGCACCCAGCTCATCGCGTGCTTCGCTCTTCTGGGCGTGCTGGTTACAATGATAGTGACCGTCGCGATGACCGCTCTGGGCAGTCATCACATGAGAACCAGCCTCACGGAGAAATCCGTGTTCTATGCGCGCCTCCTGCAGGAGCAGCTGCAGCCCGTGGTCGCCTTCAATGACGAACTCACTGCGCGCGAGATCTTCTCATCGCTGGGGGCCGATCCCGCGATCGACGGGCTTGGCGTGTACGACGCTTCGGGCACGCTCATCGAGGGGCATGGTGCGTATCCGAAACGCCTCGCGAAGGTCCACCCATCCGCGCTCGCGGATTCGGGACATGTGATTGCGCTGGCCGACGTGCGGGCGCCCGAGGGCGCGGTGGGTCATCTCTATTTGAGCCTCACGACCCGTTTTATCGACGCAGAGCAACGGCGCGCGACGCTCACCGCGCTCGGGATTGCGATCATTGCCTTTCTTGGCGCACTTGCCCTCGGCTTCTTTATTGCGCGTGGCGTCACCCGACGGCTCGCGGGGATCACCGTGGTGGCGCGGCGCATCACGGCGGGCGATCTGAGCCCGCCCAATCTGCCTGACGCAATCGATGATGAAATCGGCGCCCTCGCTCATGCCTTCAATGTGATGGTCAGCGAACTCCAGCGGCTGTTCGAGGACCGCCGCCAGCGCATGCACACCGAGCGGGCGCGGCTCGAGCAGCTCGTCACAGCGCGCACTCAGGAGCTCGAGGTGAGTCGACGCGAATTCTCGCTCATTTACGACAGCGCCAATGCCGTGCCACTGGCGCTCAACCTCACCCTAGGCACGCTGCCCACCTTTGGCCGGGGCGCGCCCGCGCTCTTTGGTTGCACGCCGAGCGAGTGCGCAAGTGAGGGGTTTCTGGAGCGGGTTGTATCGCGACACGACAACTCCCAGATGCGCCAACAATTCGATGAATGTAGCCCGGGACCGCACGACTTCGTCACCCCTTTCACCAGAGCGGATGGCCGCCAGACCGAGCTGCGTTGGGTGGTGAACTGCGACCTGGCGGGCGACGTCAAGATGCTGCGCGGCGTCGTGCGCGACATTACCGAGGAGCGCCGTCGTGGGCGCGAGCGCGCCCAGACACAAAAGCTCGAATCAGTGGGACGCCTCGCAGCCGGCGTGGCGCACGAGATCAACACGCCCGTGCAGTTTGTCGCCGACAGCGTGCACTTTGTCCGCGGTGCGCTGACCGACTTTGCGAACGTCGTGACGGCGTATCGCGCGCTCGGCGCGGCAGTCGATGGGGCGGCCCAGGCGCAGGATGAGCTCATGGCTGCCCGCGCGGCGGAAACCGCAGCCGATCTCGAGTATCTGCTCGCCAATGCTCCTGATGCCCTCGATCGTGCGCAGGAAGGGCTCGGACGGATTGCCAGCACCGTGCGGGCGATGAAGGAGTTTGCCTACCCCGATGCACAGGAGAAGTCTCTGGTCGATCTCAATCAATCGATAAGAAGCACGGCGATCATCGCCAAGCACGAGTACAAATATGTCGCCGAACTCACGACCGAACTGGGCGATCTGCCACTGGTGCTTTGCCATGGCGGGGAGATCAACCAGGTGATCCTCAACCTCATCATCAACGCCGCTCATGCGATCGCCGCCGCCCATCCGGGCGGCGAGACCCAGGGGTCAATCAGCATACGCACGCGCCAGAATGCTGAGACGGTCGAGATCGCCATTGCCGATACCGGCACCGGCATTGCAGTAGAGGCGCGCGACAAGGTCTTCGATCCCTTTTTCACGACGAAGGAGGTGGGTAAGGGCACGGGGCAAGGCTTGTCCATCGCCCGCACGGTGATCGTCGACAAGCACGGCGGCACGATTCACTTCGACACCGAGCTCGGCGTCGGGACAACGTTTTACCTGCGCCTGCCACTGGCGAACCTCCCGCTGCCCTCGCAAGTCGCTGCGGTCGCCGCGTGACCAAGCTGCGCATCCTGTTTGTCGACGATGAGGAGGCCGTGTTACGGGGCCTGCAGAACCTGTTGCGCAAGGATCGCCATCGATGGGACTTCGTGTTCGCGAGCAGTGGCGCAGCGGGGCTCGAACAGATGCGCCGCGAGCCCGCCGATATTGTGGTCTCGGACATGCGCATGCCCGGCATGGACGGATTGGAGTTCCTCGGAAATGTTCAACGTGAGTTGCCGCGCTGCGCCCGCTTTGTACTCTCCGGCCAATGTGAGAACGAGGCGGCGCTGCGGGTCGTGCGCATTACGCATCAGTTCTTTTTCAAGCCGTGTAAAGTCGATGTGCTGCGCGCCGCGTTCGAGCGCGTTGAGACACTGCGCAGCTACCTTGACGACCCGCGCGTCATCGAAGTCGTCTCCTCGATCGACCAGCTACCCTCTCCGGCCGCGACCTTCAATGCAGTGAGTCGTCTCGCAAATGATCCGACCGCCGATCTTGGGGCGCTGGTGGCCGTGATTGAGCAGGATGCTGCCGTCTGCGCCAAGGTGCTGCAAGTGGTGAATTCCGCCTACTTTGGACTCCCGCGGCAGGTCGTTGCGGTGAGGGATGCCGTGATGTATCTGGGCATCGAGTTGATCAAGGGCCTGTTGCTCACTACCTCGGGCATCGCCGCAGCCCAGGCGCTCGAGGCGCACCCGGACCCGCGCTTCAGCCTGCAGGATTTGCAGCGCCGCTCGCTCCTCACGGCACTCCTCGCCCGCCAGATTGTCAGCCCCCGGGAACTCGCCGATCTCGCCTACACGACGGGTCTGTTGCATGACCTCGGCAAGATCGTGCTGTTCCTGACCTCGCGCGAGGACTTCCTGCGCGCGATTGATCTCGCGGGTTCAAGCGGCATGAGCTCCGAGCAGGCGGAAAAGCAGCTCCTTGGAGCGAGCCACGCCCAGGCTGGTGCCTATTTGCTGGGACTTTGGGGCTTGCCCTTTGCGCTGGTCGAGGCGACAGCCCATTGTCATCACCCGCGGGAAGTCGCTCCAGATCAACGGGCACTGGTCGAGTCGGTGTATGTCGCGAGCTCACTCATCGACGAAGCGATTGACCGAGCCGCTGGCAGCCCGAAGTGCGCGGCGCTAGACGAGGTCGACATCGACGCGTCGGGTCGCTCGGCGGAGCTCGCTGGTTGGCGTGAGCAGGCGCAGCAGCTCGCGACCACAGGGAGCGGAGCGGATCTCCGAGCGAAGGTCGCGTAACACTGCACCTTCAGGTCCGGTTCGCTCGGCCGATAGATTCGCTGTGATGACACGCGCTCACATGACCCTGGTCGAATCGCCTTCGGACCAGGGGCGGGGCGAGATGCGGGAGCGCGTGTTGCGACGGCTCATGCAACTCGCCGCCTACACCTGCGATGCACGATTAGCCATGGTCGCGACGGCCAAGGGCGAGCTGCTGTGGCAGGAGGCGCGCGACGCGCGCGACCCCCAATGTGGGGGCCTGCTCGCGAGCCTCACTCAGATCGCCGACGAGCTCGCCGCACAGTACGGTCTGTGCGGGCTCTCGTTACCCGTGGCTCGCGATACGGGCAACGCGAATGTCCCCACGCGAGCGCATCTGTGGGGCTCGGCACCCATTCAATCGGTCGACGGGCAGACGGTCGCTGTACTTGGAGTGATCGGCGCAAGGCCAAGGACGCTTCCCGCTGCTGCGCGGGAGGAGCTTGAGCAGATTGCGACGCTAGTGTGCTCGCACCTTGGCAAGCCCGCGCCCGCAAAGACGAGCATGAGCACGAAATCAGGGGAACTCGCCTGCTCCTTGCTCCGCTCCACGACAGCCGCCATCTACTCCACCGATGAGCGCGGTGCCATTTGCTATGTGAACCCGGCGTATCGCCGTGTGTTTGGCCTTCGACCCGATCACGCCCCGGACGAATGGGCTCATGGTGTACACCCCGATGATCGTGAACGGATGGAACGTGAATGGGCCGATTTTTGCCTTAATCCAAGGCCAAGCGAATTCAGCTATCGCACCCGGCTGTCGACGGGTGAGGAACGTGCCTTCACCGAGGCGGTCGTCAAGACGCAAGGCGGAGCCGGTTATGTCGGCGCCATCACGGAGGTCACCCCTCTGGTCGCGAGTCAGCAGGCCCTCGCCGACGCGGAGGTCAAGCTTCGGCGCGAGCACGCCGTGTTGCGAGCCGTCCTCGACACGATTCCGGTCCAGGTTTTCTGGAAGAGCGCCGATCGCCGCTACCTGGGCTGCAATCGAGCGTTTGCGGCGGGCACGCGATTTGCGAGCGAGCCGGACCCCACGCAGGCCGTCACGGGCAAGACGGTATTCGAACTGGGATTGCCCGAGGCGACGGCACAAGAGTCGGAAGCGAGTTACGAGCGCGTGTTCGGCACCCGCGAGGCCGAGCTCTTTTCGCCTCTCGCCCAACGCGATCCGTCGGGTCGGCTGCTGCACTTACTGTCGAGCCGCATTCCGTTGCAGAACGCGGACGGCTCGGTACATACGGTCGTTGGCATCATCAGCGATATCACGCCCATTATCCAGGCGCACCAGGAGGTCGCGCGACTCAATCAACGTTGGGACCTGGCCTTCAGTGGATCCGGTGATGGCGTGTGGGATTGGACTTTGGCTCCGGAGGAACTCTACCTCTCGCCGCGCTGGAAGGAGATGCTGGGCTATGCGGAGTCCGAGTGCAGGAGTTCGATGGAGGCCTGGATGACGCTCGTGCATCCTGCCGACCGCGGCGCGACCGACGCGGCGCTGCAGCGACTACTCGACGGGCAAGCAGAGACTTGTGCGACTGAGCAGCGCTTGCGGCATCGCGACGATTCCTACCGCTGGATCCTGGTACGCGGCCGCATCGCTGACCGCGACGCCGAGGGCCGCGCCACTCGAATTGTCGGCACTACCTCCGATATCACCGCCATCAAGTGCACCGAGGCCGAATCGGCCAATGCCCGCAAGCTCGAGGCCATTGGCCAGCTCGCCGCGGGTGTAGCCCATGAAATCAATACGCCGGCGCAATTTGTCGGTGACAACCTGCAGTTTACGCAGGAGAGTGTCGCGCAACTCCTTGGGGCGGTACACGAGATCGTCCGGGCGGGCCACAGCGGCGATTCGTCGACAGCGCCGCTCGCTGAGTTGCTCGCCCGCATCGATTACGACTACGTCGCGCTTGAGTGCCCCAAGGCGATCGCCCAGGCCATCGAGGGCATCGAACGTATCTCGAAGATCGTCCGGGCTTTGAAGGAACTCTCACACCCCGGTCTTGAGGTTGTTCCGACGGACCTCAATCGCGCGATTGAAAGCACCGTCACGGTGGCGGGCAGCGAGTGGAAGTATGTGGCAGAGATGATCCTTGATCTCGCCCCAGATCTTCCAGAGGTACCCGTCACGCCGAGCGATTTTCAGCAGATGGTGCTCAATCTCATCGTTAATGCGGCACACGCGATCGAAGAGGCGCGTCGCGGAACGAGCCAAAAGGGCCAGATCCGCATTTCGACGCGCCATAGCGAGACGCTGGCCGAGGTGCTCATTGCGGATGACGGTTGCGGGATCCCCGAGGAACACCGCGCAAATATCTTCAATGCCTTTTTCACGACCAAGCCATTGGGCAAAGGAACTGGCCAGGGGCTGGCACTCGTCAATAACGTGATCCGTAAACACCACGGCACGATCCGATTCGAATCCACTATCGGACAGGGAACGACCTTCATCTTCTGCTTGCCCTTGACGGCGGCGGACTCCGAGCAACCGGGAGAGCGGCCATGACTGCGCGGGTGTTATTCGTTGACGACGAGCCGCAGGTGCTCGAAGGGATCAAGCGTACCGCGGGCCGGCGTATCGAAGCCGAGTATGCCGTGGGACCAGCCGAGGGACTCCAGAAGCTGGACGCGGCGGGCCCTTTTGGCCTCGTGATCTCCGACATGCGCATGCCCGGGATGTCGGGTGCGCAGTTTCTGACGGAAGTGCGCAAGCGCAGCCCGCAAACGGTGCGCATGATTTTGAGCGGCCAATCGGACATGAACGCAACCATCGCTGCCGTGAACCAAAGCCAGATTTTTCGATTTCTCACCAAGCCTTGCACGCCAGAGGAACTGGGCGCGGCAATCGCTGCGGGCCTTGAGCAGTACGCGCTCATCACGGCGGAAAGAGAGCTCCTGGAGCAGACCCTCTCAGGCGCCGTGCAGGTCCTTTCCGAAGTGCTCGCCCTCGTCAATCCTGATGCCTACGGTCGTGGCTCCCGCATCGCGCGCTTTGTCACCGCGATGACGGAAACCTCAGATCACTCGGACCGGTGGCAGATCAGACTCGCCGGCATGCTCTCGGAAATCGGCTGTGTCGCGCTTCCCCAAGACATTGTGGCAAAGGAACGCGCGGGACAGCAGCTCGATGAGCATGAGAAAGAGCTTTACGACAATCACCGGTGCACCGCCGGCAAATTGATCTCGAACATTCCGCGCCTCAGCGGGGTGGCGGCTATCATCTCGGGCGTCGATCACGAAGCAACATCGCCCGAAGCAGCGGACACCGCAACAACCGATGTGGTCGCCGTCGGCATCAAGATCTTGCGTGCCGCGATCGAGATGGACGCCCTGCTCTGCCAGGGCCTGCGCGCTGAGGCGGCGGCCCAGCAGGTGCAGCGCCTCGCGCCTGGCCTGCCACCGGGCTCATTCGATGCGCTCACGCGCACCGCCGGCGCCGACAAGCAAGTGGTTACGCGGGCGCTCGCGCTCAAAGATCTTGCCGTCGGCATGATACTGGATGAGGATGTCATGACTGTGAAAGGGCTGCGGCTCATGCAGCACGGCAATGAAGTGACCGCGAGCGTGATCATGAGACTGCGCAGCTTCGCCGAGGGGGTCCGCATCGTTGAACCAATTCGCGTGAAGATCGTTAGCCGAACCTAGGAGTTGCCGGTCCCTTTGAGAAAACACTGGTGAACGTCCCGGATCAGGCGCCCGCCCTGTTTCATTTTCCGGACAAATTCATCACGACAGCGTGGCAATCAGGCCACGTGGTCCTCCGCCGCGTGGCCTGCCAATGCCACCGCGCACTGCCTGGGCTAGAGCGGCACCGCCTTGAGTGACAACATTTTGCCGGCGGCGCTCAGTTCGTAGGACGCGCGGGCCACCGCGAGTCCGGTGCGAGGATTGACGGCGGTCAGGTCAATTTCACTCGGAGCGCCCAGCAGATCGTCGATGCCGTAGTAATTTGCGGCCTTGAGTCTGGGCGCGGGTTTCTCGGGCGTGGCAAGCGTGTGCTGCCGTGGTCTCTGGGCGTTCCGCCCTTGAGACGGCCGGCAGCAGTGCGATGGTGATTGCGGCTAGTGTCGTGCTTTTGCGGTTGCTCATGTTGGTGTCAGCTCCAATGAGTTGCGGGGGAAGTCAACCCAAACTTAGTCGCTGCCATGGGACTCGACAAATGAGCAAATTTCCGCGCAGCCCAAATTCCGCTCACTGCCGAGTGGCGCCACCAGACGGTTTGAACTCTGCCGCGAGCCAGTCGAGCAGAGCACGCACCGCGCTCCGGCGCGCATCCGCAGGGCGCGCGACTGCGTAGTAACTCTCGCCTGCACCCACTTCGTGCGCGAACACACGCGTGAGCTTGCCTGCGGCCAAGCGCGACCGGGTCAGCGGCGTCGCGACCAGCGCGAAGCCGACGCCGCGCTCGGCGGCATCGACCACGGCCGACATCGTGTCGAAGCGGATCAGCTGACGCGGCCGCAATAGCGACAGTCCCGCCGCCTGTGCCCAGCGGTCCCAGAGATCGGCGCGCCGCGCGTGCACAATCAGCGATTCGCCGGCCAGATCAGCGAAACTGCGTACGCCGGAAGTACGCAGCAGCTCTGGTGCGCAGGCCGGCACAATGGCTTGAGCAAACAGCGGCCGCGCGACTAACCCCGGCCATTTCCCCGGGCCGAGTGCTACCGATACATGGACATCCTCGCCGTGCGCTTCCGGTGGCGCCGAGCGTGTGGCGATCTGCAAATCGGTATGCGGATGCGTCGCGCTGTAAGCACCCAGACGCGGCAGCAGCAACTCCTGCGCGAAGAATGGCGGCACCTGCGGGCGCAATGGCACACGCTCGTCCTGCTGGCGCAGCGCCGCCGTGGCAGCCTCGAGTGTCACAAAGGCGGGATCGATATGCTCAAGCAGTCGCGCGCCCTGTTCCGTCAGCTCCAGGGAGCGCGGTTTGCGCTGGAACAGTGCAACGCCGAGCTGCTCCTCGACTCCGCGCACCTGATGACTGACCGCCGAATCGGTGAGGCACAGTTCGGCCGCCGCGGCCGCGAAGCTGCCGCGGCGCGCGGCGATTTGAAAGGTCTTCAGGAACTTCAATGAAGTCGCGGGCACGGCAATGCGATCCCATGACGGTCGTTGCCGAAAGCGAGCAAGTGTCATGCCAGCGAACGCTCCAGTAACCTGCTGTCCAACGCCGGGCGTCAATCGATCTAAGATGGTGCACCTTGCTGGCTCGGAGCTTCAGTTGCCGAACGCAGCATCGACAGTCCGTTGGGTGGATTACCATGTGAAGAAGGATATTCCTGGCCACCAGCACGGCCTTGCTCGCGGCGCGCGCAGGCTGGACGCTCGACGCCACCGCACCAGTTCCTGCGCGCTTCAGGCAGGGCGTCACGCGCCAGATATTCGGCGATCCGCCGCTCGACGCATGCTGCCAATTGGCCGCCTCCGTGGGTGCCAAGGGCTTCGATTTCATCTGCGATCCGAATGACTGGCCGACGCTCCGTCGCCATGACCTGACGATGTCGATGTACCGCCTCGACTACGTCGGAGCCATCTCCAGAGGGAGAACACCCGCGGGACCGCCCGGGTGGAATTCCATCGGCCAGAAGGCAGCCATGGGGAATTACTTGAAGGCAATGCTCGAAGCAATCGACATCGCGGCGCGCGAGGGTTTCCCCAACGTCATTGCTCTCGCTGGCTCGCGGGAAGGCGTCAGCTATGAAGAGGGCGCCTCCGCACTCGCTCTTCGACCATGCCGCGTGGGACTTCGGGGTGGCGCGGCGCGTCAACTCTCCGCATGTGAAGATCCTGTACGACATCTGGCATGCGCAACGAATGGACGGCGACATTGTCAGGACCATCCGCGACAACATTGACTGGATCGGGCACTTCCACACCGGAGGCGTGCCCGACCGGCACGAGCTCTTCCGCAAGGATGCACTCGACTACCGGACAATCGCCGAAACCATCGCTGCGACCGGCTTTCAGTGATCAATAGCGAACTTCCTGGAACAATCGCGCTCGACCATAGTCAGCGCTTTCATTATGCAGTCAGTGATTGCATAATGCCTGCATGAGCATACAGATCACCGTTCGCGATGTCCCCAAGAGCGTCCGCGA
>JANXYK010000029.1 GCA_025350055.1 Gammaproteobacteria bacterium | reverse complement strand
GCCGTGGGCTCGATCGTCGGCATCGCGCTGATCGTCGGCAGGGGGCGCGAGCGCGGCATACCGATTGCCTTCGGGCCCTTCCTGGCCGCCGCCGGGTGGCTCTCAATGATGTGGGGACCACAATGGGTGGCCAGCTACCTGGGGCTGTTCGCGCACTGATATGAGCGGCCCGGCTCCCTGGCGGGTGGGTCTGACCGGGGGCATCGCCAGCGGCAAAAGCACCGTGGCGGCGCTGTTTGCGGCGCTGGGCGTGCCGATCATCGATCTTGACCAGGTGGCGCGCGAGGTCGTGCAGCCGGGTACGCCGCTGCTGGCGCAGGTGCTGGAGCGCTTCGGCGCTGGCGTGCGCGAGGGCAGCGGCGGACTCAACCGGCGCGCGCTGCGCGAGCTGGTATTCGCCGATGAACGGGCGCGCCGCGACCTCGAGGCCCTGCTGCACCCGCCAATCCGCGCGCGCGCCGCGGAACTCTCCGCCGCGGCCGGCGGGCCCTACCAGATCATCGTCGAGCCCTTGATCAGCGAGTCGGGCTCGCGCAAACGCTACGATCGGGTACTGCTCGTCGACTGCGATGAGGCGCTGCAGCGCACGCGGCTGATGGCCCGCGATGGCGCGACCGCAGCTCAGGCCGATGCGGCCCTCGCCGCCCAGGCCACGCGTGCTGCACGCCGCGCGCTGGCCGACGATGTGCTGGAAAACAGCGCCAATCCCGCAGATCTCGACAGCCAGGTGCGGGCACTGCACGCGCGCTACCTGGCCCTGGCCCGGAGCGCAAGCGCGGCCCGTTGAGCGATGCACGTTTACGCGCGGCGGGCCGCTCAAGCACAATAGCCGGATGACTGAAGTACAGCCGGGCAGCAGCGGCATGGATGCCGAGCCCACCATCTACGAACAGCCCCTCAACGAGCGCCTGCGCACCTTCCTGCGCCTCGATTTTCTCTACAGCCAGGCGCTGTACCACAACGACAAGGCCAGCAGCTGGGGCAGTCGCGCGGCGATGGCCAGCCTGCTGGACATGCTGGCGATCGCGATGCGCGGCGATGTGCGCAGCGACGTGCTCAAGGAGCTCGAGCGCCAGTGCACGCGCCTGACCGAATTCCAGAATCATCCGGGCATCGACTCGACGCGGCTGCGCTCGCTGGTGAGCAACCTGCAGCGGCTGCGCACTGATCTTGGCAGCGCCGGCGCCGCCTGGCTGCAGCCGTTGCGCGACTCGGAATTCCTCGCGGCCATCAAGCATCGCAGCGCGATACCGGGCGGCACCTGCGAGTTCGACCTGCCCGATTATTATTTCTGGCTCAACCAGCCGGATGAAGCACGCATGCAGACCTTCGTGCGCTGGCTCGGCATGCTGCGCCCGCTGTGCGATGCGATCGCTGAACTGCTGTGGCTTACGCGCCAGAACGGGCGCTCGAGCGAGCAGCTGGCGAGCGGCGGTGTGTTCAACATCAGCTTCGATCGCGATACGCCCTACCAGCTGCTGCGCATCACGCTGCCGCCCGGCGCCGCGGTGTATCCGGAGATCAGTGGCAGCCACTATCGTTGCAGCCTGCGCTTCCTCGCCTGGCAGAACACCGACGATCGTCCGCGCCAGAGCACCGAAGACGTGAAGTTCATCCTCACCTGCTGTCCGTGAGCGCCCCCACACAGCTCGCCTGCCCGACCTGCGAGCGCAGCATCGTGTGGAGCGAGGAGTTTCCGTTCCGGCCCTTCTGCAGCGAACGCTGCAAAATGGTGGACCTGGGCGCCTGGCTCACGGAACAGCATGCGATTCCCGGTGAGCCGGTCGACAGTGCGCCGGAAGCCGCCGGCCCCGACGCTGCGCAACCGCGCGACTAGCGCAGCTGGCGCTAGTCGAGCGGCAACCCGGCCTGCCGCACCACCGAGCGCAATACGAAACTGGAATCCACGCGCGCCACGCCCGGGAGCTTGGTCAACACCTTGCTGTGCAGGCGCTCGAAGTCGGCGGCGCCACGCGCCACCACGCGCAGCAGGTAATCGGCAGCGCCGGTCGTGAGATAACACTCGGCCACTTCGGGCACGCGGCACACGGCCTGTTCGAAGACGCCCAGGTCGCGATCGGTCTGGCCCTTGAGCGTGATGCGCACCAGGAAGCTGACCGAGATGCCGACCTTGGCGGCATTGAGCACCGCCGTGTAGCGCTCGATGACGCCGGCTTTCTCGAGCAGCTTCACGCGCCTGAGGCAGGCGGATTCCGAGAGGCCCACCTGGCTGGCGAGGGCCGCGTTGGCCAGGCTCCCGTCGCGCTGCAGCTCGGTGAGGATGCGCCGGTCGGTGCGGTCGATCTGCATAATCTGCTACTTTGTCTGCCTTTCTTCGCAGATTATGCCACCGAGACGGGCTTTTTGCGCCCGTTTCGCAATTCCCTGCGACGCGACCGGGGCACAATGCCGGGCTTCCACAGGAGTACCACCATGCGTATAGGCGTGCCGTCCGAGGTCAAGATCCACGAATACCGTGTCGGCCTGATGCCGGCGTCGGTGCGCGAACTGGTCAACGGTGGCCACAGCGTGGTGGTGCAGAGCGGCGCCGGTCTGGGCGTGGGCTGCAGCGATGCGGACTACGGCGACGCGGGTGCCAAGATCCTCCCCGACGCAGCCGCGGTGTTCAAGGCCTGCGACATGGTCGTCAAGGTCAAGGAGCCGCAGGCCGCCGAGTGCGCCATGCTGAATCCGGGCCAGATCCTGTTCACCTACCTGCACCTGGCCGCCGATCGCGCCCAGGCCGATGCGCTGATCCGCTCGCGCGCGGTGTGCATCGCCTATGAAACCGTCACCACGCCCGATGGCGCACTGCCCTTGCTGGTGCCGATGAGCGAAGTGGCCGGACGCATGTCGGTGCAGGTCGGCGCCTACTACCTGCAAAAGGCGCAGGGTGGCCGCGGCATCCTGCTCGGCGGCGTCGCCGGCGTTCCGCCCGCCAAGGTCGTGGTGATCGGCGGCGGTGTCTCGGGCACGCATGCGGTGGAAATGGCGCACGGCCTGCGCGCCGATGTCACCGTGATCGATCGCTCGCTGCCGCGGCTGCGCTACCTCGATGTGGAGTTCCACGGCGCGATCCAGACGCTCTATTCAACGGCCGATACCATCGAGCGCGCCGTGGCCGACGCGGACCTCGTGATCGGCGCGGTGCTGGTGCCGGGCGCGGCGGCCCCCAAGCTCGTAACAGAGGCCATGATCAAGCGCATGCGAGCGGGTTCAGTGGTGGTCGACATCGCCATCGATCAGGGTGGGTGCTTTGCCACCAGCCGTCCGACCACGCATGCCGACCCGGTGTACGTGGTGCACGGCGTGACGCACTACTGCGTGACCAATATGCCCGGCGCCGTGGCGCGCAGTTCGGCGCAGGCGCTCAACAACGCCACGCTCCCCTATGTGAAGGCACTAGCCGACAAGGGCTGGGAAGCGGCGCTCGCGGCCGATGTCGGCCTCAAGGCTGGACTGAATATCGTCGATGGTCGCGTGGTGCACGCGGCGGTGGCGCGCGATCTGGGGCTGCCGCTCGCGTCCTAAGTCGCAGGCCAGGCTAAATGAGCGTCACCCGAGCACGGTGAACGCCTGCTCAGCCTTAGTACAGTCAGCCAATTGGGGGGTCTGCAGCAACAGCTCGAGCGGCGCAGACGCGTCCAGAACGATCAACGGCTGTCGCGCTCGGCGCGCTGAGACGGCCGGCACGCACGGCGCGCCACTCACGTCGCAGTTGCTCGTCAGCGCGTTGGGTTCTGCTCGACGATTGCCAGCAATTCCTTGATCGCAAGATGGTCTTTCTCGCGTCCCAATGCTCGCTTCGATGCAATCAGGTCCGCGAGGGCAATGACCGGTACGCGATGACCGAACAACTCGACTTCGATGGCGTTCGCGCGCACCTGCGCGTGAGTGCCGACACCAGTGATTGACCCGAGAAAATCTACCGGTCCGAGGTCAGTCTGCAGGTAAAGGTTGTCCAGTGTCGTCTCGCCAGGCGGATTCTCGAGAAACGACAGTCGCTGGGGTGTATGGCGGTGCGTCGGATGCAGTTCGCAAAAGATCTCGCGCAATCTGCCAACGTTGTCCGCCGAGAGAACCAGGCAAACATCGAGGTCGCGCGTCAGCAACGCAGAACCATGCAACATGGCGGCGAAGCCACCAACGATCACGAAATCGAGATCAGCCTCGCAGAGGCGTTGTAGCAGGTGGTTGAGTTGGGTCACGTAGCCGCATCCCCGCCATGGCCAATTCCTGCGCCAATTCCAGCGCCTCCTGATGCTGCAATGCACGCTGCTCGTACGAGCAGCGCAGACTTTCATCGACGAGACTCATGTCAAATCCAGCACGCTCGGCTTCGTTTTTGGCGCTCATGTGAGGCCGAAGCATAGGAGCTGAGGCGACAGCAATGCAAATGGCCCGGGCCAGCAACTCAGCGCAGCTTAATTTTGCCGCCGCCCGTAATCCCACCGCCGCCCGCCTCCGGCACCACGATGCGCGAAGCGCTCTCGCGCCGGTACTCGCGCGCCTCTTCGATCGCCTGTTCGAGCGCGGCATGCACCGCGGCCGGAAAGCGCGTCAGCGCTTCATCGAGCGTGATCGCATCGATCTCGAAGGCCAGCGGCAGCACGCCGCCCGGCGTCAGCAGCTGCGTCTGACCAGACCAGAGCACCGGGCGCGCGGCATCGGGTGCGCCATCGCCGGTCACCGGCACCAGACGACGCAAAGTTCCCGCCTTGCGATCGGTGAACACTTCTTCGCGATACAGCCCGTTGCGATCCACCTGGATGTCGGGCATTGCTGATTCCTGTGCCATCGTCAGTCCTTCAATATTGATTCAAGTTGTTCGATGATCGGCAGGTCGGCGGGCAACAGCTCGACGTCGCGCAGTTCCGGCACCGTGAGCCAGCGCAGCGCCTGGCCTTCGAGCCCTTGCGCGACGCCAGCATAGTGCTCGACCGTCCATACGCATAACTCGACCTGCCGCTCGGGATAGTCGTGCCACAGGCTCAGCAGCGGCTGGCAGCGCGTGACTTCGATGCCCAGCTCTTCGCGCAGCTCGCGCCGCAAGGCCGCCTCGACCGCCTCGCCCGACTCGATCTTGCCGCCCGGGAATTCCCACAGGCCGGCGTAGTGCTTGCCCTCAAGGCGCTGCGAGATCAGCACCTTGCCAGCTGCATCCCTGAGCACGGCCGCGACCACACGGACTACCGATTCGATCGCCACGCCCATCAGCCATCAGTCAGCAGCCCGTGGCACTGCTTGTATTTGCGGCCCGACCCGCAGGGGCACTGCTCGTTGCGCCCGACCTTGCGATCGCCGCGCACGAAGGGCGCGACCACGCCGGGATCATTGCCCACGCCTGCGCCAGCACTAGCGCCAGCGCCCGCCGCGGCACCAGCGCCCGCAATCGCGCCCATGCCGCCAGCGCCATCGCCCGCGCCGCTCTCGGGCGTATCGAGCGCCGAGGGCAGCTCGGCGTGCTGCGCCTGCAGCGCGCGCATCAGGCGCTCGCGCCGATCAGCCTCTTCGCGATCGAGCTGCTCCTGCGTGCGGATCTCGACGGTGGACAGCCGCGATGCCGCGTCGAACTTCACGCGCCCCAGCATCGCGGTGAACAGCTCGAAGGCTTCGCGCTTGTATTCGTAGCGATAGTCTTTCTGCGCATAGCCGCGCAGGTGGATGCCCTGGCGCAGGTAGTCCATCGCGCCCAGGTGATCGCGCCAGTGCTGGTCGAGCACGTGCAGCACCACATCGCGCTCCACGTGACGCATCACCGGGCCGATGTTCGTACCCTTGGCGTGATAGGTGGCGAGCGCCGCCTGCGTGATGCGCTCGCGCAGCACCGGCTCTTCCATGTCGGGCTGTGCCGCGAGCCACGAGGCGGGATCCACCTGCACGTTGAAATCGCGCTGCAGGGCTTTGGCGAGCCCCGGCAGATCCCAGTTCTCCTGCGGACCATTGGGCAGGTGCGCATCGATCAAACCGCTCACTGCCTCGCGGAACATGCCCTCGACCGCGTCGCTGAGATCGGTAGTGCCCAGGATCCCGGTGCGCTGGTGATAAACCACCTTGCGCTGGTCGTTGGCCACGTCGTCGAACAGCAGCAGCTGCTTGCGGATGTCGAAGTTGTGCGACTCGACCTTGCGCTGCGCCTTCTCGATCTGGCGCGAGAGCATGCCGCTCTCGATCACCTCGCCCGATTTCATGCCGGCCATCTGCAGCCAGCGCTTGGTGCGGTTCGGATCGCCGAAGATCCGCATCAGGTTGTCTTCCATCGAGAGATAGAAGCGGCTCGAGCCCGGATCGCCCTGGCGACCGGAGCGGCCGCGCAGCTGATTGTCGATGCGCCGCGACTCGTGGCGCTCGGTGCCGATGATGTGCAGGCCGCCGGCGGCGATCACCGCATCGTGACGCAACTGCCAGGCGCTGCGCGCGGCCGCCGTCGTGGCCTCGTCGACCTCGGCGCCCAGCTCGTGCAGCTCGGCTTCCCAGTTGCCGCCCAGCACGATGTCGGTGCCGCGGCCGGCCATGTTGGTGGCAATAGTCACCGTGCCCGGCCGACCGGCCTGCGCCACCACGTGTGCCTCGCGTTCGTGCTGCTTGGCGTTGAGCACCTGGTGCTCGATGTTCTCCTTCTGCAGCAGCCCCGCCAGGTATTCGGAAGTTTCGATCGAGGTGGTGCCGACCAGCACCGGCTGCGCGCGCGTCGCACAATCGCGGATGTCGGCGATGATCGCCGCGAACTTGTCGCCCTGCGTGAGATAGACGAAATCAGCGTTGTCCTTGCGAATCATGTCCCGATGGGTCGGGATCACCACGACTTCGAGGCCGTAGATCTGCAGGAACTCCGGCGCCTCGGTATCGGCGGTGCCGGTCATGCCGCCCAGTTTCTTGTAGAGCCGGAAGTAGTTCTGGAAGGTGATCGAGGCGACCGTCTGGTTCTCCTCGCGCACGTTCACGCCTTCCTTGGCCTCGACCGCCTGGTGCAGGCCATCGGACCAGCGCCGGCCGATCATGGTGCGGCCGGTGAACTCATCGACGATGATCACTTCGCCGTTGCGCACGATGTACTCGACATCGCGCTTGTAGATCGCATGCGCACGCAGTGCCGCGTTCAGGTGATGCATCAGGCGGATGTTGGCCGCGTCGTACAGGCTCTCGCCCTCGCGTAGCAGGCCACTCTCCACCATCAGCTCTTCAACGCGCTCGTGGCCCGCTTCGGTAAGGTGCGCCTGCTTGCCCTTCTCGTCTGCCCAGAAGTCGCCACCAACCGCCAGCGCATAGCGCTGTTCGGGCGACAGTCTCGCGATTGAACAACCGAGCGCGGGAATCGATGCGCGCGGATAGCTGTTCGTCGCCGTAACTTTGTCGACCGTTGCGGCGGGCTGACCGGCCGTGAGTTTTGCCGCAATGGTCTTGGGCGCCCGATCACGCCAGACTTCCAGTTGAACACCCGACGCGGCCTTCAGTCCATCCAGTACGGACACCAGGTCTTCAGGCCGGTACAACACCTGTCCATTTGCCTTCAGCAGCACGTCGGCGACCCGAAGGCCGGCGGCAGCTGCGGAGGAGGCTTCAAGTACATACAAGCCGCCCTCAACTGGTTCCTCATTGGCGGCGCGTGCGAGCCGCGGCACCAGCTTGTTGACCTGCTGGTAGATCTCGGTGCTCTCTTCAGCAGGACCCGAGATGATCAGCGGCGTGCGCGCCTCGTCGATCAGGATCGAATCGACCTCATCGACGATCGCGTAAGTGAGGGTTCGCTGCACGCGCTCTTCGAGGCGGAAGGCCAGATTGTCGCGCAGGTAATCGAAACCGAACTCGTTGTTGGTGCCGTAGGTGATGTCGCAGGCGTAGGCGGCGCGCTTGTCGGCGGAATCCTGCTGGCCGCGGATCACGCCCACCGTGAGGCCGAGGAAGCGGAACACCGGACCCATCCAATCCGCGTCGCGCTGCGCGAGGTACTCGTTGACCGTGACCACGTGCACGCCTTTGCCCGGCAGCGCATTGAGATAGGCCGGGAGCGTGGCCACCAGCGTCTTGCCCTCGCCGGTGCGCATCTCGGCGATCTTGCCCTGGTGCAAAGCCAGGCCGCCGACCAGCTGCACATCGAAGTGGCGCATCTTCAGGGTGCGCCGTGCCGCCTCGCGCACCACCGCAAAAGCCTCGGGTTGCAATTGCTCGAGCGTGGTGCCCGAGGCGAGCTTGCCGCGGAACTCGTCGGTCTTGGCACGCAGCTGCGCGTCGCTCAGCGCCTGCAGCGCCGGCTCGAAAGACAGGGAGGCGCGCACCGGTCGCGCATAGCTCTTTACCAGCCGCTCGTTGCGGCTGCCAAACACTCGCGTCAGGGCCTTAAGCACAAGAAAAATCCTTTGAAATCAAGCTGAACGCCCCACAAAAGACACGGGGCCGCCCTGCGGAACCGCACATTGTACGGGTAGATGGGGCAGGTAGGAATTTGTTCAAGGGCTGGGTGCTGGAACCGAATCTGCCTGGTGCCGTGATGCTGCTCGGCTGGCAGACATCCAGCCTCGTGATTTTTTCGCCTTGCGAGTTGGTCTGCTTACTCATCCCCGGACTGCAGCAGGGTCTCGTAATCACGGCCGCCGTAGAACACGCCGATGACTGACACTCGGTCGGCTTCGACAATGAAGGCGATCACTGCCCGTCCCTTGAAATTGGTGATGTGGAGGCCTGCTCGTATGTCATCGCGCCGAACAGTTCGTCGCGGGAACTCTCGGAAGCCTTCACAATGAGCCACGATGGCGCTGCTGAAGCGTAGCGCTATCGCCGGCGAAGCTTCACTTTCGATGTAACGATAAAGTGCCGCGAGGTGCTCTTCCGCTTCCGGCGTGAAGACGACCGTATAGATCATTTCGCCTTGGACGTAGCGCGTTTGTGCTCAGCCGCCAATCGTGCCTTTACGTGCTTGCCCGTGACAGCTCGCGACGGATCTGCCTTTAGCGCGTCGAAGGCCGGAGCCACTTGGGCGTGTAGCCAGCTTTCAACGGCTCGATCGCGCGCCAGGAGAGTGCGCAGTCCGTCGCGGATCACTTCGCTTTCGGTGGCGTACTCGCCGGCCGCAACCTTGGATTTCACGGCGTCGGCCATTTCCGTGGGAAGAGTAATACTGAGCTGCTGGGTGGTGCGCATGATCAATGCTCGCCGAAATTGATAGGATTAAATCCTACTCTTATACAGAGCTGGAGGCCACCTTGGCGCGCAAGTCTTTGACATAACTACGGAGCGTCCGGAAGCTGCCATTGTGCAAGGGACCGACGCAATGGCGATGGCGATGGCGATTGCCAATGTCCCCGCACTGACGAAATTACATCGCTATTGAAATCGGGATTGCGCCCGACTTGCGCTCAGTGACCGACGAACGTCATCGGATCAATCTGCCGCCCGTCTTTCAGCACTTCGAAGTGCACGTGCGGGCCGGTCGAGCGACCGGTTGAGCCCACGACTGCGATCGCCTGCCCACGCTGCACGGTGTCGCCCTTGCTGACCAGCACCTTGGAATTGTGGGCGTAGCGCGTGAGGAAGCCGTTGCCGTGGTTGACCTCGACGAGCACGCCGTAGCCCTCGCGCGCGCCGGCCCAGGTGACCACGCCCTGCCCCACGGCCAGCACGTCGGTGCCGGCGTCGCTGGCGAAATCGAGCCCCTTGTGGAAGGCCTCTTCGCCGTTAAAGGGATCCATGCGCTCGCCGAAGTATGAGGAAATATAGCCAGCCAGCACCGGTCGACCCGTGGGCCGCAGGTCAGCGGTGAGCTCACGGCCGAGCAGCACGTTTTCGAGGGCCGCGAACTGCGTGGTGCGGAAATCGAGCCGGCGGTCGAACTGGTTGATCATCTGCGAGAGGTCGGGCACTTCGGCGCCGCGACCGCCGCTATCGCCCTCGGGGCCGCCCATCGGCGGATCGTGGTCGAAGTCGAATTCGTGGTTGTTGAGGTTGGCCATCTGCGTCAGGCGTTTGCCCAGTGCATTGAGCCGCACCAGGTGGGCGTTGAGCACGCCCATGCGCACCGCCAGGCCGTCGATTCGCTCCTGCAGCCGCACCTTCATTGCCGCCAGCTCAGCGCGCTCGGCCGCCACCATTGCCGGGTCGCCCAGTGCACCCATCGTGGCGCCACGTACGCCCACTTTGAGCCCACCCATGAAGGCACCCGCCAACACCCCCAGGCCCAGGATGCAAAGCAGCGTCAAGGTCACCGGATGCGAAAGATTCAGGTGGTGAGCTTTGCCGCGGCTTTTTGAAAAGAATATGAGATTCATATAGTTAGCAGCGCTCAGGCCAAAATGGCCAGTGCTTTGGGCTGCCTATAAGTGAACCCCGCTATCATGCGCGAAACTATGCCCAAGAAGCCCCCCCATGACAAGAAGCGATCTCCCGATTTACGCTCCGGCGGCACTTATGTAAGGCGCACCAGAGGCTCGGGGGCCGCCCCTCGGAGCCTGGGCGACATAATCGGCAGTCAGGGCCTGTTGCAGCGATTGGCGGCCGCCCACAGCGCCCAGCAGGACTGGTTGGGTTGGCTGCGCGAGCAGTTGCCAAAAGAGCTGCAGGCGGCGGTCGTGAACGCGATCCCCAAGGGCCGGGAACTGGTGATCATGAGCAGCAACGCCGCCTGGAGCACCCGCTTGCGCTACGCAATGGTCGCGCTCGAGCCGCTGATCATGCAGCGCGACCCGATGATCGCCAAGGTCAGTGTGCGCGTCGCACCGCTGGCGACGCGGCCACCGACACCGCACACACCAGGTCGATCGGGCGGTTCAGGCTAGGAGGCGAGTGCGTTGGCCGGGATGCTCAGCGTCTGCACGTAGGAGATCGGCGCCTGCTCGGGGCGCTCGAAAGACACTTCCTGCCAGGCAGAGGCATCGGCCTGCAGGGTGCGCAGCAACCGGTTGTTCAGCGCGTGCCCGGATTTGTGTCCGGAGAACTCGCCGATCAGGCTGTGACCCAGCAGATAGAGATCGCCGATCGCATCGAGGATCTTGTGCTTCACGAATTCGTCTTCGTAGCGCAGGCCGTCTTCGTTCATGACGCCGGCATCATCGAGCACGATGGCGTTGTCGAGCGTGCCGCCGAGCGCGAGGTTGCGCGAGCGCAGCATCTCGAGGTCGCGCATGAAACCGAAAGTGCGCGCACGGCTGATTTCCTTGAGGAAGGCCGTGGTCGAGAAATCCATGGTGGCGCGCTGCATGCGGCGCTTGAACACCGGGTGATCGAACTCGATCTCGAAATTCACCTTGAAGCCTTCGTAGGGATCGAACTGCGCCCACTTGTCGCCATCCTCGACTCGCACGCGCTTGGTGACGCGCGTGAAACGCTTGGGGCTGGCCTGCTCTTCGATGCCGGCTGATTGCAGCAGGAACACGAAGGGGCCGGCGCTGCCGTCCATGATCGGTACTTCGGGCGCATTCACTTCGATGCGCGCGTTGTCGATGCCGAGGCCAGCGCAGGCCGAGAGCAGATGCTCGACGGTGGAGACCTTGGCCTCGCCCTGGATCAAGGTGGTACCGAGCGTGGTCTCGCCGACATTGGCGGCGCGCGCCGGAATATCGGGCGAACCGGGCAGATCGCTGCGATGGAAAACGATGCCGCTATCGGGTGGCGCCGGCTGGACGATCATCAGTACTTTCTGGCCGGTGTGCAGACCTACACCGGTGGCGCGCATGCTGTTGCGCAGTGTTCGCTGTCCTACCATGACGCTACCGTACCACAGGGGACGGGCCGGGGCTCGCCCGTCGCCCTGTGGATACGGACCAGCTCTCAGTCAGCCTGGCGACGCAGAAATGCCGGGATATCCAGCAGTTCCTCGGCCGGCGAAGGCTCCGGACGCAGGCCGTCACCGACCGCGCGCTGACGCTGGAAAGTCGGGCGGTCGAGATCCTGCCACTCGCTGGCGGTCGTCGGATTTGGCCGGACCACGCGAATGCCGTGCGTCTCGCGGCTCTGCGCCACGGCCTGCGCGTGCGCATGGCGGGCCGGCGCCGCAGCCGCCTGCTGCTTGGCGTTACGGTTGAGTCCGGTGGCGACCACCGTCACCCGCAGCTCGTTGCTCATCTCCGGATCGATCACCGTACCGATCACGACGGTCGCGTCCTCGGAGGCGAACTCCTTGACGATGCGGCCGACTTCCTCGAACTCGCCGATCGCGAGATCGAGGCCCGCGGTCACGTTCACCAGGATGCCATTAGCGCCCGAGAGGTTGATGTCTTCGAGGAGCGGTGAAGACACCGCGGCCTCGGCGGCCTGGCGCGCGCGGTTCTCGCCGCTGGCCACACCGCTGCCCATCATCGCCATGCCGGTCTCCGACATCACGGTGCGCACGTCGGCGAAGTCGACGTTGATCAGGCCGGGACGCGTGATCAGCTCCGCAATGCCCTGCACCGCACCCTGCAGCACCTGGTTGGCGGACTTGAAGGCGTCCAGCAAAGTGGTGGTCGGGCCGAGCACCGTCAGCAGCTTCTGGTTCGGGATCGTGATCAGCGAGTCGACATTCTTGGTCAGCTCGTTGATGCCGTGGTCGGCCACCAGCGAGCGCTTGTTGCCTTCCATCTGGAAGGGGCGCGTGACCACGGCCACCGTCAGGATGCCGAGCTCGCGAGCGATCTGCGCCACCACGGGCGCCGCGCCAGTGCCGGTGCCACCGCCCATGCCGGCGGTGATGAACAGCATGTCGCAACCGGTGATCAGTTCGATGATGCGATCGCGATCCTCGACCGCGGCCTGGCGGCCGATCTCCGGATCAGCGCCTGCCCCCAACCCCTTGGTGATATTGCTGCCGATCTGCAGTGCGGTCTTCACCTTCGAGGCCTTGAGCGCCTGCGAATCGGTGTTGACGCAGATGAAATCCACGCCCTCGATGCCGCTGGCCACCATATGCGTCACGGCGTTGCCGCCGCCGCCACCCACTCCGATTACCTTGATTACAGCGCTCTGGCTGTAGGCGTCCATCAATTCAAACATGGCTGTCAGCTCCCCTGTTGAAAAACAAATTCGAAATCAAAAACAAAAACTAAAACCGAAACTCAGAAATGACCCTGGAACCAGCTCTTCATGCGCGTGAGCGCGCCGCCGACGCTGCTGCCGAGCAGCGCGCTGCGCGCCACCGGCTGCAGGTTCTCGCGTGCGTACAGCAGCAGGCCCACCGCGGTTGAATAGATCGGGTTCTGCACGGCATCGGCCAGGCCGCGCACCGATTGGGGTAGCCCTAAACGCACCGGCACGTGAAAGATTTCCTCGGCGAGCTCGATCGCGCCTTCCATGCGTGCGCTGCCGCCGGTCAGCACCAGGCCCGCGGCGATCACTTCCTCGAAGCCGCTGCGCCGCAGTTCCTCGCGGATCAGGTTGAACAGTTCCTCGTAGCGCGGCTCGACGATCTCGGCCAGCGTCTGGCGCGCCAGGCGCCGCGCCGGGCGGTCACCGACGCTCGGCACCTCGATGCTCTCGTCGGGGTTGGCGAGCTGCGAGAGCGCGCAGGCGAAGCGCACCTTGATGTCCTCGGCATACTGCGTCGGCGTGCGCATCGAGACCGCGATGTCGTTGGTGACCTGATCGCCCGCGATCGGAATCACCGCGGTGTGGCGGATCGCACCGCCCGAGAACACGGCGATGTCGGTGGTGCCGCCGCCCACATCGACGATGCACACGCCCAGTTCTTTCTCATCGTCGGTGAGCACCGCGAAGCTTGAAGCCAGCTGCTCGAGCACGATGTCCTCGACCACCAGCCCGCAGCGCTGCACACACTTGATGATGTTCTGCGCGGCGCTGTCGGCGCCGGTGACGATGTGCACCTTGGCCTCGAGCCGCACCCCCGACATGCCGATCGGATCGCGGATGCCTTCCTGGCCATCGATGATGAATTCCTGGGGCAGCACATGCAGAATGCGCTGGTCGGCCGGAATCGCCACGGCCTTGGCGGCATCGATCACGTGCTCGACATCGGCGTGCGTGACCTCGCGATCGCGGATTGCGACCACGCCGTGGGAATTGAGGCTGCGGATGTGGCTGCCGGCGATGCCCGCATAGACCGCGTTGATCTCGCAGCCCGCCATCAGCTCAGCCTCTTCGACCGCGCGCTGAATCGACTGCACGGTCGACTCGATGTTCACGACCACGCCTTTCTTCAGGCCGCGCGAGGGCTGCGAGCCGAGGCCGATCACATCGATGGCGCCATCCGCGGACAGCTCGCCGACCAGCGCGACGACCTTTGAAGTGCCGATATCGAGCCCTACGACCAGGGGCCGGTCTGAACGCTTAACCATGCGGCTTGCCATCCTCGGGAGTGTTGTTGCCGGCCAGGCGCGTCGCGCCACTGCGCCAGCCGATCGCAAAACCATTGCTGTAGCGCATATCCACGTAAGCGATGTCGGCCGCGCGCTGCACCAGCATGCGCAGCGCCACGGCCAGGAAGCGCGCACTGCGCTCATCGACCTGCTTGCGGCCGAAGCGCACGCTCACCCCGTTGTCGAGCTGCGCCTCCCAGGCGCCGCGCGCATCACGCCGCAGCGCCAGCAGGCGCATGCCCACCTCGCTGATGCGGCCCTGCAGCGCGAGATAGCGCGCCACCACTTCGGCCTCGGTGCCGCTGGGGCCCGCGAGCTGCGGCAGCTCGGGCGCCACGAAGCGCGCATCGGTGTAGAAGAGCGTGCCGTTGGCATTCACCAGGTCGCGCTCGTTCCAGCGCGCCACCGCCTGCTGCTCGCTCACGCGCACGCGCAGGCCGTGCGGCCAGTTGCGCTGCACGCGCGCCGATTCCACCCAGGGCAAGGTGCGGATCGCGCGCTGCATCGCGCTGAGGTTCACCGAGATCAGGCCGGCGCCATGCAACTGCGTGCGCACTACCTTGTCCACATCGAGCGCCGTGAGATGCTGGAAGCGGCCTTCGACCTGGATGTGCTCGATCGGCTGGTTCACGAACAGCAACAGGCCGGCGACCACGGCGATCACGCCCGCGATGCTCCCCGACCAAAGCCCCAGCGTGCGCCACGGCAATGCCGGCAGCTGCCAGCGCGACTCGTCCGCAGTAGCGCGACGGTTGGCGCGGCGGTTGTTGCGCTTGAGGCTCAGCATGGCGTGCGCACCAGGCTGGTCTCCAGCACCCGCCAGACCAGTTCATCGAAATCTATGCCGGCGGCGCGCGCCGCCATTGGCACCAGGCTGTGATCGGTCATGCCCGGCACCGTGTTGATCTCCAGCAGCAGGGGCTCACCACTCCCGGTCATCATGAAATCGGCGCGACCCCAGCCTTCGGCGCCGCAGGCCTCGAACGCCGCCAGCGACAACTTCGCGAGCTGCTGCTCGGCCTGTGGCGCCAGTCCGCAGGGACACAGGTAGCGGGTGTCGTTGCGAAAGTACTTGGCTTCGTAGTCGTAGAAGCCGCCGGCCGCTTCGATGCGGATCGCGGGCAAGGCCTGGTCCTGCAGCATCGACACCGTGTACTCGGCGCCGCTGATCCAGGGCTCGGCAAAAGCCACCGGCTCATGCTGGGTAGCGGCGCGCCAGGCCGCTGGCAATTCGCTGGCCTGGCTGACTCGCGTCATGCCGACGCTCGAACCCTGCGAGGCGGGTTTGACGATCATCGGCAAGCCGAGGCGCTGCAGCGCGAGCCCGAGATCAGCCTCGGTGCGCAGCACGACGAAATCAGGTGTGGCAATACCCACCGCCGCGGCCATGCGCTTGGTGCGCAATTTACCCATGCCGATCGCCGAGCCGGTGACGCCACTGCCGGTGTAGGGCACGCCGAGAAATTCCAGCGCGCCCTGCAGGCTGCCGTCTTCGCCGCCCGGACCATGCAGCACGATCCAGGCCCGCGCACAGGCGCCGGCCAGCTCCACCAGCGGACGCTCGGCAGGATCGAAGCCCTGCGCATCGACGCCGCGCCGCTGCAGCGCGGCCAGCACCGCTACGCCGCTGCGCAGCGAGATCTCGCGCTCGGTGGAAGTGCCACCGAGCAGCACCGCCACGCGACCGAAGTCAGCCGCCGCGCTGATGCGTCTGAGTCCCGCGGGATCGTGGCGCAGGCGCATCAGAGTGCCTCCCCGACGATGCGCACTTCGGGGACCAGCGCCACGCCATGTACCTGCTGCACGCTGTGTTGTACATGCCTGATGAGCGCTTCGAGATCGTGCGCGGTGGCGCTCTTCTCGTTGAGGATGAAATTGGCGTGCTTCTCCGACACCACGGCGCCACCGATGCGATGGCCCTTGAGGCCGGCGGCTTCGATCAGGCGCGCGGCATGATCGCCGGGCGGATTGGTGAATACCGAGCCGCAACTCCATTCACCCAGCGGCTGCGTCTGGCGCCGACGCTCGCTCAGTTCGCGCACCGTGCTCACTTCGCTCGCGTCGCGCGGTCCGAATTCCAGTTCGGCCGCGAGGAACCATTCGTTGGCCACCGGGCCGACCACATGGCGATAGCCGATCGTGAACTGCGCGGCATCGCGCTTGTGCACCTGGCCCTCGCGATCGATCAGCTCCACGGAACGCACGAAGTTCCAGGTCTCGCCGCCGTAGGCGCCGGCGTTCATCGCCAACGCACCGCCGAAGGTGCCGGGGATGCCGGCGAAAAACTCCGCCTGGCCGAGCTGCCACTTGCCGCACTGGCGCGCGAGGCGCGTGCAGGGCACACCCGTCTCGCAGTGCACACGCTGCTGCGCGCTGCGATCGAGCCGCGTGAAGGCGCCGTGTGTGCAGATCACGGCGCCGCGTATGCCCCCATCGCGCACCAGCAGATTACTGCCCAGGCCCACCCAGTAAACCGGCGTATCCGCCGGCAAGGCGCGCAGGAAGCTTCCCAGCTCAAGGCGGTCGCGAGGCGTGAAGAACATGTCGGCCGGGCCGCCGACGCGCCAGGAGGTGTGCTTGGCCATGGGCTCGTCGCGGCGCACGCGCAGCTGCAGTTCGGATGTCAGGGCTGCGTTCATGGGCGCCGCTCCACTGAACGGCGTTCAATGGCACGCGGCGCCGACAGTTTCGCGGGCAAGGCCTGGCTGATGGCGCCGATGTGGCCCGCGCCCATCGTGACCACTACGTCGCCATCGCGCAGCAGATCGCGCAGCGCGGTGGCGATGCTCTCCGCGCGGCTGACGAATACCGGCTCGAGCTTGCCGCGGCTGCGTACCGCGCGGCAGATCGCGCGACCGTCCGCGCCCTTGATCGGCGCTTCACCAGCCGCATAGACCTCGGTGACCAGCAGCACGTCGACCTGCGAGAGCACGTTGGCGAAATCATCGAGCAGGTCGCGAGTGCGCGAATAGCGGTGCGGCTGGAAGGCCACCACCAGGCGGCGCTCCGGATAGGCCTGGCGCAGCGCGTCGAGCGTGGCGGCGATCTCGGTCGGGTGATGCCCGTAGTCATCGACAATGGTGATGGCGCCCGAGGGCGTCTGCACCTCGCCGATCAGCTGCATGCGCCGATCGATGCCCTGGAAATTCGCCAGTGCGCGCACGATCGCGGCATCGTCGATGGCGAGCTCGGTCGCCACGGCGATCGCCGCGAGCGCATTGCGCACGTTGTGCAGCCCGGCGAGATTGAGCGTCACGGCGAGCGGCGCAGTATGGCTCTTGCGCTGCACCTCAAAGCTGGTGCGGGCCTGCTCGCGACGGATGTTCACGGCGCGCACATCGGCGCCCTCGCCCAGGCCGTAGCTCACGATCGCGCGGCCGACGCGCGCCATGATGCCTTGCACGTGCTCATCGTCGTGGCACAGCACCGCGAGCCCGTAGAACGGCAGGTTGTGCAGGAAGCTCACGAAGCTGTCGCACAGGCGCGCGAAATCGCCGCCATGCGTGCCCAGGTGATCGTTGTCGATGTTGGTGACGATGGCGATGATCGGCTGCAGGTGCAGGAAGGAGGCATCGCTCTCGTCGGCCTCGGCCACGAGGTAGCGGCCAGCGCCCAGGCGCGCATTGCTACCTGCGCTCTTGAGCCGCCCGCCGATCACGAAGGTGGGATCCTCGCCGCCCTCGGCGAGCACGCTGGCGACCAGGCTCGTGGTCGTGGTCTTGCCGTGGGTGCCGGCCACGGCAATGCTCTGGCGAAAGCGCATCAGCTCGCCCAGCATCTCGGCGCGCGGCACCACGGGGACGCGCCGCGCGATCGCGGCCTGCACTTCGGGATTGTCGGTCGCCACCGCGGTCGAGGTCACTACCACGTCGGCACCATCAGCATTCTCGGCGCGATGACCGATGCAGATGCGCGCACCCAATGCCGCCAACCGCTCGGTGACGCCGTTGGTCTTGAGGTCTGACCCCTGCACGCGATAGCCCAGGTTCAGCAGCACTTCGGCAATGCCGCCCATGCCGCTGCCGCCGATGCCGACGAAATGGATGGTACCGATACGGCGCATGCGCTCGTTCATGCGGCCCTCGCATACGGCATGCAGGCATCGGCAAGCAACTGGCCGGCATCGGCACGCGCCAGCAGGCGCGCACGCTCGGCCATCGCCAGCAGCTTCCCGCGCCCTGCGCACAACGTAGTGAGCTCTTCGGCCAGGCGCTCGGCGCTCAGTTCACGATCGGACACCAGGCGCGCGGCTCCCTCGTTCACCAGCACGCGCGCATTGGCGCTCTGGTGGTCATCAACGGCGTGCGGATAAGGCACCAGCAAGGCGCCGACGCCGGCGGCGGCGAGCTCGGCGATGGTGAGCGCACCCGCACGGCACAGCACCAGGTCGGCCCAGCCGTAGGCCTCGGCCATGTCCTCGATGTAGGGCGCGATGCGCGCGCGCACACCGGCCTCAGCGTAGGCGCGCCGCGCGTTTTCGATCCAGCGCTCGCCGGACTGATGCTGCACATCGAAGCTGATGCGCCCTTGCAGTTGCGCCAGCGCATGGGGCACCACGGCATTGAGTCGCGCCGCGCCGAGACTGCCGCCGATCACCAGCAGGCGGATGGCGCCAGTGCGTGTGCCGAAGCGCTCAGCGGGACCAGGGAGTGCCGCGATCTCGGCACGCACCGGATTGCCGATCACGCGTGCGTTCACGGTGCCACCGAAAGCATCGGGAAAACCTGCCAGCACTTCCGTGGCGAGCCGCGCGAGGCAACGATTGGTGAGACCCGCGATCGCATTCTGTTCGTGGATCAGCAGCGGCCGGCGCTGCAGCCAGGCCGCAACGCCGCCCGGCCCCGAGACAAAACCACCGAGACCAACCACGACGCAGGGCTGGTGCCGGCGCATCACCGCCAGCGCTTCGCGCAGCGCGCGCAGCAGGCGCAGCGGCGCGGCCAGCCACGCGAGCAGGCCCTTGCCGCGCAGGCCGCTGATGCTGAGCCATTCGATGGTGATCTGCTCTGCGGGCACCACGCGCGCTTCGATGCCCTGCTTCGTGCCCAGCCACACGATCTGCCAGGAGCGACGACGCAGCTCGCGCGCCAGCGCGAGGGCCGGATACACGTGGCCACCGGTGCCGCCTGCCATGATCAGTACTACCGGCGCGCTCATGCGTACCGCCCGCGCGCGCCAGCGCGTGCGCCGCCGGCCACCTCGTGATGCACGCGCATCACGAGTCCCACCCAGGCGAGCGCCACGATCAGGCTGCTGCGTCCGTAGCTCATCAGCGGCAGCGTCAGGCCCTTGGTCGGCAGCACACCCATGTTCACGCCGATGTTCACGAAAGCCTGCACCAGCAGCCACAGCGCAAAACCGGCCGCAATATAGGAATGGAATTTCATGCCGGCATCGTTGGCGCGGCGCGCGAGCGCGAACACGCGCCAGGCCAGCGCCAGGAACAGGCCGAGCGTGAGCACGACGCCGGCCAGGCCCAGTTCTTCGGCCAGCACTGCGAACAGGAAATCGTTGTGCGCTTCGGGCAGGTAGAACAGTTTCTGCACGCTGGCGCCCAGGCCCACGCCGAACCACTGGCCGCGACCGATGGCGATCAGCGACTGCGTGAGCTGGAAGCCGGTGTTGTAGGGATCCGCCCAGGGGTCCAGGAATGCGGTCAGGCGCCGCATGCGATAGCTGGAGAACACCACCAGCATCGAGAGCGCCGCGCTCGCACCCAGCACCGTGACCAGCACCCAGCGCAGTTGCGCACCGGCGATGAACAGCAGGCCGAAGCCGGTGACGAACAGCACCGTGGCGGCACCGAGGTCCGGTTCGAGCAGCAGCAGCAGGCCAAACAGCGTCAGCAATCCCAGCGGTCGCGCGAGGCCGGGCAGGCCGCTGCGCAATGCGCTCTCGAAACGCACGCAGTAGTGGGCGATATAGACGAGCACCAATACGCGCGCCGCCTCGGAGGCCTGGAAGTTGATGCCCGGCAGACGCAGCCAGCGCCGGCTGCCGTTCACCACATGGCCGAGCCCCGGGATCAGCACCAGCACCAGCATGGCACCGGCGACGATCAGCAAGGGCATCGCGAAGCGTTCGATCATGCTGATCGGAATCAGGAACACCAGCACTGCGAGCGCCACACCTGCGGCCAGCAACACCAATTGCTTTTGCAGGTAGGCAAAGGGATCGCCGCTCTCGTGCGCGGCCACGCTGATGGAGGCCGAGGTCACCATGACCAGGCCCAGCAGCAGGATCGCGCTGACCAGCAGCAGCATCAGCACATCGATGCGCACGCGCGCCGTGCTGCCGGCGCCATGGCCTGCGGCTGTGCGATCGCGCGCTGGCGCATCGGTCACGGTGGCGGCGAGACTATTCATGCCGACAGCTCCTGCACCGTGGCCGCGAACACCTGGCCGCGGTGCGCGTAGTCGCGGAACATGTCGAGGCTCGCACAGGCCGGCGAGAGCAGTACGGTATCGCCGCGTTGCGCCTGCGCAGCGGCTGTGCGCACCGCGGCCTCGAGCGTATCGCAATATTCGATTTCACAGACGCCCGCGAGCGCAGCGCCCACGGCCCTGGCATCGCGGCCGATCAGCAGCGCGCGCCGCACTTTGCCGCGCAGGGCGGTGGCCAGCGGCGCGAATTCCTGGCCCTTGCCATCGCCACCGGCGATCAGCAGCAGCGGACCATCGAGCCCGGCGACCGCGGCTTCGGTCGCACCGACGTTGGTGCCCTTGGAGTCATCGATGTAGCGCACACCCGCGAGCTCGGCCACAAGCGTCATGCGATGCGGGAGTCCGGTGAATTCACGCAGCTCCTGGAGCATGCAAGCGCGCGACAGGCCGAGGGCTTCGCCGAGCGCGAGGGCGGCGAGCGCGTTGGCGGCGTTGTGGCGGCCGGCGAGTCGCATCGCGCTGAGTGGCAACAGCCATTCCCCGCGCCGCGTGAGCCAGTCCGCATCAGCGCGGCGACGCAGGCTGTAGTCGGCGTCACGATCGGCGTGCAGCGAGAAGCGCAGCTCGCGCGCCGCGATGCCGCTCATCGCCAGCACGCGCGGATCATCCGCGTTGAGCACCGCGGTGGCGCAGTGACGGAAGATGCGTGCCTTGGAGGCCGCATAGTTTTCAATCGTGCCGTAGCGATCGAGATGATCGGGGGTGACGTTCAGCACCGTGGCCGCCTGCAGGCGCAGCGACTCGGTGGTGTCGAGCTGGTAGCTCGAGAGCTCGAGCACGTAGAGTTCGGCTGCGGGATCGAGCAGCTCGAGTGCCGGCTCGCCCAGGTTCCCGCCGACGCGCGTGCGACGGCCGGCGCGCTGCGCCATGTGGCCAACGAGCGTAGTCACGGTGCTCTTGCCGTTGGTGCCGGTGATGCCGATCACCTCGGCGCGTGCGGCGCGCGCGAAAAGTTCCAGATCGCCGATCGGCGCCAGGCCCTGCGCACGGGCGCGCTCGAAGAAGGGGCCGCTGGGTGCAACGCCGGGCGAGACGACAATGGCGTTGGCACCGGCCAGCAGGCGCTCATCGAGTCCGCCGGTGCTCACCTGGATCTCGGGTGCCAGCGCCTGCAGCTGCGCGAGACCCGGCGGCTCGGTGCGCGTATCGGTGACCGCGACCCGCACGCCGCGCGCACGCAGGTGCCGCACCACCGACAGTCCGGTTTTGCCCAGGCCCACCACGACGGTGCGTGGCGTGCTGTGTGCAGGCGCGCTCATCGCAGCTTCAGGGTGGCGAGCCCTGCCAGCACCAGCAACAGGCTGATGATCCAGAAACGCACGATGATCTTGGGCTCGGCCCAGCCCTTGAGTTCGAAGTGATGGTGGATCGGCGCCATGCGGAACAGGCGCTTGCCGGTGAGCTTGAACGAGGCCACCTGCAGGATCACTGAAGCAGTCTCGAGTACGAAGATGCCGCCCATCACCAGCGTGACGATCTCCTGGCGCACCACGAAGCCGACGAAGCCGAGCGCCGCGCCCAATGCGAGCGCGCCGATGTCGCCCATGAACACCTGCGCCGGATAGGTGTTGAACCACAGGAAACCCAGGCCCGCACCGACAATGGCGCTGCAGAACACCGCCAGCTCGCCGGCGCCAGGCACCGCCGGAATCGACAGGTAACTGGCGAACACCATGTTGCCGCTCAGGTAAGCGAGTATCGCCAGCGCGCCGGCCACCATCACCGCGGGGCCGATCGCCAGGCCATCGAGACCATCGGTGAGATTCACCGCGTTGCTCATGCCGACGATCATCAGGTAGCCGAGCAGCACGAAGCCGAAGGAGCCCAGCGGCAGCGCCACGCTCTTGAAGAAAGGCACGTGGAACGAAGTGGCGGCAGCCGAGTGATGCGCGAGCTGGTAGAGCAGCACCGCGGCGGCAATGCCGGTCAGCGACTGCCAGAAATATTTCCAGCGCGCGATCAGGCCGCGCGAGTTGCCGACCACGAGCTTGAGGTAGTCGTCGTAGAAACCGATCAGGCCGAAGCCGAGCGTCACGCCGAGGGCGATCCACACCAGGCGATTGCCCAGGTCGGCCCACAGGAGCGTGGTCACCACGATCGCGACGATGATCAGCATGCCGCCCATCGTCGGCGTGCCGGCCTTGGGCAGATGCGATTGCGGACCGTCGGTGCGCACCACCTGTCCGATCTGGTAGCGCGACAGACGCGCGATCATGAACGGCCCGACCAGCAGCGCGATCGCCAGCGATGACATCGCCGAGAGGATCGAACGCAGTGTCAGGTACGAGAACACATTGAACAGCGAGAGGTGCGCTGCCAGCTGCTTGGCGGCCCAGTACAGCATTCAGCCCGCCCTCCGCGCCGGCAGCGCATCCGTGAGCGCAGTGACCAGCCGCTCGAGCCGGTTGACGCGTGAGCCCTTGATCAGCAGGCGCACGTCGGACTGCAGCGCGCCTTTGAGCGCGGCGCAAAGCTGGTTCATGTCGCTGTAACGCTCGGCGCCAGCGCCAAAACTCTCGGCAGCGAGCGCCGCGAGCGCGCCGAAGGTGTAGAGCCGCTCGATGCCGGCCGCGCGCGCCTGGGTGCCGATCTCGCGATGACTGGCCTCGGCGTGTTCGCCAAGCTCCGCCATGTCGCCCAGCGCCAGCCAGCGGCGTCCCGGCAGCTCGGCGAGCACTTCGAGCGCGGCGGTCACGGAGCTGGGATTCGCGTTATAGGAATCATCGATCAGCCACGCGCCGCCCGAGGCCACGCGGAACTGCAATCGACCGTCCACCGCGCGCATGCTGGCGAGCCCGGCGGCCACCTGCGCCAGCGTGGCGCCGGCAGCCAATGCGGCGGCGGATGCAGCGAGTGCGTTGTAGACGTTGTGACGCCCGGCGACCCGCAACTCCACGGCCACGTTGCCGAGCGTTGCGTGCAGCGTGAAACGCGTGACGAAGCCGTGCTCGTCGGCATCCAGCTGCAGGTCGGTGGCACGCACCTCGGCATCGGCGCCGAGGCCAAAGCTGATCACGCGCGCGCGGGTCATGCCGCGCCACAGCGCCGCATAAGGATCATCGGCATTGATAATCGCCGTGCCTTCGCTCTTGAGCGCGGCGACCATTTCGCCCTCGGCACGCGCCACGCCTTCGAGCGAACCGAAGCCTTCCAGATGCTCGGCGCCAGCATTGGTGATCAGGCCAATGCCGGGCGCGGCAATGCAGGCCAGCTCTTCGACATCACCGGCGCGGTTGGCGCCCATCTCGATCACGGCGCTGGTGTGTTGCGGCGTGAGGCGCATCAGCGTGAGCGGCACGCCGAGCTGGTTGTTCAGGTTGCCGAGCGTGGCGAGGCAGGGTCCGCGCGGAGCAAGGATCGCGCTGAGCATTTCCTTGGTGGTGGTCTTGCCGTTGCTGCCGGCCACGCCGATCAGCGGGCCGTGGAAGGCGCCGCGCCAGGCGCGTGCGGCCTGCACCAGACCTTGCGCCACATCAGCCACCACGATCTGCGCGAGCGGGGCGTTCACGGGCCGGCTCACCAGCGCCGCCGCAGCGCCAGCGGCAGCGGCCTGCGCCACGAACTCATGACCATCGGTACGCGTGCCGGGCAAGGCGCAGAACAGATCGCCCGCGCCGATGCGGCGCGAGTCGATCAGCACCTGCGTGAACTCACGATCGGCGCCACGCAGCTCGCCACCGCAACGCGCGGCAAATTGCACCAGCGTGCGCTTCATGCAGTGCTCCGTGCGCTCAATGCGGCGCGCACCTGCGCCAGATCGCTGTAGACACGCCGTTCGTTGCCGACCAGCTGGTAGTCCTCGTGCCCTTTGCCGGCGATCAGCACTACATCGCCCGCCTGCGCAGCGCGCAGCGCCATGGCAATCGCGGCGCCGCGATCATGATTCACGATGGCGAGCTGCGGCGCGCGCAGGCCGGTGACGATCGCGGCGACAATTTCGGCCGGATCCTCGTGGCGCGGATTGTCGTCGGTGATGTACAGCGCGTCGGCCAGCGATTCGGCCACCTGCCCCATCTGCGCGCGCTTGCCCTTGTCGCGCTCGCCGCCACAACCAAACACGCACAGCAGCCGGCCGGCGCAGTGCGCGCGTGCCGCGCGCAGCGCCTTCTCCAGCGCGTCGGGCGTATGCGCGTAGTCGACGATCGCCAGCGGCAGGCCACTGCCGCCGGCGAGCTGCATGCGCCCGGGCGGCGCCTGGCACTCGGCCAGTGCCGCGCAGGCCTCGTTGAGCTTGAGCCCAGAGGCCAGCAGTAGTCCCAGCACCGTGAGCAGATTGTCGGCGTTGAACTCGCCGATCAGTTCGCTGCGCAGCATCGCCTCGCCCCAGCTGCTGCGCAGCTCCAGGCACAGGCCGCGCGCTTCGGGCGCGCTGCGCACCGCCTGCACGTAGCGGCTGCCGGGCACCACGCTCGAGGGATCACGCTGTCGAGCGGTGGCAATCAGAGTCCCGGGCGTGCGCGAACGGGCTGCGAGCCGCGCACCCAGCTCGTCATCGATGTTGATGACCGAGGCGTTGAGAGTCGGCCACTCGAACAGCGCGGTCTTGGCATTGGCATACGCCTGCATGTCGCCGTGATAGTCGAGGTGCTCGCGCGTCAGGTTGGTGAAGGCCGCGATCTGGAAACGCACACCGGCGCAACGCTGCTGGTCGAGCGCATGCGAGGACACTTCCATCGCCACCGCGCTCGCGCCCGCGCCGCGCAGTTGCGCGAGCTGTCGTTGCAGCGTCACGGCATCGGGCGTGGTGTGCGAACCGGCCACCACTTGTCCTGGTAGGCCATGTCCCAGCGTGCCCAGATACGCGCAGCGCCGTCCCGCGACATTCAAGGCTGCACCCAGCAGCCACGCACAGGTAGTCTTGCCGTTGGTGCCAGTCACACCGGTCACCGCGAGCTTCGCCGAGGGCGCGTCGAAGAAACGATCGGCGATGTAGCCGGCCTGGGCGCTCAAGCCCGGCACTTCGACGACCAGCACTTCGGACGGCACAGGCGGTGCCGTGACGCCAGGCGCGGGCTCCCAGAGGATCGCGCGCGCACCTGACGCTACAGCGTCGCGCGCAAATTGCAGGCCATGCACACGCTGTCCGCGGCAGGCGAGAAAGGCCGCGCCCGGCGTGACCTCGCGCGAATCCATCGTCAGGTCGGATATCTCGACCTGCGAGGACACTTCGAAGTTGCCGCCGAGCAGCGCCTTGAGCGGCCGCCACGGACCCGCGGCACCGCCCGCAGGACGCATGCGCGCGGCGCTCATCGCTGCGCCACGTGCGTGCCGCTCAGCACCGCATCCTTGCCAGCCGGCCGCAGGTTGTCGGGCGGTACGCCGAGCAGCCGCAGTGCGCCGCCCAGCACGGCCGAGAACACGGGCGCCGCCACTTCGCCGCCATGATGCTTGCCAGCGGTGGGCTCATCGATCACGACCACCGCGGCGAGCCGCGGGTTCGAGACCGGCACCACGCCGCCGAAAGTACCGACGTAACGATCGAGCGAGTAACCACCGCCCTCGGCCTTGTACGCAGTGCCGGTCTTGCCGGCGACGCGGAAGCCCGGGATCTGCGCCAGCGGCGCCGTGCCTTCGGGCGTGATCACCGACTCGAGCAGGTGCAGGAGCGAGGCGCACACCTGGCCATCGAGCACGCGTTCGCCCGTCACCGGTGTATCGACGCGCAGCAGTGACACCGGACGCCGGATGCCCAGCGCGCCCAGCGTCGCGTAGGCCTGCGCGAGCTGCAGCGGCGTCACGGACAGACCGTAGCCGTGCGACATCGTGGCGATACTGATCGTGCGCCAGTGCGAAAAGTTCGTGAGCACCCCCGCCGACTCGCCGGGGAAGCCGCTCGCGCTCACCTGCCCGAAGCCGAAGCCGCTGAGCGTATTCCAGATCTGGCGCGGCTCGAGCGCGAGCGCCAGGCGCGCCATGCCAACGTTCGATGATTTCGCCAGCACCATCGAGAGCGGAATGGCGCCGAAATTGCGCTCATCGGAAATCGTGTTGGCACCCACCTGCACGAAGCCCGGATTGGTGTCGATCACGCTGTTGGCGTTGAAGCGCCCCGAGGAAATCCCCGCCGCGACGAAGAATGGCTTGATGCTCGATCCCGGTTCGAACAGATCCGTGGCCGCGCGATTGCGATACACCGCCGGACTGATCTGGCTGCGATCGTTCGGGTTGTACGCGGGCTGGTTGACCATCGCCAGCACTTCGCCACTGCGCACGTCGATCACCACCACCGATCCGGCGCGTGCGCGGTTGTCGCGGATCGCCGCTTTCAGTTCGCGATAGGCCAGATACTGGATGCGCAGATCCAGGCTCAGGCGCAAGTCACCACCGGGACGCACCGCGCGGATGCCCTCGACATCCTCGACCTTGTGGCCCTGGCTGTCCTGGATCACGCGCTTGGCACCGTCTTCGCCGCCCAGCCAGTTGTCGTAGGCGTGTTCGATGCCTTCCTGCCCGACATCATCCACATCGGTGAAGCCGAGCAGGTGGCCGGTGACTTCGCCGGCCGGATAGTAGCGACGATACTCGCGCGTCAGATTGACGCCGGGGATACCAAGATCACGCACCTTGCGAGCATCGTTCGGTTGCAGGCCGCGCTTCACATACATGAACTGGCGATCCATGCCGGTGCTCACCTGCCGCACCAGTTCGTGCACGTCGGTTTTCATCGCGCGCGCCAGACGCGGCAGCTGTTCGCTATTGCCTGCCAGCTCCTGCGGATTCACCCACACGGAATCGACCGGCGTGCTAACCGCCAGCGGCTCGCCCTGCCGATCGCTGATCGTGCCGCGATGCGCGGCGATCGCGGCCACACGCGAGAAGCGCGCATCGCCCTGACCCGCGAGGAAGTGGTGCTGCACCAGCTGCAACTGCACGGCACGGCCCGCGAGCCCTATGCCCACGAGCGTCAACAGCCCGAACAGCAGCCCGAGACGCAAGCGGAACGAAGCCGGACGTGGCGCGGAACCGCCCTGCGAAGGGCGCGTACTGCGTGCGCCGCGCGATTTGCCGAAGCGGCTCATGGCGGCGGCATCTCGACATCAGTGGAAGCCGGTATGCGCATGTGCAGGCGCGCGTCTGCCACGTTTTCCACGTAGCTGTAGGTGGACCAGGCGCTCTGTTCGAGCTGCAGCCGACCCCACTCCGCTTCGAGCTCATCGCGACCGCTGTTGAGGTGCTCCAGATCGACGAACAGTTCGCGCGCGCGATGCTTGCAGTAGATCGCGCCAGCTGCTGAAGCGAGCACGGCAACCCACAGCAGCGGCACCATCGACCAGTACAGCAGGCGCGGCAGCGGCTTCATCGCGCACTCACGGCAATGCGCTCGGCCACGCGCAGCAGTGCCGAGCGCGCGCGCGGATTGGCGGCCACTTCTGCCGCCGAAGCGCGCTGCTTGCGACCGACGAGCCGCAGCGGCGGTTGCGCCGCCGCCGGCACCACCGGCAGGCGCGCCAGCGCCGGATCGATGCTGCTGCGCTCACGGAAAAAATCGCGCACCACGGCATCTTCGAGCGAATGAAAACTGATCACCGCGAGGCGGCCACCGCTCGCCAGCAACTGCAGGGACTGCGCGAGTGCGCTACGCAGCTGGCCGAGTTCATCGTTCACCCACATGCGCAGCGCCTGGAACGTGCGTGTTGCCGCATGCTTGCCGGGCTCGCGTACCGGCACCGCGCGCTCGATCAGCGCGGCGAGCTGCGTGGTGCGCAGCAACGGCGCGTTCTCGCGCTCGCGCACGATCGCCGCCGCAATGCGCCGCGCATAACGCTCTTCGCCGAGTGAGGCGATCACGTCGCGCAGCCCCTCGAACGACACGCGCGCCAGCCAGGCACTGACCGGCTCGCCCGCGCCGGGATCCATGCGCATGTCGAGCGGCCCTTCGAGCCGGAAGCTGAAGCCACGCGTCGGCGTGTCGAGCTGCGGCGAAGAGACGCCGCAATCGATGAGGATGCCATCGAAAAGCGCTTGTTGCGGCCGTGCTGCGCGCACCAGCTGCGCCAGCTCGGCAAAGGCGCCATGCACGAGCGTGAGGCGCGGTTCCGATGCGTAGCGCGCGCGGCCCGCGGCGATGGCCTGAGGGTCGCGATCGATGGCGATGAGTACGCCGTGTGCGTCGAGTTTCTGGAGGATACGTTCGCTGTGGCCACCGCGGCCGAAGGTGGCGTCGAGATAACGGCCCGACGGGCGCACGGCGAGAGCTTCGAGCACCGCATCGACAAGCACCGGCTTGTGCTCATCCAACTTCCCCGCCCTGGCGCATGATCTGTCGCCGCTCAGAGCGACAGCGAATCGAGATCGGCGCCCAGGCCACCGCTCCCGTCATCGCTCTTGAGCCAGACTTCACGCCGCTCCATCCAGCGAGCCTCGTCCCACAGTTCGAAGCGCGCGCCCTGGCCGATCAGCATCACCATGCGCTGCAGCCCCGCGAATTCACGCAGTTCCGCAGGCAGCAGCAAGCGTCCGTGTGCATCGATCTCGAGGTCGGTCGCATGGCCGACCATCAGGCGTTGCAGACGGCGCGCTTGCGGCTGGAACGTCGGCAGCGCCATGATCTTGCGTTCGATCTGTTCCCATTCGGGCAGTGGATAGAGCAGCAGGCATTGATCGCGATCCACAGTGACCACCACACGACCCGCGGAGTGCTCCCGCAGGCGGTCGCGATGCCGCGTGGGCATCACTACCCGGCCTTTGTCATCCACCGTGAGCTTTGTTGCGCCGCGAAACATGCCTAAACGGGCAAAAGATGCCCATTCCCTCCCACTTTTTCCCACTTGACGCCACTATAGGAATCGCGGCACTCCTATGTCAATGGTTCTCGCCTGGGTTTTTCTCCAGTCACACAACGACTTACGCGCGAAATCGTCTGCTGCGGCAGACGCGGTGAGGGCACTGTCTTACCGATCAGTTACTTGGCAGAGAAAGCTATAACTGAAGTGAGGAAGAAGGAGAGCCGGCCGGTAAGCCGGGTTCTGTCGTGGACAGTCATTCCTCTAGTGACTGCGTCGCCGCAGCCCTCAAGCAGCCTACCCGGAAGCGCGCGCAGGTCTGGCGCTGCGGAGCCGTCCCCGCTGCTTCCCTATTTGGCCTTGCTCCTGGTGGGGTTTGCCGTGCCATCGCTGTTGCCAGCGACGCGGTGCGCTCTTACCGCACCATTTCACCCTTGCCAGCGCTGTTGCCAGCACTTCGGCGGTATCTTTCTGTTGCACTTTCCGTGGGCTCGCGCCCCCCAGGCGTTACCTGGCACCGTAGACCCGCCGAGCCCGGACTTTCCTCCCCCCGATTGCCTTGCGGCGCTCGGGCGGCGACTGTCTGGCCGGCTCTCCAGCGCACACCATACGGGGTGCACCCGGGCAACTCAAACGGAGCGTAGAACAGTGCCATTTCCACTAGCCCAGGGCCAGCGTCTCAGGGCTCGCGTGCGGCGCCCAGCTGCATGGCCTGATCGTAGGCGATGCGGCGCGGCACGCCGGAAATCTGCGCGCCCAATGCTGCAGCGCGCGCCGGGGGCAGATCCTTCAACAGCAGCGGCAACACGCGCGCCAGCAGTGCCGCATCCCCCTCTTCGGCACCGGGATTGCCGGCAATCACGAGCGTGATTTCACCGCGCGCCATATCGGCATCGCTGGATGCGCGCTGCGCCAGCGCTTCGAGCGTGCCGCGATACACACTCTCATGGAGCTTGGTGAGTTCGCGCGCCACGACAGCCTCGCGCTGCGGCCCGAAGGCCCCGGCCAGTTCGGCCAGCGCGGCGGCGATGCGATGTGGCGCTTCGAACAGCACCACGGTGCGCGGCTCGAGCGCCAGGCGTTGCAGTGCTGAACGGCGTACACCTGCGGCTGCAGGCAAGAAGCCCTCGAACACGAACCGATCGGTGGGGAGACCTGCTACTGCCAGTGCGGCCGTGATCGCCGAGGGGCCCGCGATGGCGCGCACTTCGATGCCCGCCGCAGCCACGGCGCGCACCAGTACGAAACCAGGATCAGAGAGCAGCGGCGTGCCCGCATCGCTGACCAGCGCCAGTACCGCGCCGCCACGCAGGCGTGCCAGCAGTTCCTCGCAGCGCTGTGCTTCGTTGTGATCGTGCACCGAGAGCAAAGGCCGTGAAATCCCGCATGCGCTGAGCAAGGTGGCCGTGCGGCGAGTGTCTTCCGCCAGCACCAGATCGGCGGCCGCCAGAGCATCGCGCGCGCGCGAACTCAAGTCGCCAATGTTGCCAATCGGCGTCGCAATGACATCGAGTCTCCCGGCCCCTGCTGACACTATAATCTCCGTTGCAATAGCGGCGACTTTGCCGGTCACGGTGCCAGAGATGCAACTACAGCGACATACCATTTCGTGGCCACGCCAGCGCCTGACGGCCATACTGCCAGTTGCGTTGCTCGGCGCCCTGGCGGTGGTGGCAGGCTGCGCGAGTTTTCCGCCAGCCAGTTTTCCGGGCTCGGGGGACGAGGCCAATCGCGGCAGCGGCGGCAGCAGTGCCAGCCCCTCGGCTTCGGCCTCCGATGCCGCGGCACTCGAGGCGCGTGCGCGCCGCAGCGCACCTGGCGACCAGGCGGCGCTGCAACTGCAGGCCGCGCGCAGCTGGCTGCAGGCCGGGCGCGGCGGCGAGGCCGCGAGGGTGCTGGGCGGCATCAATGGGCCGCTGACGCCCGTGCAGCGCATCGAGAAGCAACTGCTCGATGCCGACATCACGCAGGCAGCAGGGCAATCGCAGCTCGCCTGGCAGAAGCTCAGCGCGATCGCCGAACCCACGGGCACGTCACTTGCGCCGCAGTATCACCATAGCCGCATGGTCATCGCGCTGGCCGCGACGCGACCGCTCGAGGGCGTGCGCAGCGAGATGGCCGCCGAGCGACTGGCCACCACACCCGCCGAGCGCACGCAATTGCGTCGTGAGCTGCTGGCGCAGCTACGCACGGCACGCGAGCGCGGCGTGAAGCTCGATCCCGAGTCCAGTCAGGACGGCACCGTGCGCGGCTGGCTGGATCTGGGCGCGATGGCCAGCGATACCGGCGGCAGCTCCATCAATGGCGCCATCGAGGCGGTGCGCTGGCGCGCACGCTATCCGGATCATCCCGCCGCGGAACTGCTCGCCAGTGCGCTGGCGGCGGCGCTGCCGACTTCCGGTCGCCTGCACAAGATCGCACTGCTGCTGCCGATCACTGGCCAGGCCTCAGGGTATGCCGCGATCATCAAGAGCGGTTTCGATTTTGCCTGGCAACAGCTGCCCGCCGACGGGCGGCCGCAGATACAGATCTATGACACCGGCGTGGTGCCGGTGAACGATGCGCTCAACCAGGCGCGCAGCGAAGGCAGCGATTTCATCGTCGGCCCGCTCACGCGCGGTGAAGTGGATGTCGCTGCGGCCTCAAACATCACCGTGCCCCTGCTGGCACTCAACTTCCTCACGGCGGGCCGCAGTGCGCCCGGCGGCATGTATCAGTACGCGCTCTCACCCGAGGAAGACGCCCGCCTGGTGGCGCGCCGGCTGCTGGCTTTTGGCCAGAAGCGTGGCGTCGCGCTGGCGCCCACCGGCGACTGGGGCACGCGCGTGCTCGCGGCCTTCACGCAGGAGCTGCTGGCGGGCGGCGGCACATTGCTGGCACAGGCGGTCTACGATCCGGCCGGCCATGACTTCGGCGCGCCGATCCGCAGCGTGCTCGCCACCGACCAGAGCTTCGCGCGCAAGACGCGCCTCGAGACTGTGCTGGGCGCGAAGCTCGAGTTCGAACCGCGCAGCCGCGCCGATCTCGATTTCGTGTTCGCGCCCGGGCAGGCCGGCAACCTGCGCCTGCTGCGCCCGCAGCTGCGTTTCCAGTACGCCGGCGCCGTGCCGGTGTACGCCACCGCCGATGCCTACGCCATCGATGGCGGCGTGGCCAACCAGGACCTCGACGGCCTGATCGTGCCCGCCTTGCCCTGGCTGGTGCCCAACAGCGGCAGCGCCGACAACGTGCGCGCCGCCGTGCAGCAGGCCTCGGGCGACAACACCGCCTGGCAATCCAACCTCTACGCCTTCGGCTACGACGCCTGCCAGCTCGCGCTCGCGATTGCCGCCAGCGGCCGCGATCAACGCAGCGTGCATGTCGATGGCCTCTCCGGCCAGCTCACGGTCGATGGCACCGGCCGCGTACACCGCGAACCGCTGTGGGCGCGCATCACCCGCAGCGGCGAGCCACGCATCATCGTCGGCACACCGCAGGCGGATGGCAGCGCCAACTCAGACAATCGCAGCGAATAGCCGCCAACAGCTGGGCATCGCTGCCGAAGAGCGCGCGGCGCAGCTGCTGACCGCCGCCGGTCTCAAAGTGCTGCACCGTAACTATCGCTGCAAGATGGGCGAGCTTGACCTGATCGCCCGCCACGACAACACGCTGGTGATCGCCGAAGTACGCCTGCGCAGCAGTGCCAGATTCGGCGGCGCGGCCGCCAGCATCACATGGAAGAAAAGACGCCGCATCGTACGTACCACACGGCACCTGCTGGCGCGATATCCGTCGCTACAGAAATGCGCCGTACGATTTGATGCGTTGCTGATCGACGGGGGTGGCGAGTCGATTGAGTGGATTAGGGGGGCGTTCGATGCGTTTTGATCACTGCAGGCGCGATCGGAGCCGTCCAGCGTAGTCGGTCCCGGCCCAAAGCGTGTATCGGGGAGCGACGGCCGGGATTGTTTTCGGCGCGCCCGCCTTTCCCCGCACCCCCGCGCCAACCGCGCGACTACTTCACAACTGTAAGCTTCGCCCGTTTGCCTTCGCTCTTGACCGGTGCACCGGTCACAACCGGCGTAGCCCCCTCACCGGGTGGCGGACTATCCGGTTCATTCTCGTTGAACACCATCCCCTCACCCGTCTCCCGCGCATAAATCCCGAGCACCGCGGACATGGGCACCTGTACGTGATGCACCACCCCCCCGAAGCGCGCATCGAACTCGATCCCGTGATTGTCGAGCTTGAGGCGCTGCGTGGCGTTCATCGAGACGTTGAGCACGATCTTGCCGTCCTTGATGTAGGCGCTGGGCACGTGCACGCCGGGGCGGCCGGCATCGACGATCACGTGCGGGGTGAAACCGGCGTCGCCCATCCATTCATGCATGGCACGCAGCAGGTAGGGTCGGCGTGAGAGACCGCCGCCAGGGGTGCTGGCTTCGGTGCCCGAAGCCATCAGGCCTGGCCCATCTCGAGCTCCGCCTCGGAGAGACTGGCGCGAAACGTAGGGCGGGCCAGGATTGCGGCGGCATAGCGCGCCAGCGGCTGCGCCTCGGGCGGCAGGTCAATCTCGTAACGGCGCAGGCGCCACATGATCGGGGCGATGGTGGCATCGACCACCGAAAAATCATCGCTGAGGAAAAAGGGCTTGACCTTGAACACGTCGGAGGTCTGCAAAATGGTATCGCGCAGCTCTTTCTTGAGCCGCGTCTGCACCTTGCGATCGGTCTCGCGCTCGATATGGTCGGCGAGGCCATACCAGTCGCGCTCGAAGCGGTACATCGCCAGCCGGAACTGCGCGCGCAGCACCGGATCGACCGGCATCAGCGGCGGATGCGGAAAGCGCTCGTCCAGGTAGTCGATGATCACGCGTGCGTCGTAGAGCACGAGGTCACGATCGACCAGGGTCGGCAGGCTCCGGTACGGGTTCAGGTCGAGCAGGTCTTCGGGGTAACGGCCCGGGACCACATTGATGATCTCGATCTCGCTGGCCTTCTCGGCCAGCACGATGCGTACGCGGTGACTCTGCAGCTCTTCGGGTGCGGAGAACAGCGTCATGACAGAGCGGCGGCTAGCCACGAGGCGTGAGTTCCATGGCGGTGCGGCGCGGCGACCGCGTCAGTGCACGTCCTTCCAGTAGTCTTTCTTCATCAACCAGGCGATGCCGGTGAAGGCCAGCAGGAACAGCACCACCCAGATGCCGATGCTGCGCCGATCGACCTGCGTCGGGTCACCCGCGTAGTCGAGGAAGTTGACGGTATTGCGCAGGAACTTGTCGTACTGCGCTTCGGTGAGCTGCCCCGGGGACGTGGTGCTGAAGTGATCGAACACCTTCTGCACGCTGGGTTTGCCATCGACCACCACATCGACATTCTTGTAGACGGCGGTCTTCACGCCCTCGAGCTCGGAGAGCACGGCCGGCATGGCGATGCCATCGAGCACCAGGTTGTTGGTGTGCGTCGGCTTGGCAGGATCGACGTAGAAAGTCTTGAACAGGCGGTAGATGTAGTCGACGCCGCGCGAGCGTGCAATCAGCGACAGATCGGGCGGTTCCTTGCCGAACCAGGCCACTGCATCCTCGGCGCGCAGGCTCGAGACCATGTAGTCGGCGGGCTTGGCGTTGGGTGGCATCAGGTTAGCCTGGCACTCGGCCTTCGGCACGCGCAGGTCATCGCACATGCGCGACCAGCGCATGAACTTCATCGAATGGCAGCCCAGGCAGTAGTTGCTGAAATTGCGGGCACCTTCCTGCAACGAGGAGATATTGCTCACCTCGTTGCCGGCCTTCAGATCCTGCCAATTGACCGCTTCCGCGGCGCCTTCGACTGCTGCGCCGGCCGCAGGCTCGGCCGCAGGCTCGGCCGCTGTTTCGGCCGCCAAGGCCCAGGGCGTGAACAACAGGCTCAGCGCCAGAACAATGCTCTTACTCATGGAAGCTGACTCTCTTCGGCACTGACTTGACCCGGTCCCATTTGGTGTACAAGGGCATCAGCACAAAGAATGAGAAATAGCCGATGGCGAACACGCGCGCCGCGTTCACATAGGAGGCGCTGGCCGGCTTCAGGCCCAGGTACATCAACGCGAGGAATGAAACGGTGAACACGGCCAGCATGCCCTTGAACCACAGGCCGCGATAGCGCACCGACTTCACCGGCGAGCGATCGAGCCAGGGCAGGAAGAAGAAGGCCAGCACTGCGAGCAGCAGCAGCAGCGCGCCGATGCGCTGGTTCGGCACCGCGCGCAGGATCGCGTAGTAAGGCGTGAAGTACCAGGAAGGCGCGATCGGCTCGGGCGTCGAGAGCGGATTGGCCGGCTCGAAGTTCGCCTCTTCCATGAAGAGGCCCCCGAAGGTGGGTACGAAGAACACCACCACCGCGAACAGCGTCAGGAAGAAGCCGACGCCAACGATGTCTTTCACCGTGTAGTACGGGTGGAAGGGAATGCCGTCGACCGGCTTGCCGTCACTTCCCTTGTTTTCCTTGATCTCGATGCCGTCGGGATTGTTCGAGCCCACCTGACGCAGCGCCACGAGGTGCAGTGCCACCAGCAGCAGCAAAATCAGCGGAATCGCCACCACGTGCAGCGAGAAGAAGCGGTTGAGCGTGGCATCGGCGACGCCGTAGTCGCCGCGGATCCATTCCACCAGGCCGGGGCCGATCACCGGAATGGTGCTGAAGATGTTGATGATCACCGTGGCCGCCCAGTAGGACATGTTGCCCCAGGGCAGCACGTAGCCCATGAAGGCCTCGGCCATCAGCGCCAGGTAGATGAACATGCCAAACAGCCATAGCAGCTCGCGCGGCGCCTTGTACGACCCGTACATCAGCGCGCGGTACATGTGCAGGTAGACCACCACGAAGAAGGCCGAAGCGCCGATCGCGTGCAGGGACTGGATCAACCAACCGTAGCTCACTTCGCGCCGGATGAACTCGACCGATTCGAAAGCGGTGGTGTCGCCCACCTTGTAGAACATGGTGAGGAAGATGCCCGAGACCAGCTGCATCACCAGCACCAGCAGCGCCAGCGAACCGAAGAAATACCAGACGTTGAAATTCTTCGGGGCGTAGTACTCAAGCAGCTGGTCGCTGATGAATTTGTTGACCGGCAGGCGCTTGTTCAGCCAGCCCATGAACCCCGCCCCCTGATTGACCTGGGAGGCCGCGTCATTGCTTGCCATCACGCCGCTCCCTGTACCGCGGCATCGTCTGATCCGATGACCAGCGTGTTGTCATTCTCGAAATTGTAGGGCGGCACGCGCAGGTTCACCGACGCGGGCGAACCGTTGAACACGCGGCCGGCCAGGTCGAAGCGCGAACCGTGGCAGGGGCAGCGGAAACCGCCCGGCCAGTCGGCGCCCAGCTCCGCATCCGCCGGTTCGAAGCGCTGCTTGGGCAGGCACCCCAGGTGTGTGCAGGTAGCGATCAGCACGGCCACATCGGGGCGGAGCGAGCGCATTTCATTGGTGGCGTAAGCCGGCTGGTCCGAGTCGCTCGACTTGGGATCCTTGAGCTGCGCATCGTGGGCGGCCAGCTTGGCCACCGTCTCGGGGGTGCGTTTGAAAATGTAGATCGGCTGTTTACGCCACACGTAGGTGAGCATCATGCCGGGCTCGAGCTTCGAGAGATCGACAGTGATCGGTGCCCCGAGCGCCTTGGCGCGCTCCGAAGGACTCCAGCTCGCCACGAACGGGGTAGCGGCGAAAACCACGCCCACTCCGGCGGTCGCGGCAGTTGCTACTGTGAGGAACTTGCGGCGATCGAGGTCTACCGCTTCTTGGTCGGCCATTGCTCAGGCTCACGATTGTCCGGGAAGTGTCGCATTATACACATCCTGTTGTGGCGCCCGGCGCGCTACGACGAGATTAAGGAACCGAAAATGAGTCCGGGCAGTCTGGGGCGCAGCGTAGTCTTCCTGGCCGGGGCCGTGGTCGGCGGCCTGGCGCTCGCCTTCATCGTGGTTTTCTTCAATCCCGAGCTGCTGGTGCGTACGCTCCCCAAAGCGCCTTCACAAACGGCGCCGATTACCTATGCCACCGGCACTGCCGCAACACCCGCAGGCACCCCTGGAGCGACCCCCGGTGCAGCGGCTGCGACTGGCAATACGGCTGCACCCGAAGTGCTGGCGCCCTTCGAGCTGGTGACGCCACTGCATCGCTTTGGCAGCGCCGTGCGGCGCGCCGCGCCCGCGGTCGTGAACATCTACACCAGCCGGGTCGTGGTCGAGCGCGTGCAGCCCTCGGGCATGGAACAGTTCTTCGGCGACTACTGGCCGCGCATGCAACGGCGCGTGCAGGGCGCGCTGGGTTCCGGAGTGATCGTCGACAAGGACGGCCACATCGTCACCAACAACCATGTGATCGCCAATGCCACGCTGATCAATGTGCAGCTCGCCGATGGCCGCGTCGCACAGGCCAAGGTGGTGGGGCGCGACCCCGACACCGATCTCGCGCTGCTGCTGGTCAAGCTCGACAGGCTTCCCGTGATGACGCTGGGCCATTCCGATCTTCTGCAGGTCGGCGACGACGTGCTGGCCATCGGCAATCCGCTGGGGCTGCAGCAGACCGTGACCCACGGCATCGTCAGCGCCACCGGACGCAACCAGCTGAACATCGCGACCTTCGAGAATTTCATCCAGACCGATGCCGCCATCAATGAAGGCAATTCCGGCGGTGCATTGATCAACGCGAATGGCGAGCTCGTGGGCATCAATACCGCCGTGATCGCCAAGAACCTGGACGCCACTGGCGTCGAGGGCATCGGCTTCGCGATCCCGGTCAACCTGGTGCGCGGCGTGATGGGCGACATCCTCGATCACGGCCGCGTGATCCGCGGCTGGACCGGCATCGTGCCCGAGGACTACACCGCCGAACAGGCCGCGCAGAGCGGCCTGGCGCGCGGCGGCGTCGTGATCATCAACCTCTACCGCGGCAGCCCGGCCGCGGCGGCAGGATTGCGCCAGGGCGATATCGTGCTGGCCATCAATGGCCGCGCGTTGGCCACTGCGCAGGAACTGCTCAAGCAGCTGGCTACGCAGAAACCAGGCGGGGTGGTGAAACTGCGGGTTCAACGGGGGACTGCGGTGGCGGATGTTACTTGCAAGGTGATTGAGCGCCCCGCACAGGTTTAGGCGGTCGCGCAGCAGCGCGGGATCAAGAGCACACGTAGCCTGAGTTGGCGGGCATCGAGGGCGGTCGGTCGAGCGTGTGGGGGTGGCCGCCGTCGCTCCCCGATACACGCTTTGGGCGGCCACCCCCACACGCTCGACCAACCACCCTCGATGTACAGGTCAATGCAGGTCACCTGCGCTTGGCTGCGCGCGGAGCGCGGACGCGGAACTAAGTGGCGACCCAATCACGTGCGATTTCATCCACCCCGGGGCCAGAGTTGAGCGCACCGTCAGTCACGCGCGGCGGTGCGTATCGAACTGAGTGAGCCTGCACATTGGTCGCGTTGCACTGATCGCGGTGCACGCGCGATGAGATCTGTTCGGAGTGTGGATCGCCCGTTCCCCGCCGCGCGACGAACTGGGCATGCGCTTGTACGCTGACGTGAGTGGGCATAAGTGGTGTGGGATGAGCTTTGGAGGGGCCCGCGCCACTCATGCTCACGCGGGCCACCACACAAATGCACGCCTAGTTCGGCACGCGCCGAATGTGCGCCCCAAGCTGCGCCAGTTTCTCTTCGATCGCCTCGTATCCGCGATCAATGTGGTAAATACGCTCAATGTCCGTGCGCCCCTCCGCCACCAGCCCCGCCAGCACCAGACTTGCCGACGCGCGCAAATCCGTGGCCATCACTGGCGCGGCGGTGAGCTGCTCGACGCCATGGATGATCGCGGTGTTGCCTTCGAGGCGAATCTCGGCGCCCATGCGGCGCATCTCGAGCATGTGCATGAAACGGTTTTCGAAGATGGTCTCGACCACGGTGCCGACGCCGTTGGCCACGGTGTCGAGCGCGGCGAACTGTGCCTGCATGTCGGTGGGAAAAGCCGGATAGGGCGCGGTGCGCACGTCCACGGATTTCGGGCGGCGGCCGCGCATGTCGATCTCGACCCAGTTGGAGCCGGTGCCAATCGTGGCGCCCGCCTCCGCCAGTTTGCCGAGCACGGAATCGAGGTGCGCCGGGTTGGTGCTCTTGAGGCGCACGTGCCCGCGCGTGATCGCAGCGGCAACCAGGTAGGTGCCGGCCTCGATGCGATCGGGCAGCACTTCATACGTAGTGCCGCTCAGCTTGCTCACGCCCTGCACCACGATCTTATCGGTGCCAGCGCCGCTGATGCGCGCGCCCATCGCGATCAGGAAATTCGCGAGGTCGACCACTTCGGGTTCGCGCGCGGCGTTCTCGATCACTGTTTCGCCTTCGGCGAGCGCGGCAGCCATCATCAGGTTCTCGGTACCCGTGACGGTCACCGTATCGAGCACCAGGCGCGCGCCGTGCAGGCGCTCGGCGCGGGCGCGGATGTAGCCGCCTTCGATATGGATATCGGCGCCCATAGCCTGCAGGCCCGCAACATGGATGTTCACCGGCCGTGCGCCGATCGCGCAGCCACCGGGCAGCGACACATCGGCGCGGCCGTAGCGCGCCAGCAGCGGGCCCAGCACCAGGATCGAGGCGCGCATGGTCTTCACGAGTTCATAGGGCGCAAAGCATTCGCGGATGCTCGAGGGGTCAACCTCGATGCGCATGCGCTCATCGACGGTGACCGTGACGCCCATGCGCGCCAGCAGTTCGATCATCGTGGTGACATCCTGCAGGTGCGGCACGTTGCCGATCGTCACCGGGCCGTCGGCCAGCAGCGCGCCGGCCAGGATCGGCAGGGTGGCGTTCTTGGCGCCGGAGATGCGGGTCTCCCCTTCCAGCGCCACGCCGCCAGTAATCTGGAGTTTGTCCACCTCAGCCCCCCGCCTGTAACTTGCGGGTGGCGCGCTCCGCAGGCGTCAGCGCCTGGATCGAGAGCGCATGCAGTTCGCGGCCGACCAGCGTGCCCAGTGCCTGGTACACGAGCTGGTGGCGCGCCACGCCGCGCAGCCCCGTAAAGGCCTCGCTAACGATCTGGGCCTCGAAGTGGGTCTGGTCGGGCGATTCGACCCGCACTTCCGCGCCGGGCATGGCGCTACGGATCAGCTGTGCGACTTGATCTGGATGCATTCGATTGAACCTAAGGATTCACGAGGGCGGCAGAGGCCCGCCGGGTGGCGGCATCTTACTCGCAGCGGCGAGCTTGCAGTATCGCCGGACGCGTTATGATGCCGGGCTATGGGCACCGCAAGCGCTACCGCCATCGACGATAGCGCGCTGCTGGCGAGCGCGCGGCGCACGCTGCAGCGCGAACAGGAAGGCATCAACGCGCTGAGTACGCGGCTCGATGCGGCCTTCGCCCGCGCCTGTCGCACGCTGCTGGCCTGCACCGGTCGGGTGATCGTCACCGGCATGGGCAAGTCGGGGCATGTGGGCGGCAAGATCGCGGCCACGCTAGCCAGCACCGGCACGCCGGCCTTCTTCCTGCATCCGGCCGAAGCCGGGCACGGGGATCTGGGCATGATCACGCGCCAGGATGTGGTGCTGGCGCTCTCCAACTCGGGCGAGACGGCGGAAATCCTGGTGCTGCTGCCGCACCTGAAGCGCCTGGCCGTGCCGCTGGTGGCGCTGACCGGCAAGCCCGGCTCAACGCTGGCGCGCGCCGCGGACATCGCGCTCGACGTCAGCGTCGAACAGGAAGCCTGCCCGCACAATCTCGCGCCCACCGCCAGCACCACGGCCACGCTGGCGATGGGCGATGCATTGGCAGTGGCGGTGCTGGAAGCGCGCGGTTTCTCCGCCGAGGATTTCGCGCGTGCGCATCCAGGCGGGAGCCTGGGTCGCCGGCTGCTGATGCACGTGGAAGACATCATGCGACGCGACGCGGCGCTGCCGCGCGTCGGCCCCGATACGCCGCTCGCCGCGGGGCTGGTGGAGATGAGCGCCAAGGGACTGGGCATCGCCGCCGTGGTCGATGCCGAGGGCCGCGCGCTCGGCGTGTTCTCCGATGGCGATCTGCGCCGCGCGCTCGATCAGCGCATTGACATCCACAAGGCGACGATGCGCGAGGTGATGACGCCCGGCGGCCGCAGGATCGGGCCGCGCGAGCTCGCGGCGACCGCGGCGCACCTGATGGAAACCCATCGCGTCACGGCGCTGCTGGTGGTCGATGAGTCGCAGTGCCTGGTCGGTGCGCTCAACGTGCACGATCTGATGCGAGCCGGCGTCGTGTAAGCGCGATGCGCCGTCCGACTGCCCTTGCTGCGATCAAACTGCTGGTGCTCGATGTCGATGGCGTACTCACCGACGGCACGCTGCGTTACGGCGCGAACGGCGAAACCGAAAAAACCTTCCATGTGCGCGATGGCCACGGCATCAAGGCGCTGGCACGCGCTGGCGTGACGATCGCAGTGATCTCCGGGCGCGATTCGGCCGCGGTGGTGCGCCGCTGCGCAGACCTCGGCATCAGCGAACTGCAGCAGGGCGTGGACGACAAGGCCGCGGCCTTCGAAAAGCTCATCGCGCGGCTGGGCATCGCCGCCAAGGCCTGCGCGGCGATCGGCGACGACACGCCCGATGTGCCTTTGCTTGCGCGCGTGGGGCTCGCGATCGCCGTGGCCGATGCCCACGCGGATGCGCGCCGTGTTGCCCATCGGCGCACGCGCCTGCCGGGCGGACGCGGCGCGGTGCGCGAGATCTGCGATGCGCTGCTGGCCGCGCGCACGCGGCGGCGTTGATGCGGCGCCTGGGCCTGCTGCTGGTGTTCGCCGCTGCACTGGGCCTGTGGTTGTGGCAGGCGCGCCCGCGGCCTGAACCCATCGCCAACACCACGGCCGTCGCCCATGGCAACGCCGAACCCGGCTATGTCGCGATCTCGGCCGACCTGCTGGAAACCGGCAACGACGGACTGGAGCAGTTCCGCCTGCGCGCCGAGCGCATCGAGCAGGCCACGCCGGAGTCACCCGTGATGCTCAGCAATCCGCAGTTCACGCACCAGGGCCGGAGCGCGTGGACCTTGAGCGCGCAAAACGGACTCATGCCACCCGACACCCAGCAGCTCGAGCTTAGCGGCAACGTGCAGGCCAGCAGCGCGCTCGGTGCGGCGCCGATCAGCATCCGCACCGAAGCACTGAACGTCGACCTGCAGCAGCAAAAACTCGACACGCCGGCCCTGGTGAATATCGACTGGGGACGCAACCGGCTCAGCGCGACGGGGCTGCATGCCGATATGAAGAGCGACAGCCTGCGACTAGAATCGCACATTCATGGCGAATTCACGCACTGACCGGGCTGTTCCACTGCAGGCGGCGGCCGCATGGGCTGCGCTGCCTGCTTTGGCTGCGGCCGTAGCGCTGCTGTACGTGGACCGCAGCGCGGCTGCTGGCGAGCCTGAAGTGCCCTGCGCCACCGGGAACCTGTGCTTCAGCGCCAGCGGACCGGCGGACTACGAGCGTGACAAGGTAGTGCTGCACGACATCGTCGTGTATCAGGGCGGCAGCCCGATGCATGTCAGCGCCAACGTGGCCGAAGCCTCCAGCCTGAACTTCAACGACAGCAACTGGGTGCTGACCGGCGCGGTCGAAGTGCGCGTGGCCCAGGGCACGCTCACGGCCGACAGCGCGCGCGTGCATTTCCTGGGCAGCAAGCTCAACACCGCGCTTGCCACCGGCACGCCCGCCACCTTCGAGAGCGACACCGGCGTGCGCGGCCACGCCAGTAGCATCGAGTACGACCTGGGGGCCGGCGAGATCCGGCTGCGCGGCGACGCCTGGATCACACGCGATGGCTGCAACGAGACGCGCGCCGCGCTGTTCGTCTACAACCTGGCGCAGCGCAGCGTGCACGCACAGGGCTCGGACACCGCAGGCGGCGGCGGCCGCGTGCAGGGCACGATCCGCCCGTGCAAACCCGGCAGTACGCCGGCCACTGCCCCAGGCGCAGCGCCTGGGGCCGCGCCGGGCACAACACCAGGGGCCGCTCCCGGCGGCGCGCCCGCGCTGGCACCGGCGGCGACACCCGGCGCAGCGCCCGCAGCTACTGCCGCTGCGTCGACAGGCGCCACCTCTTGAGCAAGCTGCGCGCGCAGGAACTGTGCAAGAGCTATCGCACCCGCCAGGTGGTGAACAGCCTGTCGCTTGAAATCAACACGGGCGAAGTCGTGGGCTTGCTCGGGCCCAACGGCGCGGGCAAGACCACGGCCTTCTACATGATCGTCGGCCTGATCGGCGCCGATAGCGGCCGCATCCTGCTCGATGAGCGCGATGTCACGGGCCTCGGCATCGACGAGCGCGCGCGCCTGGGGCTGGGTTACCTGCCACAGGAGGCCTCGGTGTTCCGGCGCATGTCGAGCGCCGACAACATCCTCTCGATACTGGAACTGCGTCCGGAACTCGATGCTGCGTCGCGAAACCACCGGCTCGAGGAACTGCTCGAGCAGCTGCACATCGGCCACGTGCGCGCGAGCCTGGGCCAGTCGCTCTCGGGCGGCGAGCGCCGGCGCGTGGAAATTGCGCGCGCGCTGGCGGCCGAGCCGCGCTTCATCCTGCTGGACGAGCCCTTTGCGGGCGTCGACCCGCTGTCGGTGGCCGACATCCAGACCATCATCCGCGACCTGGCGGCGCGCGGCATCGGCGTGCTGATTACCGACCATAATGTGCGCGAAACGCTCGGCGTCTGCACCCGGGCGTACATTGTGAACCGCGGTGCGGTAATTGCTTCCGGAACCGGCACTGAAGTGCTTGCCAACCCCATCGTCCGTGAGGTGTACTTGGGTGAATCATTCAGCTTGTAGACCGCCCGTTGCCTAAACTGGAACTCTCGCAAATTCTTGACTCGCGCCCGAGCGTCCGCACCATGGAAGGTGAAAGACGCTGATGCTTAAAGCCTCATTGCAATTACGCCTCGGCCAGCAGCTGACGATGACGCCGCAGCTGCAACAGGCCATCCGGCTGCTACAGCTGCCGACCATCGACCTGCTGGCGCACATCCGCGAAGCACTCGAATCCAACGTGATGCTCGAGCAGGATGAAGAAAACGACACTGCCACCTTCCAGCCGCTGGCCACCACCGAGATGGGCGGCGAGCAGGCCTCGCCCGAACCGGTGGCGCAGGTCGAAGTGATCGACGATGGCTGGAACGACCAGAGCGTCGGGCCGGCCGAAAACCCCTGGAGCCCGGGCGATGACGAGCGCCAGCAGGAATTCGCGGATGCGGGCGCGACTTCGCTGCGCGATCACCTGCTCTGGCAGCTGGAGCTCGCGCAGCTGACGCCGCGCGAGCTGGCGATCGCGCGCGCCATTGTCGATGCCATCAACAACAATGGGTATCTGGGCGATGCGCTCGAGGAAGTCGCCGCGACACTGCGGCCCGAAATTGATTGCACTGTCGCCGAGATCGAAAACGTACTGATCATGGTGCAGACGCTCGACCCTTCCGGCGTCGGCGCCCGTACGCTAAGCGAATGCCTGCTGCTGCAGCTCGTGCAGCTCGAAGCCGACACGCCGGGGCTCGAGTGCGCGCGCACCATCGCGCGTTCGCACCTCGAACTCATGGCCGGTCGCGACCCGGCCGCGCTGCGGCGCGTGATCGCCTGCGATGAAGAGGAACTCGCGCAGGCGCTGGTGCTGGTGCGCGCCTGCCATCCGCGGCCCGGCTCGGTGTTGAGCTCCGCCGCGCCCGAATACGTGGTGCCCGATGTGTTCGTGCGCCGCACCACGCGCGGCTGGTCGGTGGAAGCCAATGGCACCACGCTCCCGCGCGTGCGCGTGAACCAGGACTACGCGCAGCTGATCGGCCGCGGCGCCGGCCACGCGACCATGCGCACCCAATTGCAGGAAGCGCGCTGGCTGCTCAAGAGCCTGGAGATCCGCCAGGATACGCTGCTGAAAGTGGTGCGCTCGATCGTCGAGCGGCAGCAGGACTTCCTCGAGCAGGGCGAAGAGCACATGCGGCCGATGATCCTGCGCGACATCGCCGAGGCCATCGAGATGCACGAATCCACGGTCTCGCGCATCACCTCCGGCAAATACATGCACACCCCGCGCGGCGTGTTCGAGCTGCGCTATTTCTTCTCCAGCCAGGTGGAAAGCGCCGGGGGCGCTGGCACCTCCTCGACCGCGATTCGCGCCAAGATCCGCAAGCTCATCCGCGAGGAAGATCCGGGCAATCCGCTGAGCGACAGTCGCCTGGCCGAGCTGCTCTCCGGCGAGGGCATTCCGGTGGCGCGCCGCACCGTGGCAAAGTACCGCGAGATCCTGGGATTGGCGCCCTCCAACGAGCGGCGCCGGATTGCGGCGTCATGAACGCGGCCATCATTTCGAGTTTGAGTGAGATCACCGTCAAGGAGTAGCCCCATGCAATTGAGCGTTACCGGTCACCACGTCGAGATCACTGCCTCGCTGCGCGCCTATGTCGAGAAGCGGCTGGAAAAACTGGGGCGCCACTTCGATCATGTGATGGACACGCACTGCGTGCTGACCGTGGAAAAGCTCCTGCACAAGGCCGAGGCGACGCTACACATGCGCGGCGAGACCATTCATGCGGTGGCGGTCGATGAGAACATGTACGCCTCGATCGATGCGCTGGTCGACAAGCTTGACCGGCGGGTGCTCAAGCACAAGGAAAAAGCCACCGATCATCACGCGGCCGAAGCGCAGAAAAGCGCGCGCCTGTAAGGCAGACTACTGTGCGTCTGATCATCGTCAGCGGGCTATCGGGCGCCGGCAAGAGCGTGGCGCTGCACATGCTCGAGGACCTGGGCTACTACTGCATCGACAACATTCCGGCTGCGTTGCTCAAGCCCTTCATATCGCACACCGTGCGCAGTGGCGAGAAGACCTACGAGCGTACCGCCGTCGGGCTCGATGCACGCAACACTGATGCCGAGATCGCCTCAGTGCCGAAGCTGGTCGATGAACTCAAGCGCAGCGGCATCGACTGCGAAGTGCTGTACCTGGTCGCCAATGACGACGAGCTGCTGCGCCGCTTCGCCGAGACACGCCGCGTACACCCCTTGAGCCGCCAGGGCGAGAGCCTGCGCGAGGCCATCGCCACCGAGCATCGGCTGCTCGAGCCGGTGCTCAACCACGCGGACCTGGTGGTCGATACCTCACGCATGGGCGTGCACGGGCTGCGCGACCTGATCTACCGCCGGCTCGACAATCGAGCGCGCGATCGTCTCTCGCTGCTGGTGGAATCCTTCGGCTTCAAGCACGGCATTCCCGGCGACGCCGATTTCGTCTTCGATGCGCGTTCACTGCCGAACCCCTACTGGGAATCGGCGCTGCGCCCGCTCACCGGCCGCGATCCGGCGGTGATCAAATTTCTGGAGACGCAGCCCGGCGTGCAGAGCCTCATCGATGACATCGAGAAATTCATGCACGCGCGCATCCCGGAATTCCGCGCCAGCGCGCGCCGCTATCTCACGGTGGCGATCGGTTGCACGGGTGGCCAGCACCGGTCGGTGTATATCGCGGAGCAGCTGGCGGCGCGCTTCGCCCAGCAGTATCCGGAAGTGCGTGTGCGTCACTCGGGGCTGCCGGAGACGGCGCAGCCAGCACGATAGCGCGTCAGCCGCCAGCGCGCTTGGCGGCGAATCCGCGCCGCTGCAACTCGGTCACCAGCGCGTCGCGATGCTCGCCCTGGATCTCGATCGTGCCCTCGCGCACCGTGCCGCCTGAACCGCAGCGGCGCTTGAGCTCGCCGGCCAGCACTGCCAGCTGCGCCTCATCGAGTGGAAGACCCGTGATCAGCGTCACCGCCTTGCCACCCCTGCCCTGCGTCTGGCGCGACACCCGCACCGCGCCAGTGGCATTGGGCAGTGGCTTGCCACGCGGGTCCTTGCAGGCGCACTGCGCCACCGGCCGGCGGCAGCCGGGGCAGATGCGCCCCACATCACTGCGATAGACGATCGACATCGAGGCTAGCTGCACTCCTGGGCTATGATCAGCGTCACTGGAGGTGAACCGTGCCCGCAGAACTCAAACATCACCACGGCGGAGTCAGTGTGCCGGATCTCGAGGCCTCGATCACCTGGCATCGCGAGGTGCTGGGCTTCGAAGTGGAGTGCCGCTTCGACATCCCGCCCGCGAATGCCAAGGCGGCCATACTCAAGCGCGGGCCGCTGCGCATGGAGATCTTCGAGGTGGCCGGCGCCAAGCCGCTGCCGGAGGAACGGCGCCTGCCCAACCGCGACCTGCAGACCCACGGCAACAAGCATGTGTGCTTCGCGATCCAGAGCGTCGCGGAAGTGGAGCGTGAATTTCGCGCCAAGGGCGTCGACATCGTGTTCGTCGGCGGATTGAAGGACATGGCGCCGAACATTTTCATCCGCGACAACTTCGGCAACCTGGTCGAATTCATCGAACAGCCGGATCTCTGGTAGCCGCTCAAGCTCCCGCGCTGACCGCCTCGCCCGCATCGGCCACTGCGAGCGCCGTCATGTCGACGATGCGCCGCACGGTCGCCGAGGGCGTGAGGATATGCACCGGGCGCGCGATGCCGAGCAGGATGCCGCCCACCGTCACACCGCCACCCGCGGCGATGCGCAGCGCGTTGTAGGTGATATTGGCGGCATCGACATTCGGCATGACCAGCAGGTTGGCATCGTTGCGCAGTCGCGAATCGGGAAACTCGTTGTCGCGGATCGAACTCGAGAGCGCCGAGTCGGCGCGCATCTCGCCGTCGACTTCGAGTTCGGGGGCGCGCTCGATAATCAACTCGAGCGCCGCGCGCATCTTCCGCGCCGAAGCGGCCTGGCTGCTGCCGAAGCTCGAATGCGAGAGCAATGCCACCCGCGGCGTGAGGCCGAAGCGGGTCAGCTGTGCTGCGGCCAGCAGCGTCATTTCGGCGATCTGCGCCGCATCCGGATCGCGGTTCACATGGGTATCGCAGATGAACAGCTGCCGCTCCGGCAGAATCAGCATCTGCATGGTCGCGACCGTTTTTACACCGTCGCACAGGCCGATCACGCGCTGCACGTATTTCAGGTGGTCGAGGTAGTCACCCACCGTGCCGCACAACATCGCATCGCCGTCGCCACGGCGCACCAGCACGGCACCGATCAGCGTGGTGCGGCTGCGCATCTCTTCCATGGCCAGCGCGCGCGTCACGCCACTGCGTCGCGCCAGCTGGTAGTACTCGCTCCAGGCATCGCGAAAGCGCGTGTCGCTGAGAATGTTGACGCCTTCGCAATTCACACCGAGCTGCAGGCGCAGCCCGAGTTTCTCGATGCGCTGTGCGATCAGGTCGGTGCGCCCGACCAGGATCGGCTGCGCGAGACCCTCATCGACCACCACCTGCGCGGCCTGCAACACGCGCGGATCCTCGCCTTCGGCGTAGATCACGCGCTTGGGTCGGTGTTTGGCCGAGGCATACACGGTGCGCATCGCCGAAGCTGACTGGTACACGAATTGCGTGAGCCGGGCGCGATAGGCCGCAAAATCAGTGATCGGCCGCGTGGCCACGCCGCTGTCCATCGCCGCCTGCGCCACGGCGGGCGCGATGGTCGTGATCAGGCGCGGATCGAAGGCGCGCGGAATCAGGAACTCCGGACCAAAGCTCGCACTGCTCTCGCCATAAGCCGCGGTGGCGACATCGGACTGCTCGGCCTGCGCCAGCTCCGCGAGCGCATGCACGGTCGCAAGCTTCATCGCTTCGTTGATCACCGTGGCACCCACATCGAGCGCGCCGCGGAAGATGAACGGGAAGCACAGCGAATTGTTGACCTGGTTCGGATAGTCCGAGCGCCCGGTGCACACGATGCAGTCGGGGCGCGCGGCGCGCGCCAGCTCGGGACGGATCTCGGGCTCCGGGTTCGCCAGCGCGAGGATCAGCGGTCGCTGCGCCATCGTCGCAACACTTTGCGCTTGCATCACTCCAGGACCCGAAAGGCCGAGGAACACATCCGCGCCGGCGACGATCTCCGCCAGCGTGCGCATTTTCGTGGTCTGTGCGTAACGCAATTTATCCGCGTCGGTATTCGGCCGGCCCTGGTAGACCACGCCGCTGCTGTCGGCGATGGTCACCTGCTCTTTGCGCAGCCCCAGGGCCACTAGCAGATCGAGGCAGGCCAGCGCCGCGGCGCCCGCGCCGGAAGTGGCGACCTTGATATTGCGGATGTCCTTGCCGACCACCTTCAGGCCGTTGAGCACCGCTGCCGCGACGATGATCGCGGTGCCATGCTGGTCGTCGTGGAACACCGGGATCTTCATGCGCTCGCGCAACTTGCGCTCGATATAGAAGCACTCCGGCGCCTTGATGTCCTCGAGGTTGATGCCGCCGAACGTGGGCTCGAGCGAGGCGACGATATCCACCAGCCGGTCGGGATCGTTCTCCGCCAGCTCGAGATCGAACACATCGATGCCGGCGAACTTCTTGAAAAGACACGCCTTGCCTTCCATCACCGGCTTGCCGGCCAGCGGCCCGATGTTGCCGAGGCCCAGCACTGCAGTGCCGTTGGTGACCACGGCCACCAGGTTGGCGCGCGAAGTGAGGTTGGCGGCCTCGAGCGGGTTGTCGCGGATCGCGAGGCTCGCATAGGCCACGCCCGGCGAATACGCCAGCGACAGGTCGCGCTGGTTGGCCAGCGCCTTGGTCGGTGAGAGGGCTATTTTGCCGGGTTGTGGCAGCCGGTGGTAATCCAGGGCCGCCTGTTTGAGTTCTTCTTCCATCGAGTCATTGTGGCACCTGCGCCGCGGTGCGGCCAGTGGGTCAACGCACGCGGCCGCATCGGCTCAGCTGCCGCTGAGCCCCAGCCCGCCCAGCGAGGGCAGCTTGATGGTGCGATCGAGGGCCGCCCCGCTGAGGAATTCGAGCAGCTCATCGCGCTGGGCCAATGCATCGCGCCGCCCCAGCGCAATCAGCTCCTGCGTGAAGCTGGATTCGAACATCAGGTAGCTGGCCAGCTGCGCACCGCCGGTGCCGCGCGCACCCATCACGCGCAGCAGCGCGCGCAGGCTGCGCGGGAGGCTGGGAACATGACGGGTCGCGATCAGGCGCAGATCCTCGCTGGGCGCAATCATCAGCGTCGCCACCTTGTGCACGCCGGGCACTGCCTGCGGCGCCACTTCCGCCACCTGGTTGAGGCGCGCCACGTGTTCGACGTTGGCGTAGATCTGGTCCATGAACAGCGTATCGAGCATGTAGCCGAACAGCTGGCCAAAGGTGGGCACCTGTGGCTTCGGCCGCACGCGCGTGCTGACCCCTGCGCCCTGCTCGGAGCGCACGCCGATGATCAGCAGACGATCGGCCCCCAAGTGGATCGCCGGGCTCAAGGGCCACAACTGGCGCTGCGCGCCGTCGCCGTAGTACTCGCCATCGAGCAGCACCGGCGGGAACAGGAACGGCACGCTCATGCTGGCCATCAGGTGATCGAGCGTCAGGCGCTCACGCCGCCCCACGCGCTGGTGGCGTTCCCACTCACCCAGGTCAGGCGCGCCTTCGAAAAACGAGACCGAGGCCGCACTGCCGTAGCCTGTGGCGCACAACGCCAGCGCCCGCAAGGCGCCGACCCTTACACTGCGCTGTATGTGGTTCCAATTGATGCGATGCTTCAGCAACTCTGTCAGCGGCGTGTTGTCGAACAGGGCACGGGGCGGTGGCAACAGCAGCCCGCCCGACATCAGCGACAGGCCCCAATGCGCACCGGAGCGCAGCATGCTGAACGGATCGGCACGAAATACCTGCTCGACATGAAAGTTGGACCACACCGATTCGAGCGCATCGACCGCGCGCTGCCAGCGAAAGGCCTCGCTCGCCAGCACCGTGGCCGCGACCGCGCCCGCCGAAGTGCCGACAATGATCGGGAAAGGATTGGGCTCCGTGGGCATGAGATCGGCAATCGCGCGCAGCACGCCCACCTGATAGGCTGCACGCGCGCCACCACCGGGCAACACCAGCCCCACGGTATTGCCAACACCGGCGCGCGCATGGGCTGACGGTTGCAGATTCACAGGCCTACGATACGCTCATTACCCGGAGGTTCGACATGTACGCAAGTCTCGTTTCCCGTGCCCACCGGCTGTTTCTCCCCCTGGCGCTGCTGCTGGCCTGCATCGCACTGCAATCTGCACGCGCCGATGGCGATGCGGTCACCGGCACTGCGGCACCCGCCTTCCGCCTGCAGGACCAGCACGACGCCTGGATCAGCCTCGCCGACCAGAAGGGCAAGTGGCTGGTGCTGTATTTCTATCCGCTGGATGATTCGCCAGGCTGCACCACCGAAGCGTGCGAGTTCCGCGACGACATCCTGGCGTTCCGCAAGATGGGCGTGAACGTGCTGGGCATCAGCGTGCAGGACGTGGCTTCGAAAAAGAAATTCGCCACCAAGTTCAGCCTGCCCTTCTCGCTGCTGGCCGATAGCGACAAGTCGGTCGCCAAGGCATACGGCGTGCTGAGTATCATTGGCTTCGCGCGACGCGAGACATTCGTGATCGACCCGCAGGGGCGCATTGCGAAGCACTATCCCTCCGTGGATCCGAAACAGCACTCCAAGCAGTTACAGGCGGATCTTAAGGCGCTGATCAAGCCGGCTGGCTAGATCGTGCGAGATTGCTGTTAGAACCTGAACGACGGAATAGGAACGGAAGGTCGGCGCGCGCCGGCCACTCTCCCGCTGCAAAAACGCCGTGAACCCATCCCTGGGGGCTTCGGCGTTTTTGCCGCCCCAATCGCGTACGCGCTGACCCTCTCGGTCCTAACGCTGCGTGACGCGCACGATCTGCATTGAGTTCGTGCCACCCGACACCCCCGAGAGCTCACCTTTCGTGAGTATCACAAGGTCATTCACATCCACGAGCTGCAATTCGAGCAGCCGATCAAAAATCGTCTGATAGAGCGCCTGCGGCTCCGTATGCGTGATGTCGAACGGCACCGCATACACCCCGCGGTACAACGTGACGCGCCGCCGGGTGCCTTCGTTGCGGGTGAAGGCGTAGATCGGGATGTCAGCGCGGATGCGGCTCATCCACAGCGGGGTCAGGCCGGATTCGGTCAGTGCAACGATGGCGCGCACGCGCATGTGGTTGGCGGTGTACATCACCGCGCGCGAAATCGCCTCTTCGGTGTTGCCAAATTCATCCTCGGCGCGCACCAGGCCGCGCTGCGCGCCCAGCTGATATTTCTCGGCGCCGCGGATCACATCGGCCATGGCCTGCACGGCCTTGACCGGATACTTGCCGGCGGCGGTCTCGGCCGAGAGCATCACCGCATCGGTGCCATCGAGCACGGCGTTGGCCACGTCGCTCACTTCGGCGCGCGTGGGCATCGGGTTCTGGATCATCGATTCCATCATCTGCGTGGCAGTGATCACCACGCGATTGCGCGCCAGTGACTGCGCGATGATGGTTTTCTGGAGGCCCGTGAGCTCGGCGTAGCCCATCTCCACGCCCAGGTCGCCGCGCGCCACCATCACCACGTCGGTGACCGCGAGGATGCCGGCGAGATTGTCGAGCGCTTCGTGGCGCTCGATCTTGGCCACCACGCGCGCCTCACCGCGCCATTTGCGCAGTTCGCTCTGCGCACGGCGCATGTCGTCGCCATCGCGCGCGAAGGAGACCGCGAGGTAGTCGATGCCAAGTTCGGCCGCGACGCGGATATCCTCGAAATCCTTCTCGGTGAGCGCGGGCGCCGAGATGCCGCCGCCCTGGCGATTCACGCCCTTGCGGTTGGAGAGCTCACCGCCCGCCTTCACCACGCAGTGGATGCGCGCGCCGACCACGCGCTCGACGCCGAGTATGATCTGGCCGTCGGCCAGCAGCAGCGTGTCACCGCCCCGTACGTCGGAGGGCAGGTTCTGGTAGGCGCAGCCGACTTCGTTGATGTTGCCGGCAGTCGGATCGAGCGTGGTATCCAGGTCAAAGGGCGCACCTTCCACCAGCTGCACGCTGCCGCCGACGAAACTCTCGATACGGATCTTGGGGCCGGCAAGGTCGGCCAGCACGCCGATGTAACGACCGGCGGCCCGGCCAGCGGCGCGTACTGTCTCGACGCGCTTGCGCTGCGAGTCGCGCGTGCCGTGCGAGAAATTGATGCGCGCCACGTTGAGGCCCGCGTCCACCATGCCGGCGATCACCGCCGGATCATCGGTGGCGGGTCCGAGCGTAGCGACGATCTTGGTGCGACGTGCAGTATCCATTCAACCCCCGGCGCGCGAGCGCAACATGGCCACGGCCGGCAAAGTCTTGCCTTCGACGAATTCCAGGAACGCGCCGCCACCCGTAGAAATATAGGAGATGCTGTCCTCCACACCATACTTCTCGATGGCCGCGAGCGTGTCGCCGCCGCCGGCCAGCGAATAGGCCGTGCTGCTGGCGATCGCATTCGCAATCGCGCGCGTGCCCTCGCCGAACTGGTCGAACTCGAATACGCCGACCGGGCCATTCCAGAGAATCGTGCCGGCGCTCTTGAGGCGCGCGCTGAGCTCATCGGCGGTATCGGGGCCGATGTCGAGGATCATCTCATCAGCAGCCACCGCATCCACCGCGCGTACATCGGCATGTGCAGTGGCGGCGAATTCGCGCGCCACCACGACGTCGGTGGGCAGCGGTATCGCGGCGCCGCGCTCACGCGCGCGCGCCAGCAGCTTGCGTGCGATACCCAGCATATCGGCTTCGTACAGCGATTTGCCGACCTGCAGACCGTTGGCGGCAAGAAAGGTATTGGCGATGCCGCCGCCGACGATCAGCATGTCGACCTTCTCGAGCAGCGTCTCGAGCACCATGAGCTTGCTCGACACCTTGGAACCCGCGACGATCGCTACCAGTGGCCGCTTCGGGCTCTGCAGCGCCCGCTCAAGTGCTTCGAGCTCGGCCACCAGCAAGGGACCGGCGCAGGCCACGGGTGCAAAGCGGCCAACGCCATGGGTGCTGCACTCGGCACGATGCGAAGTGCCGAAGGCATCCATCACATAGATATCGCACAGTGCAGCCATGCGGCGCGAGAGCGCTTCATCGTCAGCCTTCTCGCCGGGGTTATAGCGCACGTTCTCGCACAACACGGCCTGGCCGGGCGCGCATTCGACGCCATCGAGCCAGTTCTTCACCAGCGGCACCGGACGGCCGAGCAGCTCCGAGAGTCGCGCGGCCACCGGCGCCAGCGAAAACTCCGGCTCGAACTTGCCTTCCTTCGGGCGGCCGAGGTGCGAGAGGATGATCACGCGCGCGCCCTGCGCCAGTGCAGCGCGCAGGGTCGGCAGCGCCGCGCGGATGCGCGCATCGCTGGTGACCACGCCATCATGCACCGGCACGTTCAGATCCTCGCGGATCAGTACGCGCTTGCCCTTGAGATCCAGGTCGCTCATCCGCAGCGGCGAGTGCTGCGGGCTGGCGACGCTGCTGGCGGAAGCGCTCAAACGGCGCGCGACCAGGCCAGCGTGGTGTCGAGCATGCGGTTCGAGAAACCCCACTCGTTGTCGTACCAGGCGCAGACCTTCACGAGGTTCCCCTCGATCACCCGCGTCATGGTGGCATCGTAAGTCGATGAGGCCGGATCATGGTTGTAGTCGATCGACACCAGCGGCGCCTCGGTGTAGGCAAGGATGCCCTTGAGCGGGCCGCTCGAGGCCGCGGCCATCACCAGCTTGTTGATCTCTTCGACCGTGGTCGCGCGCTTGGGCACGAAGGTGAGATCGACCAGCGACACGTTGATGGTCGGCACGCGGATCGCAAAGCCATCGAGCTTGCCCTTGAGTTCTGGCAGCACCAGACCCACGGCCGCGGCGGCGCCGGTCTTGGTGGGAATCATCGACATCGTGGCCGAACGCGCGCGCCGGATATCCTCGTGATAGACATCGGTGAGACGCTGGTCGTTGGTATACGCATGGATGGTGGTCATCAATCCGTTGTTGATGCCGATGCCATCGTTGATCACTTTGGCGAGCGGCGCCAGGCAATTGGTGGTGCAGGAGGCATTGGAGATCACGGTGTGGCTGGCCTTGAGCACATTGTGGTTCACGCCGTACACGACCGTGGCATCCACGTCCTTGCCGCCCGGTGCCGAGATCACGACCTTCTTTGCGCCGCCCGCCAGGTGCTTGCCGGCATCGGCCTTGGTGGTGAAGAAGCCGGTGCACTCGAGCACGATGTCGGCGCCCATCGCGCCCCAGGGAATCTGCGCCGGATCGCGCTGCGCGGTCACCTTGATGCGATCGCCATTGACGATGATCGAATCGCCATCGACGCTGACCTTGCCAGGGAAGCGGCCGTGCGCAGTGTCGTACTGCGTAAGGTGCGCATTCGACTGCGAGTCGCACAAGTCATTGATGGCGACGATCTGGATCTCGGACTGCCGGTTGCTCTCGTACAGCGCCCGCAGGATGTTGCGGCCGATGCGCCCATAACCATTGATACCCACTTTGACAGCCATAAACCTTCCTTAAATTTTCAGTCGAATCCAGTTGCCGAATGCCCGCCCGGCGAGCCCTCAGGCCAGTAATTCTAGTATGAGCGCGAGCACATTTGCGGCCGTGAGGCCGAATTTCTTGAACAGCTCGGGCGCCTTTCCCGACGCACCAAACTGGTCAATTCCCAGCACCCGGCCGCTGCTGCCCACGTGGCGCCACCACAGGCCCGTGGCACCCGCCTCGACCGCGAGCCGGCGCACCACGGCGGCGGGCAGCACGGCTTCCCGCCAGGGGGCATCCTGTGCCTCGAACACCTCGGTGCAGGGCATGGAAACCAGGCGCACGCGCTTGCCCTGGGCCTGCGCCGAACGCACGGCCTCGATCGCAATCGAGACCTCGGAACCGGTGGCGATCACGATGCACTCGGGCGTGCCACTGCAGTCCAGCAGCACATAGCCGCCGCGCGCAATCTCTGGGGCCTGCGCCGCGCTGCTGACCTGCGGCAGGGCCTGGCGCGTGAGCACCAGCGCCGAGGGGCCATCCTTGCGTTCGAGCGAGTGTGCCCACGACACCGCGGTTTCCAGCGCGTCCGCGGGCCGCCACAGCTGCAGGTTCGGCATCACACGGAGCGAGGCCAGGTGCTCGATCGGCTGGTGCGTGGGGCCGTCCTCGCCGAGGCCGATCGAATCGTGCGTATACACAAGGATCACGCGCTGGTGCATCAGCGCGGCCATGCGCACGGCATTGCGTGCGTAGTCGGAGAAGGTGAGGAAGGTGCCGCCGAAGGGCAGCAGGCCGCCGTGCAGCGTTACGCCATTCATGATGGCGCTCATGCCGAATTCGCGCACGCCATAGTGCAGGTAGCTGCCGGAGGCGTCGGTCGGCGTGATCACGCGCGCGCCCTTGCGTAGCGTGTTGTTGGAACCGGTGAGATCGGCCGAGCCGCCCAGCAACTCGGGCAGGCCATCGCCGATGGCATCGAGCGCGCCCTGCGATGAAACGCGCGTGGCTTGCGGCGTCTTGATCGCCGCCGCTGCCGCTTGCAGCGCGGCGCGTTGCTGCGGCCAGTTGGCTGGCAGCTCGCCCTGCATGCGGCGCAGGAATTCCGCGGCCAGCGCGGGGTGCGCGGCCTGGTAGCGGCGGAACAGATCCTGCCAGACTTGCTCAGCGGCGCGGCCCTTGGCCTGGCAATCCCAGGCTTCGCGCAGCGCGGCAGGCACCTGGAACGGCGGCTCGCTCCAGTTCAGGAGCTTGCGCACTGCGGCGATCTCATCGGCGCCGAGCGGCTCGCCGTGCGCCTTGGCCGTACCGCCGCGCGTGGGCGCGGGGTAGCCGATCACGGTGCGGCAGCAAATCAGCGTGGGCCGGGCCTTGTCGGACTGCGCCGTGCGGATGGCCGCAGCCAGTGCATCACCATCCTGGCCGTCCACCGAGCGGATCACCTGCCAGCCATAGGCCTCGAAACGCTTGGCGGTATCATCCGCGAACCAGCCCGCGACCTTGCCGTCGATCGAGATGCCGTTGTCGTCATAGAGACAAATCAGCTTGCCGAGGCCCAGCGTGCCCGCCAGCGAAGCGGACTCGTGCGAGACGCCCTCCATGAGGCAGCCATCGCCCAGGAACACCCAGGTGTGATGGTCCACGATCTCGAGGCCCGGCTGGTTGAACTGCGCGGCCAGCACGCGTTCGGCGAGCGCGAAACCGACGCCATTGGCCAGGCCCTGCCCCAGCGGGCCGGTGGTGGTTTCGATGCCCATCGCCAGGTCGTGTTCGGGATGGCCGGCCGTGCGGCTGCCGAGCTGCCGGAAGTTGCGCAGCTCGTCCATGCTGACGGGATACCCGGTCAGGTGCAGCAGTGCATAGAGCAGCATCGAGGCGTGGCCGTTCGAGAGCACGAAGCGGTCGCGATCCCACCAGCGCGGGTTGGCCGGGTTGTGCTTAAGGAACTCGCGCCACAGCACCTCGCCCATGTCGGCCATGCCCATCGGCGCGCCAGGATGCCCGGAATTGGCCTGCTGGACGGCATCCATGGCCAGGACGCGGATGACATTGGCAAGCTCGCGGCGTGTCGGCATGGAGTTCTCGCTCGGGTTCTGGGGCTGGAAACGGGGCGCGCATTGTCCACCAGCGATTTTCCGCCGGCAAGCGACACCGCTATACTGCGCCGCCTCCACAAACCTGCCACGAGACCCTGCATGTCCAACAGCTTCCTGTTCACCTCGGAATCGGTTTCCGAAGGCCATCCGGACAAAGTCGCCGACCAGATTTCCGACGCCGTGCTCGACGCCATCCTGGCGGTCGATCCGGGCGGCCGCGTGGCCTGCGAGACGCTGGTCAAGACCGGTGTGGTGGTGGTGGCCGGCGAGGTCACGACCTCGGCGTGGATCGACCTCGAAAAACTGGTACGCGATACCGTGCTCGAGATTGGCTACAACAGCTCGGAGATGGGTTTCGATGGCGCGAGCTGCGGCGTGATCAACATCATCGGCAAGCAGTCGCCCGACATCGCGCGCGGCGTCGATCGCAAGTCGGCCCGCCAGCAGGGCGCGGGCGACCAGGGCCTGATGTTCGGCTACGCCACCAACGAGACCGATGTGCTGATGCCGGCGCCGATCACGCTCGCGCACCGGCTGGTGAAGCGCCAGGCCGACGTGCGCAAGCGCGGCAAGTTGCCCTGGCTGCGGCCCGATGCCAAGAGCCAGGTGACGCTGCGTTACCAGAACGATCGTCCGATCGGCATCGAGGCCGTGGTGCTCTCGACCCAGCATAGCGACGATATATCGACCAAGAAACTGCGCGAAGCGGTGATGGAAGAAATCATCAAGCCGGTGTTGCCGAAGCGCTGGCTCGGCAAACACACGCAGTACCACATCAATCCGACCGGACGCTTCGTGGTCGGCGGGCCCGTGGGCGACTGCGGTCTCACGGGCCGCAAGATTATTGTCGATACCTATGGCGGCTATGCGCGCCACGGCGGCGGCGCGTTTTCGGGCAAGGATCCTTCGAAGGTCGATCGCTCAGCGGCCTACGCCGCGCGTTACGTGGCGAAGAACCTGGTGGCCGCGGGGCTGGCCGATCGTTGCGAAGTGCAGGTGTCCTACGCGATCGGCGTGGCCGAACCGACTTCGATCATGGTCGATACTTTTGGCACCAGCGCACTCAATCGTGAGCAGCTCACGGAACTGGTGCGCCGGCATTTCGATCTCACGCCCTATGGGCTGCGCAAGATGCTCGATCTCGGTCGTCCGATCTACAAGCAGACGGCGGCGTACGGGCACTTCGGTCGCACCGAAGCCGACTTCACCTGGGAGCGCACCGATCGCGCCGAAGCGCTGGGTGCAGCGGGTCGCCGTATGGCGCGGCGCGCGGCGCGCAAGGGCTAGCGAAAATCTTGTGCCGGCGCGGCGCAGCTCAGCTGCGTCTGTGCGCCAGCACGCCATCGCCGTGCAGCGCGCTCTTGAATCCAGCGCGCTCGAGGCGCTTGGATACTTCCTGTGCAAGATCACGGCCACGGCTCACTTTGTTAGGCGCGCCCGTGTAGTGGAACAAGCGGCCGCGTGACTTGAGTACGCGCGCGAGCTGGTCATAGAACTGCTGCGAATACAGTTCGCCGGCGATGCCAAAGCGCGGCGGATCGTGCAGCACGGCATCGAAGGATCCCGCGGGCAGATCGCCAATCACACTCGTGACATCGGCCTGCGTGAGCTCCAGTGCGCGCTGATCCAACCGCGACCACGGGCTATCCGGTGACCAGGGATTGAGTGTGCGCAGCCACAGCACGTCGGCGTTCTTCTCGAAGGATTGCACACGCGCGGCGCCGCCACGCAGGCACCAGGCGGCGAAGTAGCCGAGGCCGCCGCAGGAATCGAGAATCTGTTTGCCACGCGGTTCGATGAGCGCCACTTTCTGCTTCGCATCCTCGTATGGCGACACGCGCGCGGTCGGCAGCATCTTGATGCCGTCGATCTCGAAGGTCGGCGGCCCCCACTCGCTGGGCACGAGCTTGATCAGTGCAGTGCTGAAGCGCGCGACCGGCTCGAATGCGTTGGCAACCCAGGCATAGACAGTGCGTTCTCGGCAGCTCTCGAGATAGGGGAAGCGCCGCTCGTTCCAGCACCAGGCATCGACTTCAATTGCGATGCGGGCGTTCGACAGGCCCAGATCCAGCGAGCACTCCAGGGAATCTGTCCCCGACGCGCGCGCCGCGAGCAGACGCTCGTGCACGGCCAGGGTCAGCAGCGGCGGCAAAGTCACACTCACGGTCTGGCACTCACAGTGTGGCGATCTCTGCGGCGCTCAGCCGCCGCCACTTGCCCTTGGGCAACTTGCCCAACGCCAGGGCGCCGATCTTCACGCGCACCAGACGCAGCACCACCAGGCCGTGCGCTTCGAACACGCGGCGGATCTGCCGATTGCGCCCCTCATCCAGCGTGATCTCGAGCCAACCATTGCGTTGTCCCGTGCGCAGGCAACTGGCTGACTTGAACTTCAATCGCTCGCCGTCAACGAGCGCACCACGCGCGAGCGCGGCGAGCATGGCCGCATCCGGCAGCCGGTCGATCTGCACGTGATAGGTCTTGTCGGGTCCGGTGTCTGGATCAGTGAGCCTTGCGGCCCACTCGGGATCATTGCAGAACAGCAGCAAACCTTCGCTCGCCTTGTCGAGACGCCCCACCGGCGCGAGCCAGGGCAGATCGGCGTCGGACAGGCACTGATAGACCGTCGCGCGGCCGCGCTCGTCCTGTCGCGTGGTGACCAGGCCGCGCGGCTTGTTGAGTATCAACACTACGCGCTCAACCGCTGTGGCCGTCGCGTCGTCGACGTGCAATTGATCCACGCCCTGACGTACGGGAAATTCCGGATCCCGCACCACGCTGCCATTGACGCGCACGCGCCCGGCTAGCACCCACGCTGTCGCCTGCGTACGCGAGGCCAGGCCGAGTTTGGAGATCACGCGCGCCACGCCGTGGCGCACTGCGCGCGGCGCCTTGCTGGAATCTGTCACCATTGGTCGCGGCATTATGCGCTCGCGCCTGCGGGCGGGGGCTACCACATCCGCAGCCCGGCCTTGCGTTATGCTGCACCCCCACGCCACCGGACCTTGCACCATGAATGCCGAGAAACCCAGCGTCTGTCCGCTCGATTGCCCCGATACCTGCAGCCTGTCGGTGACCGTGGCAGACGATCAGGTGATCAAGGTGCACGGCTCGAAGGTCAATCCGATCACGCACGGCGCGGTGTGCGCCAAGGTGGCGAACAACTATCCGGATTTCGTGCACGGCGAGAACCGGCTGCGCTATCCGTTGAAGCGCGTGGGCAAGAAGGGCGATGGTCGCTACGAGCGCATCAGCTGGCAGGAAGCGCTGGATACCATTCATGCGCGTGTCAGCGCGATCATCGCGCAGCACGGCGCCGAGGCCGTGTTGCCGCTGAACTATGCCGGCCCGCACGGCATGCTGGCGGGCGACTCGATGTCGCTGCGCTTTTTCTATCGGCTCGGCGCCTCGCTCCTCGAGCGCAACCCGCTGTGCGGTGGCATCCGCAGCGCCGCTTACTCCGGCACCTATGGCAATGCGCCCGGTACGCCGCTGCAGCAGGTCAGCCTCGCGAAACTCATCATCGTCTGGGGCAACAACGCCACGGCCTGCAACCTGCACCTGATGCGCCAGATCAACGCCGCCAAGCGCAATGGCGCGCGGCTGGTGGTGGTCGATCCGCGGCGCGTGAAAGTGGCCGAGCAGTCGCAACTGTATCTGGCGGTGCGGCCGGGTACCGATGTGGTGCTGGCCTGGGCGCTCGCCGTTGAGCTGGAAAAACTCGGCGGTTTTGATCGCGAGTTCATCGCGCAACACGTGCAGGGCGCCGAGAGCTACATGGCACTCGCGCGCGCCTATCCGCCCGAGCGCGCCGCGGAAATCTGCGGTGTGCCGCTGGAAGACATCCGCACGCTGGCGCGCTGGTATCAGGAGGCCTCGCCGGCGGTGATCGCCTGGGGCAACGGCCTGGAGCGCAACCAGAACGGCGGCTCGGGGCTGCGCGCGATCGCCGCCCTGCCCGCGCTGGCTGGAAAATTCGGCGTAGCGGGCGGCGGCATCGTGGGCGGCGCCGGCCACGCCTTCCCCAAGACCGGCGACAGACTCACGCGCGCGGATTTCGCTCCATCGAAAGCGCGCACGCTGAATATCATCGATGTCGGGGGCTTGCTGCTCGATGACCAGCTCGCGCCACCGCTCAAGGCGCTGTTCATCTACAACCACAATCCGCTGATCGTGCACCCGGACCAGAACCGCCTGCGCAAAGGGCTGGCGCGCGAGGATCTGTTCAGTGTCGGCATCGAAGTCGCGATGACCGACAGCATGCACTACGCCGACATCATCCTGCCGGCCTGCACGCACTTCGAACACGCGGATATCTACTCGGCCTATGGCCAGCAGTTCCTGCAGCGCGCGGAGGCGGTTATTCCGCCGGTGGGCGAGAGCCTGCCAAATACCGAGATCTTCCGCCGGCTCGCGGCGCGTTTTGGCTTCAAGGACGCGGCGTTCCGCGAGAGCGACAGCGAACTGATGGATCAGGCGCTGAATGCGGAGGATCCGCGCATGGGCGGCATGCGTCCGAGCCAGCTGCCGCTCAACCAGGCATTGCGCATGGAGTTCGGCGGCGAAGAGCCGGTGCTGTTCAAGAACGTGGTGCCGCGTACGCCCAGTGGCAAGATCGAGCTCGAGTCGTCAACACTGCGCGCGCGCTACGACGCCGCGCTGCCCAGCTTCCGCCCGGTGCAGTCGGGTTTCCCGCTGGCACTGATCACGCCGGCTTCCGACCAGCGCATCACCTCGACCTTTGGCGGCCTGGCGGCCAGCGATGGGACGCCGCTGCTCGAGATGAATCCGGCTGATGCAGACGCGCGTCGCCTGAGCGATGGTGCGATCGTCAAAGTGTGGAACGAGCTGGGGCAGGTGTTCCTCAAGCTGCACGTGAGCGCCGCAGTGCGTCCGGGCGTGGTCAGCTCCGACAAGGGTGCGTGGCTGCGTACCAGTACGAATGGGCAGACCGTTTCGGCGCTGGCGCCTTCGCACAAGGCGGATCTAGCCTTCGGCGCCTGCTACAACGACGCGCGCGTCGAAGTCGCCGCGCACTAGCGCACATGGCCACGCTCACTTCGCTGCGGCAACTGCAATACCTGGTGGCGCTCGAAGACAGCTTGAGTTTCACGCGCGCGGCGCGTGCCTGCCACGCGAGCCAACCGACGCTGAGCGCCGGCATCAAGGAACTCGAGCAGCTGCTGGGCGTGCGCCTGGTCGAGCGCGATCGCCGGTCGGTGCTGATGACGCCGATCGGCCGCGAGGTCAGCCAGCGCGCCCGCACGATCCTGGCCGCGGCGCGCGATCTCACGGAGTTCGCCGCCGCCGGTGCCGCACCGATGAGTGGTGTGCTGCGGCTCGGCGTGATTCCCACCATTGCGCCTTTCCTGCTGCCGCGCGCGCTCGCCGCGCTGCGCAAGCGCTATCCGCGACTGCAGCTCGCGCTGCGCGAGGATCTCACCGCCGCACTGCTGGCGCGCCTGCACAGCGGCGAACTCGACTTCGTACTGTTCGCGCTCCCCTTCGACACCACCAACCTGTTGGTGGAGCCGCTGTTCGACGATGAGCTGTGGATCGTCGGGCGCAGCGACGAAAAACAACTGCAGCCGGCGCGCGTTGCCATGACCTCCGCGCTCGCAGATCGGCTGTTGCTGCTCGAGGAAGGTCACTGCCTGCGCGATCACTCGCTACATGCTTGCGACGCGGCGGAATCGCGTCGCGACAAGCACGGACTGGAGGCCACGAGCCTGCTGACCCTGGTGCAGATGATTGAAGCCGATCTGGGTGTAGGGTTGATCCCGGAGATGGCGGTGAAGAGCGGCCTGACGAAGAGCCCGCGCCTGCAGGCCCGGCCGCTGGCCCGACCCTGCCCCAGCCGCAAGATCGCGCTCGGGGCGCGCCGCTCCACTTCGCGCCTGGCCGACATGCAGGCGCTCGCAGACGTGCTGCGCGACAGCAATTGATGGCCCTGATTTGATAGCCGGGCCGGCCGGCCCGTATAATCACCGCCCTCGACGTGCCCCATGGCACGCCGGTGCCTCAAGGGGCGCTGCGACTGGGTACAGCCCAGCCAGGCTTGAGACATCGTGGCTTAAATGCCAACGGCGCTCGCAACCTTAAGCTACTTAGGAGTTGGAGCCCGCCATGACTGCCCACAAATCCGCTGCCCAGACCATCGCCAAGACTACTGCCGATTTCCACGTCGCCGACCTGTCGCTCGCCGACTGGGGACGCAAGGAAATCCTGATCGCCGAGACCGAAATGCCCGGCCTCATGGCGATCCGCGAGGAATACGCCCCGCTGCAGCCACTGCGCGGCGCGCGCGTTACCGGCTCGTTGCACATGACGATCCAGACCGCGGTGCTGATCGAGACACTGCAGGCGCTCGGCGCCGAAGTGCGCTGGGCCTCGTGCAATGTGTTCTCGACCCAGGATCATGCGGCAGCGGCGATTGCCGCGCGCGGCACTGCGGTGTATGCCTACAAAGGCGAATCGCTGGACGAGTACTGGGATTTCACGCATCGCATCTTCGAATGGCCGCAGGGCCAGCATGCCAACATGATCCTCGATGATGGCGGTGATGCCACGCTGCTGCTGCACCTGGGCGCACGCGCCGAGAGCGACAGCTCACTGCTCTCGCATCCTGGCAGTGAAGAGGAAACGGCGCTCTTCAAGTCGATCAAGGCCACGCTCAAGCGCGATCCGCACTGGTATTCGGTGCGCCTCAAGGCCGTGCGCGGCGTTTCCGAAGAAACCACTACCGGCGTCAAGCGCCTCTACCAGATGGCCAAGGACGGGCAGCTCGCCTTCCCCGCGATCAACGTCAACGACTCGGTCACCAAGAGCAAGTTCGACAACCTCTATGGCTGCCGCGAATCGCTGGTCGATGGCATCAAGCGCGCCACCGATGTGATGGTGGCCGGCAAGGTCGCCGTGATCGCAGGCTATGGCGATGTTGGCAAGGGTTCGGCGCAAGCGCTGCGCGCGCTCTCCGCTCAGGTGTGGATCACCGAAATCGACCCGATCTGCGCGCTGCAGGCGGCGATGGAAGGCTATCGCGTCGTGACCATGGACTACGCCGCCGACAAGGCCGACATCTTCGTCACCGCCACCGGCAACTTCCAGGTGATCACGCACGATCACATGAAGCGCATGAAGAACAATGCGATCGTCTGCAACATCGGCCATTTCGACAACGAGATCGACTGCGCTTCGCTGAAGCAATACCAGTGGGAAAACATCAAGCCGCAGGTCGATCACATCATTTTCCCCGACGGCAAACGCATCATCCTGCTGGCCGAGGGGCGCCTGGTGAACCTGGGCTGCGGCACGGGTCACCCGAGCTACGTGATGAGCTCCTCGTTCGCCAACCAGACCCTGGCGCAGATCGAGCTGTACACCAATACCACGAAATATCCGATCGGCGTCTACGTGCTGCCCAAGCACCTGGATGAGAAGGTGGCGCGGCTGCAGTTGGCGAAGCTGAGCGCGCAGCTCACGGTGCTCACGGACCGGCAGGCGCGCTATATCGGCGTGGATCAGAACGGTCCTTACAAGAGCGACCAATACCGGTATTGATCCGCAACATTTGACATCACGCGCAACGACTCCCGAACTGTGGCGCAGTTCGGGAGTCTTAAGTCTCATGGTCCGCGCAAACTTGAATCAGATCACCGAGACCGCAGGCGCTCGCTGGTTACTATGGCGGCGATGAGCAACGATCTGCGCCTGCTGCAATTCTCCGACCCGCACCTGTCGGCGCGCGCCGACGCCGTACTGCGCGGCGTGGCCACGCGCCCGGCGCTCGAGGCGGTGCTGCGCCATGCGCGCGCGCAGCACACCCATGTCGATGCGCTGCTATTGACCGGCGATCTGGTCAATGACGATGCCGCCGGATATGCGGGGATTCGCGAACTGTTCGGCGCCTTCGGTAAACCCGTGCTGTGCCTGCCCGGCAACCACGATGAACCGGAGGCCATGAAGCGCGAGCTGCCGGCGCCGTTGTTCCAGGTGGGCGGTCACACCGACATGGGCGCCTGGCGCATCGTGATGCTCGACACCTGCGTACCCGGCAAGGCGCACGGACGCCTGAGCGGCACTGAATTGCAACGCCTCGCCGCGGCCCTCGACAGTGCCGGCAATCGTCACGTGCTGATCGGGCTGCACCATCACCCGGTGCGCCAGGGCAGCCGCTGGCTGGATTCCGTGTACCTGCAGAACGCCGATGAATTCCTGGCCGTCACCGATCGCAGCAGCGCGGTGCGCGCCATGGTCTGGGGCCACGTGCACCAGCAGTTCGATTCGCGCCGCAAGGGCGTGCGCCTGCTGTCGGTGCCTTCGACCTGCGCGCAGTTCCTGCCGCATGCCGATCAGTTCGCGCTCGATCCGAGTCCGCCGGGCTATCGGCGACTCACGCTGTGTGAAGACGGCAGCATCGATACGGAAGTGATCCGCGTGCCGTTGCAGGTTGGGCAGGCGCTCAATCAGCGAGCTGCTGGCAGCTAACCCGCCCTCAAGGCTGCGAGCAGCCGCTCATGCAGGCCGCCGAACCCACCATTGCTCATCAGCAAGGCGTGATCACCAGGGTGCAGATCGGCTTTCAATCCAGCCAGCAGCCCCTCGATCGTAGCCGCCACGCGCGCGCGCGCACCAAGCGGCGCCATCACCGACGCGGCATCCCATCCCAGATCGGCGGGCGCGTAGATCCACACGCTATCGGCGCCGCGCAGCGAGTCGGCCAGCGTGTCGCGGTGCACGCCGGCGCGCATGGTGTTCGAACGCGGTTCGAGCACGGCGACGATGCGCTGCTTGCCGACGCGCCGGCGCAGGCCTTCGAGCGTGGTGGCAATGGCCGTGGGGTGATGGGCGAAGTCGTCGTAGACGTTGATGCCGCCGGCAGTGCCGCGCAGCTCCATGCGTCGTCGCACGTTGGCGAAACTGCACAGCGCTGCGGCGGCGCGCACCGGTGGCACACCGGCGTGGCGCGCGGCGCCGATCGCGGCGAGCGCGTTGTCGATGTTGTGCATGCCGATTAGCGGCCAGCTCACTTCGCCGCAGTCCGCGCCACCGGCGCGCACCGTGAACTGCGACCCGTCGCCGCCAGCGGGGAACTTCGCCGACCAGGTGATCCCCTCGCCGCCACCGCGCGCGAAGCGCTCCACCTCGCTCCAGCAGCCAGCCTTCAACACGCGCTCGAGATTGGCATCGGTGCCGTTGACCAGCAGGCGACCGCTGGCCGGTACGGTGCGCAGCAGATGATTGAACTGGCGCTCGATCGCCGCGAGATCCGGGTAGATATCCGCGTGGTCAAATTCCAGGTTGTTGAGCACCAGCGTGCGTGGCCGGTAGTGCACGAACTTGGCGCGCTTGTCGAAGAAGGCCGTGTCGTACTCATCAGCCTCGATCACGAAGCAGGGCAGTTCGCCGAGGCGCGCACTCACTGAGAAATTCCCGGGCGAGCCGCCGATCAGGAAGCCGGGCGCCAGGCCGGCATCCTCGATTATCCAGGCCAGCATCGCGGCAGTGGTGGTCTTGCCGTGCGTGCCCGACACGGCCAGCACCCAGCGCTTAGGCAAAACTTCGCGCGCCAGCCACTCCGGGCCCGAGGCATAGGGGATGCCGCTCTCCAGCAGCGCCTCGATCACCGGCACGCCGCGGCTCATCACGTTGCCGACCACCACCACGTCGGGTCGCGGCTTGAGCTGCGCGGCCTCGTACCCCTCGGTGAGCTCGATGCCGAGGGCTGCGAGCTGCGTGCTCATCGGCGGATAGACGTTGCGATCGGCACCGCTGACGCGATGGCCGGCGGCGCGCGCGATGGCCGCGATGCCGCCCATGAAAGTTCCGCAGATGCCGAGGATGTGTACGTGCATAATCGCGGCAATTGTACACGGACGAACGCGCCAGCCCTGGTGCGCAGCGCCGGAATGAGAACTGCGGAGCAGGAATGATTGCGCCCATCACCACAGCGACCGATCTGGCAGCGGCAGCCGAAAAGCTGGGCGGTGGCGCGCCCATCGGCATCGACACCGAGTTCATGCGCGAGCGCACCTACTACGCGCAGCTGTGCCTGCTACAGATGGCGGGCACCGGCGTGGCGCTGTGTATCGATACGCTGGCGCTGGGCGACCTGGGCGCACTGCGGCCGCTGATGGCCGCCGCTGAACCGTGCAAGATCCTGCACGCCGCGCGCCAGGATCTGGAAGTGCTCGCGCCAGTGGTGGGCGCGCTGAACAACATCTTCGATACCCAGGTGGCCGCGGCGCTGATTGGCTTCCCCGCTCAGATCGGCTACGCGGACCTGGTCAATGAACTCACCGGCACGCACCTGCACAAGAGCGAGACGCGCACCGACTGGTCACGGCGCCCACTGTCCGCGGCGCAACTCGAGTACGCACTCGATGATGTACGTCACCTGCTACCGCTACGCGAGCAGCTCAGCGAACGGCTCGACAAGCTCGGGCGCCTGGGCTGGTTCGCCGAGGAGATGCGCGAGCTGGGCACCGATTCCTTCGCGATCGATCCGCAGGAAGCCTGGCGCCGCATCAAGTCCTTCGCGGATCTCGACAGTGACCGCAAGCGTCTGGCGCAATCGCTGTGCGCCTGGCGCGAACAGCGCGCGATCAGCAGCAATCGGCCGCGCGGCTGGATCCTGCCGGATGCCGCGCTGCGCGACATGGTGTTCCAGCTGCCGCGCGACAAGTCCGCGCTGGCGCAACTGCGTGAGTTGCCGGAAGGCATCTTCCAAAACAGCGGCGCGCAGCTGCTGGAGCTGATCGACGCGGCAAAAGTGCCCGACCCGGCGCCGCCCCTGCCGCCGCGCCGTCGGCCAGACCCTGAGCAGCTGGCCGCGGTCGCGCGCCTGAGCGAGACCACGCGTCGCACGGCGCAGCAACTGGCGCTGGCGCCAGAGTTGCTGGTCACGCGCCGCGAAATGGAACAACTGGTGAATGGCGAGCGCAACAGCAGTGCGCTGAGCGGCTGGCGCCGCGAGGTCATCGGTACTGCGCTGTTGAGCGCGCTGTAGGCCCGAGCGGCCCGCGCATTGGGCGCGCCACGCGCCCAACGAGACTCAGCCCTTGATCTTCAGCGCCTGCAGCAGGCGCGCCGTCACATCATCGACACTGCCCTGCGCATTGATCGTGCGCAGCAACCCCTGCGCGCGATAGTGCGCAATCAGCGGCTTGGTCTGCTCGTCGTAAACCGCGAGGCGCTTGGTGACAGTCTGCTCGTTGTCATCAGGACGCTGCGTGAGCAACGGTGGCGGCACGCAGGTCTTGCAATGCGTGATGCCCGGCGTCGCCGCATCGTGCACGTTGTAGATGGTGCCGCACTTCGGGCAGGTGCGCCGGCCGGCGATGCGGCGCGCGATCTCGCCGTAGTCGACTTCGAACAGCACCACGGCATCAAGCGGCTGCTTGATGGATGCGAGCATGCTTGCCAGCGCCTCGGCCTGCGCCAGGTTGCGCGGAAAGCCATCGAGCACATAGCCGAGCGCAGCATCGCTCTCGGCCAGGCGCTCGCGGATGATGCCGAGCACGATCTCATCGACCACCAGTTGTCCGATCTCCATCGCCGCCTTGGCGCGCAAGCCATAGCCCGTGCCACGGGCCACGGCCGAGCGCAGCAGATCGCCGGTGGAAATCTGCGGTACGCCAAGGCGCGTCACCAGACGCTGTGCCTGGGTACCTTTGCCCGAGCCGGGCGCGCCGAGTAACACGATACGCATCCGCCAAAGGTACCGAGCGCGCGCCAGCCGGTCAAACGCCGACGTTTGCTTAAGCTTCAGGTTATCCTTGAATGCCGTCGGCACCTCAACCCACTGCAAAAGCCGGAGCACTAGCCCCATGCCCACCGCCAAGCCTCGCAATGCTGTCTACGCCCAGTCGGGTGGCGTCACCGCCGTGATCAACGCCTCGGCCTGCGGCGTGATCGAAACCGCGCTCAAGCATCGCCGCCACATCGGCAAGATCTACGCCGGTCGCGATGGCATCGTGGGTGTGCTGACCGAGGATCTCATCGACGTCGGCGCCGAGGATCGCGCCACGATCCGCGCGCTGCGGCATACACCCGCGGGAGCTTTCGGTTCCGCGCGCTTCAAGCTCAAGGGGCTGGCTGAGAACCGTGCCGAGTACCAGCGCCTGATCGAAGTATTCCGCGCACATGATGTCGGCTACTTCTTCTATAACGGCGGCAACGATTCGATGGATACCGCCAACAAGGTGTCGCAGATCGGCGCGCAGCTTGGCTACCCCATCGCCTGCATCGGTGTGCCCAAGACGGTCGACAACGATCTGCCGCTCACCGACTGCTGCCCGGGTTTCGGTTCAGTCGCCAAGTACATCGCGGTCTCGACGCTCGAGGGCGCGCTCGATGTCGCCTCGATGGCGCGCACGTCCACCAAGGTATTCGTGCTCGAAGTGATGGGCCGGCACGCGGGCTGGATCGCCGCCGCGGGCGGCCTGGCCGGCCGCAAGCCCGGCGATCCGCCGCATATCATTTTGTTTCCGGAGATCGCTTTTGATCGCGACCGCTTTACCGCCCGCGTCAAGGAATGCGTCGAAAAATACGGCTACTGTGTGGTCGTGGTATCCGAGGGCGCCAAGTACCCCGACGGGCGCTTCCTCGCCGAGGCGGGCAGCAAGGATGCCTTCGGCCACACGCAGCTCGGTGGCGTGGGCCCGGTAGTCGCCAACATGGTGCGCGAATCCCTCGGCTACAAATTCCACTGGGCGGTCGCCGACTACCTGCAACGCGCAGCGCGTCACATCGCCTCGAAGGTCGATGTCGATCAGGCCTACGCGGTGGGTCGCGCGGCGGTCGAATACGCCGTTGCTGGCAAGCACGGCGTGATGCCGGCGATCAAACGTATTGCTTCCAAGCCCTATAAATGGAAGATCGTGCCGGTGCCGCTGGATAAAGTGGCCAATGTCGAGAAGAAGGTGCCGCGCAACTTCGTGACCACCGATGGATTCGGCATCACCCCGGCATGCCGCCGCTATCTCGAACCGCTGATCGGCGGTGAAGACTACCCACCCTATCAAAACGGCCTGCCGAAATATGCGCAGCTGCGCAAGCGCGCCGTGCGCCGCAAATTGAACGTGCCCTACAAGCTCTGACGCTGACCACGCGATGAACGAGCTCGAGCGCTTCGAACTGATCGAGACCAAGCTCGCCTATGTGGAGCACACGGTCAACGAGCTCAATGATGTGATCGCCCGCCAGCAGAGCGAGATCGCGATGCTGCGCACGCGCCTCAAGCAGCTGGCCGAGCGCCTTGCGGGTTTCGAAGCCCCGCAAGGCGCCAGCGCCACGGCCGATGAAAAACCGCCCCATTACTAGGCTGCGCCGGTCGCGCAACGCTGCCTGCGTTGCGGCCCGCCGGCCTGCGGGCCTGCGGGCCTGCGGGCTGCCTCCGGCCCTATGTGGTATATTTCGCGCCCCCGCGAACCCCGGTTTCCGGTTTTAGTGGGCCCTAAATAACCAGAACTCGTTGATATCCGGAGGTTTCTTCATGGATGCCGCTAACTGGCTGTGGCTGGCTGTAATCGCTGGCGTTCTCGCTGTGCTCTACGGCGTACTGTCGATGCTCTCGATCCTGCGCCTGGATGCCGGCAATGCCCGCATGCAGGAAATCGCGGCGGCCATCCAGGCCGGTGCCAAGGCCTACCTCAATCGCCAATATGCCACCATCGCGATGGTCGGCGTGGTGCTGTTCGTGGTGTTGGGTTTCGCGCTCAACTGGGTCACTGCGGGTGGCTTCGCGGTCGGCGCCCTGCTCTCGGGCCTGGCCGGATACATCGGCATGAACATCTCGGTGCGCGCCAACGTGCGCACCGCGCAGGCAGCCACCAAGGGCCTGAACGCCGCGTTGCAGGTCGCGTTCCGCGGCGGCGCGATCACCGGCATGCTGGTGGTGGGCCTGGGGCTCATGGGTGTTGCCGGTTACTTCCTGTTCGCACGCGCCATCCTCGGTGAGGGTGAAAGCACGGATGAAGTGGCGCTGCACTCGCTGGTCGGCCTGGCCTTCGGCGGCTCGCTGATTTCGATCTTCGCGCGACTGGGCGGCGGCATCTTCACCAAGGGCGCCGATGTCGGCGCGGACCTGGTAGGCAAGGTCGAAGCTGGGATCCCCGAGGATGATCCGCGCAATCCGGCGGTGATCGCCGACAACGTCGGTGACAACGTGGGCGACTGCGCCGGCATGGCGGCGGACCTGTTCGAGACCTACGCGGTCACGATCGTGGCGACGATGCTGCTCGGCGGCCTGCTGCTCAAGGAAGCCGGCATGGCGGCGATCGTGTTCCCGCTGGCGCTCGGCGCGGCCTCGATCGTCTCCTCGATCGTCGGCACCTTCTTCGTGAAGACTTCGGATGGCGGCAAGATCATGAACGCGCTCTACAAGGGCGTGATTGTTTCCGGCGTGATTTCCGCGGTGCTGTTTTGGTTCATCACCAAGCAGATCATGCCCGGCAATTTCAACGCGATCTTCGGCTGCGAGCTGGTGGGCCTGGCGCTGACCGCAGCTCTGATCGTGATCACCGAGTACTACACGGCCACTGAATACAAGCCGGTGCAACAGGTGGCCGCGGCCTCGCAGACCGGCCACGCGACCAACATGATCGCCGGCCTCGGCGTGTCGATGAAGTCGACGGCACTCCCGGTACTTGCAGTGTGTGCCGCGATCTATGGCGCCAATGCGCTCGCGGGCCTGTATGGCATTGCCATCGCGGCGACCGCGATGCTCTCGCTCACCGGCATGATTGTAGCGCTCGATGCCTACGGCCCGATCACCGACAACGCCGGCGGCATCGCCGAGATGGCGGGGCTCGACAAGAAAGTGCGCGACATCACCGATCCGCTCGATGCGGTGGGCAATACCACCAAGGCGGTCACCAAGGGCTACGCGATCGGTTCGGCCGGTCTCGCCGCGCTGGTGCTGTTCGCCGATTACACCCACAACCTCAAGGCTGCGGGCAAGCTGGTCGAGTTCTCGCTCTCCGATCCGGCGGTGATCATCGGCCTGTTCATCGGCGGCATGGTGCCGTACCTGTTCGCCTCGATGGCGATGGAAGCCGTGGGTCGCGCCGCGGGCTCGGTGGTAACCGAAGTGCGCCGCCAGTTCCGCGAGATCAAGGGCATCATGGATGGCTCGGGCAAGCCTGACTATTCCAAGGCCGTGGATCTGCTGACGCGCGCCGCCATCAAGGAGATGGTGGTGCCCTCGCTGCTGCCGATCCTGGTGCCGGTGGTGGTCGCCTTCGGCGTGCGCGCACTGATGGGCCCTGGGGAGGGCATCAAGGCGCTGGGTGGCCTCTTGATTGGCACCATCGTCACCGGCCTGTTCGTGGCGATCTCCATGTGCACGGGCGGCGGCGCCTGGGACAACGCCAAGAAGTACATCGAGGAAGGCCACTTCGGCGGCAAGGGGTCTGATGCCCACAAGGCCGCGGTCACTGGCGACACGGTGGGCGATCCTTACAAGGACACCGCGGGTCCGGCGATCAACCCGCTGATCAAGATCATCAACATCGTGGCCCTGTTGCTGGTTCCGCTACTGTAGGACTGACACCCATGAAAGCTGTGCACGGCGCGCTGTCGATTCTGGTTGCAGCGTCGCTGCTGCGCGGCAATGTCCCAGCGGCGGACGCAACGCCACTCGCTGCGACGGCTGCGTCAGCCGCGACAGCGCTCGCGCCGACGCCCGCCGCACAGAGCCTGCAATGGCGCATGATCGGGCCCTTTCGCGGTGGCCGCACGCGCGCGGTTGCGGGCATCCCCGGCCACGCGGGCAGCTTTCTGATCGGCGCCGTGAACGGCGGCGTCTGGAAAACCGACGACTACGGCCGCAGCTGGCGGCCGCTGTTCGATGCGGAGGCCACGCAGTCAATCGGCGCGATCGCGGTGGCGCCTTCCAACCCCTCGATCATCTATGTCGGCAGCGGTGAAGGCCTGCACCGGCCGGATCTTTCAGTCGGCAATGGTGTGTATCGCTCGGACGATGCGGGCAAGACTTGGGCACACCTGGGCCTCGATGATGCGCAGCAGGTACCGGAGCTGGCGATCGATCCGCATGATCCGCAGCGCGTCTACGCGGCGGTGCTCGGCCACCCCTTCGGCGCCAACAGCGAACGCGGCGTGTATCGCAGCGTGGATGGCGGCGCGCACTGGAACCGCGTGCTCCATCGCGATGAGAATACCGGCGCCTATTGCGTGATCATCGATCCCTTCGATGCCAACGTGATTTACGCCACGCTGTGGCAAGCACGCTCCGGCCCCTGGGAAGACAACAACCAGTACGACGGCGCGGGCGGCGGATTTTTCAGGTCCACCGACGGCGGTGAACACTGGCAGCAGATCGGCACGGGCCTGCCCGAGAACCTCTCGCAGATGCAGATCAGCGTGGCGCCCAGCCAGCACGGCCGCCTGTTTGCCACGGTCGGCACCACCACGCCGAGCGATTACAGCTCGGCGGCCGGGCTCGGCGTGTTCCGCTCGGACGATGGCGGTGAGCACTGGTCGCGCATCACGACCGACCCGCGACCGGCGTTGCTGATCGGCGGCGGCGACCTGCCCATCATCCGCGTGGATCCGCACAACGCGGATGTGGTCTACAGCGCCAGCATCGTCACGATGAAATCCACCGATGGCGGCGTGACCTGGAGTTCGCTGCGTGGCGCACCCGGCGGCGATGACTACCAGAACCTGTGGATCAGCCCGGATGATGCCAACACCATCGCCCTGGTCTCGGACCAGGGCGCGATCGTCACCGTGAACGGCGGTGCTACCTGGAGCTCGTGGTACAACCAACCCACGGCGCAGCTCTATCACCTTGGGGTCTCCAATGGCTTTCCGTACCGGGTCTGCTCCGGCCAGCAGGAGAGCGGCTCGGTGTGCACCAGCAGCCGCGGCAATGATGGCCAGATCACCTTCAGGGATTGGCATCCGGTGGGTGTGATCGAGTACGGCTACGCGGTGCCTGATCCGCTCGATGCGAACATCGTCTACGGCGCCGGCCGAAATGAAGTCACGCGCACCGATCTCGCCACCGGCCAGGTGCAGAACATCTCGCCGATTCCGCTACGTGGGCCCGACGTGCGCGTCGATCGCACCGAGCCGCTGTTCTTCTCGCCGCAGGATCCGCACCAGCTTTACTACGCCGCCAACCGGCTGTATGAGACCCATGATGGCGGGCGCAACTGGAAAGCCGTCAGCCCCGATCTCGCGCGCGAGAAGCCGGAGATTCCCGCGAGCGTCGGCGAGCTGCGGCTCAAGAAGGCCGAAAGCCAGCGTGGCGTGATCTACGCGGCCAGCCCCTCGCCGCTCAGCGATGGCCTGCTGTGGCTCGGCACCGACGACGGCCTGATCTGGCGCCGCAATGCGGGCGAGAGCGAATGGGTCAACGTGACGCCGCCTGCGCTCACGGCCTGGAGCAAGGTGACGCAGCTCGAGGCTTCGCACTTCGATCCGCTGGTGGCCTATGCCACGGTCAGCCGTTTCCGCATCGATGATCTGGCGCCCTACATCTATCGCACCGGCGATGGCGGCCGCAGCTGGCAGCTGATCGTGAATGGCCTGGCGGCGAATGAGCCCGTGAACACCGTGCGCGAAGACCCGGAGCGGCGCGGCCTGCTGTACGCAGGCACCGAAAAATCGGTCGCCGTGTCTTTCGATGACGGCGCGCACTGGCAATCGCTGCAGCTGAACCTGCCGCACACCTCGATGCGCGACCTGGCGGTGCACGGCCAGGATCTGATCGTCGCCACACACGGGCGCTCGTTCTGGATACTCGATGACCTGAGCCCGCTGCGCCAGTACGACGCAGCGCTGCAGCAGCGCGAAGCCGCCCTGCTCAAGCCCGCGACGGCACTGCGCGTACAGCGCAGCACCAACACCGATACGCCGATTCCGCCCGATGAGCCGGCCGGCCGCAATCCGCCCGATGGCGCGATACTCGACTACTATCTTGCCCACGACCTCACGGGGGCCCACGACGCCAAGGGCCCGCACGACGCCAAGGGCCTCGTGGCGATCGAGATCCATGATGCCGCTGGCGCATTGGTACGGCGCTACTCCAGCGACGAGCCTGCCGGATTCCAGCCCAAGGACCTCGAGCAGGAGCTCATCCCGACCAACTGGCTGCGCGAGCCCAGGGCACTCGCGACCACGGCCGGCATGCACCGCTGGGTCTGGGACCTGCACTACGCCTCGCCGCGCACGCCGCAGCGCGGCTATCCGATCTCCGCAGTGCCCGGCGATACACCGCGCGTTCCGCAAGGCCCGAGCGTGGCGCCCGGCGAGTACGGCGTGCGGCTGCTGGTGGGCGCGCAGCATTGGGACCAGACACTGGAGGTGAAGGGCGATCCGCGCCTCAAGCTCAGCGCGGCCGACTACGCGAGCCAGCTTGCACTCGCGCAGCAACTGGCCGCGGGCGTGGATGGCAGCACCGCGGCGCTGCTCACGGCGCGCTCGTTGCGCGCGCAGATCAAGGAACGCAGCACGCAGATGAAGACCCCGCCGCGCGGCAGTGCGCCCGCCAGGGTCGCGACCGAGCTGCACGAGTTCGATGAGCGGCTGGAAAAACTGCTGACCGGATCCGAGCCTGAATCCGGTACCAAGCTGCGTGGCCTCGAGGACCTGAACGGCGAGATCGCCACGCTCTACGACCAGGTGCTGCGCGCCGATGCCGCACCCACCGCGGCGCAGAGCGCCGCCGCCGGACACGCGCTGGCCGACTGGCAGGCGCTGGAGCCACACTGGCAGCAGCTGCTCGCGACGCTGGCCCCTGGCCTCAACAAGAGCCTGCACCAGGCTCATCTCGCAGCGCTGCGCCCGGAGCTCGCGCCGCCCAAGGACCCTGACCTCGCCGATAGTGAATAAAGCCCTGCGCAACGGCGGGCAGCTGTTGCAGCTTTTGCTACGGGTCTACGGCCTGTGGCTGCTGGTGTGTGTGCTGGGGCGATGCGGTGGCGGTGTTGCGTCCCGACAAACCTGCCAGCACCTGGCGCGTGGTCGGTGATCACCTGCAAGCGGCAGTGGATGCTGTGGAACTGCAGCGCGACGGACTGGCGCTGCTCAGGGTTACGGAATACCTGTACGAGAATCGCCTGTATTCAGGCGGCGCGAGGCACTAGGAATTGCCCAGCTCTGCGCGTAGCTGCGCGATCTCCGACAGTGCCTGCTGCAGGGTCTCGGTGCTGCGTGCCGCCAGCGCATCCGCGGCAGCGACCTTGGCGTAACCACCCAGCAGTGCGTGCATGAGTTCCACGAGGTCTTCTATTGCATCGGCGCCAGCGACCGGAGCCATGTTCAGGGTGGCGGCGCGCGCGGCCGCGCAGGATTCGGTCAGGCGCGCGACCGTTTCGAAGGGCAGCACCATCGCGAGCGGATCACCCTCGATCATCCGACCGACGCTGAAGCGTTCGTATTCACCCGTCAGGGTCAGCCTGTGCCTGGTGTCTGGCATGGTCCTTTACCTCCGTGGCAGGGCACAATTATGTGAACCACGGGCCGCGGGTACCGAGACCAGCTTCGCATTTGAGGCAGCGGAAAGCGGGGCCCTGCCGCAATCCCGACCATCGGTCGCCAACAATGTGAGGTCGGGCCACAAGTGCGGGCCCGGTGCTGCGCATCATAGGCGCCATGATCAACAACGAACTGATAGGCGACGTGCCGGAGAACGCCGCGGATGCTGCCAAACAGTGGCGGCAACTGCGCACGCGCATTCACGACGCCTTCGAGAGTGCCCGCATCGGCCCGCAGCGCGCAGCACTTCTGGCGCTCAACCAGTCATTGATGAATCTGGTCGAGAAGGGCCTTGATCCGAAGGACCTCGAGAACTTCCGCGAGATCCGCGGCCATGGCTATTCGATGATGCTCGCCAGGGAATGCCTGGTGAACGAGCAGGTCGACCTGAAACTCGCGCAGGCGGTGGTGCAACGCGAACTCAGCTCCGGCCGCATGGCGGCGAATCATCCTTTGCGCGACCTGAAGCAGCTGGTGGCCTTCGCCGAGCACATGCAGCGCAATCTCGCGAAAGCCCAGCAGCTGGCACCGAAGCCCCAGGGCGCGTTTCCGCGTCTGTTCGGCTGGCTGCTGAACTGAAGCGCGGCGCCAACCGCGGCGCAAATCCCGGCGCGCGCCACCGCGCACGTTCAACCTCAAGCCGCAGCAGCCGCCATGGCCTTGAGCGCGGCCACCAGTCGATCGACATCGGCCACGCAGTTGTACAGCGCAGGCGTCACGCGCACGCAATCGCCCCGCTCCAGCCCGGTGCGACGCACCGTGAACAGTCCGTAGCGCTTGACGAGCTCATCGACGATGCGCTGGTTCTCCTCTTTCGTTTTCCCGCCCTGCAGCCGGAATGAGGTGATGGCACCGGCCATGCCAGGCTCGTCGGGCGTGAGCACTTCAATGCCGGGAACAGCACGCACCGCGTGCACCCAGCGATCGCGCAGGTAGCGCAGGCGCGCCACTTTGTAGCGCTCGCCGATGGCATCATGGAAATCAAGCGCCGCCGGCACCGACAGCAGTGCGGCGAAATTCGCGGTGCCCGAATGCACGCGGCTCAGGATGCTGTCGTCCGGTTCGTCTTCATTCGCCATCATGCGATCGACATCGGCCAGGCGCCCCTTGCGGATGTAGAGCGCACCGACGCCGACCGGCGCGCCGATCCATTTGTGCAGGTTCACGCCGATGAAATCGGGACCCAGCGTGCCGATGGAGAATTCGATCTGCCCCCAGGCATGCGCGGCGTCGAGGATCACATCCACGCCGCGTTGCCGCGCCAGCGCCGTGATTTCGGCCACCGGCAATGCCAGGCCGGTCTTGTTGTTGACGTGCGTGAGCAGCAGCAGTCGCAGTGCCGGAGTGGCATCCATCGCGGCTGCATAGGCGGCGATCACTGCTGCGCGGGTAGCGGGCTCGGGCAACGCCATGTGCTCCACGTGTACGCCACGGCGATCGGCCAGCCACTTCATTGCGTATTGCATGGCCGGGTAGTCGACATCCGCGTACAGCACGGCATCGCCGGGCTTTAGCTTGTTGTAGCCACCGATCAGGCACTGCAGTGCCTCGGTGGCGCCGCGCGTGAGGGCAATCTCGCTGACCTCGACGCCCAATGACGCGGCGACGCGCGCGCGCACCGCTTCGAGATCCTGCAAGTATTGTCCGCGCGCGTAGAAGGAACTGCCGGCATTCACGCGCTCGGTGTGCTGCTGATACTGCGCCAGCACCGGGCGCGACATCATGCCCCAGTAACCCGCCTCGAGATTGGTGACCTCGGCCGTTACGGCGTATTGCGCCGCGACGCTGCGCCAGTAGGTTTCATTCGCGGCGAGCGCGACGGGTTCCGTGACAGGCCGTGCGGGCAGCGGCGGCGCCGCATCTTCCCGCCGCGGCGGCGCGGCCAGCGCTACCCCAGGCACGCCCACCACGCCTGCCACGCCGGCGAGGCCTGCTGCACCGAGGAACTGCCGACGCGAGGTGCGCACTGCCGCTACTTGCTGTTGGCGTAAGCCTGGATCAACTCATACAGGTAGTCGCGCTCTTCATACAGACCCTGCACCGATTTGCGCTCGTTGAGACCATGCACGCCGTTGCCATCCGGATCAGAGAAGCGGCCCGGCACGCCATAGGTGGGAATGCCCGCGGCATTGAGGAAGCGGCCATCGGTCGCGCCAGTCGACATCCCGGGCAGCATGGGCACGCCCGGGAAGTGCTTCTCCGCCAGTGTCTTGGCGGTGCCGTACACGAGCGGAGTCAGCGGGGGTGGCGCGGGTGTTAAGCTCAGCAAGCCTGTAGGCACGATGCTGATCGACGGGTCCGCGGCGGCCTTCACCAGCTGCGCCAGCACATTGTCGATCGGATCGCCCGGGAACATGCGGCAATTGATGTTCGCGCCTGCACGTTGCGCCAGCGCATTGTTGGCGTGTCCGCCATCGAGGCGCGTGGCCACGCAGGTCGTGCGCAACATCGAATGGAAAGTCGCATCCTTCGAGACGATGGCATTGGCTTCGAGGTCACCCGGATTGGCGAGCAGCCGCGTCATCGCAGCGCCCGCTTCCCCGCCGGTGATCCTGGCCATCTCGGTGAAGTACGCGCGCGTCGTGTCGCTGAACTGCACCGGAAATTCATATTGGCCAATGCGCACCAGCGCCGCGGCCAGGCTGTAGATTGCGTTATCGGGGCGCGGCCGGCTGCTGTGGCCACCGGGGTTGCGCGCCTCGATGCGAAAATCCTGATAGACCTTCTCGCCGGCCTGGATGCCGATCGAAATGCGTTTGCCATTCGCATCGCGCGTGCCCACGCTCCCCTCGTTGAGTGCGAACTGGGCCTCGATCCAGTCCTTGTGCTGACCCGACAGCCATTCGGCACCGTTGAAGGCGCCGCCTGTTTCCTCGCCGCAGGTGAGCGCCAGCTTCAGGGGTCGGCGCAACCGTGTGCCCGCGCTCTTCAGCCGCACCAGCGTGTCGGTGAAGATCGCCGCATGCGCCTTGTCATCGGAGCTGCCGCGGCCATAGAAATAGCCGCCTTCCTCCACCAGCACGAAGGGGTCGCGCGTCCAGTCTTCACGCTTGGCTTCCACCACATCGATGTGCGCGAGCAGCAAGATGGCCTGGGCCTTGGGATCCTTCCCCGCCAGGGCCGCCACGAGTCCACCCTCTTTGGGATGGTCGTCCACGCTGAACAGGCGCAGGTCTTCATCCTTGAAGCCGGCCGCGCGCAGTCGCGCCGCCATGCGCTCGGCAGCCAGCGTACAACTGCCATCCGACAGCGCGGTCTTGGTTTCGACCAGCTCCTTGTAGAGCTCGCGGAATGCCACTTGGTCGGATCGCAACTCGGCAGCCGTGGCAGTGGCCCCGGCAGTAACAACAGTGGCAATGAACAGGCTGGCAATGGCGATAATGCGCACAGTGAGTTCTCCCGCAGTTGAGGCCACAGCCTACGTCGAACCCGTAACGGCCAGCAAGGCTATACTGCGCCGGCCAAACCACATCGAAGGAGCCAGCCATGTCCAGCCATGCCACGCGATTCCCGCGCTTCATCCTAGGCGCACTGGTGCTGCTTGGGGCTGCAACTCAAGCCAACGCGAGCGAGTGCCCGGCATGGCTCGATCACGATTTCACGAAGCTCCGTTCCACCGAGACCGTGAACATCTGCAAGGCCTTTGCCGGCAAGCCGCTGCTACTGGTGAACACCGCCAGCCACTGCGGCTTCACGCCGCAGTTCAAGGGGCTCGAAGCGCTGCACGAGCAATACCAGGATCAGGGACTGGTGGTCGTGGGCTTTCCCTCGAACGACTTCAACCAGGAAGCCAAGACCGACACGGAGACTGCGGAGATCTGCTACATCAACTACGGCGTGAAATTCGTGATGCTGGTGCCGATGCCGGTCAAGGGCGCGGAGGCGAACCCGGTATTCAAGGAACTCGCGCGCCAGACCAAAGAGCCGCAGTGGAATTTCAACAAGTACCTGGTCAAGCCTGACGGCACGGTCACCCACTATTTCGACAGCAAGGTGACGCCGGAATCGCCCGAACTCAATGCCGCGATCAACGCCCTGCTGGCCGCCAGCAAGCCCGGCACCGCCAAGTAGGCCGATTGTCGCGCGCATCGCGCTGGCCGCTCGCGCAAGGCATCGCCTTGACGCTGGCGCTGGTGCTGTCGCTGTCGCTGGGCGCGGCTTCGGGCACCGAGGCGCGCACGCCTGCGCCACTGCCAGAGATGACACTGCCCAATGCGAGCGATCGCATCCTGGTGGTGGCGCCGCACCCGGACGATGAAACGCTCTGTTGTGGCGGTTACCTGCAACGTGCGGTGGCGGCCGGCGCTGCCGTCGCCGTGGTCTGGGTCACGGCCGGCGACAGTTTCGAGATCGATGCGATCATTGCCGAGCGAACGCTGCGCCCCAAGGGGCGCGGCCTCGAAAAACTGGGCGCGCGGCGCATCGCCGAGGCACGGGCGGCAGCCGATCTGCTGGGCGTGCCGCGCGACCACCAGTTTGTATTGGGCTATCCCGATCGCGGCCTCACGGCACTGCTCGCCGGCGATGGCAACAGCGTGCAGCGTTCAGCCTACACAGGCGCCAGTGCTGTGCCCTACCCCGAGGCGCTGGGCCATGACAGCGCCTACACGGGCAACAACCTGCGCCACGATCTGGGCAAGGTGATCAGGACATTCGCGCCCACCGTGATGCTGGTCGCGGCTGCGCAGGATCTGCACGCCGATCATCGCAGCAGCGGCGCGCTGGCGCGCGAGTTGCTGCCGGAGGCGGCACCGCAGGCGAAGCTCTACTACTGGATCGTGCACGCCGGCCTCAAATGGCCCTGGCCACACGGTCTGCATCGACTGCACGCGCTGCGCCCGCCGGCGCGCGCCGCGCAACTGCCTTGGCAACAACTGCCACTGGATGAACCCACGCAGCTGCGCAAGCTCCAGGCGCTACGGCTACACCGCAGCCAGCGTGAAGTGATGGGGTGGTTCCTGAATTCCTTCGTGCGCAGCAACGAGCTGTACGCGCCTGCCCCTTGATGCCCGCGCGGTACGCGCGCGGCCTAGGCCGCCATCGATAGCGGCGCGGGCCGGCCCATTGCGTAGCCCTGCAGGAAATCGCAGCCGATGGTGCGCGCGGCATCAGCCACGGTCTCGTCTTCCACGTGCTCGGCGATCACCTTGAAGTTCAGGGTGCGCGCCAGCTTGATCATCGCCGAGACCATGGCCTGGTTCACCGTGTCGCGCGCCAGGTTGTGCATGAACGAGCCGTCGATCTTCAGGTAGTCGACCGCCAGCAGCCGCAGGTTCGAGAACGAGCCCAGGCCGCTGCCGAAATCATCGAGCGCGAAGCGGCAGCCCATGCCGTGCAGCACGCCGATGAAACGTCGCGCCTGCTCGAGATTCGCGATCACCGCGCTCTCGGCGATCTCGAAGCACACCTGCGCGGGGCTGGCACCCGTGGCATCGAAGCACTCGACCACGAACTCGAGGAACTGCGCGTCGGCCAGCGTCTGGCCCGAAATGTTGATGGCGATGCTGCGATTGGTCGGCAAGGCGATGGCACCGCGCCCGAGTGCCGTGAGTGTGGTCTGCACGATCTGCCGATCGATCAGGCCCATCAGCCGGTAACGTTCGGCCGCCTGCAGGAAATCCACCGGCGCCACCGGCACACCGGCTTCGTTCTTCAGGCGCACCAGCACTTCCATGGCCGGGCCCGAATCGCCATCGCCGTAGGCGGCCACGATCGGCTGGCAATAGAGCTGGAAGCGGTTTTCCTTGAGCGCGCCCTGCAAGAGTTGCAGCCAGTGGATCTCGCCGCTCTCGCGCGCATAGACCTCATCGCGCGCCGAGTACACCGCCACGTGGCCGCCCTGGCGCTTGGCGACGTAGCAGGCCGAATCGGCCGCGGCCAGCGCTTCCTCGAGGTTGCTCGAATCGCGCGCGATCTCGATCAGTCCAATACTCGCGCCCACATTGAAAATGCGATCGCGCCACACGAAGCGGTGATCGGCCACCTTGCGGCACACTTCATCCGCGATCTGGCGCGCCTTGTCGAGCGGGCAACCGATCAGCAGCATGCCAAATTCATCGCCGCCCAGGCGCCCGACCACGTCGGAGTCGCGAACCGCCGCGCGCACCAGCTTGGCGATGTCGCGCAGCAGGCTGTCGCCGGCGAGATGCCCACTGGTGTCGTTGATCACCTTGAAGCGATCGAGATCCAGGTAACAGAGCACATGGGTCGCCTCACCGCGCTGCGCAGCCTCGATGCTCTCCTGCAGGCGACGCTCGAATTCACGCCGGTTCACCAGGCCCGTGAGCGCATCGTGGGCCGCCTGGTAAGAAATCTGGCGCGTCAGGCCACGCGATTCCGTGACATCGTGCAGCACCAACACCGCGCCGCTGCTGCTGCCGTCCTCTTCGCGCAGCGGTGCGGCTGCGACTTCGATCAACCGCTCCGGCCCACCGGCCTGGCCAATCACCAGCGCGCGCCGGCCCAGATTCAGCGGCGCGCCGGCCGACAGCGCCTGCTGCAGGGGCTCGGTCAGGAGCTTGCGGTCAGTCTCGCGGAATACCTTGGCCAGGTCTTCCAGGGACATGCCGCGCGCGCTGCCCGTGGCCAGGCCCAGCATCTCGCTGGCCGCCGCATTGATGTAGTCCACGTGGCTGCTGCGATCGACCGTCAGCACGGCGCCCGGCATCGATTCCAGCGTGGTGCGAGCGCGCGAGCGGCCGCCACCGGCAGCGCCGAGGGCCGCGACAGTCTGCGTGGGCAGCACTTCGACGCCGACGATCAGCAGCGCCGCATGGCCCTCGTGTTCGATCAGCCAGGAACTGAGTTCGAGGCGTGAATGCTGGCCCTGCAGGCCCAGCAGATCGACTTCATAGCGCTCCGCCGCCGGCTCGCGCGCCAGGCGGTGGCGCAGGTTCTCGCCTACCAGTTCGGCAAATTCCGGTGGCACCAGATCTTCGAGTCGCCGGCCCGCCAGCTCTTGCGCGCTGGTGCCCATCAACTGTGCAAATTGCGGATTGGCGTAGAGGATGCCGCGGGCGCCGTGGATCAGCACGGCCTCGTGCAGATGTTCACCCAGCACGTTCACCGGGGCGGGCGGCGCGACCTGCGCTTCCGGCGTGGCAGTGCCCACGCGCGTCAGCAGGTGATTCACCACGGTCACCAGCGCCGAGACTTCACGCTGGTCGGTGTCGAGTTCCACGCGACCGCGCAGAGTGCCGCCGACAGCGATGCGATGCAGCTGGCGCGTCACTCCTTCGAGTGCACCGCGCTGCCGACGCTGCAGCAGGTAGAGCGCCAGCAGCAGCAACGCCAATAGCGCAAAAACCATGCAAAGTATGGCCAGTGTGGACATGAAGTGGCTGCGATCCCCTGTATTGCAACCCGCACCCGCGCGCAGCGCGCCGGCCTGTGAATTCAGTCAGCGCAGCATACCCCGCCATCGCCTGCAGACCGAGGTCAAATTGACCATATGATGGTAACTGGGGAATACACCTTATACGCACGCAATGCTGACCACACGGGCGGCAAGTGGAATTAAGTTAACCGTAGTATCCTTACACACTCCACGCCACGACGACGACGATGAACAGCAACAGCGCTCAGCAACAGATGGTCGCCCAGCAGGTGCGCACCTGGTCGGTATTCGATGCGCACACGCTCGAGGTGATGCAGAAAGTGCCGCGCGAGCGCTTCGTGCCCGCGACCTTGAGCTCGCTGGCCTGCGCCGACTGCGCGCTGCCGCTGGCTCATGGCAAGTTCATGCTGACGCCGATGCTGGCCGGCCGCATCCTGCAGGCCGTGGCCGTGCGCGCCGGCAATCAGGTATTGGAGGTGGGCACGGGTTCGGGCTACCTCTCGGCCTGCCTGGCCACGATGGGCGGCCAGGTGCAGTCCCTGGAGCTGTATGACGATCTGGCGGCCACGGCCCGTGCCAACCTGCGCGCGGCAGGCTGCGGCAATGTCGAGGTCACCTGCGCCGACGGCATGGGCCTGGTGAGCGAGACCGCCTACGACGTGGTGGTGCTGACAGGCTCGCTGCCGATCTACCAGCCACGCTTCGAGCGCGCACTGAAGTTCGGCGGCCGGCTGTTCGTCGTGGTGGGCACGGGGCCCGTCATGGAAGCCCGGCTGGTGCGGCGCGCCGGTCCGGCCGAATTCCAAGGCACGGCGCTGTTCCAAACCGAGCTTGCGGCCCTGGAGCACGCCCCGGCCCCGCCGACTTTCGAGTTTTAGGCCATGAAAGCTGTAACCCAGATCACCCCTGCCGGGTTAAAGGCGCTGATGGACTCCAAAAGCCCCTACTGCCTGCTCGACGTACGCGAACCCTGGGAGCTGGCGCTGGCCCGCATCGAGGGAAGCGTGGCCATCCCCCTCAATGAAATTCCCAGCCGCTTCAAGGAACTTGACGCTGCACAGGCGATCATTGTGATGTGCAAGGCGGGTGGCCGCAGTCAGCGGGCGGCGGATTTCCTGGTCGCAAACGGGTTTGACCGGGTAAGCAACCTGCAGGGCGGCATCACCGCCTGGGCTCGCGACATCGACCCGAATCTGCCCGCGTACTGACTGCGCGGCACACGGAACTACACACGGAAAATGCGCATGAACCGCCAATGGATACTTTTGCTGCTCTCCGCCAGCGCCACCGGCCTGGCCAACGCTGAAAACCTGCAGACCGTCTACGACCATGCGCTGATCGCCGACCCGACCATGCAGCAGGCCGCGGCGCTGCACATGGCGACGCGCGAGACCCGTACTCAGGCGATCCTCGACATGCTGCCGCTGAACGCCAATGCCACCAAGAATTGGAACGGCGTGGCCGGCAACACCGTCACTTCGCCCACGCTGGCCAACCTGGGCCTCAAGGTCAACCTGTTCTCCTGGGACAACTGGATCGCGCTCAAGGCCGCCAGCAGCACCGTGGCGCAGGGTGAAGCCAACTACCAGGCTGCCCAGCAGGATCTGATCGCGCGCGTCGCCGCGCAGTATTTCGCGGTGCTGAACGCCGAGGACGTGGTCGCCGCGAACGAAACCGCGCTGCAGTCGGTCTCGCGCCAGCTCGAGCAGGCCGAGCGCCGCTACGATGTCGGCCTGATCGCGATCACCGATGTGCAGATCGCGCGCGCCACGCGCGACAGCAGCGCCGCGGCCGTGATCGCCGCCAAGCGCACGCTGGCCAGCGCCGAGGAGCAGCTGCGCGCGATCACCGGCGAGAAGTACCAGCGCCTGGCGAAGCCCCGCGATGGCATGCCATTGCTCTCGCCCGATCCGGCCAGCGAGGACACCTGGGTGGCCACAGCGCTCAGCCAGAATTCGAACCTGATCGCAAGCCGCCTGGCGGCCGATATTTCCCGCGACAGCTATCTCACGGCGATCGGCGGCCACCTGCCCTCGGTCAATGCCTCGGCCTCGCGCTCCTGGGCCGTGGGTGGGAACGATCTGACGCCGACGCAGCAGGCGCTGCTGGGCGTGAACACGCAGGACATCGTCTGGTCGGTGGGCGTGACCGTGCCGCTGTTCAGCGCCGGCGCCACGCAGTCACGGGTGCGCCAGGCCAAGTACCTCTGGAAAGCCGCCAGTTCCGGCTACGAGCGCACCTTGCGCCAGACCGAACAGCAGGCGCGCGATGCCTACCAGGGCGTGATCAGCCAGATCGCACAGGTGGGCGCCTTCAAGCAGGCGGTGCAGTCCAACCAGATTTCGCTGCAGGCCACCGAGGCCGGCTATGAAGTCGGCACCAAGACCGCCATCGATGTGCTCACCGCACGCCAGCAGCTGGTGCAAGCGCAGACCAACTACGCGCAGGCGAAATACAGCTACCTGAACAACATCGTCTCGCTGCGCCAGGCGGCCGGCAATCTCGATCGCTCGACCATCTCGCTGATCAACGGCTGGCTGGTCGAACAGCCGCCGGCTGAAAATTCAACGCCGCCGGCTGCCTCGCCCGCTGCCGCAGTACCGGCTACGCCAGCTTCGCCCTGACCCGCTGCAGCACGCGCTCCAGCGCACCGCGATTCGCGGCCACGACGGCCAGCGCGGCGGCGCACATCGCGCGCCGGCGGCTTTCATCCGTAGCCAGTTCCAGCACTGCTGCGCTGAGCTGTGCGGGTGAATCCACGATCAGGGTAGCGCCACTGGCTGCAAGATCCCTGGCCACTTGTGGCGCGGCGTGCATGTGTGGCCCGCAGATCGAGGGCACGCCCAGCGCCGCGGGTTCCAGCAGGCTGTGGCCACCCACTGGCACGAGACTGCCGCCTACAAATGCCAGATCGGCCGCTGCGTAGAAACTTTCCAGATCGCCGATGGTGTCGAGCAGCAGCACGGCTGCGCCTGCCGATGTGCCGCCGCCTGCTGTCACCTCGCTGTAGCGCAACCAGGGCAGTCCGCACTGATCGAGCCGCTGTGCCACCGCGTCGAAGCGCGGGCGATGGCGCGGGGCCAGTACCAGCAAGGCCTCGGCACAGCGCGCAGCGCCGCTGGCGCGCAGTGCCTGGTGGGCATCGAGTACCGCCTGCTCTTCGCCCTCGTGGGTGCTGCCCGCGACCCACAGCAGGCGCGCTGGCGCAAAGCGGCTGCGCAGGCTCGCGCCCGCCGCGCGCAGCGGCTCACCCGGTGTGCGATCGAACTTGATGTTGCCGCACACGCTCAACTGCGCGGCGGGCACGCCCAGCACCGCAAAGCGCTGCGCGTCGGCGGCGGACTGCGCGGCGACCGTGACGGCGGTGCGCAAGGCCGGCTGCAACAGGCCCGGGAATTTCACCAGGCGTCGGAAACTGCGCTCCGACAAGCGCGCGCTGACAATGATCACCGGCACACCGGCCGCAACACACGCGGCCAGCAGGTTCGGCCACAGCTCGGTCTCCATGACCAGCAGCAACTTCGGGCGCAGCCGGCGCAGGCTCCCGCGCACACACAGGCCCAGGTCGTAGGGTGCGTAGCGCACGTCGATGCCTGTGCCTGCAAGCGCGCGGGCGCGCTCGCGCCCCGCAGGCGTGGCGCTGGTGATCGACAGCGGTATATCCGGATACTGCGCGCGCAGTGCTGCCAGCAGCGGCACCGCAGCCTGCACCTCACCTACTGAGACTGCGTGCACCCAGATGCTGCGCTCGCGCCCCCCCAGCGGCACGCCGAGGCCGAAGCGCGCGGCCCAGCCCTGCGCATAGTGGCGTTCACGGAGCGAGCGCCACAGCACCACCAGGCTCAGAAACGGCAGCGCCAGCAAGACCAGCAGACTGTAGAGCGCGCGCGCTGCGCTCACGCGTGACGCTCAGGGAAATGCCAGCACATTGTCCGCTTGCACATCGAGACGGGTCGCGAAATAGCTGTCGAGCAGCAACTGCCAGTCGGCCGTGGAGAAATGCGCCGCGGGCAAGGTGGCGGCGAGTTTTTGCAGCGAGCGATACAGGCGCACCAGATTGGTATCGCTCCACCAGCCGGGCGAGCGCAGCGTGCCGCGATCGAAATCGATCAGCCACACGGCATCGTTGGAACCGAGCAGGATGTTGTGCGCATTGAGATCCGCATGGCAGACACCGCACAGATGAAAACGGCGCAGCCAGCGACCCACCGCGACCCAGGTGCGCAGCGCCACGGGCGCCGCGCGCAACTCGCTGGCGAGCGAGCGCACCTTGGGAATGCGCTGTAGCAGCAGACTCGCGCTGTAAGTGCGTCCGCGGCGCTGGTAGCCGGCGGCGACCGGCATCGGCACCGGCAGCCCCACGCGATGCAGGTGATACAGCAGGTGCCACTCGCGAAACGAGCGTGTCTGCCCGGCGCCCTGCCACCAGTAGCGATCGGCGGAAACCTTCGCGGCCCAGCCGCCACGTCGATACTGGCGCAGCACCAGGCTGCGTCCATCGGCCTCGATCATGTAGGCGCCGCCGCGTCCTTCGCGGGCCCGGGTCACCGTGCCGCGGCCACTCCACCACTCGGGATCGAGCCACCCAGGCACGGCGTTGCCGGCCCGTGAGCTGTCATATAGCATCGCGCCGCCGCCTTGCTCGACGACGCGAACTTCGGCGCCGGTGGCGAGAAAATTCAGTCCTGCCACGGTGTGCCCAATCCCTGCATGAGTGTTCCTGTCACGCCGCCCAAAAGCCTGTGCCTGCTGCGCCTCTCGGCGCTCGGCGATGTCTGCCACGTGGTGCCGGTCATCCGCACCCTGCAGCAAGCCTGGCCGCAGACCACCATCACCTGGGTGATCGGCCGCATGGAAGCGCGCCTGATGAGCCTGCTGCCAGGTGTCGAGTTTATCATCATCGACAAGCGATCCCTGTTCGGCAGCATGCGCGCGCTGCGCGCCGCGGTACGCGGCCGGCACTTCGACCTGCTGCTGCACATGCAGCTCGCGTTGCGCGCCAGCCTGTATGCGGCGCTGATCCCGGCGCGCGTACGCCTCGGATTCGATCGTGCGCGCGCCCGCGAACTGCAGTGGCTGTTCACCAACCAGCGCATCGCCGCGCGCCAGAAGCAGCATGTGCTCGACAGCTTCAGCGGGTTCACCGAAGCGCTGGGCCTGACCACCCGCCTCGAGTGGAACCTGCCGCTGCCCGCGCCCGCCCAGGAGTGGGCGCGCGCGCAGATTCCCGATGAGATGCGCACGCTGATCGTGAGCCCCTGCTCCAGCCACAAGTTGCGCAACTGGAGTGTCGAGCGCTACGCGGCAGTGATCGCCCACGCCGTCAAGCGGCACGGACTGCAGGTGCTGCTCTGTGGCGGACCCAACGATTTCGAGCGCGACTTCGGTGCGCGCATCGCCGCCGCTGCCGGCGTGCCGGTGAAGAACCTGATCGGCACCGATACGCTCCCGCAACTGCTGGCGCTGCTGGCGCGCGCCGCTGTGCTGCTGACCCCCGATTCCGGGCCAGCGCACATGGCCACCATGGTCGATACGCCGGTGATTGGCCTCTATGCCGCAACCCGGGTAGAGCGCAGCGGACCCTATCATTCGCGCCAATGGTGCATCGATCGCTACGAGCAGGCCGCGCAGCGCTTTCGCGGCCGCCCGGCGCAGCAACTGCCGTGGGCCGAGAAGATCGAAGAGCCGGGCGTGATGGAGCTGATCGAAACCGAGGCCGTGATCGCGAAGCTCGATGAGCTGCTGGCCCTGATACGATAGGCCGGATCACGGCGCCTCACCATCTGGAGCGTGGCATGCAGGATATCCTGGTTCCGATTTCACCCGGCGAGCTGCTCGACAAGATCACAATCCTGCGCATCAAGTCGGCGCGCATGCGCGATGCCACCAAGCTCGCCTACGTGCGCCACGAACTGGCGTTGCTCGAGGGCACCTGGCAACGCAGCGTGCCGGCGGGCGTCGATCTCGCCGCCGACGAGCGCGCGCTTGAAGGTGTGAACGCCAGCCTGTGGGACATCGAAGACCAGATCCGAGAGGAAGAGCTGGCGCAGCGCTTCGGTGCGCGCTTCATCGAACTGGCCCGTGCGGTCTATGTCACCAATGACGAGCGCGCGGCGCTCAAGAAGCGCATCAATACCGCGCTCGGCTCGGCCTTGATCGAAGAGAAGTCGTACCAGCCCTATCGCTGAGCGCGCGCGGAAACTCAGCGCTTGAGCGTGTATTCGGCGCCGCAATAGGGGCACTTGGCCCAGCCGGTTTGCTCGATGGCGAGATAGACCCGCGGATGCGAATTCCACAAGGACATGGAGGTCATCGGGCAGCACAGTGGCAGGTCTGCCGCGCTGACTTCGTACTGGGCCTGGGCGTTGGGCAGTCGGGGCGCGGTGTTGCTCTTCATGCCGGCATTATACCTCGATCGCTGCGTCCCAGATCGCACTCACGGCGGCTCTATCGCCCTGGAATTCGGCTTCGGGCACGATGGCGGGCAGGCCCGCGATGCTGCGATGGTGCGTGCACTCGCGGTAGGCGCGATAGGCCGCCGTCAGCGCATCGATGGTGGCCTGCGGCACCAGCGCCGCGGAACCCAGGGATTCGAGCTGGCGGATGGTGTCAGCGAACCAGGCCAGCGGCGGATATCTGTCGATCCAGCAGAGTGTCCAGTACTGCGCCAAGAATTCGATGTCGGCAATGCCGCCCGGATCCTGCTTGAGGTCGAACTGACCTGCCCTCGACGCCGAGAGTTCATTGCGCATGCGCGTGCGCATGTGCGCGACATCGGCGCGCAAGGTATCGAGGCGCACGCACTCGCGCAGCACCCGCAGGCGCAGCTCCTCGAAGCGCGCGCCCAGTGTTTCATCACCGGCCATGGCGCGCGCGTGCAGCAGCGCCTGGTGCTCCCAGGTCCAGGCTTCGCGGCGCTGGTAATCCTCGAAGGCTTCGATGCTGGTGATCAGCATGCCGCCCTTGCCGCTGGGGCGCAGGCGCATATCCACTTCGTAGAGTCGGCCGGCGGCGGAATGCATCGTCAACAGGTGCACCAACCGCTGCACGAAGCGCACGAAAAAGATCTGGTTGTCGACGCTGCGCGCGCCCTCGGTGGTCTGATCAGCGCCGATGGAATCGTGCAGGAACACCAGGTCGAGATCCGAGCCGTAACCCAGCTCCATGCCGCCCAGTTTCCCGTAGCCCACCGCGCCGATCCGCACCACGCGACGCCCGGGGCCCTCGCCACACTGCGGCGTACCGTACTGCTGCGTCACGAAACGCCACGCAATCTGCAGTGCCTGTTCGACGATCAGCTCGGCCAGCTCCGTGAGCCGATCGCTCACCTGCATCAGCGGCAGGCGACCACCGAGATCCGCAACCGCGATCCGGAACAGTGCGGCGCGCTGGAAGTGGCGCAACTGCTGCACCAGGCGCTCCTCGTCGCTCTCATCCACCTCGGCCAGCAGTTGCTGCAATTCGCTCGCCAGCTGCGCGCGCGTCGGCGGGCGCTGCAGCAGGCGCTCATCGATCAGTTCATCGAGCAGCAGCGGATAGGCGGAGATCTGCGCCGGCAGGAAATCGCCGTGCCGCGTGAGTTCAATCAGCCGCGTGCGGGCGGTCGCGTTCTCGAGCAGCAAGGCAAAGTAGGTGGAGCGCGCGCCGATGGACTCGATGATGCGCAGCAGCCGGCGCAGCAAGGCCAGCGCGTCGGGAAGCGGCGCGAGCTGCGCCAGCAGTGCACCCAGCAGCGCTTCGAGCCGGCGCCGACCCGTCTCGTCGAGCCGCCGCATCAACGCCGAGCCGTACAAGTCCTGCAGCAACTGCGCGGCGGCCTCAGCCTCCGCGTAACCCTGCGCGCGCAGGCGCTGGCTCAACTGCACAGCGTCCGCGGTATCAACTGCTGCCAGTGGCGCCGCTTGCGCAGCGCGCGTGGCGGCGCCACTGTCACCCTGCACGACCGCGTCGAAGGCCGCACTCACCCGCTGGCGATGTGACTCGAGCGCGCCCGCCAGCTCGTCCCAACTGCCACAGTCCATCGCCCGCGCGATGCGCGCCTGCACTCGCGGGTCCTGCGGCAACTGGTGAGTCTGCTGGTCGCCATGCATCTGCAGGCGATTCTCGAGCCGGCGCAGGAACTCGTAGGCGGCGCCCAGCTCGGCGACAGTGTTTTCCGGCAGCAATCTGGCGCCTGCCAGGCGCGGCAGCGTCTGCAACAGCGAGGCGCTCTGCAGACGCCGCTCGCTGCCACCGCGCACCAGCTGCATCGACTGCACGATGAACTCGATCTCGCGGATGCCGCCATAACCGAGCTTGATGTTGTCGTTGAGCTCGCGTCGCTCCACTTCGCGGCTGATCAGCGCCTTCATTTCGCGCAGTGATTCGAACACGCCGAAATCGAGGTAACGCCGGTAGACAAAGGGCTGCACGGCCGAGCGAAACACGGCTTCGTAGCCTGCCTGGTCGGTCACGGCGCGCGCCTTGATCCAGGCGTAGCGCTCCCAGTCGCGGCCGTGGGATTCAAGATAGTCTTCGAAGGCCGCGGCACTCGCCACCAGCGGACCACTGGCGCCAAAGGGCCGCAGTCGCATATCCACGCGCCAGGCGCGCCCATCGACGGTCGCGGCATCCAGGTAGCGGATGACGGCCTGCCCGAGGCGCGCGTAGAACTCCTCGAATGCCACGGGCCGCGGACCGGTCGTCTCGCCGTGTGCTGCGAACAGGAACACCAGGTCGATGTCGGAGGAGAAATTCAGCTCCTGTCCGCCAAGCTTCCCCATGGCGACGATCAACAACGGCTGTGTCGTGCCGTCGGCCGCGAGCGGCGCGCCATGGCGCGCGGACAAGGCAGCCATCGCAAAATCGTGCGCGCTGCGCAACGCATGGTCGGCCGCATTGCTGAGATCGGTCAGCGTCTCGGGCAGGCTGGCCCAGCCGGCGAGATCGCGCCAGGCGATGCGCGCCAGCTCGGCGTGGCGCCAGCGGCGCAGTGCACTGATGAAGGCGGCTTCGTCGCCGGCGCCATGCAGGAACGTCGCCAGCGGCAAGGGCCCGGCGAGATCCTGCGCGGCGCGCTCCATCAGCATCGGCAGCAGCCGCTCCTCTCCCTGAACGGTTGCGGCCACGAAGTCACTGGCATCGAGTACTCGTGCCGCCGATGCCGCCAGGCGCGGCGGTGCAGCGGCAAGCTGTGCGGCAACCTGGGGTGAGCGCTCGGCCAACAGCGCCAGCGCCGACTGGACTTCAGTGCCGGTCACGTTGATCGAAGCATCCCCCCATTCGCGAGGGAACATTGTGACGTCTGGGATCGCCGAAGGCGACAGCGTCGAATGCCAGTCCGGAATCGCCGCGGCAAAAAAAAGAGCCCCGCAAGCGGGGCTCCAAGGTATTGCGCGGAAACGGGGGGGTCTTGTTCCGCGACTTCGGGGCGACCTTGGCTTGCGCCGCAGATCACCCATGGCAGGCATTTTACCCCTTTGGATTAGTTTGTAAAGTGAACTGTTTGTTACACGCCCGACATTTCCGGGTGCAGAGCCGGGCGCAAAATAGCCACTGCAATCAACTCGTTGGGAGGCCACCGGCGGCCGCACCGCCGGGGTGCGCGAGCCCGTACTAATTGGGTGCAGACTCGCCCTGCACGCCTGCCTCCAGCTCATCACTGGCAGACAGCCAGGCCGCCTCGGCAGCGTGGGTTTGACGCGCCAGTTCGGCCTGTTGCTGCAGCGCCGCCTGCAGGTCGGCGCGCGCCTCGTGCTGATAGATCTCCGGCGCGGCGAGGCGCGCTTCCAGTGCCATACGCGTGCGCGCGAGGGTGGCCAGCTCGGCTTCGAGTTTGTGCACGCGTGCGCGCAGTGGTGACAGCCGATTGCGTCCTTCGGCTTCGAGGCGCCGTTGCTCGCGGCGCTGCGCTGCGCCCGCGCCCGCGCCGGCGCCGGCGCTCGACGTCGCGGGCGTCGAGCTCGCGGTCGCGGCGACACCGCTCAGCGCAGCGGCGCCACCCGCTGATCCCTCCGGCGTACTGTCGCCCTCGCTGAGCCAACGCGCGTAGTCTTCAAGGTCGCCATCGAAAGGCGCAGCGCGGCCGGCGTGCACGACGATCAGTTCATCGGCCACGGTGTTGAGCAGGTGCCGATCGTGTGACACGAGTACCACGGCACCGGCGAAATCCTGCAGCGCGACCGCCAGCGCCTGGCGCATCTGCAGGTCCAGGTGATTGGTCGGCTCGTCGAGCAGCAGCAGGTTGGGTCGCTGGTAGGCCACCAGCGCCAGTACCAGCCGCGCCTTCTCGCCGCCGGAAAACGGCGCCACGGCCTCAAAAACGCGATCGCCACGAAAACCAAAGGTGGCCAGGTAGTCGCGCAACTCCGCTTCGGTGGTACGCGCCGCGCGCTCGCCACCAGTGCGCCGCAGGTTCTCCAGTGGTGAATCCGCGGCGATGAGTTGCTCCAGATGATGCTGCGCGAAATAACCGATGCGCAGGTCGCGCGCCTCGGTGCGCGTGCCAGAGAGCGCTTCGATTTCGCCGGCCAGCAGTTTCATGCAGGTCGATTTACCGGCACCGTTGCGCCCCAACAGCGCGTAGCGATCGCCAGGCATGAGGGTGAGTTTGAGTTTACGCAGCAAGACCACGCCTCCGTAGCCTGCGCTCTGATCTTCGATCGCCAGCAGCGGCCTTGGCAGCTTCTCTGGCACGGCAAAGGCAAACTCGAAACTGGCGGCATCGACATGCGCCGGCGCGATGCGCTGCATGCGCTCGAGCGCCTTGAGGCGGCTCTGGGCCTGCCGTGCCTTGGTGGCCTGCGCGCGAAAGCGCTCGACGAAGGCTGCCATGTGGCGGATCTCGCGCTGCTGGCGCTGGTAGAGCGCCGACTGCTCGGCCAGTTCAGCGGCACGCTGCGCTTCAAAGGCCGAGTAGTTGCCGCGATAGGCGCGCACTTTGCCGTGCTCGATATTGACAATGCGATCGCACACCCGGTCGAGGAACTCGCGATCGTGCGCAATCAGCAGCAGCGTGCCGGGATAGGCGCGCAGCCAGTTCTCGAGCCACAGGATGGCGTCGATATCGAGGTGATTGGTGGGCTCATCGAGCAGCAACAGGTCCGAGCGGCACATGAGTGCGCGCGCCACGTTGATGCGCACGCGCCAGCCGCCAGAAAAGGCGCGAATCGGTTGCTCATCGCCGGCTGGATCAAAGCCCAGGCCATGCATGAGCTGCGCAGCGCGCGCACGGGCATCGTAGCCCCCGACTTCGGCGTAGCGCGCGTGCAGCGTGCCCAGGCGCGCACCATCGTTCTGTGCCTCGGCGGCGGCGATCGCCGCCTCGATCGAGCGCAGTTCCGTGTCGCCATCGAGCACGAACTCGATTGCCGGTTGGTCAGTGGCCTCGATGTCCTGCGAGACATGCGCTGTGACCAGATTGCCCGGCATGTCGAAGTTGCCAGCGTCGGCGTGCACCGTGCCGCGCACCAGCTCGAGCAGAGTGGATTTGCCGCTGCCGTTCTCGCCGGTGACCCCGACCTTCTCGCCGCGAAACAGGCTGAAGGTGGCGCCGTCGAACAGCAGGCGCGGGCCACGGCGAATGGCGATGTCGGAGAAATTGAGCAAGCCGCGACGCTATCTGGCGCGCGCCAGGATTCTTTGCGCCTGCCGCAGATGGGGGATATCGAGCATGCGCCCGTCGAGCGACAGTGCCGCCGCGCCCGGATTGGCGGCGAACAGATCCACGACGCGCGTGGCCTGCGCGAGCTCGGCACTGCTGGGCGCAAAGCCTTCGTTGATGATCGCAACCTGATCGGGATGGATCGCCAGCTTGCCGACAAAGCCATCGCGACTCGCCTCGGCGCACTCGGCGCGCAGCCCCGCGTGATCCCGCAGCGCCACGTACACCGTGTCGATGGCCGCGACACCAGCGGCAGCGGCGCCGAACAGGCACAACGAGCGCACCAGTTGATAGGGCGAGGTCCAGCGACCATCGGGCTCGCGACTGGCGCTGGCGCCGATTGCGCTGCTCAGGTCTTCAGCACCCCAGGTCAGGCCCATCAAGCGCGCACTGCAAGCCGCGTAGCCGCCCATCGCGAACAGGGCCTGTGGAGTTTCGGTGGCCACCGGCAGTATGCGCGTGCGGCCAGCTTCCAGGCCGTGACCTGCTTCGAGCTCATCGAGACGCAGCGCCAGCCTGCTGACATCGCCGGGCGAGCGCGTCTTCGGTTGCACGATGCCATCGGGACGCGCAGCGATCACGGCCTCGAGATCGACCTCGGCCTCGGCGCACTCGAGTGGATTGATGCGCACCCACAACTGCGCGCGCGGGCGTTGTGGGTGGGCGCGCAGGAACTCACCGACCATCTGGCGCGCCACGGCCTTGCGCTCCGGCGCCACGGCATCCTCGAGATCGAAGATCAGCGCATCGGCGTCGGCGTCGAGACTACGGGCGAGCTTGCGTTCGCTGTCGCCGGGCACGAACAGGAACGAGCGCAACTTCATGCCGGCGATTTGCGCAGCATCAGCGCTGAACGCTTGCAGCTCGCCACCAGCACGTCGTGCTGGTTGTAGGCGCGATGCTCGAAGGTGACGATGCCATTGTCCGGGCGCGACTTGCTGAGCCGCGCCTCCAGCACTGCGGATTCAACCCGCACGGTGTCGCCATGGAACAGCGGCTTCGGAAAGCGCACTTCATCCCAGCCGAGGTTCGCGACCGTGGTGCCGAGCGTCGTGTCGCCGACCGATATGCCGACCATCAGGCCAAGGGTGAAGGCGCTGTTGACGATGCGCTGGCCGAACTCGGTGGAATTGCGGCAGTACTCTTCATCGAGGTGCAGCGCCGCCGGATTGTGCGTAAGTGCCGAGAAGAACACGTTGTCCGCCTCGGTCACGGTGCGGCGGATAGCGTGCCTGAAGAGTTTGCCGACCGTCAGTTCCTCGAAATACAGCCCTGCCACGCGACCTCCACGCCCGGAGATTCACGGGCGCCTGCAGAAATTTCGCGGCTCATTGTAAGGCAGGCGGTCGGGCTTGTCGCAGCCGGGCGGCCGCGACGATCTGCCGGCGTCGCCCTTCGCCGGCTGCGCCCCATTCGGCAATTTCCTGCAGGCTGCGTCCACAGCCTACGCACACCTGGCGCGCATCGAGCCGGCAGATGTTGGTGCAGGGTGATGCGACCGGCGTCGCCTGCTGCTGGTCAGTCACGCCAGGGGCTCGGGATTCTGGCCCTCACACGCTGCGCCGATACTGGCCGCCCACCTGGTAGAGCGCCTGCGAGATCTGGCCCAGCGAGCAGAACTTCACCGCTTCGAGCAGCTGCGCGAACACGTTGCCGCCGCCGGCTGCAACACGCTGCAGCTCCTGCAGCGCCGACCCTGAGCGCGCGGCGTTGCGCTGCTGGAAATTGCGCACGTTGGCGACCTGGGCCGCCTTTTCTTCCTCGCTGGAGCGGATCAGCGGCGCCGCGTGCCGCGGCACATCCGCGGCTGCATCCGCCAGGAAGGTGTTGACCCCGATCAGCGGCAGCGAACCATCGTGCTTCTGCTGTTCGTAGTACATGCTCTGTTCCTGGATGCGGCTGCGCTGGTACATGGTCTCCATCGCGCCCAGCACGCCGCCGCGCTCGGCTATCGCGTCGAATTCCTTGTAGACCGCTTCCTCCACCTGATCGGTGAGCTGCTCCATCAGGAACGATCCCTGCCAGGGGTTCTGGTTCTGGTTCAGGCCGAGTTCGCGATTGATGATCAACTGAATCGCCACCGCGCGGCGCACGCTCTCTTCGGTCGGCGTGGTGAGCGCCTCATCGTAGGCATTGGTGTGCAGCGAATTGCAGTTGTCGAACAGCGCGTACAGCGCCTGCAGCGTGGTGCGGATGTCGTTGAACTGGATCTCCTGCGCGTGCAGCGAGCGCCCGGATGTCTGGATGTGATATTTCAGCATCTGGCTGCGCGCGCCGGCGCCGTAGAGGTCGCGCATCGCGCGCGCCCAGACGCGGCGCGCCACCCGGCCGATCACCGCGTACTCCGGATCCATGCCGTTGGAGAAGAAGAACGACAGGTTGGGAGCGAGCTCATCCACCTTCATGCCGCGCGCCCGGTAGTACTCGACGATCGTGAAGCCGTTGGCGAGGGGGAAGGCCAGCTGGCTGATGGGGTTCGCGCCCGCCTCGGCGATGTGATAGCCGGAGATCGACACCGAGTAGAAATTGCGCACCTTCTGGTCGATGAAATACTGCTGGATGTCGCCCATCATGCGCATCGCGAATTCAGTGGAGAAGATACAGGTGTTCTGCGCCTGGTCTTCCTTGAGGATGTCGGCCTGCACGGTGCCGCGCACCTGCGCCAGGGTGTCGGCCTTGATGCGCTGGTAGGTCGCCGCATCGACCAGCTGATCGCCGCTGAGACCCAGCAGCGCCAGGCCGCTGCCATCGTGGTCTTCAGGCAGCTCGCCCTGATACGCCGGGAGCGGCGCGAGTTTCGCGACCTCGACGTTGAGCGCCGCGATGCGCGCCTGCGCCTCGGCCCACTGGCCCTGGGTGCGCAGGTGCTGTTCCACCTGCTGGTCGATCGCCGCATTCATGTACATCGCCAGGATGATCGGCGCCGGACCATTGATGGTCATCGAGACCGAAGTCTTGCTGGCACCAAGCTCGAAGCCCGAATAGAGCTTTTTCATGTCATCGAGGCTGGCGATCGAGACACCGGAATTGCCGATGCGCCCGTAGATGTCAGGGCGCGTATCCGGGTCTTCGCCATAGAGCGTGGTCGAATCGAAGGCCGTCGAGAGGCGCGTGGCCGCGTGGCCACGCGCGAGCAGGTGGAAGCGGCGATTGGTACGCTCGGGGCCGCCCTCGCCTGCAAACATGCGCAGCGGATCTTCTGCCTCGCGCCGATAGGGATAGACACCAGCAGTGTAGGGAAACTCGCCCGGCAGGTTCTCGGTCATGAGGAACCGCAGCTGCTCGCCCCAGTCGCCGTACACCGGTGCCGCAAGCTTCGGGATCGGCAGGCCGCTGAGCGTGGTGCTGTAGTTCTCGCCACGCAGTTCCTGGCCGCGCACCCGATAGCTGTACTGCGTGGCCCGCACCGCAGCGCTGCGCGCCGGCCAGTGGCGCAACTGCTCGAGCGCCGGTGGCGGAATGGACGCCAGTGCCTCGTTGTAGGCCTTGCGCAGCTGCAGCCGCGATTCATCCGCTGCGCCTGCCAGCAAGGTCGCGGCCCCAAAGTGTTCGAGTGGCGCGGGCAGCGATTCATCATTCAACAACTGCAACGCGGCGTACACGCCATCCGCGCGATGCGCGCTCGCCGCCGCGCTCTGGGCCTCGACCTGCCCGCGGCGCCCGTTGGCCGCGATTTCAGCCAGATAGCGGCTGCGGCTCGCAGGAATCAGCGACTCACGACCGACGGGCAGTTGCACACCCATATCACCCAGGGACCAGGCCGTGCCCCGCGCACTCAGTCGCGCGCACAGCTGTGCAAACAGCCGGTTGACGCCAGGATCATTGAAGCGGCTGGCTACCGTGGGAAACACCGGCACTTCGGCGTCGCTGATGCGCGCGGCATCCGGATGGTTGCGACGCCACTGCTTGCGCACATCGCGCAGCGCGTCGTCGCCGCCGCGCTTCTCGAACTTGTTGATCACCACCAGTTCGGCAAAATCGAGCATGTCGATCTTCTCGAGCTGGCTGGGCGCGCCATACTCGCTGGTCATCACGTAGATCGGGATATCCACGGCATCGGCGATTTCCGAATCGGACTGGCCGATGCCGGCAGTCTCGACCACGATCAGGTCGAAATGCGCCAGCTGGAGCAGCTGGATCACTTCGCGCAGCACCGCACTGGTGGCCTGGTTGGGCCGCCGCGTCGCCAGCGAGCGCATGAAGATGCGCTCGGAGGCCAGGCAGTTCATGCGGATGCGATCGCCCAACAGCGCGCCACCGGAACGGCGCCGGGTCGGATCCATCGCAATGACCGCAATATTGCGCTCGGGAAAATGGCGGCTGAAGCGTTGTAGCAGTTCGTCGTTGAGGCTGGACTTGCCGGCTCCACCGGTACCGGTGAGGCCGATCACCGGCGCGCGCCGCGCATTGGTCGGAAGCTTCCCCACAGCCATGGCGCGGCGGATCAGCGCACCACCCGCATCGTCGACATCATCACGCTCGAGTGCGGAGATCGCGCGCGCGAGTGGCCAGGGCTCGCAGGCTGTAGGCGGCGTGAAGGCGAATGGCGGCCTTGCCACCGCGCGCACCCGCGCCATGACATCGTCGATCATCCCGTCGAGCCCGAGCCGGCGACCATCTTCAGGTGTGTAGATCTTCGCGACGCCGTAGGCCTCGAGCGCCGTGACTTCCTCGGCGCTGATGGTACCGCCGCCGCCCACGATCACGCGGATGTGTCCGACACCCTGTTCGCGGAGGCTGTCGATCAGGTAGCGGAAATATTCGTTGTGCCCGCCCTGGTAGGACGACACGGCGATGGCGTCGGCATCTTCCTGGATCGCCGCGCGCACGATCTCGGCCACGCTGCGGTTGTGCCCCAGGTGCACGACCTCGGCACCATGCGACTGCAGCAGGCGCCGGATCATGTTGATGGCGGCATCGTGCCCGTCGAAAAGCGAGGCGGCCGAGATGAAACGCAGCGGTGCGAGCTGCCCGGCGACGCTGGTCGCGGCAGCGTCCGTGGCGGCAGCCGCACCGCGCCCGCGGGCCGCGTGAGCTGCGTGTGCGCCGCCGGCTGCCGGGGGTGGATTCATGGCGGAATGCTACTCACGGGTAGCATAGGCGTCAACCGGGAGGGGGCGCGGGCTGCGAGGCAGCGCACAGCGCGCGCGGGGCAGCCAGCTATTGCTTGCGCAGCAGTGCGGCGCCGGCCGAATAGCCGCCGCCGAAGGTCACGATCAGTGCCAGCTCGCCGACCTGCAGGCGCTGCTGGTGCTGCTGCAGCGTGATGATCGCGCTGGCGCAACCGGTGTTGCCGTAGTGCGCAATGGTCGAGGCCACGCTCTCCGGTGCGATGCCGAGCGAATCGGCGACATGGTCGATGATGCGCTGGTTGGCCTGGTGCGGCACCAGCAGGCGCAGGTCCCGCGGTTGCAGCCCATTGCGTTCCAGCAGCAGGCGCGCCGCGGATTCCATGCCGTCACAGGCCTGCACGAACACATCCCTGCCGTTGGGCATGGTGAGGCCATCGGCATGCGGACGCAGCACCACGCCCTCGAGACCCCTGCCCATGTGCGCCAGGCCCGCGGTCCAGACATCGAGCACGGCAAAAGGCGCACCCGCGCACGGCGTGCGCTGCAATAGCAGCGCCGCGGCACCATCGCCCCACAGATGCCCGGAGTGCGAATCAGTGTCGTCGGAGTAGAGACTGTTGTGATCGGCCGCGACGATCAGCACGCACTCGGAGCGCCCGGCATCGAAGAATGCCGCAGCCACCTCCAGCGCGTTGGCTACCGAAGAGCAGGCCGAGGAGAGCGTGAAGGCACGCGCGCGCCGCAGGCCGCAACCGCGCTGCACCGCATGCGCGAGCGTGCCGATCAGGTCCCAGCTCGTATAGGAACAACCCACCACCAGATCGACCTCGGCAAGCAATGTCTGGCTGTGTGCGCTGAGCGAGCGCACGGCGCTGAGCGCCATGGTGTTGGTGTTCTCGTCGGCCGCCGCGCGACGCCGCTCCTGGATACCGGTGCGGCGCAGGAAGAATTCGCTGTCGCGACCGGTGAGCTCGCTCAGGCGCTGGTTGTCGATGATGCTCGCCGGCAGGTAGCTGGCCAGATCGAGGATGTGCAAGGCAGCTGCCCGCGACAGCGGGCCTCCGGGAAAAATTGAGCCGCATGCTACTTGCGGGTAGAGTCGCAGTCAACGCGCGATGCGACTTACACGGGCACCACCTTGACCAGCCACAGCGGCGACGATCTGATGACTGCAACGGCCGCGGCATCGCCCTGGCCGGCGCGACGCGTGCGCACGCGCGATCGTGACAGCAAGCGCGTCGCGGTGATCCGCGCTGCAGCACGCGCCTTCAGCGAGCATGGCTACCACAACACTTCCATCGACATGATCGCCGCGCAGCTCAATGTCACCAAGCCGACGGTGTATTACTACGTCGCCAACAAGGAGCAGCTGCTGTTCGAATGTTTCGTCGCCGGACTCGAGCGTATCCGCGTGGCGATGGGCCGCGCCGATCGCCTGCCCGCACCGGCCGGCGAGCGGCTGCAACTGGTGATCAGCAACTATGCCCAGGCCATTGCCTCGGAATACGGCTGGTGCATGGTGCGCGCCGAAGACCATGACCTGGGTCCGCAGCTGGGCGCCAGGATCAAGGCGCTGAAATCCGAGATCGACCAGGGCATCCGCAAGCTGCTGCGCGAAGGCATGCGCGATGGTTCGATACACAAGTGCGATCCGAAGATGACCGCCTTCGCGATCGCCGGCGCGCTCAACTGGATCGCGCACTGGTACCGGCAGGATCAATCGATGTCGCCACGGCAGATCGCCGACGCCTTCGCGCGCGTCTTCTACCAGGGATTGTTGCCGCGCAGCGCTGCGCGCGCTGGCGCGAACAACAAGCAGCGCGCCAGGACAGCAAGCGCACGCGTATCGAAACGCGCGCCACCGCGCCGCTAGTGGCCACTGGCGGCGGCTAGCGCAGGGCTGCACTCATCCCCAGCCGCTCGGCCAGGAACGCGAAGATCGCCGCATGCTGGTCGATGGCCTGGCTGACTGTCGGGCCACCACCGTGGCCTGATGATTTCTCGATGAACAGCAGGATCGGTGCAGTGCCCGCCTGCGCAGACTGCAAGGCGGCGGCGAACTTGAATGAGTGCGCCGGCATGACGCGCGTATCGTGATTGCCGGTAATCACCAGCGTCGCCGGATAGTGCGTGCCCGCGCGTACATGCTGGAGCGGTGAGTAGGCGTAGAGCGCCGGAAAATCGGTGGCAATTTGCGGTGAGCCAAATTCACCGGTCCAGCCCGCGCCCTGGCCGAAGCGATCGAAGCGCAGCATGTCCATCACGCCGACGTCCGCGATCACCGCGCCATAGAGCTCAGGCTGCTGCGTGAGACAGGCACCGACCAGCAGCCCGCCATTGGATGCGCCCCAGATCGCCAGCTTGAGTGTCGAGGTGTAGTGCTCGGCGATCAGCCATTGCGCCGCGGCGATAAAGTCATCGAACACGACCTGCTTGTGGTCGCGATTGGCCTGCTGGTGCCACTGCTCGCCGTACTCACCTCCGCCGCGGATATTGGCGAGCGCGTACACGCCACCAGACTCGAGCCAGGCGATCAGCGGCGCATCGAACTGCGGCAACATTGGAATGCCGAAGCCGCCGTAGCCGTAGAGCAGCAGCGGATTGCTGCCATCGAGCATCAGGCCCTTGCGATACGCGAGCAGCATCGGGATGCGGGTTCCGTCCTTCGCCGGGAAAAATACCTGCCGTTGCTCCAGGCGGGCAGGATCGAAGGTGACGCCGGGCTTCCGATAGACCTCACTGACGCCGCTCGCGAGGTCGTAGCGATAGATCGTGTCAGGCGTGATGAGGTCCGTGAATGAGTAGAAAGTCGTGCGATCCGCAGGTCGGCCCTGGAAACCCGCGACCGTACCTGAACCCGGCAATGCCACTTCGCGCCGCTGCCGACCATCGAGGCCGTAGATCCTGACGCGGCTGTGCGCATCGCGTATGGAATGCACGATCAGCTGGTGGTCCACGACGCTCACGTTAGATTCAGCCTCGCTCAGCGCGATGGCCTCCGGGCCCGCCTCTATGACGGTGCGCATCGCCGCCGCTCCCGCCGCGGCGGGTTCGATGGCCACAACCTTGCCGTTCGGAGCATCGAGCGTGGTCAGGAAATACAGCTGACCCGCGTCCGCGCCCACATACTCGTAGGCCGCGTGGAACCCTTCGGCAATTGGTGCGACCGGGTGATCCGGTCTGGACAGATCGATCAGGTAGACATTCTCGACGCTCTTGTCACCCACCTGGCCTTCGCCCGCGGCTGCCACCAGCCAGCGGCCGTCATCGGACAGGTGGACCCAGTACTGCCAGTCCGGATGTCCAGCAAGCTCCAGGAGTTTCTGGTCGCTGCTCGTCGCCGTACGGAGTGAGTGCACGTAGACCGCGTTACCCAGGTCCTGCGCGCTGAGTTCCTGACCGGCCGCCGGCGCGGGAAAGGCGCTGTAATAGAGCCGTGTGGCATCGGGTGAGAATACCGGCGCATAGTACTTGGCGTAGCGAATGACCTCGGGCAGGTCGCGGCGCGACGCCACATTGCGGATGTGCCACTCGGTCCAATCCGAGCCCGAGACCGAAACACCGTAGGCCAGCCACTGCCCGTCGCGACTCGGCACGTAACCGACAAGCGCGAGACTGCCATCCTTCGACAGGTTGTTCGGATCGAGCAGCACCTGCGGCTTGCCCGCGAGCCCCCGGGCTGTGTAGAGCACCGACTGGTTCTGCAAGCCTGAATTGCGCGTGTAGAAATACTGCTCGCCGCCATGAAACGGCACGCCGAAGCGCTCGTAGTCATACAGCTTGCCGATGCGACTGCGCAGCGCCTGGCGCATCGGCAAGGCGGCGAGGTAGCGATCGGTGAGCGCGCCCTCGGCGGCAACCCAGCCGCGCGTCGCCACCGAGTCCAGCTCCTCGAGCCAGCGATACGGATCGGCGACCTTGACGCCGTGATAGTCATCCACTACCGCGCCGCGCGGCGCTGACGGGTAGGAGATCGTCGGCTGCGCTGACACCGCCACAACAGCTGACAGTGGCAGTATTGCGGCGCACGCGAGCAGCGCCAGCCGACGACTGAACCCGGGCATCGGCGCGCTATGGCTTACCGGAACCCGCCATCGCGTTCTTGATCACACCGACGACGGCCATCACCACCAGGCCGCCCACACCCGAGCCGGCAATATTGCCGCCGATGCCGGTGGGCGCACTGGCGCCCAGGATCGTGCCCAGCAGTTGCCCACCCACGCCACCGCCGATCAGACCCGCGATCGTGTTGCCGAGCGTACCCAGCGACAGTTTCTTGAAGATGGCGCCGGCAACGTTGCCGCCCACCGCGCCCGTGACCAGACTGATGATCCAATTGACCAGTACGCCTTGCATGGGAAGCTCCCTTTCGTTGTTATAGGTTTTGTCAGGCCGTGTGCGTTCCGAAAGCTGTTCGCCGACGGCGCGCCGCCGCTTCAAAATACCCCGGCGCACCCGCCGGCGCAAATGCCGGGCAACGCAAAAACCGGGCGGCAGCGGTCTGCGCGCTGCCGCCCGTGCCAGCGATCAATCGACCTTGATCTGGCGCGGCGCCGCCGGCGCTGCGCTCACCAGCTTGGGCACGTGCACTTTCAACACGCCGTCCTTGCCTTCAGCGCTGATTGCCCCGGCATTGGCATCCTCGGGCAGCGTAAAGCGCCGGACAAAACTGCCGTAGTGGCGCTCGAGGCGATGACGCTTCTCGCTGGTATCCTCGCTCTCGAAGTGCCGCTCGCCCTCGATCGCCAGCACGCCGTTGTCGAGCGTGACGCGGATGTCACCGGGTTTTACGCCAGGCACTTCCGCCTTGACCAGATATTCCTTGTCGGTCTCGGTGATGTCTGCGGCCGGCGTCCACGCCGACAATTCGTTGCTGCTGCGCTCCGCTGACAGCCAGCGACCCGGCAATGCGCTGCCGACCAGACGGAAGAACTCATCGGCTTCCTTCAGGGGTTCCCACCTCGTGAGTTTCATGACTGCTTTCTCCTCTCACTGATGAATGGCGGTGGTCACGACTGGCCACGGTGACTGCACCGCCCGATAGAAATTGCTGGCCAGGTTCACGGGCACATCGGGCTCGCGACGCCGGCGCGGCGCCTGCCGCAGGTCCGGCCTGTCCGGCATGTGCGCCAGCACGCGTGCCACGCATTCCGGTGTGCCCAGATCACTCCACCCGCACAGCGGCACCGGCAATACCCGCAACGGCAACGCCGCGCCCTCGCACAGCAGGTCGCGCGAGAAATCCACCGTGGGCAGGCGCTCGTACAACGCCGCCAGCTCGCGCGCCGGATCCTGCTTATCGGCCAGCGCCTCACGCATCGCGCCGGTGATCCCCGGCAGCTGCTGCGCGTACATGCGCAGCAACGCCGTGGCGCTGGCCGCAAGGATGAAGGCATTCCACAAGGCGCCGCGCGCGATCAGTTGCCGCGCCAGCGGCAGCACCGGCTTCTCGATGAATTCCGCGACTGGCACCGCGCCAGCGCCAGCCGTCTGCGGCGCGTCTGTGGCGGGCGCGCCCGCCGGCATGATGTAACCCAACTGCGCGTCCGCGTACGCCGGGCGCATGCCGAGCAGCACGATCTGCTCAGGGCTCGCGCGCACCTGCGCCAGCGCCGACTGGATCGCTCGCGCCAGCACCGGCTCCTCGGCAACGAATTGATCCGAAGGCAACAGCACCACCAGCGCATGCGGATCGCGGTGTGCAACCTGCAACAGCTGCAGCAGCACACCATTGCCGCTGCCACGATTGCGTGGCTGCACCACGATGTTGGCGGCGGGCACGGCCTGCAGGTCGCGCTGCCACAGCTCGCGATGCTGCTCGGCGACGATCACGCTGATGTTGCCTGGCAGCGCAAAGCTGTCTGCGCGACGCATGGTGTTCTCGAGCAGCGTCGGACCACCCAGCAGCGTGCAGTATTGTTTGGGCACTGCATCGCCGCGGCCATCGCTGGTCAGGTCGCGTAAGCGGCTGCCCTCGCCGGCGGCGAGGATCAGCGCCCAGACATGTTGGGTTTGCGACATCGGGGACACCCTCCGTCACTGCTGCCACAGGGTTCACGCTATGCCTGTCGCCGGCGCGATGTAACTCGTGCGACTACCTAGATCGCCTGCGCGTGTGCAACCGTGGCACAAGAAAAAGGCCCCGGAAGTTTCCTTCCGGGGCCTGATCGATCGACTGGCAGCGCCGCGAAGCGCCGCCGTTTGGATCAGCTCGGGCGAGCTTACATATCCATGCCGCCCATGCCGCCCATGCCGCCCATGCCACCACCGCCGCCGTGGCTGTGATCATCGTCTTTCGGGGCCTCGGCGATCATCACCTCGGTCGTCAGCAGCAACCCGGCCACCGAGGCCGCATTCTGCAACGCCAGGCGCGTCACCTTGGTCGGGTCCAGGATGCCCTCATCGAGCATGTCGCCGAACTCGCCCGTGGCAGCGTTGTAACCGTAGCTACCCTTGCCGGCCTTGACCTGATTGAGGATCACGGCGGCGTCTTCGCCGGCGTTCTCCACGATCTGGCGCAGCGGCTCTTCGATGGCGCGCTTGAGAATCTGAATGCCGATGGTCTGGTCTTCATTCGCGCCTTCGAGCTTCTCGAGCGCCCTCTGCGCGCGGATCAGCGCCACGCCACCGCCCGGGACCACGCCTTCCTCGACCGCCGCACGTGTGGCGTGCAGGGCGTCTTCGACGCGGGCCTTCTTTTCCTTCATCTCGATCTCGGTAGCCGCACCGACCTTGATCACGGCAACACCGCCGGAGAGCTTGGCAACGCGCTCCTGCAGCTTTTCCTTGTCGTAGTCGCTGGTGGCTTCCTCGATCTGCTGACGGATCGACTCGACCCGGGCCTTGATGTCGCTGCCCTTGCCGGCACCATCGATGATCGTGCTGTTTTCCTTCTCGACCACGATCTTCTTGGCTTCGCCAAGATCATTCACCGTGGCCTTCTCGAGCGACAGGCCGACTTCATCGGAAATCACCGTGCCACCGGTCAGCACCGCGATGTCCTGCAGCATCGCCTTGCGGCGATCACCGAACCCCGGGGCCTTCACGGCGGCGACCTTGAGGATGCCGCGGATGTTGTTCACGACCAGGGTCGCGAGCGCCTCGCCTTCGACGTCTTCGGCCACGACCAGCAGCGGACGACCGCCCTTGGCCACGGCTTCCAGCACCGGCAGCATCTCGCGGATGTTCGAGATCTTCTTGTCGACCAGCAGGATGTAGGGCTTCTCGAGCTCAGTGGTCTGGTTGGCCTGATTGTTGATGAAATACGGCGAGAGGTAGCCGCGATCGAACTGCATGCCCTCGACGACGTCGAGTTCATTCGACAGGCCAGAGCCTTCTTCAACCGTGATCACGCCTTCCTTGCCGACCTTTTCCATCGCCTCGGCAATCGTCTTGCCGATGCTCTCGTCGGAATTGGCCGAGATGGTGCCGACCTGCGCAATCGCCTTGGTGTCTTTGCAGGGCTTGGAGAGCCTCTTGAGCTCTTCGGTGGCTGCAATTACGCCCTTGTCGATACCGCGCTTGACGTCCATCGGGTTGCGGCCCGAGGAGACGGCCTTGAGGCCTTCGCGGATGATGGCCTGCGCCAGCACCGTCGCGGTGGTCGTGCCATCGCCAGCCTCATCGGAGGTGTTCGAGGCGACTTCCTTCACCATCTGCGCGCCCATGTTCTCGAACTTGTCTTTGAGTTCGATTTCCTTGGCGACGGACACGCCGTCCTTGGTGATGGTCGGAGCGCCGAAGCTCTTCTCGAGCACGGCATTGCGGCCCTTGGGGCCGAGGGTCGCCTTGACGGCGTTGGCCAGGATGTTCACGCCACGCACCATGCGGCTGCGGGCGTCATCGCTGAAACGTACTTCTTTAGCTGCCATATCAGTATTCCTCTTACTTGCCTTCGATCACGGCCATGACGTCTTCTTCACGCATGACTACCAGATCGTCGCCATCTACTTTCACTTCGGTGCCGCTGTACTTGCCGAACAGGATCTTGTCGCCGACTTTGACATCGAGCGCACGGACTTTGCCGTCCTCAAGAATCTTGCCCTTGCCGACCGCAACGACCTTACCCATCACCGGCTTTTCAGCAGCGGTGTCGGGAATCAAGATGCCGCCCGGGGAAGTACGATCTTCCTCGAGGCGCTTGATGATCACGCGGTCATGAAGAGGACGAATCTTCATGGATAAACTCCTTCAGAATGAACAATGTTGATGAAACGAACCGGCAGGCCGGTACTCTTGTAAATCATGTCAATCAGGGTGTGTTAGCACTCTCCCCGGTTGGCTGCTAATCATAGCGGCGAAATCCCAGTTTTCAAGAGCGCGAAGGGCAACACATGACGTTTAAGCTTCCGCGGTCTATGCTGTGGGGTTGTGAGCGCGGCCGTTCTTGGTGCAACTCGTTGACTATCAACAGGTTATAAATGCAGCGCGGACATAATCTGGCAGTTTGGAAAGGTCTGGTCGCGCGGTTGGCCTGCGCGCTGCTGCTTTCATGGGCCGCTGTGGGCTCGAGCCAGGCCGCTGAGACCTCCGCCACCAACCGCCTCGTACCGCAGGCAAGCAATGCCGAGGATTTCCTGCCGCCGGACCAGGCTTTCAAGCTTGCGGTCACCCCCGATTCTCCCGACCGCGTGCGCCGGAGCTGGGCGATCGCGCCTGGTTACTATCTGTATCGCTCGCGGCTGAAATTCTCGACCGCCACGCCGCAGGCGACGCTGGGCACGGCCGACCTGCCACCAGGGGACACCAAGCACGACGAATATTTCGGCGATCAGGTCGTCTACCACGCGGGCCTCATCGCGCACCTGGCGGTCGCGCGCGCCGCGGGCTCCAGCGATGCGCTCGTGCTCAACGTCACTTACCAGGGCTGCGCGGAAGCGGGCCTGTGTTACCCGCCGATCACCAAGAGTTTCACGCTCGAGATGCCCAAGGCCGGCGCGATGGGCGCGGCACAGGGCGCTGGCGGCAGCAGCACGGGCGGCACTGGTACGGGCGCCGATTCCGGCGTGAGTTCGGAGCAGGATCGCCTGGCGAACCTGATACGCACGGGTGCGATGCCCTATGTGCTTGCTTCATTCTTTGGCATCGGTCTGCTGTTGGCCTTTACGCCGTGCCTGTTGCCGATGGTGCCCATTCTCTCGGGCCTGATTGCCGGGCAAGGCAGCAAGATCACCACTACACGCAGCTTTGCGCTCTCGCTGGCCTACGTACTCGGTATGGCCACTTCCTACACCGTGGCCGGTGCGGTGACCGCAGCGCTCGGCCTGCAGGTGCAGGCGCTGTTCCAGAAGACCTGGATCATCCTGCTGTTCGCAGCGATATTCATTGCAATGGCGCTGTCGATGTTCGGCGTGTATTCGCTGCAGATGCCGGCATCACTGCAGACACGCATCGCCGCCACCAGCAACCGGCAACGCGCTGGCACCTACGGCGGCGTGGCAGTGATGGGCGCGCTCTCGGCACTGATCTGCAGCACCTGCGTGGCACCGGCATTGGTCGCGACACTCGCGGTGATCGGCCAGAGCGGCAATGTGGCGCGCGGCGCGAGCGCCTTGTTTGCAATGAGCCTGGGGATGGGCGCACCACTGCTGGTGGTCGGCGCCTCCGCAGGCAAGCTGCTGCCGAAGGCCGGTCCGTGGATGGATACCGTCAAAGGCTTGTTCGGCGCGATGATGCTGGGCGTGGCCGCGTGGATGCTCGCGCGCCTGGTGGGCGATCGCTGGTCCTTGCTGCTCTACGCCGTGTCGCTGCTGTCGCTGGCCATGCTGTTGTGGCGCGCGCGGCTGCGTACGCCGCTGATTCCGCGCCTCGGCGCCGCGGCGGCGACGTTGCTGGCACTGGTGCTGTGCACGGGCGCGTGGCGCGGCGCCACCGACCCGCTGCATCCATTCACGCTGGCTGGGAGCAACAATGCGCGCCAGCTCCCGTTCCGCACGGTGGCGACGCTGGCCGATCTCGATCGCGAGGTGCGCGGCGCCGCAGCCCGCGGCCAGCAGGTGCTGCTCGATTTCTACGCCGACTGGTGCGTGTCCTGCAAAGAGATGGAGCACTACACTTTCTCTGACCCGCAAGTCGCGCAGGCGCTTGCACAATTGACGCTGCTGCGCGTCGATGTGACCGCCAACAGTGCCGACGACCAGGCGCTGCTGCAGCGCTTTGGCATCTACGGGCCGCCCACCATTGCCTTCTATTCCAGGGACGGGCGCGAGCAGTCGGCGCTGCGCGTCGTGGGTTACATGAAAGCAGCCCCGTTCGTGGAAGTGCTCACGCGGCTGAACCAGGCCGCGCTGACGGCCGCACTGCCGCGCTCCTGAACGAGAAATTGAACTACACCGTGAGCACGCTCATTTGAAAACGCCTCTTCTGTGGCTGTACGCGGCCGTCGTGCTGGTGGGCGGCGCCGCGGGCTTCTGGGGCTATCAGCACTGGGCACATGACTCGCAGCCGCTGCGGATAGTGGCCGTGACGATTCCATCGCAGGCGGCGACGGCGCCGGCCGCAGCACCAGAAGCAGCGCCAGCATCATCGCCAACCGCCAAGCCCGACGACCATGCCATTCCCGAGGAGGTGCCCGACCTGCGCCTGCCCGACATGGAAGGCCAGCCGCACGCGCTGCGACAGAACGGCGGCCGTCCGCGCATCTACAATTTCTGGGCCAGCTGGTGCGAACCCTGCCGGCGCGAAATCCCGTTGCTGAACGCGCTGCAGGCGCGCTACGGCCACACCGACCGGCTGGAGATCATCGGCGTCGCGGTGGATTTTCGCGATGCCGTGAACGATTTCCTCAAGAAGACGCGCGTGAACTACACCTCGCTGGTCGGCGAGGACGAGGGCCTGGAGGCCGCGCAGAGTTTCGGCGTGCAGATGGCGCTGCCCTTCTCGGTGTTTGCCGACGAGCACAACCACATCGTTGCGGTGAAGGTGGGAGAGCTGCATCGCGATGAGGCCGAGGTGATCCTGGGTCAGTTGCGTGCCCTGCGCAAAGGCGCCACCACGCTACCGGCGGCACGGGCGCTGATTGCCGAGGCCCTGAAGGCCTCTTCCTTGAAGCGGGCGAAACAATCAGCCCGATCCTGAGCAGATTGTTGCTCCATTGAAATAATAACCCGATCGCGTCACGAACGCGGCGTTTGAGCCAGATCGCTGCAATTTCGGCGCATATTGATGGGAATCTTGCCCAGATTGGGCTACATTCGCCGCACTTTCGGACAATAAGACCTAAAACATGGACATCAGAAAGATCAAGAAGCTGATCGAACTGCTCGAGGAATCCGGTGTCGCCGAGATCGAGATCAAAGAGGGTGAAGAGTCTGTGCGTATCGCCCGCCAGTCACCGACGGGCATGCATACCGTACAGATGATGGCTCCCAACTATCAAGCGGTGCCCGCAATGGCTCCGCAGGCCGCGGCGCCCGCCGCGGCGCCAGCACCCGCCGGCAAGGCCCAGCCCGCCGCCGCCGCTGGCGAACACCTGGTCACCGCGCCCATGGTCGGCACTTACTACTCCTCGCCCTCGCCTGGGGCCAAGCAGTTCATCGAGATCGGCGACAGCGTCGAAGCGGGCCAGGTGCTGTGCATCATCGAGGCCATGAAGATGATGAACCAGATCGAATCCGAGGTGAGCGGTTCGGTGCGCGCGATCCTGGTCAAGAACGGCGAGCCGGTGGAATTCGGCCAGCCGCTGTTCATCATCGAATAGCGCGGTGGCCATACTCGACAAGATCGTCATTGCCAATCGTGGCGAAATCGCGCTGCGCATCCTGCGCGCCTGCCGCGAGCTGGGCATCAAGACAGTAGCGGTGCACTCGACCGCCGATGCCAACCTCAAGCACGTGCTGCTGGCCGACGAATCGGTGTGCATCGGCCCGCCCGCAAGCCGCGACAGTTACCTCAGCATGCCGGCGATCATCAGCGCCGCAGAGGTCACCGATTCGGTCGCAATCCATCCGGGTTATGGTTTTCTCTCGGAAAGCGCAGACTTTGCCGAGCGCGTGGAAAAGAGCGGCTTCACCTGGATCGGCCCCAAGGCCGAAACCATCCGCCTGATGGGCGACAAGGTCTCGGCGATCAAATTGATGAAAGGGGCCGGCGTGCCCTGCGTGCCAGGCTCAGGCGGACCACTGAACGACACACCGGCCGATAACCTGCGCATCGCGCGCGAGATCGGGTATCCGGTGATCATCAAGGCCTCGGGCGGCGGCGGCGGGCGCGGCATGCGCGTCGTGCACGCCGAAGGCGCGCTGCTCAGCTCGATCGCGGTCACGCGCTCGGAAGCGGCGGCGGCGTTCGGAAACGACCAAGTCTACATGGAGAAATTCCTCGAGAAGCCGCGGCACATCGAGTTCCAGGTGCTGGGCGACAACTTCGGCAATTTGGTGTGCCTGGGCGAGCGCGACTGCTCGATGCAGCGCCGCCACCAGAAGGTAATGGAAGAAGCACCGGCGCCCGGCATCAGCGCCGCGCAGCGCGCCGCGATGAGTGCGCAGGTGATCGCGGCCTGCAAGGCCGTGGGCTACCGCAGTGCCGGCACGCTCGAGTTCCTGTTCCAGGACGGCGAGTTCTACTTCATCGAGATGAACACGCGCATCCAGGTCGAGCACCCGGTCACCGAGCTGGTGACGGGCATCGATCTGGTGAAGGCACAGCTGCAGATCGCCGCGGGCGAGAAGCTGCCGTTCCGGCAGGAAGACATCGAGATCCGCGGCCACGCGCTCGAGTGCCGCATCAACGCGGAAGATCCACGCACCTTCATGCCCTCGCCAGGGCCAATCAAACTGTGGCACCCGCCGGGCGGCCCAGGCGTGCGCGTCGACAGCCATGTGTACTCGGGTTACAACGTGCCGCCGTTCTACGATTCGATGATCGGCAAGCTGATCACGCATGGGGACACGCGCGATACGGCCATTGCCCGCATGCGCAATGCGCTCGCCGAACTGGTGGTCGAAGGCATCAAGACCAACACAGCGCTGCATCAGGAAATCCTGGCGCATTCGGCCTTCCAGGCCGGCGGCCTCGACATCCACTACCTCGAGCGCCGGCTGGGCCTGAAGTAGGCCGCAGCGCGCGCATGAGCACCGGCCATGGGCCGGGCAGCGCCCGCAAACAATCACCATGCCTTTCCTGACGCTGGATTTCGAGCTGGATGCGAAGGATGCCCAGCGCGCCGAGGAGGCCTGCGTCGCGGCTGGCGCATTGGCGCTGACCTTGAGCGATGCGCGCGATGAGCCGGTGCTGGAGCCGCTGCCGGGCGAAGTGCGCCTGTGGCGCGCCACGCATGTGCAGGCGCTGTTCGCCGCGGACGCCGACCGCGCGGTGCTCAGCTCGAGCTTGCAGCAGCGGCTGGCGCTGACGGGCGCGGCGCTGCGCTTCGAGGCACTCGCCGATCGTGCCTGGGAGCGCGAGTGGCTCAAGGATTTCCACGCGCTGCGCTTTGGCGAGCGCCTCTGGGTCTGCCCCTGGCACGAGCAGGTGAACGAAGCGGGCGCGATCGTCGTGCGCCTGGACCCGGGCCTCGCCTTCGGCACCGGCACGCACCCTTCGACCGCGCTGTGCCTGCAATGGCTGGATGCCCAGCTGCAACCTGGCAGCACCGTGATCGACTATGGCTGTGGATCAGGAATACTCGCGCTCGCGGCGGCGAAGCTGGAGGCCAGTCGCGTCGCGGCCTACGACATCGATCCGCAGGCGCTGCTGGCCACTGCACAGAACGCGGCTGCGAATGGCGTGGAAGCGCAACTGCAGCTGTGTGCCGATGCGCGAGCATTGCCGGCTGGCTGCGATGTGCTGCTGGCGAACATCATCGCCACGACCCTGTGCGCTTTGGCTGAGGAGCTCGCAGGCCTGGTTCGCACTGGCGGCAGACTGCTGCTGGCCGGTATTCTTGCCGACCAGGCCGAGGTGGTAGCGGCCGTCTACGCGCCGTGGTTTGATATCGGCCGGTACGAAGCGCGCGGGGATTGGGTGGCGCTGGCCGGAACCAAAAAGTAGTCCAAGTAGACTTAAGCGATGTTCACCGTTTGTCCCAAGTGTGCGCTGACGCTCGCCGTGACCGCAGCCGACCTGCGCGCCGGCCAGGGCTACGTGCGCTGCGGCCGCTGCGCGAATGTGTTCAATGCGTTGCTGGGGCTGTCCGAGGAGTCTGCGGGCGGAAGCTTGCAGGCAGCACCGGCGCCGGCACGGCCGGCAGCGGCGGCGACGACGACGCCTGCAACTGCGCCGGCCTCCAGCGCGCAGGCATCGGGCGCGCCGGCTGCCATGGCAGCGGCATCGACGGCACCCGCATCGGGCGCAACAGCCGCAATGGCAGTGCCCTCGGGTGCAGCGGCAAGCGGCGCGGCGACGCCGCTACCTGGCGCGCCGGCGATCGGCAACACCGCAACGCCTGCGCCTGCAACTGCGCCGACGCCACTGCCCAGCTCGCCGCCAGCACTGCGCCTGATCGAGAGCCCACCCCGCCCGCCCGAGCCGGCCAGCTCCACGCAGGTACAGGAATTTCGCGGCACCGGCACCTTTGAAACCATCGTGCTGGAAGGCGATACCTTCCTGCAGACCGAGGAGTTGGTGCCCGAGGAGGCTTTCGACGACGAAATCGCCGCCGTGTCGCGCCGCATTGCCGAGGCGCATGACGAGCCGCGCGATCCGGTGGAGCTGGATGAAGAGATCATCGACTTCTCGGATTTCACGCTGCCGCGCGGCGCAACGCCCGCCAACGATGCAGCGGCGCAGGAAAACGCGGGGCGCAATGCCGGTGTCGCGCGCGCCGTGTCGCCTGCAGCCGCTGTGCAACCTGACTCGGATTCCGATGTCGATGAGGTGATCGAGGATCTGGAGCCCGAGCGCGCCTTCGCGGGTTGGAAACTCATTTCCGGTGTAGCGCTGGCGGCGTTGCTGCTGCTGGTCCAGGGCATCGATCACTGGCGCAATGATCTGGCCACGCATCCTTCGTTCGAAGGCCCGCTGATGCGCCTGTATGGCGCATTGCATCGCTCGCTGACTCCGAACTGGAATCTCGCCGCCTACGAAGTGCGCCAGCTCGGCGCCAGCAGCGATGCCATAGACCCGCACAACGTGCGGGTGCGCCTGAGCTTAAGCAATCATGCCGCCGTGCCACAGGCCGTGCCGCTGCTGCGCATCACGCTGCTGGATCGCTACGGCAAGTCCCTGAGCGCTGGCGAACTGACGCCTTTGCAGTACCTGCCGGCGGCGTTGCGCTCCCGATCGCTCCTCGATGCCGAGCAACGTGTCGACACCGAAGTCAGCATTCCCGACCCGACGCAGCAGGCCTCGAGCTTCGAGCTCGATGTGTGCATCCCCGCCTCTGGCAACAGCCTGCGCTGCGCCGCCGATGGTGCGGTACTGGGCGGGAGCGGCGCCAGCTCATGACGCTGCGGATTGGCAATCTCAGGCTCGCGGGGCGCGTGTTGCTGGCGCCGATGGCGGGGGTTACCGACACGCCGTTTCGCACCCTGTGCCGCGAATTCGGCGCGGCGCTGACCTGTGGCGAGATGCTGAGCGCCGATCAGTCGCTGTGGCACACCAGCAAATCGCAGCGGCGCATGGCGGCGAGCGACAACGACACGGGAATCCGGGCCGTGCAGCTTGCCGGTTCCGATCCGCTGCAGCTGGCTGCCGCGGCGCGCGCCCAGGTCGACCAGGGCGCGCAGCTGATCGACCTGAATCTCGGCTGCCCGGTGAAGAAAGTCTGCGATCGCTGGTGCGGTTCGGCGCTGCTCGAGGATGAACCACTGGTCGGCAGGCTCCTCGATGCACTGGTGCGCGCCGTGGCGGTGCCGGTCACGGTGAAGATCCGCACTGGCCCCGATCCGCTGCGCCGCAATGCCGTGCGCGTGGCGCAACTGGCTGAACAAAGTGGCGTGGCGGCAATCGCCATCCACGGTCGCACGCGCGCCGAGCGCTTCAGTGGCCAGGCCGAATACGCGACGATTGCCGCAGTGAAATCGATGGTGGACATTCCGGTGATTGCCAATGGCGACATCACCACGCCGCAACAGGCGCGCGCTGTGCTGATGGCCACTGGCGCCGACGCGGTGATGATCGGTCGTGCGGCGCTGGGCACACCATGGATTTTTCGTGATGTCAATGCATTCCTCGATTCGTCGCAATTTGCGCCGCGACTCTTGCGCGCGTCGATGGCAACGATCATTCTTCGTCACCTCGAATCCCTGTACGCGTTTTACGGCGAGTACACCGGGGTTCGGATGGCACGTAAACACCTGGTCCGTTACTGCGAACACCATGCAGATGCCGGCGCGATGCGCGGCGCACTGCTGGCGGCGGAAGATACCGCTTCGCAGTTCGCCACGGCGCAGCGTGCCTTCGGTGACTGGTCGGCAGCCGCAGCGGCCTGAAAGCGCATGCGGGCCGTGGGGGAAAATCGGGGAGCTGCGTTCAAGAATAATTCCAATGACCCGCATCACCTCCAAAGAGCTGCCGTTGCGCAGCCACACTGAACGCGTATTGAGCGACTATTTTTCCAGCCTCAACGGCCACCGCCCGGCCAGGCTGTATGACATGGTGCTGCGCGAGGTCGAAGAACCGCTGCTGCGCGCCGTACTCGACTATTCCGATGGCAACCAGAGCCGCGCCGCGGTCATCCTCGGCATCACCCGCACCACGCTGCGCAAGAAGCTGCGCACCCTGGGCCTGGCAAACTGATCGATGAGCATCACGCGCGCCCTGCTGTCGGTTTCGGATAAGAAAGGGCTGGCCGAATTCGCGCGGCGCCTCAGCGCCCGCGGCATCGAGCTGCTCTCCACCGGTGGCACGGCGCAGATGCTGCGCAACGCGGGCCTCAGGGTACGCGAAGTGGCCGATTACACCGGCTTTCCCGAGATCATGGCCGGGCGCGTGAAGACACTGCATCCGCGCATCCATGGGGGCCTTTTGGGCCGGCGCGGCACCGACGAAGCCGTAATGCAGGAACACGGCATCGTGCCCATCGACCTGCTAGTGGTGAATCTCTACCCGTTCGCCGCCACGATTGCCCGCGCGGATTGCAGCTACGACGAGGCGATCGAGAACATCGATGTCGGTGGTCCGGCGATGCTGCGCGCCGCGGCCAAGAATCATGCGGATGTCACCATCGTGGTCGATCCGGCCGATTACGCCACGGTGCTGGGCGAGATCGAGACCGATGGCAACACCTCCATCGACACGCGCTCGCGCCTCGCCGCCAAGGCCTTTGCGCACACCGCGGCCTACGACACGCAGGTGGCCGAGTACCTGCAGCGCGCCCAGCAGCTGCCGGGCGAGCGCTTTCCCGAATCGCTGCCGCTGGTATTCCAGCGCGTGCAGGAACTGCGCTACGGCGAAAACCCGCACCAGCGCGCGGCGTTCTACCGCACGCCAGGTGCACGCGGTGGCTCGATCGGCACCGCCACCATGCTGCAGGGCAAGGAACTCTCGTTCAACAACATCGCCGATGCCGATGCCGCGCTCGAGTGCGTACGACAGTTCGCCGAGCCGGCCTGCACGATCGTCAAGCATGCCAATCCCTGTGGTGTGGCTATCGGCAACAGCCTCGCGGATGCCTACGACCGCGCTTATCGCACCGACCCCACTTCGGCCTACGGCGGCATCATTGCCGTGAATCGCCCGCTCGATGGCCGCACAGCTCAAAGCATCATCGAGCGGCAGTTCGCCGAGGTGATCATCGCGCCCGAGGTCGACAATGAAGCCCGGGTACTGCTGGGCAGCAAGCCCAACATCCGCGTGCTGCTCACTGGCGACCTGGCCGCGCCCAACGGCGATGTCTTCGAGCTACGCAGCGTCAACGGCGGCCTGTTGGTACAGGATCGCGACAGCGACAGCGCCGACGAGGCCGAGATGCGCGTGGTCACCCGGCGCCAGCCCGATGCGCGCGAGCTGGCCGACCTGAAATTCGCCTGGCGCGTGGCGCGCATGGTCAAGTCGAACGCGATCGTATTCGCACGCGATGGCATGACGCTCGGCGTCGGTGCCGGCCAGATGAGCCGCGTGTACTCGAGCCGCATCGCCGCGCTCAAGGCCGCCGATGAGAAGCTGGATGTACGCGGCGCGGTCATGTCTTCGGATGCCTATTTTCCGTTTCGCGATGGTATCGACATCGCCGCCGCCTACGGCATCAGGGGCGTGGTGCAGCCCGGCGGCTCCAAGCGCGATGCCGAAGTCATCGAAGCGGCTGACGCGCACAACATGGCCATGGTCTTCACTGGTGTGCGGCACTTCCGCCACTAGTGCCGCCCGGGCCTGAACTGCCGTGAAGATCCTCATCGCCGGTGGCGGCGGGCGCGAGCATGCGCTCGCCTGGGCCTGCGCCAGGGCGGCGGGCGTTGGCGAAGTGCTGGTGGCGCCGGGCAATGCGGGCACGGCCACCGAGCCGCGCATGCGCAATGTGCCGGTGGCAGCCACCGACATCGAGGGCCTGGTCGCGCTCGCACAGCGCGAAGCGGTGGCGCTCACGATCATCGGGCCCGAGACGCCGCTGGTAATGGGCATTGTCGATGCCTTCAGGGCTGCGGGCCTGCGCTGCTTCGGCCCCTCGAAAGCCGCGGCGCAGCTCGAAGGCTCCAAGGCCTACAGCAAGGAATTCCTGCGTCGCCATGCGATTCCCACGGCGGCCTATCGCAGCTTCACGCGCGCCGATTTCGATGCCGACTGGCTGCGGGCGCAGCGCGCGCCGATCGTGATCAAGGCCAGCGGCCTCGCGGCCGGCAAGGGCGTGGTGATTGCACAGAGCATTGCCGAAGCCCGGCAGTGCGTCGAGGACATGTTCGCCGGCCGCTTCGGCGCCGCAGGCGACACGGTGGTGATCGAGGAATTCCTCGCAGGCGAGGAAGCCAGTTTCATCGTGATGGCCGAGGGCCTCGACGTACTGCCCTTCGCCAGTTCGCAGGATCACAAGCGGCTGGGCGATGAGGATGCGGGGCCGAACACCGGCGGCATGGGCGCCTATTCGCCGGCGCCCGTGGTGACGAGCGCCATCCATGAGCGCGTGATGCGCGAGATCATCGGGCCGACGCTGCGCGGACTCGTGGCCGATGGCACACCCTATTCCGGTTTCCTGTATGCCGGCCTGATGATCGGCGCCGATGGCGCGCCGCACGTGATCGAATTCAATTGCCGCTTCGGCGATCCGGAAGCGCAGGCAGTGCTGGCGCGACTGCGCTCCGACCTGCCACAGTTGTGCCTGGCGGCGCTCGGGGGTCGCCTCGCGCAACAACAGATCGACTGGGATCCGCGCGCCGCGCTGGGCGTGGTGATGGCCGCAGCGGGCTATCCGGAAACGGCACGCAGCGGCGATGTGATCCACGGGCTCGAGCAGGTGGCGACGCTGCCGGGCAAGGTGTTCCACTCCGGCACCGCATTGCACGCGGGCGCCGTGCAGACCAGCGGCGGGCGTGTGCTGTGCGCCGTTGGCCTGGGTGCGAAAGTGCTCGACGCGCAGCGCGCGGCCTACCGGCTCGTGCAGGGCATCGATTTCGCCGGCGCGCAGTACCGCCACGATATCGGCTACCGCGCCATTGCCCGCGGCGCCTGAGCCGCACGTGCCTGGAAACGCGGCAGCGCGCAGGCCGGCTTTTGCGGCCTTCCGCGAGCGTGGCTACACCGGCTACATCCTCGGCAATGCCACCGCGATGCTAGCCGACAATGCCGAGCACGTGATCAGCTACTGGATGCTGCACCAGAAATTCCACTCGCCGGCGCTGGGTGGGTTCGCGGTGGTCTCGCACTGGGTGCCCTTCCTGCTGTTCTCGGGATATGCCGGCGTGATTGCCGATCGCGTCAACACGCGACGCATGATCCAGCTCGGCATGCTGGTGTTCATGGGCGTATCGGTGGGCTGGGGCCTGCTGTTCATGAACGGCAACATGCAGATCTGGCAGGCCTGGGTGCTGCTCTCCCTGCACGGCGTGGCTGGTGTGCTGTGGACCGGGCCCTCGCAGTTGCTGCAGCACGATGTGGTGGGCGGCGAACACCTGCAGAGCGCGGTGCGGATCAGCGCGTCGTCGCGCTACATCGGCACTCTGCTGGGGCCCGCGCTCGGCAGCCTGCTGCTGAAATTCGGACCGGCGCCGGGCATCTTCATCAACGCGCTCATTTACCTGCCGCTGGTGTGGTGGCTCAACCGGCAGCGTTACGGCAACGGCACGCAACGCCTGAGGCAACGGCTGTCAGGCGCCGCGACCGTGGGCCTGGCGGCATTGCTGCACAACTGGCGCACGATCCGTCACGATCGTCGGATCGCCTCGATGACCCTGCTGGCTGGCTGCGCTGCGCTGTTCGTCGGCACGGCCTACCAGTCGCAGATGCCAGGCCTCGCCGAAGCGCTGGGTCACGGGCAACCAGGCGTCACCTACTCCGCACTGCTGGCTGCTGACGCGGCCGGCGCCGTCACGGCCGGCGTGGTTCTGGAGATGCTGGCGCTGTTGCCCGCGAGCGAACGCGGTGCCTTCTGGCTCGCTGGCAGCTGGTGCCTGTGCATCATGGCTTTCGCACTCGGTCACAGCTATCCGCTGGCCATAGTGGTGTTGTTCGCCGCCGGCTTCTGCGAACTGTCGTTCAACGCGATGGCGCAGACGCTGGTGCAGCTGCGCTCGCCGCCCGAACAGCGCGGCCGCACCATCGGTCTGTTCGTCACCGCGAGCCTGGGGTTGCGCGCGCTCAGCGGACTCACGGTCGGCTTCGCCGGAGCGCTGATCGGCGTGCATGCCTCGCTGGCCTTGAGTGCGCTGGCGTTGCTGGTCTGCGTGTTGTGGATCGCGCGTTGGCAGGCGCGTGCGCCACTGGCTGGCTAGCCCGTGCTTGCGGCTGCTAGAAACTGGTGCGCAGGAACAGTTCCGCGCCCTTGAGGTCCAGGCGCATGAAGCCGTTGTTGGTGGCGTTGCTGGCCACTTCCAGGCGCGTCTGCGTGCTCTGGTAACCGAGGCCAATGGCCACATTGGGGCGCCAGCGGAACTGCACATCGGCGTGATAGTCGTTCAGCGACGCAGTCAGCGAGCTCACGTGCAGGCGCAGGTACTGGCCGCGCGCCGAGAACGCAAAGCGGCGCGTGAAGCGCCAGCTGCCGTCGATCGCAATTGTGGCGAAGGGGCCGGCGCCACTGAAGTCTTCATCCACCGCGGTCGGCCGGTTGGCGCTGGCCGACACCTGCGCCTCGGCTTCGGCCTGCAGCAGGTGCAGGCCCACGCCAAGTCCCAGTTCATAGCGCTCGCCGCGCAACAATGAGTAGGTGTAGGTGAAATCGATCTGCCGCCAGTCGAAGCGCGAACGCACGCTGTCGGCGGGTGTGAAGGTATTGCCGCCGTAGGTGATGTCACGGGTCGGTGAAGTCACGCTGTTGCGGTTCAGCTCCCACATGTCGACGCGCAGGCGGTTGCGATCGCGCATGCGGAACATCATCTCGACGCGCAGCTGGTGCGCCTGCGGGCTGATGCGGAAATCATCCTCGAGCGAGAACGGCGTGCCGGTACTGCTGGGCGTCGTCTGGTCGACGCGCCCTTGGGTGGCGGCCGAACCCAGGTAGTAGCCGGCGCGGAACGCGAACTGGTCAGTGACCGGGCTAGCGGGCACCGGCGGGCGCGGGGGCTTCGCGACTTCGACGACCTCAGGCTTGGGCACCGCAGCTGCCGCAGCAGCGGCCGCGTGGCGCGCGCGCCGGGCAGCGCAACCCTCGAGCGCGACCAGCAGGGAACAGAGCAGCAACAGGCGGGCAGCGGCAGTCATGGAGCGATGATCGCCCACGGTGTACACCCGACGCCAGCGTCGCTGGCCGGCGACGTCGCAGGCTGTGACGTGCGTCACTGCCCGCACGCCCTCAGCGCTTCATCGCCTCGAAGAACTCGGAGTTGGTCTTCGTGTCCTTCATCTTGTCGAGCAGGAACTCGATCGCCGCCAGCTCATCCATCGGATGCAGGAGCTTGCGCAGGATCCACATCTTGGCGAGCTCGGCCTGATCGGTGATCAACTCTTCCTTGCGGGTGCCGGAACGGTTGATGTTGAAGGCCGGGTACACACGCTTCTCGGCGATGCGCCGGTCAAGGTGGATTTCGCTGTTGCCGGTGCCCTTGAATTCCTCGTAAATGACATCGTCCATCTTCGAGCCGGTGTCGATCAGCGCAGTGGCGAGAATGGTGAGCGAACCGCCTTCCTCGATGTTGCGCGCCGCGCCGAAGAAGCGCTTCGGGCGCTGCAGCGCGTTGGCATCGACGCCGCCGGTGAGCACCTTGCCGGAACTGGGCACCACGGTGTTGTAGGCGCGCGCCAGACGCGTGATCGAATCGAGCAGGATCACGACATCTTTCTTGTGCTCGACCAGGCGCTTGGCCTTCTCGATCACCATCTCGGCCACCTGCACGTGGCGGGCAGCGGGTTCATCGAAGGTCGAGGAAACCACTTCGCCCTTCACGGTGCGCTGCATCTCGGTGACTTCCTCGGGCCGCTCGTCGATGAGCAGCACGATCAGGTACACCTCGGGATGATTGGCCGTGATCGCGGTGGCGATGTTCTGCAGCAGCATGGTCTTGCCGGCCTTGGGCGGCGAGACGATCAGGCCGCGCTGGCCCTTGCCGATCGGCGCGATCAGGTCGATGGCGCGTGCGGTCAGGTCTTCGGTGCTGCCGTTGCCGCGTTCGAGTTTCAGGCGCCGCGTCGGATGGAAGGGCGTCAGGTTCTCGAACAGCACCTTGTTGCGCGAACTCTCGGGCGAGTCGTAGTTGATCTCGCCGACCTTGAGCAGCGCGAAGTAGCGCTCGCCATCCTTGGGCGGGCGGATCAGGCCGGAAACCGAATCGCCGGTGCGCAGGTTGAAGCGCCGGATCTGGCTCGGGCTGATGTAGATATCGTCGGGGCCGGCGAGGTACGAACCATCGGCGGAGCGCAGGAAGCCGAAGCCATCCTGCAGGATCTCGAGCACGCCATCGCCGTAGATGTCCTCACCGTTGCGCGCATGCGCCTTGAGGATCGAGAAAATGATGTCCTGCTTGCGCGAGCGGGCCAGGCCTTCGAGGCCCATCGACTCGGCCTGCTTCACCAGTTCATGGATCGGTTTCGACTTCAGGGCCGTCAGGTTCATCGAGTTGCGCGACTGCGCCAGCTCGGCCGGACTGATCACCTCGGCATCGTCTTCACCCAGCGGCTCGAGATCCGGCAGCTGCTCGTCCATGCGGCCACCGACGTTGCCACGATTCGGATCGCGATTGCCGTCGCGCATGCCGCCATGACGCGGGCCTTTGTTGGGGCGATTGTTATTGCGGCCCTGATTGCCCAGATACCCTCTCACAGGTGCTGTTCCAGGAAAGCCGCCAATTGCGACTTGGACAAAGCACCGACTTTCTGCGCCTCGACCGTGCCGTTCTTGAACAGGATCAGGGTGGGAATGCCGCGAATGCCGTACTTGGGCGGGGTCTGCGGATTCTCGTCGATGTTGAGCTTGGCGATGCGCATGCGACCGTGATATTCGGTCGCCACCTCATCGAGGATCGGCGCGATCATCTTGCAGGGGCCGCACCATTCGGCCCAGAAATCGAGCAATACCGGTTTATCGGACTTGAGGACGTCTGCTTCGAAGCGGGCGTCAGATGTATGGACAATGTGTTCGTTACTCACGCGAACATGGCCTCCGTGTTGGATTTGATTGGGGATGCAGGGCAGTGGGCGGGAATCCGCGACACGCTGCTGAAATACGATTTTGAAAGTTTATTTGCTGGTTGGTAGTTGGTGATGGCGGCCTGGCCAGACAATGGCGCGGGAAAGCCGCTCAGCGGGTACACTTGCCTGTCAGGGTTGATTGGCTGGCGCGCAGAGGAGCCGCCGTTGACGCTATTTTTAGCCTTTTCCGGGGTGCATTGCAAGTCCCCGACGCAGATAACGATACCGAACAACAGGATACCGGTTACTACATGAGCGACGATCATTTGAGTTCGCTGGCCTTTGCCAGCCTGCCGCTGCACCCGACGCTCATGCAGGGCATCGTTGAAGCTGGTTTCACCATGTGCACGCCGATACAGGCGCAGACGCTGCCGGCCGCGCTCACGGGCCGCGATATCGCCGGGCAGGCGCAAACGGGTACGGGCAAGACCGCAGCTTTCCTGGTGGCGCTGTATCAATCACTGCTCTCGAAGCCCGCGGATCCATCACGTCCGCCGACTTCGGTGCGTGCACTGGTGGTGGCACCCACACGCGAGCTTGCCGTGCAAATCCACAAGGACGCTGCAGTACTCGGTCGCCACACCGGTCTGCCACTCGCCGTCGTGTTCGGCGGCGTCGACTACGACAAGCAGCGTCGCCAGCTCGCCGATGGCATCGATGTGCTGATCGGCACGCCCGGTCGCGTCATCGACTATCTCAAGCAAGGGGTGTACGACCTGCGCCATGCGCAGGTATTGGTACTCGATGAAGCCGATCGCATGTTTGACCTCGGCTTCATCGCCGACATCCGTTACATCCTGCGCCGGCTGCCGGCGCCCGATCGGCGCCAGTCGATGCTGTTCTCGGCCACGCTCTCGCAGCGCGTACTGGAGCTGGCCTACGAGCACATGAACAACCCCGAGCTGGTGCGCATCGAACCCGACAAGGTGACTATCGATCGTGTGCGCCAGTCGATCTACTTCCCCTCGATGCCCGAGAAGATGCCGCTGCTGGTGGCGCTGCTGCGCCAATTCGAGGCCCATCGCACCATGGTGTTCGTCAACACCAAGCGCGTGGCCGAACGGCTCGAAGTTGTGTTGCGCGCGAACGGCTTCAGCGCCCAGGCAGTCTCGGGCGATGTGCCGCAGCCCAAGCGCCTGCGCTTCCTGCGCCAGTTTCACGAGGGCGAGCTCGCGGTACTGATTGCCACCGATGTCGCCTCGCGCGGCCTGCACATCCCCGATGTCAGCCATGTGTTCAACTACGACCTGCCGCAGGACAGTGCCGACTACGTGCACCGCATCGGCCGCACCGCGCGCGCCGGCGCCGATGGCGATGCCATCAGTTTCGGCTGCGAGGAATACGCGATCTCGCTGCCCGACATCGAGAACTTCATCGGCCACAAGATTGCGGTCGAGAAGTACGACGCCAGCACGCTGCCGAAGCTCGATATGCCGCCACACACACCGCGCGATTTCCAGGGGCGGCCAACGCGGCGCGGTGGTGACGGCGGCGGCGGCGGCGGTGGTGGTGGCCGACCGCCAGCCGGCGGCCGACGCGGACCGCCGCGCCGCCGCTGACGCGGCCGCACTCAGCGCCACGGCGAAGCGCGCGCGATGGCCACGGATATCACGCAACTGGGTTTGCTGCTGTTCGTCTCGGCGCTGGTGGCCATGCTCACGCGCCGGCTGCACCTGCCCTACACGGTGGGACTGGTACTCGCCGGCATGGGCCTGCACCTGGTTCATGCGCGCATCGATCTGCAACTCTCGCGCGATCTCATCTTCTCGCTGTTCCTGCCGCCGTTGATCTTCGAGGCGGCTCTGTGCATACGCTGGACTGAACTGCGTCGCGAACTGCCGGTGGTGACGCTGCTGGCCACGGTAGGTGTGCTGCTGGCCGCAGCCGTCACCGCTGCCGGCATGCGCTACGGCTGCTCCTGGAGCTGGGGCAATGCCTGCGTGTTCGGCATCCTGATCGCGGCCACCGATCCGGTCTCGGTCATTGCCACCTTCAAGGAAGCCGGCGTGCACGGCCGGGTGCGCCTGCTGATCGAATCCGAGAGTCTGCTGAACGATGCCACCGCGGCCGTCGCCTTCGTCAGCGCACTCGCACTGCTCACGGGCGCCGCGGCGAACCCAGGTGCCATCGCCATGTCACTGCTGCTGGCAGTGGGCGGCGGCATCGTGGCAGGAGTGCTGGCCGGATGGGCCTTTCTGCTGCTGGCCGGACGCACCGACGATCACCTGGTGGAATTCACGCTCAGCACGCTTAGCGCCTACGGAGCATTTTTTCTCGCCGAGCATTTCCATTGCTCGGGCGTGCTGGCGGCGCTCGGTGCGGGCCTGGTGGTCGGCAATCGGGCGCCGCGTGTCGACAGCGGCGCAGCCAGCGCTGCCGGCGCGAGCGCTGAAGATGGCACAGCGCGCGATGGCAGCCTGGAGATTTTCTGGGAATACGTGGCCTTCCTGGCCAATTCGCTGATCTTCCTGCTGATCGGTGCACAGCTGGCGCAGCAGCATTTCGCCGCGCTGTGGGCGCCGATCCTGGCGGCCATTGCGCTGGTCTCGTTGGGTCGCGCGCTGGCGATCTATCCGTTGTGCGCACTGTTCGCCGGCAGCCGGCTGAAAGTGTCGCGCGCGCAGCAGCACGTGCTGTTCTGGGGCGGGCTGCGCGGCGCACTGGCGCTGGCGCTCGCACTCGCCTTGCCTGCGGATATGCCCGATCGCGAGACCCTTATCACGATCACCTACTCGGTCGTGGTGTTCTCGGTATTCGTGCAGGGTCTGACGATCACGCCCCTGTTGCGACGACTTGGCCTGTTTGCAGAACGCCACTGAGCAGCGCTGCGTCACCTCCCGGCGCGCGCCGCCGTCACTTGCACAGGGTTTCGAGTTCCCGATAGGGCTTGGCAGGCGCCGGGGGCACGGGGAGCTTGCGCACGGCTATCCACTGCTCCAGCAGCGTGCCGCTTTCGGGCTCCACGCCATCGGGATCGGTGGCATACACTGGGTCGCGCTGCGCCTGCTCGAGCGTGACCAGCGTGAAACCCTTGGCATGCAGCAACTGCAGCAGATCCGGCAGTATCGCGCTGCTGAAGGCGCCCAGGTGCAGCAGCAGCACATGGCTGACCTCATGGCCGTACAAAAGCTGCGCCAGCTGGCGGTCGGCATCCAGATACTGCGCGGCGATCGCGAGATAACCAGCGCGCAGGCTGGCAATCGCCCGTTCATCGTGCCGCGCCAGGCAGCGCGCATAGGGGCTGTTCCACAGGTAGTCCTCGTAGTCGAGCGTGGTCTGCGCAATCCGATAGCCGCGCACCGCCAGCGCCGCGCGTACCGCATGCCGCTTGGCGTGGGTGTTGCCCTCGTGCAAATAGGGATAGCGCAGCCAATGCCAATCGTGCGCGGGATCGAGCAGCTCAAGCACCGGCTCATCGCGACGCACGTCGGCCATGAATTCCTCGGCTGACTCGCCGACCAGATCGCCGTGCGCATAAGTGTGATTGCCCACGCGCTGGCCGCCGTCAACCCACAGGCGCAGGGCCTGCGCGCCATCCGCACTACCCTCGAAGCGCGCGGCATTCACGAATCCGAAGGTAGTTGGAACCTGCGCGGCTTTCAGCACCGCGAGCACATCGCGCACGATGCCGGCACGCGTCATGCCCGGCGCCAATTCGCCGTTGAGCGGCAGATCATCAAAGGTGATGGCCACGGGCTCGGCGCGCGCAAGGGTCGCCGTGCACGCCAACACCAGAATCGCCAAGCCACGCAGATGCCACATACCGGATATCATTGCACGATGCAACGACGCTATGTGACCGCTGATGTCTTCACCGACCGGCTGTTCGGCGGCAATCCGCTGGCGGTGGTGCTGGACGCGGTCGGCCTCACCGACACGCAGATGCAGTCCATCGCCCGCGAATTCAATTATTCCGAAACCACTTTTGTGCTGCCGCCGTGCGATGCCATGCATACCGCGCAGGTGCGCATCTACACGCCGCGCGTCGAAGTGCCCTTTGCGGGGCATCCCAATGTGGGCACCGCGTTCGTGCTCGCGCACGAACGGCAGCGACTGGGCCTGCCTGATGCGGAGACTTTCGTGTTCGAGGAGCGGGCCGGGCTGGTGCCTATCACGCTGTTGCGCGAGCGCACAGCTGACGCCGCCGGCGGCAGTGCGAGTGGCGCAGTCATCGGCGCGGAATTGCGCGCGCCCGAAGCACTGAGCCGCCGCAGCGTGGTGTCACCGCAATCCGCGGCCGCGTGCCTGTCGCTGCCGGTCAGCGCCATCGCCACGGATCGGCACGCGCCGCAGGTGGTCTCGGTGGGCCTGCCCTTCCTGGTGGCGGAGCTGAACTCGCGCGAGGCACTGCGCACGGCGCGCGCCGATGTCGCTGCACACGAAGCGCTGCTGCCGCTGGATGGCGCGGACTGCGTGTACACCTATGTGCGCGAGACGCCCGCAGCAACTGCGGCTGTCGCTGGCGACACGGCAGCAACCGTGTTGCACGCGCGCATGTTCGCGCCGCTCGATGGGGTCCCGGAAGATCCGGCCACGGGTAGCGCTACGGCCGCCTGCATCGCCTTGCTCGCCACCCTCGATGCCGGGGCGCGCGGCGAGCAACTCTGGCGCGTACACCAAGGCGTGGACATGGGGCGCCCGAGCCTGCTGCTGGGCCGCACCGTGCCGGGGAGCAACGGCACTGCAACCGTGTACGTCGGCGGTCGCTGCGTAGCAGTGTTCGACGGCCGCCTGGAAATCTGAGGCCGGCTCAGCGCGGCTCGGGCGTGCGCGCCGGATCGCCCGCGGGCAGCACATCGCAGGCCCAGTCCATGCGCTTCCAGCCCGGCACCGGCGTGAACACGTCCGCACGCGGCACGAACTTCGAGCGTTCCACCCGCTGCAGCTTGTGGATATAGCGCGGACAGTTCGGAAACACCTGGCGCACCGCGACCCGCACCACGAATTGCGCTTCCAGGTAGCCTGGCTCGATCGTGCCGGCGGGCGCGATGCTGGCGCGGCCATTCACACGCAAACGCTTCTGGTTTTCGAAATCAATAAACAGCAACCCGACCTGCGAGGTCTCCGCCACGTTGCCCATCGACAGGTACATGCCATTGCCGTCGTAGTTGGGGAACACCAGCGTATGCTCGTCGAGCACGCGCACGAAGCCCGGGTCACCACCCTTGTAGGAACAGTTCGGATGCCCGCTGGCATCGGTGGTTGCGAGGAAGAACATGTCCAGGCCTTCGATGAAGGCGCGATCGTCGCTGGTGATGTGCTCACGGAACAGCCGCTCTTCGATCCGGTCCGCGAGACGCTCGGTATCGAACTCGCGCTGCAGCCTGCGTTGACTGTCGCCAAAGAGTTTGGACATGAAGTTCTCCGTTGAAGTCGCGGCGGAGTGCGCTGGTATTATAGCTTTCTTAAGCCTGGGAACCACGTAGCCTGCGTATGAAGATACTGGCGCTCTCTGGAAGCCTGCGCGCGGCCTCGATCAACTCTGCGGCGCTACGTGCCGCGGCGCGGCTCGCGCCGACCGGTATCGATGTGCAGGTCTACGGCGGACTGGGCGAACTGCCACTGTTCAATCCCGACTGCGAGGCGAACTCTCCTGCCAGTGTGCTGGCATTCCAGCGCGCCGTGGCCGCGGCCGACGGCCTGGTGCTCGCAAGCCCCGAGTACGCGCACGGCGTCAGCGGCACGATCAAGAATGCGCTCGACTGGCTGGTGGGCTATCCGCCTTTCGTAGGCAAGCGTGTGGCGGTACTGAATACCTCGCCGCGTTCCTGGACCGCGGATGCCGCGCTGCGCGAGACGCTGCGCACCATGGCGGCAGTCATCGTCGAACCGGCGTCGCTTGCCGTTCCGCTGCTGGGCAAGGGCCTGGATGAAGACGGCATGATCGCCGACGCCACGGTGGCGGCGACCCTGCGCAGCGCGTTGTCGGAACTGCGTCGCGCCATTGCCGCGATCGGCTGATCGCTGAGACCTGTGCTGGCTCAGGCGGCCGCTAGCCGGCAGCCGGTTCCAGCAATTCCACCAGCGCATCCACCGCGCAGAACTCCTCGTGTGCATGCGCCTGCCGCACGCTGTCGGGTCGCCGTATCGCCCGCACCAGTCCGATGCCCGCCTGATGCGCGGCGCGCAGCACCGTGGCACTGTCGTCCGCGAACAGGCAGCGCGCCGGATCATGCGGCAGCACCGCGCGCAGCGCCTGCCAGAAGCGCGCGTCTTCCTTCGGCGCCCCCAGCGTGTGCGAACTGTAGCTGTGATCGAAATGCGTCAGCACGTCGGTGCGTTCGTGCTTGATGGCCAGGGCCTCGGGATGCGCGTTGGTGAGCAGCACTAGCTGCTTGCCGCGCGCACGCGCCTCGGCCAGGAAGCGCTGCGCACCGGGCAGCCAGCGGATACGATCGGCGTCCTCGCGCTTGAGCGCGGCGATGTCGAGGCCCAGCTCGCGGCTCCAGTATTCGGTGCTGTACCAGGGGAGCGTACCCAAGCAGGCCGCGAAACGCGGCTGCAGCTCGCGCGCCGCCGCGGCTTCGTCCAGGCCGCGCACGGCGCCCCACACGCGCGGCACCAGCACCTGCCAGAAGTGGTTGTCGAAATCGAGGTCCAGCAGCGTGCCGTCGAGGTCCAGCAGCACGTGATCGACTGAATCCCATTGGGCGCTGCTCAGCGCGCTGCCGTTGCCATGTCCGTTCATATGCTTAGGTATCATGGGGCCCATGAGCATCGACCTGCAACGCCCCTACGACCTGCTGCCGCAGGTGATCGCCGTGGCGCGCGCGGCGGGCGCCGAGATCATGGCGGTCTATGCGCGCGATTTCAGCGTCACGCTCAAGGATGATCAATCGCCACTCACGGCCGCCGATCTCGCGGCCCATCGGCTGATCGGCGAAGGCCTCGCGCGCATCACACCGCAGCTGCCACAACTTTCCGAAGAATCGCCGGCGGAAGAAACCGCCGCGCGCCGCGAGTGGCCATCGCTGTGGCTGATCGATCCGCTCGATGGCACACGCGAGTTCGTCAAGAAGAACGGCGAGTTCACCGTCAACATCGCACTGGTGCACGAACACCAGCCGGTGCTGGGCGTGGTGTATGCGCCGGCCACAGGGCAGCTCTATGCTGCAGCGCGCGGCGCCGGTGCCTGGCTGGTCGATGAACAGGGCCGACATTCGGCCTTGCAGGCCACTGTGCCCGCCGAGGAGCCACCGCGCGTACTGGCCAGCCGCTCGCATCGCGGCGCAAGCCTCGATGCGCTGCTCGCACGCCTGGGCGAGCACACGCTCGTGGGTGTCGGCAGTGCGCTGAAATTCGGCTTTCTCGCGGCAGGCCGTGCCGATTTCTATCCGCGCCTGTCGCCAACCAGCGAGTGGGATACTGCTGCCGGCCAGGCGGTCGTCGAAGCCGCGGGCGCGCGCGTCGTGGGCCTCGATGGCGCGCCGCTGCGCTACAACGCGCGCCACACGCTGCTGAACCCTTCGTTCCTGTGCTGGGCCGACGACAGCCGCGACTGGCTGGCGCTGGCCAGTGAAGCCTGAGGCCGTGGACGCGCGCGTCGACCTGCACACGCACAGCGACCATTCTGATGGCACGCTTACGCCCACGCAGCTGGTGGAGCTGGCCGCGCAACGCGCGGTGCAACTGCTGGCGCTGACCGATCACGACACTACTACCGGCTGCGCCAGCGCGGCCGAGGCCTGCCGCACACACGGCATACAGTTCCTGCCATCCTGCGAACTCAGTTCAACCTGGCGCGGGCGCGAGCTGCACATTGTCGGCCTGCGGGTGGCGCCCGATACGCCGCAGCTCGTGGAGCACCTGCGTTCCGTGCGTGCGCTGCGTGTCGCGCGGGTACAGGCTATCGGTGAGCGCCTGACACGCTGCGGACTGGATGGGGCCGGGCTCATCGGACCCGTGCTGGCCAGCCCCGGCACGCCCACGCGCCTGCACGTGGCGCGGGCGCTGGTGGCCGCCGGTGTGGTCGCCGATGTCGAGGATGCCTTCAAAGGCTACCTGGGCCGAGGCCAGCGCGCGGCGGTGCCGCCGGCATGGCCCACGCCCGAGGCCTGCATCGAGGTCATCACGCGTGCCGGCGGGCTGGCGGTGCTGGCGCATCCGCATCGCTACAAACTCTCGGCCGGCGCCCTGCGCGAGCTGTGCAGTCAGTTTCGCGAGCACGGGGGCGCCGGTATCGAAGTGAGCCTGCCCGGCATGGGCCCGGCCGATGCCGCCCAGGCCGCGTCGCTGGCGCGCCGCTGCGCGCTGGCGGGCTCGCTGGGCTCGGATTTCCACGAGCCCGGCCTGCCGTGGCGCCCGCTCGGTCGCTGGCTTAAGCTACCCGACGGCATTACTCCTATAACCCAGCTGCTCGGCTTCACGCCGGCCGAGGCGCCACAGCCTGCATAGCCATGACTGAGTCCGGTGACAATGTTGACCGCGAGCTGTTCCGCAATATCCAGAAATTGCGCGAGCTGCGCATTGCGCATCGCGATCTCGATGAAGTCATCTCCCGGCTCTCGCTCGACATACACGTGGATGAACTGCAGCTCAAACGCCTGAAGAAACGCAAGCTGATGCTCAAGGACCAGATCCTGTTGCTCGAGAGCCAGCTGATTCCCGATCTCAACGCCTGAACGCCGGTCCCATGAACACCCTGAATGAAACGCTGCAAGATTCCCTGGCGCAATTGTCGACGCCGCAGTGCCTGGCTCAGATCCTGATCCTCATTGTGGCCGTCGCGCTCGCCGTGCTGGTCGGTCATGCGGCGCGCCTCGCCTGCCAGCGCCGCGCCGCGCCGCGCATCGCGTGGCAGGCCACTGCGCTCGAAGCCTCGGTGGTGCTGACGCCGGCCTTGTGCGCGCTGATCCTGCTGCTCGGCGCGCATGCGCTCTACGTGGCGCGCAGCTTCAACACCACCGTGCTGGACATGGGCCTGCAATTGGCCGCGGCGCTGTTGCTGGTGCGCCTCGGCACCTTTGCGATCGGCCTGCTGGTCGGGCCGCAATCCTGGGTGCACAAGTGGGAAGCGCGCCTGACCCTGTTCATCTGGCTGGCGATCGCCTTCCAGGTGGTCGGCTGGTTCGATGTCATCGAGCGCGCGCTCGACAGCATCGATCTGTTGCCGGGCAAGACGCAGTTCTCGCTCTGGTCGCTCCTCAAGGGGCTGTTCGTGGTCACGGGCTTCGTGGTGATCATGAGCGTGATCGCGCGCGCCATTGAGCGGCGCGTGATGAAGCTCGACAGCGTGGCGCTCTCCACCCGCATCGGCATCTCGAAATTCAGCTACTTCTTCCTGATCAGCATGGGCACGCTGCTCGGCATCAACGCCGCCGGCGTGGATCTCACTGCGCTCACGGTGCTCACCGGCGCGATCGGCCTCGGCCTGGGATTCGGCCTGCAGGCGATCGCCAGCAATTTCGTCAGTGGCTTCGTGCTGCTGCTCGACAAGTCGATCAAGCCCGGCGATGTCATCAGCTTCACGGGCGTGGCCGGCACCAGCACCGAGAATTTCGGCTGGGTGCAGGAACTGCGTGGCCGCTACGTGGTGGTGCGCGATCGCGATGGCGTCGAGACGCTGGTGCCGAACCAGAACCTGATCACCAATGCGGTGATCAACTGGAGTTACTCCGATCGCAAGGTGCGCATCAAGCTGCCGGTGCGCATCAGCTATCGCGACGATCCGGAGCTGGCGCTGTCGATACTGATGCAGGCCATCGAGGGGCATCGGCGCGTACTGCATGATCCGGCGCCCGTGACACGGCTGATGCAATTTGCCGATTTCGGCATGGACCTGGAATTGCGCTTCTGGATTGCCGACCCCGAGAACGGCGTCAACAACGTGCGCTCGGATGTGAATCGCAGGATCTGGCGGTTGTTCCGCGACGCGGGCATCACGATTCCGGTTTCGCAGCACGATGTGCGCCTGCTTCGCGATCCGCGCGACGCATGAACGCGACGCCCGACATACCCGAGGGCGATATCAGCTTCAGCTTCGTGCGTGCCGCCGGACCCGGCGGCCAGAACGTCAACAAGGTCGCGAGCGCCGCGCAACTGCGTTTCGACCTCGCGGGTACCCTGGCGCTGGATGCAGGCACCAAGGCGCGACTGCGCGCGCTCGCAGGCCACCGGCTCACCGCAGCGGGTGACATCCTGATCATCGCCCGCAGCCATCGCACCCAGGAAGGCAACCGGCGTGCGGCGCTCGAGCGGCTCGGCGAGCTGATCGCCCGCGCGCGCATCGTGCCCAAGGTACGCCGCGCCACGCGCCCGACGCGCGGCGCCAACGAACGGCGCATCGCCGGCAAGGTTCATCAACAACGCACCAAGCGACTGCGGCGCATGGTGCGTGGCGACGAATAGTCACTCCGCAGCAAACGGGAGGTACTCATGGTTGCGCTCGCTTCGCTCTGGCTGCCGATACTGGTGGCCGCACTGGCGGTGTTCGTCGTCAGTTCGATCATGCACATGTTCCTGGGCTATCACTGGAATGACCTGCGCGCCGCGCCACAGCAGAATGCACTGCTCAATGCGCTGCGCGAGCTGAAGATCCCGGACGGCGATTACGCCGCACCCAAAGCCGACTCAATGAAGCACATGCGCAGCCCCGAGTATGTGGAGAAGGTCAACAAGGGCCCGCTGGTGCTGCTGAGCGTGGCGCCCGGCGGCATGGCGATGGGCAAGAGCCTGCTGCAGTGGTTCATCTACCTGGTGGTGGTCGGCGTGTTCTGCGCCTACATCGCCGGGCGCGAGCTGGCGCCGGGCGCGAACTACCTGTCGGTGTTCCGCATCGTTGGCTTCAGCGCCTTCGTCGCCTACGCAATGGCGCTGCCGCAGGCCTCGATCTGGTACCGGCGCAACTGGCGCATGACGCTCACCGGCATGTTCGACGGGCTAGTGTTCGGCCTGCTCACTGCCGGCATCTTCGGCTGGCTGTGGCCCAAGCTGGGCTGATCCTCAGCCGTGGGTGACCTGGAGGATCGAGTGCCGGATCTGCTCTGAGAGCACGATCTCGGCATCGTCGGCGACGCGCAGCAGCACCTCGTCGAACTCCAGACAACCCGCGCCATTGGTGCGCAGCACGGTGCGTTCGCGCAGCCGGTCGATGAAGTTGCCGAACAGCGTGCGATCGAAGAACTCGGGCGAATTGAATCCGTGCAGCAGTGACATGCGCTGCGCCTGCAGCTGGCAGCGCTCCTCCAGCACCTTTTGCGTGATGCTGCCACTGCCGGCGCGGATCAGCGAGGCGATCGCGAGGTAATAACGCTCGATGGTCTGGATGGTCGCCTGCGCCAGCCACGACAACTGCATGGCGGCCGCCGAACTCGGCGGCGGGCGGCGCCATACCCCTGCGCCGCAATCCTCGAGCAGGCCACACTGCGCCAGCGCCGCGAGTACGCGCGCAAATTCGTCGCTGACCTCCGCCTCGCTCCAGCGCAGGAACAGTTCGGCCGCGACGTACGGGTAGATACGATTGCCGAAACGCTGGATGTCCTCGAGGCGCAGCGCCGCGTTGCCAAGGAAGCAGCAGGCGACCAGCGAGGGCAGCGCCACCAGGTGCAGCACGTTGTTGCGATAGTAGGTGGCCAGCACCGCGTTCTGCGGATCCATGCGCGCGAACTCGCCGGCACGATGGCTCTCGCGCGTGATCAGCTTGAGCGCCACGCCGTAGTCGATGATCGCGGACGGTGCCATGTCGGTCAGCGTGACCCGGTCGCTGTAGGGCACGGCGCGCAGCACCGCCTGGAGCGTGGCGAGCTGCTGCTCCAAATCAGCGCACATCAGGGTCTGGCGCGGCGTGCTGAGCATCGCGATTGCCAGCAGGTTGACCGGCGTCATGGTGGCCGCAGCGTTGATATTGCACATCACGCGCGTCGCCAGGTCATCGACCAGCGGCCCTATCCAGCGCGGCCGCTCCGCCTCGCGGGCCGCGCGATTGCGCCACTCGCCGGCATGCTGATCGAGCAGTGCATCGAGCATGATCGGCTCGCCCAGGTTCACGTGCACGCGACCGAAGCGCTCGCGCAGGCGATGGAGATTGCGCAGCAGGCCGCCGACCGATTCCTTTTCCTTGGGCCGCCCGGAGAGCTCACCGATGTAGGTCGCGCCTTCCCAGATGCGCTCGTAACCGAAATACACCGGCACGAACACCACCGGCCGGCGCGGCTGGCGCAGGAAGCTGCGCACCGTCATCGACAGCATGCCGGTCATCGGCGCCAGCAGGCGCCCGCTGCGGCTGCGTCCGCCCTCGATGAAATACTCGATCGAGTGGCCGCGCGCCATGATCGCGGCCAGGTACTGCATGAACACCACGGTGTAGAGCGAGTTGCCGCGAAAGCTGCGGCGGATGAAGAACCCGCCGCCCTTGCGCAGGAAGCGCCCGACCACCGGCAGATTGAGATTCACACCGGCGGCGACGTGCGGAATGGCGTAGCCGCGCTGGTAGATCACGTAGGAGAGCAGCAGGTAGTCGGTGTGGCTGCGATGGCAGGGCACGTAGACGATCTCGTTGCCGTCGGCCACCTGCTGCAGCGTCTCGGCGTGCGTGAAATCCACGCCGTCGTACAGGCGGTTCCACACGCGTGTGAGCAGGCCCGAAGCGAAAGTAACAAAGGGATGGGAATAGTTGGCGGCGATCTCCTCGATGCAGCGGCGCGCCTCGAGCAGGCCCTGGCGGCGGCTGCCGCCATTGCGATCGCGTACCTGCTGCGCCACCGCCTGGCGCACCGCGCGCGAGCGCAACACCTCGGCCACGATCGTGCGCCGGTGCGAGAGATCCGGGCCGATGCGGGCCGCGCGGGCGCGCGCCAGTTGCGCGCGGAGCGTGCGCACCACGCGGCGCGCGGCGAGCGCCGTGTCTGCGCTCTCATCGAGCGTGCTGCGCAATGACAGCGGTTCGCCGAACTGCACGATCACACTGCGGCCGTTCACCAGCACCGTGAAGCCACGGCGCAGGCGGCTGCCGATGCTCCAGCTCTCGGACAGCAACAACCGGATCAGCGAACGTTCCTTCTGCGGCGCGCGGCCCCAGAACACCGCTACCGGCACCAGTGCGATATCGGCAGTGGGATCGGCGCGCAGCGCCTCCACCAGGGCCAGCAGTTGTGCGGGCGTGCGCCGGTCGAGGCGCGAGCGCCACAGCCCTACCGGTCGTTCGAGTGCGAAGGCGGCGCGCCCCGCGGCGGGCCGCGCGCCCAGCAGCCGGCGCAGCGGGCGCGGCAGGCGTTCGCGCGCGCACAGGTCGCGCAGCACCGCGAGGTCGACCGCGCTGCGCCGTTCGAGCACATAGCACGCCGGGGCGCTGCTGGCCGCCAGGCGCGCGGCAGTATCAGCCGGCTCGAGCCGCGCGCGCACCCACAAGGCAAAAAACCTGGCGATCAATGATTGCATGGCACAAGTGGCCTTAAGGTGACCGGCCTCAGCGGAATCCCTCGTGCATGTCGACGTCGATCAGGAACTGCTCGAACAGGTGATTCACGAAGGGCAGCCGGTCGTACATGCGATGGTCGGTGTCGAGCAGGTGCAGCGTGGCGCGGTACTCGCGCGCGAAGCGCACGCTGTGATCGAGCGGCACCACATCGTCGCGCCAGCCGTGCACGATGCTGGTCGGGCAATCGATCACCCGCGGCCGCAGCGCCGGCAGCCCTGCCATCAGCAGCGCTGGGGCCAGCAGGAAGACGCCGCGTGCATGCAGGAGCGAGGCGGCCGCGACCGCCACGTAGCCACCAAGGCTCGAGCCCACCAGCACCAGGTCGCCCGGCAGTTTCTGGCAGTACTCGACCAGCATGGTGACGCGATCGCGCGGTGAATCGACCCCGCGATAGTCGAGCGAATCGGCTCGATACCCTTCGCTGCGGGCGATCTGCGCGAGACCCGAAATCTTGCGGCTCCACGGCTCGCCCTCCTTGCCGTGGGAAAAGATGACGTAACGCTCAGGCACTATTCGCGCCCGGAATCAGGCTTTGCATCCGCTCATCATACCCTGCCCGCAGGCGGCACATGGGCGGGCTCCGTGACCAGCTGGCGCAGTATCGCGGTCTCAATCAGCTCGGCTTCGCGGGCGCTGAGATTGGCGAGGCGATTGAGGCTCACCGGACGCACGCGCGCATGCTCCGTCGAATGCGTGATCAGGAAACTCTGGAATTCCGCCGGTCGCAGGCTCGCGAATCCGAACAACAGCGCGCAGCGTCCGGGTGCGCCCTGTTGATCGTTCAGGCGTCGATCGCAGATCACGTAGTAACGCTCCTGGTCATCGCGTCCGGCAAAAGCGCCCGCATCGCCCAGTGCCGCCAGGAACTCTTCCACCTGCTGCGCAGCGCAGCGCCACAGCTCGGGCCCGGCTCCCGCCTGGGCGCACCAGCGCGTGCCCTCGAGGATGCAGGCCTGCAGCCACAGGCCGAGGCGACGCGCCGGCAACAGCTGCCCGGCCGCGTGGATCGCGTGCTCGGGCACCAGGGTGCGGGCACTGCGCGGCACGCCCGGCGGTACGCGCACCGCATCGATGCAGTTGATGCCCAGCCGCTCGAGCTGGGCGCGCGCAATTTCGTCGATGGGTTGCGCCAGTCGCAACGAAGGTCGCAGCAACGCCGTGGTGCCCGCGGCGGCGGCCCACAGCGGGCTGGACTCGTCGCCGCGCGCGAGCATGCCGGCCGCGGCGGCGCTGGGTGCGAACAGCTCGCTGCGCCCGCGCAGCCGATCCTGGCCCTGCAGCCAGGGGAAATACATGATGGCATCCTCGCTGTGCAGCGCCCAGCTGGCGGCGCCGGTGAGCGCTGCGGCGGCGCTGTCCCAGCTGCGCGGCGGATCGACCAGCAGCATCGCCTGGCGCGAGCGGCACAGGCGCGCCGCCACCAGCCAGGTGGCAGGCCCCGGATCGCGCTCGCGCGAGAGCGGCGGCACGCACAGCAGATCGAAGCGCGGCGCATCGAGCAGCGCGAACAGGCCGCTGCGCGAGCGCGCATCACCGATCAGGTCGTAGTCGCACAGCTGCGCGCCATCGGCGCCGTCGCCCTGCGCGTTGAGGTAGCGGTGCACGCCATCGCTGTGCACCGAGGCCGTGGCATCGGGCCGCTGCGTGGGCATAGGGCCCTCGACCTTCATCAGGCGGGCATCGCTCAACGCGCGGGTTACGCTGTTGGCCGCGGCGGCACGCACCGAGACACGGCGGAAGCTTTCCTGCTCGTCCACCAGTTCTGAATCGCGAGCGCGCAGGCGTTGCAATACCAGGTTGAACAGGTCTGGCTCATCGCTGGCGATGCCATCGTAGTCGACGGCCGCGCGCAGGTATTCGCGCGTACCGGGCGCGCAGCCGCGCAAGCGCAGCGAGCCGCTGCCGGCCGGCAGGCGCAGCGTGGGCGCGCGCGCAGCGTTCGCCACGCGCACTACGATGGCCTGGCGGCCGCCATTGTCGAAATACTGTTCCAGTGCATAGGCCAGCGGCGCGGGCTGCCACAGGCCGCCAAAGACGCGCTGGAAGTCGCTAAACGAGGCGATCGGTACCGGCGTATTCAGCGGCCCCTTGAGTGCACGACCGATGAAGGCCGTGACACCGCTGGGTAGCCTGGCGATCGGTGCAGGCGCGCCCAGTGCGGGCACAAGGGCCGCGGACGCGCCTGCGCCGGCCTGCTCAGCCCTGTGGTTTAGCGGCTGTGGCATTGCTGGCCGGCGTGGCCTGCGTCGCCTGGGGCTCGCGCTCTGAGAGCAGCTGCTGGAAACTCTGCGCATCGCCGTCGACTTCGTCGGCACCGTTCCAGTTGGCGCCTGCGGGAATGCGGTTCTGCACCAGCGGCGCCGCGGCCAGCACCGCATCCACACTCCCGGCCTGCGCGCTCACCGGCACCACGAGGCCGCGCGGCGCACGGGTCATCTGACCGACCACATCCGGGTCCACTTCGGCGTGCGCCGCCTTCAACAGCTTCTCCAGCCGTGGCGTCATGGATTTCTGCAGCAGGAGCTTGCGTGCCTTCTCGGAGCTACGCTGGTCGTCTTCGAAAATAGTATAGGTCTGCAGGTACAACTGGCCTTGGTGCCAGCCAAACAGGAACGGCTGGTTGACGACGCGCACCTGGGTGCCGATCGGTATGGCCTGGTAGAACTTCTCAATGTCCTCGGGATAGAGCCGGATGCAGCCGTGGCTGGATCGCAGGCCCACGCCATAGGGTTTGTTGGTGCCGTGGATCAGGTAGCTCGGCCAGCCGAGCGTGAACTTGTACTTGCCGAGCGGATTGTCGGGGCCCGGCAGCACCACGGCCGGCACCGGATCGTCGTTTTCCTGGTGTTCCTTGCGCACGCCGGCACTTGGACGCCAGGTCGGATCTTTCTCGCGCGCGATGATCTTGGTGACACCTTCGGGCGTCTGCCAGCCCACCTTGCCGACGCCGATCGGGTGCGTGTAGACGAGCTGCGGTTCGTTCTTGCCATGCTTGGGGTAGTAGTAGATCCGCATCGCCGCCAGATTGATGACCACGCCCTCGTGCGGAGCATTGGGCAATACAAAGCGCGTCGGCACCACGACCTTGCGACCAGCCCCGGGCACCCAGGGATCGACGCCAGGATTGGCGCGCACGATCTCTTCGTAACCCACATTGAAGCGTCGCGCGATGTCGGGCAGCGTGTCTTCCTTCGATGCGGTGGTGAGCTGCAGCTCGCCCACCACGTCTTCGTCGGCGCCCAGCGTGAACTTGTGGGTCGCCACGGGCAGCGGCAGTGCAGGCGCCACCGGCGGCGGCGCGACCACCACGGGCGGCGGCGGTGGCGGCTGCTTCTTCCAGGGCGCGTTGATCAGCGAGCAGCCCGCCAGCAGCAGGGCTGCCAGCATGACCGGAATCTCGAGCGTGGTACGGAAGCGGTTCACGACGGCAATTCTAGAGAAGTACCGGCTGATTGGGCAGTTCGTCGCGATCGCCACCACTGGAGGGGAAATGCCGGCCCAGCACTGCCGCAACGCCGCGTACCGCTTCGCAACCGGCCTCGCCCAGTTCGCCGGCGCGACAGCGCTCTTCGACCGCACGGCACAACAAGCGCCATTCCGCCTCGGGCACCAGCGCCGCAATGGCACGATCGGCGACGATCTCGACACTGCGATCGGCCAGCAGCAGGTAGATCAGCACACCGTTGTTGCGCTCGGTATCCCAGATGCCGAGAGCGGAGAACACCTGCAGTGCGCGCGTGCGTGGGGCCAGGCCCTGCCAGAGCTGCGCGGCCGTCAGCGCGGTCTCGATGGCGATGCGGATCTCGCCGGCATGACTCGCCTCGGCGCGCACGATCTCGGCCTCGATGCGATCGAGTGCCGCGCCGCTGAGCCGCCGCCCTGCAGGTTGCAGTGAGGCGAGCGCATGGCGCCAGGCGCGTGCGAGCACCATTACCAGCGCCCCGAGGCGCCACCGCCCCCGAAACTGCCACCGCCACCGCTGAAGCCGCCGCCGCCAAAGCCTCCACCCCCGAAACCGCCACCGCCCAGTCCTCCGCCAAATCCACCACCGAAGCCGCCACGACCACCCGAGGCCCAGCCGCCACCGCCCAGGCCGAGCAGCAACGCGAGCATGAATCCGGCCGCGCCGAGGCCCATGGACAGCAGCAGGGTCTTGCCGATGAACCACACGATGGCACCGAGCAGCCCACCGCTGGCCGCGGCGCCGAGGTAGCGGCCGAAGATCGCACGCAGGATGGCTGAGGCGACCATGAAGCCGATGAACAATCCGGGCAGCGCATTCCACAGTGCGCCGGCACCGCCCTTCCAGCCCGTATCGGGTGGCGGCAGCGGCTCGCCGTCGCAGACCTTGATGATCTGATCGACGCCGGCGTTGAGACCCGCGCCGAATTGCCCCTGCTTGAACAGCGGGATCATGGTCTCATCTTCGATGCGGTTCGAGGTGGCGTCAGTCAGCGCGCCCTCGAGTCCGCGCCCGACTTCGATGCGCAGGTCGTGATCGTCCATGACCAGCAATACCAGTACGCCATCGTCGACCTTCGCGCGCCCGAGTTTCCAGGCATCGGTGACGCGAATCGAATACTGCTCGACAGTCTCGGGCTGCACGGTCGGCACGACCAGCACGGCGATCTGCGTGCCCTTGCGCGCTTCGAAAACCTTGAGCTTCTGATCGAGCTCGCCCTGCTCGCCTGCCGTGAGCGTGCCGGTCAGATCAGTGACGTGTGATTCCAGCCGTGGGATGGGCTGCAGTTTCTGCGCCCACAACGGCGGCGCGCACAACAGGCACGCGAGCGCGAGCAGCGCAAGCTGCAGGCTCGCCAGCTGCAGGCTCGCGAGTCGCGACGCGGAGCGCGCCGCGGATGTCGCCGCGCCGACGCGCTCCGTCTGCTGGCGCGCTGTGCCCACTATTGTCCGGCGGGTTTACCCGCAGGTGCTGCGGCGCCAAAGTCGACCGTCGGCGGCTTGGCGATCGCCGCTTCGTTCTCGACCGTGAAATTGGGCTTGGTCTGGTACTTGAAGATCATCGCCGTCAGGTTGCTCGGGAACGAGCGGATCGTGACGTTGTATTCGCGCACAGCATCAATATAGCGGGTACGGGCCACGGCGATTCGATTCTCCGTGCCTTCCAGCTGTGCCTGCAGGTCGCGGAAGTTCTGGTCGGATTTCAGCTGCGGATAATTCTCGCTGACCGCGATCAGGCTCTTGAGCGCCGAACTCAGTTCGCCCTGCGCGGCCTGGAATTTCTTGAACGCGGCCTCGTCGTTGACCAGCTCGGGAGTGGCCTGGATCGTGCCCACCTTGGCGCGCGCCTCGGTGACGCCCAACAGCACGCTCTTTTCCTGCTCGGCATAGCCTTTGACCGTGGCCACCAGATTGGGCACCAGGTCGGCACGCCGCTGGTATTGGCTGATCACATCGGACCAGGCGGCCTTGACCGTCTCATCCTGCCCCTGGATGCGGTTGTAACCGCAGCCGCTGAGCAGCGCCACCACCGAGGCCACCAACAATACCCGGATCGCTTGCATGTCGAATCTCCACTGGCCAGACGCTGGCCGGAAAGGACGCCAGATTACCGGCAAAGCGGTCGCACGCCAACCGCGGCGAGTGCCGTGGTGCGCAGCAGGAGCGGCGGCGCGTGAATCAGGTCAGCGGTCGCAAGGGTCGGCGCGCCAGCAGCGGATCCACGCGCGTCAGCAACCAGTAGGCGAAGCGCGAACGCCAGCGCTCCCACCAATGCCGGCGCGCACGCCACTGCGCTGCGGGAACGGCGCGGCTGTGCACCAGCGACCCGGCAAATAAATCCCGCGCCTGCGCGGCCAGCTCCGGCCACTCGAGCCGCAGCAGCAGCTCGTAGTTGATGTCGAGACTGCGTCGATCAAGGTTGCAGGAACCCACGTAGACCGTGTCGTCCATCACCAGCAGTTTCGCGTGCAGCACCTGCGGCTGGTATTCGAACAGGCGCGCGCCGCCTGCAAGGATGCGCGCATACAGATGCTCGGCTGCGTAGCGCGCTACCGGCACATCGCTCAAGGCGCCCAGCAGCAGCGTCACGGCGCCGCCACGCTGGCGCACGCGCCGCAGCGCACGCCGGATGCCAGCCGGCGGCAGGAAATAGGCGGCCATGCAATGCACCGCGTGGGCGCGCTGCAGATCGGCGCGCAAGGCCTGGCGCAGCCGGCCGTGCGGCCAGCCCGGGCCGCTGGTGAGCAGCCGCACCGCACCGCCGCCGACCGCCGTGGCACGCACCAGGTGGCGAAAAGTGCGCATCGCGGTGGCGCTCACCGGCGCCAGCGCATACATTGCCGCAAAGCTCGCCGCCAGCGCCGTGACCACCGGCCCCTCGATCTGCAAGGCCTGGTCGCGCCAACCGCGGGTGATGCCATCGCCGGCATATTCGGGCGCGATGTTGATGCCACCCACAATGGCGATGCGATCATCACAGACCAGGAGTTTGCGATGGTCGCGGCAGGAGAGACGCAGCCGCCGTGCTGCACTGAACACGCGCACCTCGCCACCCGCCGCACGCAGCGGCGCAAAGAAGTCGGCGGGCAAGCCCTCGGAACCGAAGGCGTCATACAGCACGCGCACCCGCACGCCGCGCGCGCAAGCGCGTAGCAGCGTCGCCAGCAGGCGCGCGGCCGGATCGGCATGGGCCTTGACCCCGGCGTTGGGCGCCGCGCAGCGCACCAGATAGCTCTCCAGGCACACGAGTTCGCGCGCCCCATCGATCAGTGCGTTCATGGCCGCATAGGCCGAATCACCGTCAGGCAGCCACTGCCCCTGGTGCTGGCCCAGCGTGCAGGATTTCAGTGCAGTGCCGTTCACGGCTGCCACTGTACAAAAAAATGCCCCGGCAAGCCGGGGCATGGGAGGAGCGGACTTACAAGAGGGGAGTAAAGTCCGCCAGGGGATTCGTCAGTGCAGAGGAGACCAGTCCAGGATGCGGATCTCCTCGGCTTCAAGTTCCATGCTGCCGGCCAGCACTTCCGAGAGTTCGTACTCTTCGGCCCGCTGGCGCAGCGGCCGGGTCAATTCCACGACGCCACTCCATTCACCCGCCTGCGCAACGTGTTGCGAGTCGGCTATAAAATGGGCGTAGTACTTGCTACCCATGGCTCCGAGCCTACGCCGCGCCCCACGGGCCACGCTGTGAGCCACTGCACATCTGCCCCCGCCGGAGCCCCGTTTGAGCCGCTACCGCCCACCAGTACCGCAAAGTTCAAAATACATCACAGTTGCCGGCGAGGCCCGCCTGCGCTCTGAGCTCGAACAGCTCTGGCGCGTCTAGCGCCCGCGCGTCACGCAAGCCGTCTGCGCCGCCGCCGCCCAGGGCGACCGCTCGGAAAACGCCGACTACACCTATGGAAAACGCCGCCTCAGGGAAATCGATGCACGCGTGCGACACCTGCGCAAAAGGCTGGAAGGAATGGTGGTGGTCAGCAAACCGCCGAGTGACCCAAAGAAGGTTTTTTTTGGTGCGCTGGTGACGCTAGAGGACGACGCAGGTGAACGCGTTTGTCACCACATAGTAGGGCCCGACGAATTTGCCGATGTCGAGCGCGGCATCAGCATGGACGCGCCTCTTGCGCGCGCGCTGCTCAGTAAACCACTGGACGCCGAAGTCACCGTCGTCGTGCCCGGCGGCCAAAAATCCTACGTGATAGTTGAAATCTCGTACCCGCCCGCCCGATCGCGCCTGCGCCTCAGCTGACCCGCACGTTCTTGAACTGCCAAGGATCCGATTTATCGAGGTCTTCCGGGAACAACCGCTCCCGGTCACTGAGCGGCGTCCAGTCGGTGTACTGGCCAACGACCGGGCCGAGGTAGGGCAGGCAGATCTCAAGGCAACGCTTGAAATCCATCTCGTCGGGTTCGACTACGCCGCGGTTGGGGTTCTCCATGGCCCACACGATGCCCGAGAGCACGGCGACAGTAACCTGCAGGGTCGTTGCGCTGTTGTATGGCGCCAGCTTGCGTGCTTCGTCGATGCCCAGTTGCGAGCCGTACCAGTAGGCGTTCTTCTTGTGGCCCACCAGGAGTACGCCGAGTTCGTCGATGCCGGTGGTGATGTCGTCCATCATGATGCGTTTGCGGTCCTGCATCTCGTAGTTGCGGCCGGAGAACTCGTGCACGGAGAGCAGGGCATTGTCGGAGGGGTGATAGGAGTAGTGAACGGTCGGGCGGTACTCGACGTTGGAATCCTTGACCACGGTGAAATAGTCGGCGATCGAGATCGCTTCACCGTGGGTGATCAGGAAGCCGTGGTAGGGGCCGGCATTCGGCGCCCAGCTGCGTACGCGCGTGGCGACGCCCGGCTGCATCAGGTAGATCGCGGCGCCGTCGCCGAAGTCGAAGCGCTTGCCATCGCGCGGGAAGTTGCGCTCATGTGATCCCCAGCCGAGTTCAGCGGGCTGCGAACCTTCGGAGACGAAGCCTTCTACCGACCAGGTGTTCACGAATTCGTTCGGTTCCTTGGGGATGCTCGACACCTGCGTGTCGCGCTCGGCGATGTGCACCGCGCGCACGTCCAGCAGCTGGCCGAGTGCCGCCCAATCGGCGCGCGTACTCGGGTTGCCGGCATCGAGCTTCAGATCGGCGGCGATATTCAGCATCGCCTGCTTCACCAGGTGCGAGACCAGCCCCGGGTTCGCGCCGTGCGTGAGCACCGCGGTCGGTTGCCGCTGTCCGCTGCTGCGCAATGCCAACGCCTCGGTGCGCAGCGCGTAGTTGGTGCGGCGGGCGATCGGCGTGGCCGGATCAGTGTAGCCACCGGGCCAGGGTTCAATGCAGGTATCGATGTACATCGCGCCTTTTTCCCAGGCGTAGCGGATCAGCGCGATGGTGGAAACATCCACCGAGACATTGACGATGAAGTCGCCGCGCCCCACCAGCGGGTCGAGCGTGCGGCGCAGGCTTTCGCGCGTGATGCGCTCTTTCTGGAACTTGACGCCGTAGCGCTGCGCTTCTTCGCGCCCCAGCTCGTCTGCACTGACAATCGACATGCGCGACGCCGGGCAACCTATGTGACGCAAGATCAGCGGCAAGACCCCCTGACCGATTGCGCCAAAGCCCACGAAAATGATGCGTCCCGGGAAGTCGTTGTAGTGCAGTTTTTCAGTCATGATGAACCCTGTTGTTGTCGCCTCTTTATGCGGTGAGGGTGCAGGGTAGCAATCGCCTTCTTCCGACGCCAGCGCTGCAGGAAAACCGCGAAAACACTGACCAAGAGGCGCCCGTACAGGCTCGGGGAGGTGATCGCTACGTTGTGCTCGCCACGGAGGGGCGACCACATCGTGTGCCCCGGGGGTAGGAAAGTCGTACCCCTTCGCGCCTGCGCCCGATCGCGCGGTTTATGCGACTTTTAGATCCGGCGCCAGCGCCGCGACGCGGCCGAGCCACCGGCCGAGCGCCGGGTAATTCACTTCCAGCGGCAGAAACCGTGCTGCCAGTTCGCGCGCACCAGGCACCGCCAGTGCCCGCAGCAGCAACAGGATATCGGGGTAGATCACCATGTCGGCGGCGGAGAAACGCTCGCCCACCACCCAGTCGGATTGCGCGAGGCGGCGTTCGATGGTGCGCGCTTCGCTGGCGACGCGCTGCATCGCCTCGTGGGTGCTCTCGTTGAGCGTGGGTTCGCGCACGTACAGCATTTCCTGCGCGATCTGCATCAGGCTGGGTTCGGCGTAGGCCTGGTATTCGCAGATCACGCGCATGATCACGCCGGCCTCCTCGGGGCTGGTGCCGAAAATCGGCTGCTGCGGATATTTGCGGTCGAGGTAGTACAGGATCGCGACCGACTCGAAGCACACGTAGTCATCGTCGCGCAGCACCGGCAGCTGGCCGCGCGGATTCATGGCCAGCAGCTGCGGGGCCTTGTGCTCCTGCTGGTCGAATTTCAGCTGGTGGCTGCGGTACTTGAGGCCTTTGTGCTCGAGCGCGAGCATGACTCGCCAGCAATAGGCGCTGCCGCTACCCCAGTACAGATCGATGGCCATAGGGTGATTGCTCCGCGGCGATTGTAACGGCATCCCTGATTTTGCAATCGTCTTTTGCTATCGTGCGCGCGCCGATCAGGGCAAGGGTACAGCGAGGCGTACAGCGGATGAGTCAGCAATCTACACCGCGCCGCGGCAATGGCAGCTGGAGCGTGGACGACGCGCTCGAGCTCTACAGCGTGCCGGCCTGGGGATCAGGCTACTTTTCCATCAACGAGGCCGGCAACGTAGTGGTGCGGCCCGATACCACGCCGGCCCGGGAAATCGACCTGCACGAAGTGGTCGAGGGGCTGCAGGCGCGCGATCTGGCGGCGCCCGTGGTGGTGCGCTTCTCGGACATCCTGGCCCATCGCCTGCGCCACCTGCACGACGCCTTCGCGCGGGCGATCGCGGAAAACGACTATCGCAACCGCTATGCCGCGGTGTTCCCGATCAAGGTCAACCAGCAGCGCCTGGTGGTCAACGAGGTCTACCGCTACGGCAAGGAATTCGGCTTCGGGCTGGAGGTGGGCTCCAAGCCGGAGCTGCTGGCCGTCATGGCCACGACCGAGGCGGCCAGCGACCGGCTCATCATCTGCAACGGCTTCAAGGATTCCAGCTACATCGAGGCGGTGATCCTGGCCACGAAGCTCGGCCGCACCATCATCCCGGTGGTCGAGAATTTCGACGAGCTGGCGCTGATCCTGCGCCATGCCGAAACCTATGGCGTGCGCCCGCGACTGGGCGTGCGCGTGAAGCTGGCGAGCGAAGGTTCAGGTCGCTGGCGCGACTCGGCTGGCGAGAAATCGAAGTTCGGCCTGTTCGTCACCGAGATCATCGACCTGCTGGCCGCCTTGCGCGCGCGCGGCATGGAAGACTGCCTCAAGCTGGTGCATTGCCACCCGGGCAGCCAGCTGCAGGACATTCGCCGCGTCAAGGAAGCCATCAACGAACTGGCGCATGTGTACGCCGAGCTGAAGCAGCTGGGCGCGGGCCTGGAATACATCGACGTGGGTGGCGGTCTCGGAGTCGACTACGACGGCACCGGCACCAACTTCGCCTCCTCGATGAACTACACGCTCAATGAATACGCCAACGATGTGGTGTACCGGGTGGCCAGCGTCTGCAACACGCGTGGCATCGCGCACCCGATGATCGTCAGCGAGTCGGGGCGCGCCATCGCCGCGCACCACAGCGTGCTGATCTTCAACACGCTGGGCAGCTCGCGGCTCGATCGCTTCCAGGTGGCCGCCGAGGAAGCCGCCGCGCCCGGCACCACCCTGCCGCAACCGGTACGCGATCTGTACGACGCCTGGCGCATCGTCGATGAGCGCCGCCTGGTGGAGTGCTACCACGATGCGCAGACGGCGCGCGACCAGGCCTTGCAGATGTTCAACCTCGGCCTGCTGTCGCTGGCGCATCGCGGCCTCGCCGAGCGGCTGTACTGGGGCACCTGCGAGCGCATCCGCGCCTGCTGCCGCAAGCTCGGCGAAACGCCCGAGGAGCTCGAAGACCTCGAGAACGTGCTCTCCGACATCTACTTCTGCAACTTCTCGCTGTTCCAGTCGCTGCCCGACAGCTGGGCCATCGACCAGCAGTTTCCGATCATGCCGATCCACCGGCTCAATGAGCGGCCGACGCGCAACGGTGTGCTGGCCGACATCACCTGCGATTCGGATGGGCGCATCGATCGCTTCGTGAGCGCGCGCGAGGCCAAGCGCACGCTCGAGCTGCATGAACTGAAGGCCGGCGAGGAGTACTACCTCGCGGCCTTCCTGGTCGGTGCCTACCAGGAAACGCTGGGCGACCTGCACAACCTGTTCGGCGACACGCACGTGGTGCACATCCGCTTGCACGACGAGGGCGGCTGGTGGATCGAGGAAGTGGTCAAGGGCGACACCGCCAACAAGGTGCTCGAGTACATGGAGTACGACGTCGCCGAGCTGGCGCCCGCGCTGGCGCGCGATTGCGAACGCGCCGTGCGTGAAGGGCGCATGTCGGTGGCCGAGAGCCAGGCGCTCAAGCGCTTCTACGAGCAGGAACTGGACGGCTACGCGTACCTCGAGCCGTAGTCGCGCGCTGTAGTCGCCCGTGTCGCCCCTGTCGCCGGCGCCGCGAGCGCTGGCGCGACCTATTTCTGCAGCGCGCCGAACACTTTCTTGACCAGCGAACTGGCCTGGCCGAGCGGATCCTTGCGGATCGCGCGCTCTTCATCGGCCATCACGGTGTACAGGCCGCTGAGCGCCCGCGCGGTCACGTAGTCATCGAGGTTGGCGTCTTCGTTCTTCACCAGGCCGAGCGCGGCGGCCTTGCCCGCGTACTCATCGTAGAGCGAGGCGATCTTGAGCCGCGCCGTGGCGCGCGCCACGATCGGCTTGAACTTCGTGCTCAGCGTGCTCGCCGTGGTGCGCTGGAAATACTGCGTGCCGGCATCATCGCTGCCCGTGAGAATGCCCTTGGCATCCGTGAGCGTCATGCGTTGCAGCGCCTGCTTGAGCACCGGCTTGGCCTCGGCCATCGCCGACTCGGCAGCGTGATTCATCGCCGCCTTGAGCTCATCGGCATCGCCGCCGCGCCCGATCAGCCGCAGGCCCTTCTCGACTTTCTGCAGCGCGGGCGGCAGCGGGATAATGACCTTGGCGTTCTTGAGGAAGCCGTCGGTCGCTCCCAGGTTGGCAACCGCAGTATCGATGCCCTGCCCCAGCGCCGCACGCAGGCCACCGGAGGCATCCCTGGAACTGAGCAGATCGAGTGCGCCCGCGCAGGCAGGCCCGGCGTTGAAAGCCGCCAGCGCCAGCAGCGCGCAGGCCAGCGCGGCATATCGTCCCTGAGTCGCCATGATCCGCCCCCTGCTGGTTACCACATGTCCTTGAGCTTGGCGCCGATGTCGATGGTATCGGCGCGGGCCTCGTTCAGCGTGCTATCGCCGCTGGTCGAGCCCTGGTAGGCGGTCTGCTCGCAGCATTTGAGCACCTTGTCGCTGATGAAGCGGCTGCGCGCGCCATACACGTGCGCATCGCCGGTGCGTGGCTGCTGCGTGAGCGGAAATTTCAGCGGCGCGCACAGGTACAGCTCGTTGCGCGCGCGGGTCATCGCCACGTACAGCAGCCGGCGCTCCTCGTCGATCAGCTCGGTGCGGCCGGTCGAGAACTCGGAAGGGAAACTGCCATCGACGACGTTCAGCACGAAGACCGTGTCCCATTCCATACCCTTGGCGGAATGCACGGTCGAGAGGATCAGGTAGTCCTCGTCATGGAGCGGTGCACCGGCGAGATCGCCGGCGCCGTTGGGAGGGTCGAGTGCCAGCTCTGAAATGAAGCGCTCGCGCGAGGGATATTGCCCCGAGAGCTGCTCGAGCTGGTCCAGATCGCCGATGCGCGTGTGGGTCTGCTCGTACTGGCGTTCCATGTGCGGCTGGTACCAGTCGCGCGCCAGCTTCACCTGGCCGGGCCAGGGTTTCTGCGGCTCGGCCAGCGAGATCAGCAGTTTCGACAGCTTCGGCAGATCCTGGAGCGCCGCCGCCGGCTTCTGCAGTTCGCCCAGCAGCGCAAAGTTGCCACTGCGCGCCTCGAGCTCGGTGATGATGCGCGAAGCATTGGACGGGCCCATGCCCGGCAGCAGCTGCAGCACGCGGAAGGCCGCCATGGAATTGCGCGGGTTGTCGGCCCAACGCAATATCGCGAGCAGGTCCTTGACGTGCGCGGCCTCGAGGAATTTCAGGCCGCCGTATTTCACGAAGGGAATGCGCCGCCGCAGCAATTCGACTTCGAGTATGTCGCTGGCACTGGCATTGCGGAACAGCACCGCCTGCTTGCGCAGCAGTACGCCCGCCTCGCGGCGCCTGAGCACCTGCGCACACACGTATTCAGCCTGCGACTGCAGTTCGTCGGTAGTGGCGTACAGCGGCCGTGCGCCGTGACCGCGCACCGACAGCAGGTGCTTGCGATGCTGCCGTGGCGCATCGCTCATGAGCGCATTGGCGACATCGAGCAGCGGCTGCGTGGAGCGGTAGTTCTGCGCCAGCGTGATCACTTCGGCCTTGGGCTGGAACAGATCCGGGAAGCCCAGGATGTTTTCCACCGCCGCCCCGCGGAACGAGTAGATCGACTGTGCGTCATCGCCCACCACTGTGACGCCCGCGCCGTCGGGGCGGAGATTGCGCAGGATCTCGCCCTGCAGCCGATTAGTGTCCTGGAATTCATCGACCAGTACGTGATCGAAATTCCCACCCACCTGCGCGGCCAGGCGCGGCTCGCTCATCATCGCGTGCCAGTAGAGCAGCAGGTCGTCGTAGTCGAGCAGTCCGTAGCGCTGCTTGCGCTCCACGTAGGCCCGGCACAGCTTGGACAGTTCCTGTTCCCAGCCCAGGCACCAGGCAAATTGCTGCTCGAGCGTCTCGTGCAGCGTCTTCTGCGTGTTGACGCGCCAGGAATAGATCGCGAGGCAGGTGTCCTTGCGCGGAAAGCGCTGGTATTGCTCGGTGTAGCCCAGTTCCTGGCGCAGGTTGTCGAACAGATCGGCCGAATCGCCGCGGTCGATTACCGTGAAGCCCGGTTCGAGTTTGAGGTGGCGCCCGTAGTGGCGCAGCAGGCGATTGCCGATGGAATGGAAGGTGCCGGCCCACGAGAGCCGCTGCAGCGCGGCCTGCGCCTTGTTGCCGAGCGTGTCTTCAAGTGCCTGGCGCAGGATGTCGTGCGTACGCCGACGCATCTCGGTGGCGGCACGACGCGTGAAAGTCAGCAGCAGCAGCCGCGACGGATCGACCCCATGCATGACCAGGTGCGCGACGCGATGCGCAATGGTGCTGGTCTTGCCGGTGCCTGCGCCCGCCACCACCAGCAGCGGCCCGGCGCGCACACCTTTGCGATCAGGCAGGCTCTCGCCAAAGGTGGCGGCCCGCTTCTGGGGGGAGTTAAGGGTGCTGAAAGGATCAATGGCCGCCACCGCGCAAATATATAAGGCATCGGGCTGGCGCGGCTACTGGCACGTGCGAGAACTGTGCGGACGTGTTGCTGCTGATTGAACCAGGCGCCGTCCAGCGATCGCGCTCGGGCACGCGGCCAGGGGCAAAGGCCAGCAGGAACCCCAATTGCCTGCCGAGCCGGTGCCAGTCCATCAGGATCAGCGCAGTATGGTGGCCACCTGCGCGCTGCGCGGGCGCCGCCCCTTGCCGCCGGGGTGGCAAATGGTGAACCATGGGGGCATGAGTACTACCAGCATGGGCGCCAGCGGCGCACTGATTCGCGTCGTGGCGGCGCTGCTCCTGGTGTTGCTGACCTTCAACCCGAGCGGCCACTCCTACTACCACTGGCTCGCGCAGGACTTCCCGCATGTGAACGCATTGCAGGTCGTGGGTGGGCTGGGCCTCACGATCGGCTGGGTGATCTACATCACCGCCACGCGCCGCTCGCTCGGCATCTTCGGCGTGACGCTGTTGATGGCATTGTTCGCAGCACTGCTGTGGCTCGCCGTCCAGAACGGCTGGCTGCACCTCGCGGGTGGCTCGGCGCTGGCCTGGGTGATCGTGCTGGTCACCGGTCTGATACTCGGCATCGGCATGTGCTGGTCGTTCGTGCGCCGATCGATGAGCGGGCAGACCGATGTCGATGAGGTCAGCCGGCACTGATCGGCGCATGAGCATCGAAAAACTCACACCGATATTTTCCGGGCGCGTGATCAAGGTCAATGTCGAAACCGTGCGCCTCCCCAACGGGCACGTGATCGACCTGGAGATCATCCATCACCCCGGTGGTGCGGCCACGGTCGCGCTCGACGAGCAGCAGCGCGTTTGCCTGATCCGCCAGTTTCGCCACGCCGTCGGCGGCTGGATCTGGGAATTGCCAGCCGGCAAGCTCGAGCCCAATGAACCGCCGCTCCTCACGGCGCAGCGGGAACTTGTCGAAGAGGCCGGCTGCGAGGCCAGCGACTGGCAACCACTGGGCGCTTATGTCTCATCGCCAGGAGTTTTTACTGAAACTGTGCACTTGTTCATGGCCCGCGGGCTGCGACCCGCCAAAATGGCGCACGAGGCCGCAGAATTAATTGAGATTCACTGGATCGCAATGACTGAGGCCTGCCAGCGCGCCCTGAGCGGTGAGCTGGTCGATGGCAAGACGGTGGTGGGTTTGCTGCGCGCGCAGGCGCTGCTGGCGAGTCCGCACCGGGATGCAGTCCGATGAACAGTTTTGGGAACGACACAGAATCATGCCGCTACGTACAGGCACAGGAAGTCGATATTCGAATACCGCTGCAACCGGTAGTTTCGAACTTGCCGTTGTGGAGCATCCCTCGGCGCCGGTAGCCGGTGGCTATAACCCGTACGACACTTTTCCGAGTGTGCGACGCGCGGGGAGCAGCAAGCAGCATTCGGATCTGCGGCAGCTGTCCGAGTGGATACGGCTCAAGCGCCAGGTCGCGCAGATTAAAAAGACCGACGAGTCCTGAGTACGGAACGGGTCAGCGCGAGCGCTGAGGGGCGGCGCAGGGCCTGCACTCTCCGGTTTCGCGTTCGCGAAATTTCGATCAATTCAGCTGCGCGATTAGGTGGAGTTTGGAGGCGTTGGTCAGGCGGTAGAAGCGGCGTAAATCGGTGCTGACGGCGGCGCGGGCAGTGGCGCTGCGCTCACGCAGGCGTTGCGCGAGGCGTTGGCAGAATCGCGCGGCGCCCTGATTGGCGCGGCGGTAGAGGCCGCGTTGCTCGCCTTGCAACGTGGGATCAACTTGAGCCCGCTCGAACAGCAGACGGTGTAGTTCGGCGGGGAAATATTCCGGGTTCTGCGCACGCAGCAATGCAACGCTGCAGACGTATTTGTCTACCTCAGCTTGCAGTTCCAGTTCGTGGAGACTGACGGGGCGGTGGTGGGCGGCGTTCCAGGTGAGATAGGCAAAGTGGCTGACGCCTTCGAGGGCGGTCCAGTAGTCGGCGATGTTGCCGCTGTGCAGGGCTGCGAGCGGATCGGTGCTTTCCAGGCGCTCGAGCAGCTGCGGGTCCAGGTAGAGCGCTACCGACATGCCCTCGCCGTCGGCGTCTTCAGCGACCAGCAGTTGTTCATCGGCGCGCGCGCCCAGCGTGGCTTGCGGCAGCAGCGCGCGATCGGCGGTCAGGAATTCGTTGACATCGGGGCCAGGGGGCACATCGTAGATGCCGGCCAGCACTTCCTGCAGTTGCTGCAGCAGCATGGGGCGCAGCCGTTAGTGCGCGCGCAGCGCCACGGGCGTGGCGCTGACACCCAGCTGACCCAGCAGGCCGCGGGCGCGGGCACTGCCGGTGCGCAACCAGATTTCGTAGAGGCGCAGCACGTCCTTGTGTGAATAGACGCGCGCGCTGTCGGCGATTTCCCCCAGCGCATCCACCAGCGGCTGGAATTTGCCGGCGAGCTCGGCGTACACGCGCGCCAGCACGCGCCGATGGCCGCGCCCCAGCGATTCGGCCAGCGAGCCGTAGGCGCGACCGCCCATGGCGATGTGATAGTCGATGTCGACGAGGCGACGAGCGAAGCCGTGGGCGAAGAAGCCGGCGATGAACAGCGACAGGTCCCCCAGTCGCTGCAGCGCGCATTCGCGTTCGGCTGGAGTCGCGGCCTCGAGTGCCGCGGTGAACAGTGGCACCAGGGGCGGCAGGCGCGCCCCGCTTGGCGTGCCGCCATGCAGCTGCTCGGTGCGCGAGAACAGCGTCAGCATGTTCACCACGTACTGCTCGGTCTGGTCCTCGACAGCCACATGCTGGTGCAACAACGCACCATGCAGGGCATCGCGAAAATACTCGGTCAGGTTCGCGACCGCCAGCACTTTGCCGCCTTCCGTATCCGGTGCCATGAACGCTCCTCGCGGGAATTCAGCGCAGCTACCGGGCCAGTGGAGCATGGCAACGGCGGCGCTGTTGTATGGGTCCGTCACAAAAAACACAGCGAATCTGCTAGTTTTGTGATGCAGGAACCATGCCGCGCTGGCAATCAGGTCACGCGACTGCTAACGGAAATCCCATGGCGCAACTCAGGCTGATCATCGGCAACAAGAACTACTCGTCCTGGTCACTGCGGCCGTGGCTGCTGCTGCGGCACCTGGGCCTCGCATTCGAGGAGCAGCAGATCCTGCTCGACCAGCCCGACAGCCACGAAAAACTGCGGGCTGCGAATCCGGCTGCGCGCGTGCCCGCACTCCGTCACGGCACGCTGCTGGTGTGGGATTCACTCGCGATCGGCGAATACCTGTGCGAACTCGCCGGCCAGGGTTTACCGCGCGCGCCGGCGGCGCGTGCGGTGGCACGGAGCGTCAGCGCCGAGATGCACTCGGGCTTCCAGGCGCTGCGCTCGCAGTGGCCGATGAATGCGCGCGCCTCCGGCCGGCACACCGACATCACGCCGGCGTTACGGCGCGATATCGCGCGCGTTGATGAGTTGTGGCAGGACTGCCGACGACACTACGGCGGCACGGGCGGCTGGCTGTTTGGCGACTACTCGCTGGCCGATGCGATGTATGCGCCGGTGGTGCTGCGCCTGCGCACCTATGGCGCCGAGGTTTCGGCGGAGTCGCAACAATACATGGCGACGGTGGTCGAGGATCCGCCGATGCAGGAATGGCTGGCCGCGGCCAAGGCCGAACCCTGGACGATTGCCGCAGACGAAGCTGGCGCCTGAGGCGCCGAAAGTGCGCGAAGCCGGGCGCTTAAGTCGGGCGGCGCAGGCCGATGCGCAGGTTCACCGTGGCGATGAACACCTCACGCAGGAAACACAAGAGCGCGCCGATGAAGCTCAGCATCGCGGCGATGAACAGCGCATCGACCGCAAAGGTGATGCGAATATTGAAGGACTCGCCCAGGAACAGCACCACGACCACCACCGCCACCAGTAGCGCGCAGATCGTGCACAGTGCAATCGCGTAGCTGAGCAGCTGGCCGCGGCGCGCCAGCGTCGCCAGCGAGTCGTGCAGCCCTTCAGCCACCGCGCCCTGCGGGGCTTCGTGCAGGCGGCGCTCCATGTCGCGCGCGCGATCGACGGCACGCGCCAGGCGATTGGTGAACACCGTCAGCATGATGCCCACGCCCGAGAGCAGGAATACCGGCGCGACCGCCAGCCGGATCACATCGCCCACGCCCTGCAGGCCGCCCTCGCCGCTCGCGATCATGCGCCACCGCCGCGACGCTGGAAGCGATAGGTGTCGGGCGCCGGAGTCGCCAGGTTCGATTCCTCGCTCAGCTCGAGCGCCTCGCTCCCCAGGCGCCAGTGCCGCAGCTGCAGCGCGCCACCGCCGCGGCGGCAGGCATTGCCTGAGGTATCACCACTGAAACCGGTGGCGCTCTTCGACCACAGCAATTCACAGCCGTCGACCACCTGCAGATCGCGCAGCAGGAGCGAACGAAACAGCTCGGGACTCTCGAGTCCGATGCGCCAGCGATCAGCCTCCTCGAAACGAGCCTGCGTGGCGACGATGCGGCCGGTGGCATCGACCTTCAGGCTCCAGACGCGCTCGGCCGTCACGCGCCGCGCATCTTCGGCCGCGGTCTCGCGCACGTACAGCACGTCATCGCCCACCAACGGCGATTGCAATCGCAGGATCAGCAGGGCCTGGGGCGCATGGGCGCCATCGTGCCCCGCGGCGGCGTCGGCCAGCACCTGCTGCTGGTTGTCATAGGCGCCAGGGAGCGCTGCCATCAGGGTGGCAAGTTCTGCCTTGCGCAGCTCCTGCTGGCTGGTGCAGGCAGACAATGCCACCAGCAGCACTGCACACATCAGGTAGCGGCGCGCTGCGCGGCATGCGCGCGTGCCGGCAGCGCCTGTCACTTGCTCAACCATAGTTGCGCCATTCGGCGCGATAGGCCATTCCCAGTCGCACGATCCGCTCCAGCAGTTTTCCATAGCCTACACCGCCAGCCTGCGCCGAGGCGGCAAAGTCTTCGGTCTGCTCGAGATTGGGATTGGGGTTGGCTTCCAGCACATAGAGGCTCCCGTCAGCCTTCAAGCGGAAATCGATGCGCGCATAGCCCGACAGGTGCAGCGCGCGATAGATGCGCCGCGCCAGCCGGTCGATGCGCGCCAGCAGCAGTGGCGGCAGTTCGCGCGCCTCGCGCGTGGTGATGCCGTATTTCTGCTGGTAGGCGCGATCCCACTTCACCTTGCGGGTCGCGATCGCCGGCAACGATTCAGGGAGCGAGCCGAACTCCATCTCCCATACCGGCAGGCGGCTCAGGCGCTCGTTGCCAAGCACGCCCACATAGAGCTCGCGCCCTTCGATGTATTCCTCGACCAGCGCGTCCGACTTGATCTGCTCATGCATGAACTGCACGCGCTCACGCAACTTGTGCGCATCATCGACCACCGAGGCCTGCGCGATGCCGAGCGAGGCATCCTCGGTCGCCGACTTCACGAACAGTGGCAGCCGCAGCCGGCGCGGCAGATGGAAGCGCTCGCCACGGCGAAACACTGCGAATTGCGGTGTCGGAATGCGATGGAAGGCCAGCAGCTGCTTGCACAGCACCTTGTCGCGCGCCAGCAGCAGGCCGCGCGGATTGCAACCGGTGTAGGGCTGGCTCATCAGCTCCAGGAACGCGACCACGTGCTGGTCGTAGGTGACGATGCCGTTGAATTCCTCGAGCAGGTTGAACACCACGTCGGGGCGCCACTCGAGCAGCGCAATGCGCAGTTCGGTCAATGAGTCAAGCACGCCCAGCGGTTGCACGGTGTGGCCGGCCTTTTTCAGCGCGCCGATCACATCGTACTCGGTGCGCCACTCGGCGATTTCCTTGTCGCTGTGGCCTTCCAGGCTCGCCGGCGGCAGCAGGTCGGAATGCACCACGACCAGCGTACGCAGCGATTTCACAAGCGCAGGCTCATCTGGTCGCTGGCGATGTAGCCGCGCGCCATGCTGACCAACGCCTGGCGCAGGCGCGGCAGCAGCGCACGGCGCGAACCATGAGCCGGCAGCTGCAGGCGATCGCAGCGCTCGATCGCCATACGCACCAGTTGTTGCGCGGCGTAGCGATCGGCGCCAGCCTCACGCTCGAGCACCGCGCGCAGCTTGAGCTTGTGCGCGCGCAGCAGTGTCGCAGCGCCGGCGCCATTGCCGGCAGCGCGCGAGCTTGCAGAGCGCGTACCCGCGGCGCGCGTATCGGCGCCGCCGAACACGCGCCGCAACGCACGATCGGCGCGCGCGCGATGGCGGCGCCGCAGCGCCTGGCGCTTGCGGCGGTAGTGTTCGCGCAGCGTGATGGTGTTGTACTCGAGCGCCTCGATGCGATCGCGGCAGCGCACCAGCGGACGATGCTTGAAGAATTCCGCGGCCACTTCGGCCACGTATTCAAGCTTGGCGCGCGCTGGCCAGGCGGCATAGCGGCGGCGCCAGTCGGAGTGCGGCTGCAGCCACACTGCGAAGGTCTCGGCAAAATCCTCGGTCGGATGCGCCTGCGCATACCACTCGCCCAGGTGCTGCACGTGACGGCGGCTCGCCGGCCGCGCGCGATAGTGCGGCGCGTAGCGCTGCGAGGCCGGACCGAACAGCGCCCGCCAGCGCGCGCGCCGCCGCAGCCGGTAGGCCGAATCGATCGCATGACCGGCTTCGTGGCGCAGGATGCGCATCTGCCAGTTGTAGTTGCTGCCCTCCACTTCGCCCGTCATCTTGCGCTCGAGGCGCTGCAGGCGCGGATGCGCCAGATAGAACGGCACCGCGAAACCCGGCACCCCATCGGGCGAGAACCATTCTTCCGCCAGCCAGGCGTGCGGCCGGAACGCGATGCCGCGCGCCGCGAGCTCGCGATACAGGCGCGCGATGCGCGGCTCCAGCCCCGAGCCGCGCAGCTGCAGATGCAAGTCGCACAGCCGCAGATCGAGCAGTTGCTCGTCGTCGAGCCGCGCCCAGGCGGGTTGGCGCTTCATAGCACCGCCGCGTTTTCGCCCAGCTGCAGCAGCGCGTCGCGCAGCAGCCGATCGGCCAGTTGCGCGATCGTTTCGGACTGCACCAGCGCTTCGCGCCAGCCGCGTGGCGCAGCCGCCAGTCCGTAGAAGGCACCAGCCAATTGCCCGTAGACCGCGCCGATCACATCGCTGTGGCCGCCCAGATTCACGGCCCGCAATGCGCCTTCGCGAAAATTCCTGGTGCTGCCGAAAGCCCAGCGCGCCAGCGCCAGCACGGCCAGTACATCGCCGTTGGCGTCGGCCGGCTGCGGCGCGCCAGCGCAGCTACTGGCAGCGATGGCTGCGAGTTCCGGGCGCAAGGGCCGAGCTCCGAACACTGCGGCCGAGGGCGAGAGTACCTGCGCACGCGGCTCGCCGCGCAAGGCGGCATGCAGCATCGCGCCCAGCAGCCGGCAGGCATCAAGCACCAGCGGCGCCTGCGAAGTGGTGCGCGCTGAGTCGGCGGCCATCTCCACGGCCTGCGGCGCATTGGCAAAGGCGTACATCACCACGGGTGCAACGCGCGCCAGCGGCTCGGGATGCAGCTGCTTCGGATCGTGCGAGCCGGAATAGGGTTGCGCGCGCCACTGCGCCGCAGCCAGCGCCTGCGCCGTGCTGGCGGTAATGCCCAAGCACTGGCCCGTGGCCGAGAGATAGCCCTCACGCTGCCAGCGCGTGTAACGCGCCACCTGGTCGCGCGGATCCGAGCCATTGGATTCCACCAGGCTCTCGGCCAGGCACAGTGCCATGGCGGTGTCGTCGCTCCAGGCACCGCGCGGCAGTTCGAAGGGGCCGCCGCCGAGCAGATCGCCCACCGGCGGAAAACTGCCGGTGCGTCGATACTGTGTGGCCGCGGCGAGCGCATCGCCGATCGCGAGCCCCTGCAGCGCACCGTGGAAGCGCTCACGCAGATCGCGCACCGGCGCGAGCTCGGCATCGCTGACATCGCTCCCGGTGAATACCGAGGCCGCGCTGGCCACGGCGCCGGCCGCGGCGCTGGCGATGGTCGCGGCGAGATTGCGTCGCCGGCGTGCACGCCAGCCGCGGATGTAATCAGCCTGCCGCTCGGTCTGCGGAATCGTGGGCCAGGTGGCGGCGCGCGCGCACTGCTCGGTCCACAGCTGGTTCAGTTCGCGCAGCGCGACCTCGCCGCTCTTGCCCTGCTCGACCAGATAGCAGCCAGCCGTGAGTCCGGTGCGGCCGATGCCGGCGCGGCAGTGCAGATAGAGCGAGCGACCTTCGCCCAGCGCCGCGGCAATATCATCCTGGATGCGACGCATGTACTTCGGATCACGCGGCACGTCCTGGTCGGGAATGGAGTGGCGCAGGTACAGCACGGTCCTCGGCAACAGCAATTCATAGGCCGCGCACTCGCCTTCCTCGGTGAGATCGACGAAGCCGGTGATGCCCGCGCCCAGCAGGCTCTGCACGCGCTCGCGCCCGGCCGGATGCTCACCGGCGAGCAGGCGACCGGCCTGCACCCAGTAGCTGTTGGCGAGTGGCCGGTCCATCAGCTCGTGCTTGTGGCGCCGCCCGTGGGCGGACAGGTCGCAAAATCGTAGAGCGTGGTATCGGCCAGGTGTACCGGCTCCACATTGCGCAGCGCCGTGAAGATGCTCTCGCTGCGTCCGGGCTGTTCGCACTCCCAGGCCGCCAGCATGCGCTTGACGCTGCGGCGCTGCAGGTTGGCCTGCGAGCCGCACAGGTTGCAGGGAATGATCGGAAATTCGCGGCCGCGCGCATAGCGGGCGATCTCGCGCTCGGGGATATAGGCCAGCGGCCGGATGATCACGTGACGAGCGTCATCCGAGCGGTATTTCGGCGCCATGGCCTTGAGCCGGCCGCCGTGGAAGAGATTCAGGAACAGCGTTTCGATGATGTCATCGCGATGATGGCCGAGCGCGATTTTGGTAATACCATTTTCACTCGCGTAGCGGTACAGCGCGCCGCGCCGCATGCGCGAGCACAGCGAGCACAGGGTCTTGCCCTCCGGGATCAGCCGCTTCACCACGCTGTAGGTGTTCTGCTCGATCACGTGGAAAGGCACACCGAGTGCGCGCAGGTAATCGGGCAGCACATGCGCCGGAAAATCCGGCTGCTTCTGATCGAGGTTCACCGCGATGAGCTCGAAGGGCACCGGCGCACTGCGCTGGAGCGAGAGCAGCAGGTCGAGCAGCGTGTAGGAATCCTTGCCGCCGGAGAGGCACACCATCACGCGATCGCCCGCCTCGATCATCCGGTAGTCGGCAATCGCCTTGCCGGCCAGCCCGCGCAGCGAGGCCCCCAGGCGCCGCAGCGTGTTCGACCCGCGCGCGACGCGCGCCTCGATCGTCACGGCGCGCGCCTCGGCGTTCACGGCGCGGCCGCCAGGTATTTGGCCTGCAGGTAGCGCAGCAGCGCACTGGCGCCGAGCGGCTGGCCCGTGGCCTGCTTGATCAATTCCTTCACCGGGAGCTTCGCGCCCTGCCCATGGACGTTCTCGCGCAGCCAGCCGAAAACGCCGGCGAAATCGCCTTGCGCGAGCTGGGTCTCCACTTCGGGCAGCTGCGCATGCAGGCTCTCCCACAACTGCGCCGCGATCACCATGCCGAGCGCATAGGAAGGAAAATAGCCGAAGGAACCCAGCGCCCAATGCACATCCTGCAGGCAACCGTCGGCCGCGCCGGCGGGGCGAGTGCCGAAGCGTTGTTCCATGCCGCTGTTCCAGCTCTCCTCGAGGTGCCGCACCGCGAGCTTGCCCGAGAGCAGCTGCTTCTCGATGTCGTAGCGCTGCATGATGTGCAGCGAATAGCTCATCTCATCGGCATCGACGCGGATCAGACCGCGCCGCACGCGCGTGAGCCGCGCGTAGAGCGCATCGAACTCCCATTCCGGCCCGCTGACGCCCAGGTGCTTCTGCAGCAGCGGCTGCAGATAGCGCAGGAACGGAGCGCCGCGACCGATGATCATCTCCAGCAGCAATGACTGGCTCTCCTCGAGCGCCATGCCGCGATCGCGTCCGACCGGCTGATCGCGCCAGCCCACCGGAATGCCCAGGTCGTACATCGCATGACCGGTTTCGTGCAGCGCACCCAGCAAACCATCGAAGGGATTGTTGGCATCAAAGCGCGTGGTCACGCGGATGTCGCCGGCCACGCCTTCCGTGAACGGGTGTTCGCTCTCGTCCAGTCGCCCCTGATCGAAGGGAAATCCCAGTGCTTTCATCACTTCGACCGCCAGCGCGCGCTGTTTGCTGGTCGGGAATTTGCCGCTGATCGGCGCCAGCGCGGTACTGGCCTGCGCCTCGATCGCTTCGTTGATCATGCCGGGCAGCCGGCGCGAGAGCGCCTTGAAGATCGCATCGATATCGGCGGTGCCCACACCAGGGCTGAACTCATCGACCAGCGCATCGTAAGGCGGCAGGTTCAGCGCCTGCCCGAGCAGCGCGGCCTTGTCACGCACCAGCAACAACAGTTCTTCAAGATGCGGCGCGAACAGTGCGAAATTGTTTTCGCGCCGTGCCGCGGCCCACTGGTTCTCGGCACGCGCCGCGGCTTTCGCAAGCCGCGAGATCAGCGAGGCCGGCGTGGCGATCGCATGATCGCGCTGGCGGCGCATCTCGCGCAGGTTCGAGACCTGCCAATCCTCGAGTCCGCGCTCATTGGCCTGCGCGCGATCGAGCAGCCGCGTGACCTTGGGCGCGGTGAGCAGCGCGTGATATTCAGTCTCGAGTGCTGCGAGTTGTTCGCCGCGCACCTCCGAGCTGCCGCGCGGCATCATCACCGCGGCATCCCAGCGCAGCAGCGAGAGCGCGCCGCGAAAGGCGTGCAATCGTCGCCATTCCTGTTCGAGTTGTTGGTATGGAGAGGCGGACATCGGCAGACCCCGGGATCGAGGCTGACGATTCTAGCAGCAAAAATTATCGCTTATAAATCAGGTGTTTAAATAAACCCCGGCGGCGCCCGCACCGGGCTGATGGCGGGCGTGGTGCAGGCTCTCCCAGGCCAGCATGGCGCGCTTGCGCTCCACCCCCCAGTGGTAGCCCCCGAGCTCCCCGCTGGCGCGCAGCACCCGGTGACAGGGGATCAGCCAGGCCACGGGATTCGCCCCTACCGCCGTGCCCACGGCCCGGGCCGCGCGCGGCTGGCCTATGGATTCCGCCAGGGCACCGTAACTGGTGCGCTCGGAGCTGCCCAGCGCCAGCAGCGCCCGCCAGATCTGCAGCTGGAAAGCGGTACCCCGCACCCACAGCTTGAGCGGCGAGCGCGCGAAGCGACCCGCGGCCGGCGTGACGACCGACCCGCCGGCCACCGTGCCGGCCGCGGGCCAGATGCGCCCGGCCAGTGCCGCAATGGCTTCCGGGTTCCAGTTCAAGCTCGCCTTGGGCCAGCTCTGCTGCAACTCGGCGCGCGCGCTGGCCTGCGTGGCAGCCTCGACAAAAGCCAGGTGGCAGACGCCGCGCGCCGTGCAGCCTGCGAGCATCAAGCCGAAGGGCGTGGAGGCCACGCCAAAGTCGATCGGCACGCCGGCGCCGGCGCGGGCGGTCTCAGCCGGGGTCATCGCCTCGAGCTTCACGATCAGGTCGTGCAGGCGCGAGGGGCCCGAAAGCCCGACCGCCAGGGAGGCCTCCAGCAGGCTGCCCTTCTGACCCAAGCGTTGCTTCGCCACTGTACCAGTAATGTGCTGAATGTAGGTCTTTGGGGTTATTCCGGCCCATTCATGAAACAATCGATCAAAATGAAAGGCTGACAAATGGAGTTTGGCGGCGATGTCGGGCAGCCGCGGCTGCTCCTGCCAGTGGGCGTCGATGTAGGCGATCGCGCGGGCGATGCGCTCGAAATTCCGGCTGTTGAGGTTCTGCATGGCGGCCATGTTAGCCACGCGCGCCACGCAGCCCAACCCGATAGTTGCTGATTCGCGGCCGCTGGCGCTTAGAGCAGACCCTGGCCGTCGCACAGCCCGAGCGTGCGGCACCAATGCGGCCAGTCGGCCGCGATCCATCCGGCCCCCAATGACAGGGCCAGCAGCAGCACCACCGATACCGCGACCGCGAGACGACGCATGCGCAAATGATAGCCGGCTTAAGCAGATTGCTGTTGCGCTGAAGTAAACTTCGACCCATGCCGCTGAAGATTTGCTGTATTTCCGCCGAGATGACACCGTTTGCAAAGGCCGGCGGCCTGGCGGATGTCAGCGGCGCGCTGGTCAAATACCTGCGTGCGGCCGGGCACGACATCCGGCTGTTCCTGCCCGGTTACAGCTCGATCAAGCGCGAGGGCCTGGAGCGCTACCCGGTCGAATTCCTGCAGGACGTACCGGTGCGCATCGGCGCCCTTGATTACAAATTTTCGGTGGAGACCGTGCGCCTCCCCGGCTCGCAGGCCTTCATCTACCTGATCGACTGCCCCGCGATGTATGCCCGCCCCGCGCTCTACACGCAGGATCCGGACGAATACCGCCGCTTCCTGCTGCTCACGCACGCGGCCTTCCTGTGCTGCCAGCGCATGGGCTTCGCGCCGCAGATCCTGCACTGCAATGACTGGCACACGGCGATGGCGCCGCTGTGGCTGCGCTCGATCTACCGCTGGGATGCGCTGTTCGCGCGCACCCGCAGCGTGATGACGATCCACAACATCGGCTACCAGGGCGTAGTGGGCGCCGTGGCCGGCGGCGAACTGCTCGCCGGCGCCGGCATCGAGCTGCTGCATCAGGAAGAACTGCGCGCTGGCCGCATCAACATGCTGCGCCACGGTCTGCTGTATGCGGATCTGCTGACCACGGTGAGCCCGAGCTACGCGCGCGAGATCCAGACTGCCGAGTACGGCATGGGCCTCGAAGACACGCTGCGCGCACGCAGCGATTCACTGCTCGGCATATTGAACGGCGTCGACTACGAGGAGTGGGATCCGCGCGTCGATCGCTATTTGCCGCGGCACTTCGGCGCCGCGCAGCTCGGTGTGAAAGCCGGACTCAAGCAGGAGTTTCTGGCGCGCCTGGGCCTCGCGGCCGCCGAGCGCCGGCCGCTGGTCGGCATGGTCAGCCGCCTGGCCACGCAGAAAGGTTTTGACCTGCTGATCGACGCACTGCCAGAGCTGCTCGCGACGCGTGACTTCAATCTCGCCGTGCTGGGCACTGGCGAGCCGCAATACGAAGCGTTTTTCACGCAGCTGGAACAGCAGCACCCGGGTCGCGTGTATTTCAAGTGCGGCTACAGCGATGAGCTGGCGCACTGGATCGAAGCGGCCAGCGACCTGTTCCTGATGCCCTCGCACTACGAGCCCTGCGGACTGAACCAGATGTACAGCCTGCGCTATGGCACGGTGCCGATCGTGCGCCGCACCGGCGGACTCGCCGATTCCGTGCAGCACTTCGATGTCGCTACGGGCACGGGCACCGGCATCCTCTTCAACGACTACAACGAAGTGGCAGTGAGCTGGGCGATTGGCTACGCGCTCGATCTGTACCAGCAGAAAGGCGCCTGGCGTCGGCTAGTGCAGAACGGCATGGCGCAGGATTTCTCCTGGAATCGCCAGATACAGCGCTACGTCGAAGCCTATGAGCGGCTCGCACAGCCCTGAGCCGCGATGAGTCTGCCCACCATACTGTGCGCCGGCGAGACGCTGTGGGATGTGCTGCCCGCGGGCGAGTTCATCGGCGGTGCCCCTTTCAATGTCGCTGCGCACTGCGCGCGCCTCGGCGCGCGCACGCTGCTGGTCTCGCGCATCGGCAAGGATGAGCGCGGTCGGCGCGCACTCGAGAGTGCGCGCGCTCTGGGCATGGACCTCAGCCTGCTGCAGATCGACCCGCGCCTGCCCAGTGGCGTGGCGCGCGCGGCACTCGCCGCGGATGGCTCGGCACACTACGAATTCCCGGCGCCGGCCGCCTGGGACGCACTCACTGCCACGCCAGCCGCGCTGGCCGCGGCCGCCAGCGCCGATGCGATGGTGCACGGCACGCTGGGCCAGCGCGATCCGCGCTCGCGCGAAGCCATCGGTCAGCTCGCGCGCGCCGCGCGCTGGCGCGTGTTCGATCCGAACCTGCGCGCACCGCATATCGAGCGCTCGCTCTGCGAGGCGGGCTTGCGCGGCGCGGCGCTGGTGAAGCTCAACGAAGAGGAATGCCGGCTGTTCGCCGAATGGTTTGGCGGCGCAGCCACACCCGAAGGCTTGTGGACCACGCTGGGTTCGCGCTTCGGCGTGCAGGCCTTGTGCGTTACGCTCGGTGCTGCGGGCTCGCGCTTGTACTGGCAGGGTCAATGGCATGCGCAGGGCTCGGTGCCCACGACGGTGGCCGACACCGTGGGCGCCGGCGACGCCTTCCTGGCGATGCTGGTGTGCGCGCTGCTTGCCGGCAGTGCGGCGCCGATGGCGTTGGCGCGTGCGGCGCGACTGGCGTCCTACGTGGCATCGCAGTCGGGCGCGGTGCCCGCGTATGAGGCAGCGCGATTCCGCAGCTGACTGTCAAGGGACTTCATTGGGCTTGCCAGATCGACTTGAGTTCGTGGACCAAGCCCGCAGTCACTTCAATGCCCGCATCGGCGCTCAGCACCATCGACTCATAGGGAAGGTGCGGAAACACCAGCGCAGTCAGTACGGTCTCGCCGTCATTGATGAAAATCTCCACCGACGAGTGATCGATAAAGACGTGCAACCTGACGAGGTTTGAGTTTCCAATCATCGGTGCGGTCTGTAGCCCCGCAAAGGCCGCATTGAAACCCGTCTCGCCAGAAGCCGAACGATCGAACTCATAGCGCTGCAGCGCGCGATTGACACGCAACACCGCCTGCTCGCCCTGCGCGTTGCGAAATGCCAGGCTGGCGTTTGTGGCTTCGTGCAGGTCGAGTGTGACTTCAAGCTCCAGCAACGTGGCGCCGCGTAGCGCTGTGTCGATGAGCTCGGCCGGGGCATCGACAGTTCGGGCGGGAATCGCAACGCTGCGCACCCGCAGCTTCTTCAGCTCCGCGACCGGGGCAGAACGCAGCGCGAGGCCGCGCGCGTCGCGGTGCAGCGAGAGCTCGCGCGGCAGCGTCATCGCGCTGCGCCAGCGTTCGGTGGGCACGTCCTGGGCGTAGTTCCAGTTGCTCATCCAGCCGAGCATCAGCGTCCGGCCGTCGCTGGCAGGCACACCGGACCAGGTGACGCCCGCGTAGTCATCGCTGCCATAGTCCAGCCAGCGCGCCTCTGTGGCCGCGCGCTGCGCGTCGCCCTCGGGCCTGAAGCGATGACCATCGAATTGGCCCACGAAGTACTGCGTGCCCGAGCCACCGTTGGGTGCCCCGGGATTCACGCTGCTGAGCAGCACGAAGCGATGCGTGGACTCATCGACGACTTTCATGTCGATCAAGTCCGGGCATTCCCACACGCCACCGTGTGCGCCCCAGCCGCGGCCGAAGTCGCTTTCGTGTCGCCAATCCTTCAGGTCACGCGATGAATAGAAACTGACCTGGTCCTTCGCGGCCAGCGTCATGATCCAGCGACGCGTCGGCGCGTACCAGAAGACTTTCGGATCGCGGAAGTCGCGGATGCCGGGATTCTTGAGCACCGGATTGCCGCGATACTTGGACCAGCTGCGTCCTTGATCGAGACTGTAGGCCAGCCCCTGCGATTCCACTTCGGTAGCGCCCCGCCGCTCGAGTTCGTGGTTGTGGTAGGCAAACACCGCCACCAGCGGCGGTCGCGTGGCGGTGCCCAGGCCGGAAGTGTTGTCGCGATCGAACACTGCGCTGCCTGAAAAGATTGCGCCGTGCGGGTCCGGATACAACGCGATGGGCAGTTGCTGCCAGTGCACCAGATCGCGGCTGAGCGCATGACCCCAGTGCATCGGTCCCCAGCGGTTGCTGAACGGATGGTACTGATAGAACAGGTGGTACTCGCCATCGAGATAGACCATGCCGTTCGGATCATTCATCCACTGCGTCGCTGGCGTGAAATGCAGCTGCGGACGATACAGCTCCCGATAAGGCTCGTCGGCGCGCGACGCAGCACCCGCGAATGCCAGCGAGCCGCAAACGGCAAGCAGTGCACGCCACCGCATTGCGCGTCGCGGACCGCGGCTCACGCGGCCTTCAGGCGTGCCTGGATATGCTCCAGCGATTCGCCTTTGGTTTCGACGACCATGGTCTTCACCCAGACCAGTTCCAGCACCATCATGCCCGCAAAAAAAGCGAACACCGCACCAGGCGGAAACGCCGTGACCATCTTCGGGAAGAAGCTCGTGAGCAGCGCGGCGAAAATCCAGTGCGTGAAGCTGCCCAGTGCCTGGCCCTCGGCGCGGTGCCGGTTGGGAAAGATCTCGGAGATGTACACCCAGATCACCGCGCCCTGGCCGATCGCGTGCGCGGCGATGAAGGCGAAAATGCAGGCCGGCACGATGCTGTAGTGACCTGAATAGAACGCCCAGGACACCAGGCTCAACGAGAAGATGTAGCCGCAGGCGCCGATGTACAACAGCGTGCGGCGGCCGAGCCGGTCGATCAGCCACAGGCCGACGAAGGTGAAGATCAGGTTGGTCACGCCGATGCCGATGGATTGCAGGAAGGCCGCGCGGGCCCCGAGGCCGGTCATCTCGAAGATGCGCGGCGCGAAGTACAGAATCGCGTTGATGCCCGAGAGCTGATTGAAGAAAGCGATCAGGAACGCCAGCAGGATCGGCAGGCGCAGTTTCCGGGTCCAGAAGTGCCCGCTCGAGACCTGATCGCTGGCAGCCTGCGCGATGGCCGCGGCTTCGGCATCGATCTCGGCGCTGCTGGCTTCGGGCCGGATCAATTGCAGCACGCGCCGGCCGCCGGCCAGATCGTTCCTGCGGCTGATCAGCCAGCGCGGGCTCTCGGGCAGGGCGAAACACAACAGCGCGTAGATCAGTGAGGGAATCGCCGCTACGCCCAGCATCCAGCGCCAATCGTTCTCGCCGCTGCCTTTGAGCAGATAGTTGGAGAAGAAAGCCACCAGGATGCCGAACACGATGTTGAACTGGAACATGCCGGTCAGCAGTCCGCGGCGTTTCGGTGGCGCGATCTCCGAGATGTACAGCGGCGCGGCGATGGTCGAGATGCCGATGCCCAAGCCCCCCAGCACGCGCGCGGCGATGAAGGAATAGACATCGGCTGCCATCGCCGACCACACGGCGCCGACCAGATACAGCGCACCAATCATCAGCAGCGTCTTGCGGCGCCCGAAGCGATCGGTGGGCCAGCCGCCCAGCAGACTCCCTATCACTGTGCCATAGAGTGCCGAGCCGATCGCGACGCCGTGCATGAGGGCACTCAAGTGCCACAGCGACTGGATCTTCTGCTCCGCGCCCGAGATCACCACCGTATCGAAGCCAAACAGGAACCCGGCCAGCGCCGAGGTGATCGACCAGAAAATCAGACGAGTGTTCACGCGCTGCCAGTCCTCAGGGTGTGTCAACGGTCAGACGCGCGTTCACGGCCTGATCCGGAATCCTGATGCGCAGCGTCTGGCTGGCCGCATCGTAATTGCCGCTGACCTCGGTCGCGCCCAGGTGCACGCTGCGCGGCGGCGCACTCATGCCGTGAATCGCCAGCTCCAGCTGCTGCCACCAGGCGCGGTAGTGGCCTTCGCGCGTACCGAAATCCACGCTGAAGCTGTGGTCATCGCCGTGGCAGCGCACACTCTGGCGCAGATAGGCACCATTGCGATAAGCAAAGCTGACGCCGTCATCGAAGTAGAGTTGCGCCTCGCAATCAGGGCCCGGATAGATCGCGAGTTCCAGTGGACCCTCAGGCGTTTGCACTGTGCTTTGCGTCAGCGCCTGGCGCGGCACGATGGCACCGGGCCGCACGTACACCGGCAGGCGCTCGAGCTGCGGCTTTTCCGAGAGCTTGTCTGTGCTCTGGCGCAGGCCAGTCCAATAGTCGTACCAGCCTGCACCCGGCAGCACAATGTCGTAGGCATAGGGCGATTCCCATTCGGGCGGCGGCGCCACCAGCAGGTTGGGGCCGAGCATGAACTGATCGGCACTGCCGCCCAGGCTCTGACCCTTGCCGAGCTGCTGCGGAAATTCCAGGAACACTGGGCGCATCAGCGGCATGCCGGTGCGGCTGTTTTCTTCGGCCAGCGCGTAGATATAAGGCAGCAGCCGATAGCGCTCTTCGATGTAGCGCTTGCGGATCGCTTCGTGTTCGGGCCCATTGACCCACACTTCCTGCTGCGGTTTGCCCTTGGCCGTGTGGTCGCGGAAGATCGGATTGAAGGCGCCCACTTCGATCCAGCGCGTCAAGAGATCGGCCGATGGGCCGGCGCCGGCGAAACCGCCGATGTCATCGCCCGAGTAACCGAAGCCGCTCAGGCCCAGGTTGTTCAGCATCGATATCGAGAGCCGCAGGTGATTCCAGCTCGAGGTGTTGTCGCCGGTCCAGGTGGCGGCGTAGCGCTGACCGCCGGCATAGCTGGCGCGCGTCAGCACGAAGGGCCTCTGCTGCGGCTGCAGGCGCAGCAGGCCTTCGTGGGTGGCGCGCGAGTTGAGCATGCCGTACACGTTGTGCATCTCGGCATGACTGGCCGCGCGTGGCAGAAAGCCGGGCTCGTCGATGCGATGCACGGTATCGAGCGGCATTGTCTTTTCACGCACGTTGAAGATCGCGGGCTCGTTCATGTCGTTCCAGAAACCCGCGACGCCCATCGCCGTGAAGTCGTGATATAGCCCGCCCCACCAGGCCCGCGCGGGCGCGCGGCTGAAATCCGGAAATACCGATTTACCTGGCCACACATCGGCGACATAGGTTGCGCCGTCGGCGCGCTTCAGGAACACATCCGCGCTCGTGCCAGTGTCGTAGGGGCTGTAATTCTGGTTGGCCGCCGCGGCGATATGCAGATCGGTGATCAGGATCACGCGCAGGTCCATGGCCTTGAGATCTGCCACGAAACGCGGCAGATCAGGAAAAGCCGTGCCCGATACCGTAAAGGGGCGATTGCGATCCTGGTAGTCGATGTCGAGGTACAGCACATCGGCAGGAATCTTGTCGGCGCGCAAGCGATCGGCCACCGCACGCGCCTGCGCTTCGGTCTCATAGGAGTAACGGCATTGCTGGAAGCCCAGCGCCCAGCGCGGCGCCAGCGCCGCGGTGCCCGTAAGGTAAGCGTAGGCCTGCACGATCTGCTTCGGCGCCGCGCCCGCCATCACGTAGTAGTCGACGCCGCCGCCTTCGGCGCCGAAGCTCAGCACATCGCGCTCGCTCTTGCCGAAATCGAAGAAGCTGCGCCAGGTGTTGTCGAAGAACAGGCCGAAGCTGCGGCCGGTCTCGCGCACGCCCAGCACGAAGGGAATCGATTTGTACAAGGGATCACTGGACTCGCCGAATCCGAAAGCGTCAGTGGCCCAGAGTGTAAAGGCCGCGCCACGCCGATCGAGCGCGCCGGCCTTGTCGCCGAGACCGAAATAGTGCGCATCCTCGGGCATGAGCTTGCGCAGGCGCGAGCTCATCACGCCGGCACCGGCCGCGGCGCCCGCGGCGCCGCTCACTGCGCCGCTCACTGCGGCCGGCGCATGCTCGAAGTCCAGGGCACGGCCAGGCGCATCCTCGAGCACCACGTTGCCCTGCAGGTCTTCGATTCTGACGCGCAGCGTGGCGCGATCAATCTTGACGACCAGCGCGCTCGTGCGCAGCACCGCGGAAACGCCCGTCTCCGACACGGACAGCGGCTGCAATTTGCTGCGGGTATCCGCACTCACCGCCCAGGAGGCGTCTTCAGGGAGCGATTGCAGGCCGGCGCGCACGCGTACGATGTCGGCGCGCGGCGCACTGAGTTCAAGCTTCACGCCGTTGCGCTCCAGCCGATAGCGATCAACGCTGGCGGGCGCGGCTGCGTCTGCGCGCACGACCCACAGGGCCTGGCACAGCACCAGGCCGACGCACCGTGCAACGGTATTCAGTCTGAACATCCGCATTGCTCCACCGGTCAACAAACAGCTTGAGCTTAATCCAAGTCGCTGGCGCCCGTACTGCAGATCAATCGGATTTCAATTACCCGGGCAGCAAGCTTCCGCGCAGGCTGTGTCGTTCGGTCCGTCAGGTCCCTCGTCATAGCTCGCCATGAGTTTGCGCGTGACGCCATTGGTCCAGCCGAAGCCATCCTGCCGCGGATATTCACCGCCACCACCGGGGCGGTCGATCGCCATGACATCGTACTTTTCGACCAATTTCCCGCTGCGCTTGTATTCGCGTTCCACGGTTTTGATCCATCGGCAGGCAATACTGCGCGCCAGCGGGAAGATGGCGTAGCGGCGCAGGCCCGAGACAGCCACCCACTGCAAGGGCGCCCAGCCATTAGGTGCATCCCACTGTTGTCCCGTGATCAATGTGGTCGTGACGATGCCTCCGTCTTTCAGCAGCTCGCGTTCGGTCGCTCGCGCCACGGCATCCGCTTGGGCATGGCTGGCAAGCGCAACATACAACGGGTAGAGCGTCGCTGCGGACAGCCGTTTGATCTGCACTCGCTGTGGCCAACAGTAGTCGCGGTAGACGCCCGCGCTTGCGTCCCACAGGTAGCGATCGACCGCGGCTCGCCGTACGTTGGCCCGGTGACGAAATTCGAACGCACAAGGCCGTTTCCCCGTGCGCGCACATCCGGCGCTGATCGCCTCCTCAAGGCCGTACAACAGGCTATTCAGATCAACGGGAATGATTTCGGTCGTGCGAACCGATGCCAAGGCACTGGAATCGGCAAACCAGCGTGAACTGAAGTCCCAGCCGCTTTCGGCGGCCGCCCGCAAATCACGGTACAGTTCTTGGGTTGAACGGCCGCTGCGATCCGCAAGCTGCGAGTCTTCACGATAGGATTCATCCCGCGGAGTATCCAGATCGTCCCAGTAGCGGTTCAGGATGGCTCCATTGGGCATGGCCACGACGCGACGGTGCGCAGCGCCGCGCTGCAGTCCTGCCGCGCCCTGCATCCAGAAGGCGTACTCGCGTCGCAATTGCGGCAAGTAGCGCGCGAACGAAGCTACCTGATCCTTGGGGTTCAGCAACCCCACCATGGCGTAAAAGAATGGCGGCTGGGACCGGCTCAGATAGTAGCTGCGGGTACCGTTCGGTACATGGCCGTAGGCATCAATCAGGTAAGCGAAGTCGTGCACCATGTTCTCGGCCAGGTCAGTCCTTTTGCTTGCAACCAACCCCAGCATCGTGAAATAGGAGTCCCAGTAATACAGTTCGCGAAACCGTCCGCCTGGCACGACGTAGGGCTGCGGCAGCGGCAACTGCGACGAGTGCGCCGGCACCGACGTGGTGGAACGCGTCAGTTGATCCCAAAGCAGGTCAATGTGCTTGGCGAGTGCCACGCCCGTGGATGACTCCGGTGCCGCGATCGACTCTGTTGGCATCGCGAAGTACTGACGGACGAAGGCCGTCAGCGCCTCGGTCGAGTGCGGATTGCTCAGGCGGTACTGCGCCAGAATGTCTGCAGGCGCTACCAATGGCACGGCGTCCGCGAACATCTTGCTGTCTGTAAAAACGGCCGCCCTCTGTACCGCGGCGTACAGTTCCGCAAATTGCTGCTGTGGTGTCTCTATGGCAACGGCAGCCGACGGCGGTTGCGAATGTGCCGGACCTGCGCGCAATGACAGCAGCAGCAAGAGCACCGTCGACCAGCGGGTGACAGCGGGCAAGCTGCACACGGGCCGGCAGGTGCAGAGACAGGAACTCACGGCTTCACCGTGGTATGCGCGCCAGCGTCACACGGCCACTGGCAGCGCGCGCCACGCGTATGTCGAAATGCTGGCCGCGGAACACCAGATTTCGCAGCGTCAACGAACTCCACCGAGGTGGCAGCAGCGGCGGGTAAGCCGCAATCAGGCCGCCGGCGGCGACTCGCAGGCCGGAAAAGCCGAAGACGAGGTTCTGGATCAAGCCCCCTGCGGCAGTGACAAAGTAGCCCGCATTGTTGCGCGCGGTTTCGGTGCGCACATTGAACGGCGGTTTCAGCGTACCGCCAGTCAGATTCCTGTCGAACCAGTCGACTGCTGCCGCCGTGTCACCGGCCACCGCCGCGGTGATCGAGGCGGGCGCCAAACCCATGCTGTTGGGATCGCGTTGCGACTGTACGAGTACCTTGCGCGCGTACTCATAGTCGTTGCGACGCACTCGCTCACTCATCGGCAAGTCGACCGAGGGCAGCAGCAACATGGGCACGGAACTGCCGCCCCAGGAGTCACTGCCATGCGGGACGGTCTCATCGAAATCCAGGTGATGCTGGCCGGACTCTGAAAAGGGCAGGTGCAGATTGGCCGCAATCTTCCGCCAGCGCGGATCGGGGCGAGCACCGACGACCAGCGCAGCCTCTGCCGCGATCCGCAGCGCCTTGGCGGCCGCCGCGTTGGTAAAGGTGTCATTGGGCACGTCATTGTAGTCTTCGTCGACTGAGGTCACGTGATCGATGTCGTAGCGGTGCAGCGCCTTGTTGTAGCTCGCCCGACTGGCCCAGAACTCGGCCACGCTGCGGATGACCGGCCAGCCGTGCACGCGCAACCATTCACGGTCCATGGTGGCAAGGTAGTACTGCCATTGGGCGATAGCGACATCGGCATTGACGTGAATTTCGCGTACACCGAGCACACCGGCAAAATGCGGCGTCTGCTCGGTGCCGTTTTCCGGATCGGACTCCCAGGGATACATCGCACCCTGCAAGCCGTATTCGAGCGCCCGCGCCTGCGCGGCGGGAAGCGTGCGATCACGGAACATGACCAGTGATTTGGCGCGCTCGGGATGCAGCAGCAGCAATGCCGGAAAGATCCAGGTGTCGCTGTCCCAGAAGGCGTGGCCGCTGTACCCTGGTGTGAGCGCACAGGCGCCGATGGGCCAGGCGGTGTCTGCCGTAGAGCTTGCCAGGAGGTAGTACAACTCGGAGCGTGCGGCACGCTGCGCACCTTGGTCCCCCTCGATGAGGATATCCGACTGCCACAACTGCGCCCAGGCAGCGTCGTTGTCCCTCTTCAGCTGCAGGAAACCGCGCTCGCGTGCGTCAGTGGCCAGCTTGCGGTCATCCGCGGCATCGCCACCCCACTGCGCGCGCGAGTGGGCCACGTATTTCGTGAATCGATAGGTGCGGTCTTTCCTGACTGCGAAGGTCACGTTCAGGCTGAGCCGATAGGGACTCTGATAGAGCGTCACCGATTCCGGAGCGAGCCCGGTCGGCAGTTCGACGGCCGCGGCCTGCGCCATCGTGAGACCGCGTTCCGCCATGCCATCGAGCCACAGGGTGAGCGTCTTGGTATCGCCGGAGGCCCCAAGCACGTGGGTGTCGCCGGGATACCAGATGGCAGCGCGATCGGGCGTTGCGGGCTCCGCTGATTCCAGCTTCATGCTATGGGCGGCCAGCACCTCTTCCAATTGCGGCCCGCTCAGGGAGCCGAGCGGGAAACGAGGCTGGTGGGGCGCCCAAAGATTGAACGCGAACGACAGTTGCACCTGGCCGTCAAAGTCCGGGCGGATGGTCAGCTGGCTCGCGCTCAAGTGCGGATTGGCTTGGCTGATGAAGGTGACGACTTCGATGCTGGTTTGCCGCGAGCCATCAACGTAGCGATAGTCTGTGGTCAGCGTTCCGCTGTGCAGATCGAGCGCCTGGCGATAGTCTCTGAAGTGCGCCGCGTCGATCGGCGCCCGGTTCAGCCAGGTCGCGCCGGTCTGCGCGGCATCCGGGCGATAGTCGATTTCCGTCCAACCCGGAATCGCGGCCGGCCGCGAAATGTCCTCCGACGCGTAGTCCATGAAGGCAACCATGTAAGCCAGGTTGCCTTCGGTGCCCCGCGGCGCGGCCAACGTGGATACGTAGCCGTTGGCCAGGTACGGTGGAAAATAGCTGGCCAGGTCCTGCGTACCGGCGCTCAGCACGAAGCCCGCGTCCGCATCGGCCCAAGCCATTGGCGTCAAGCCGCCGAGCAGCATCGCAATTAAGGTCACTACACTGGTTTTCATTTGAGGTTCCGTCGGCTGGTAAAGAATCCGTTGAGTGTCAAGCGGCCACGCAGCGGATCGTCACTCAACCGCTCCGGGGCCGTGATAGCACTTGAGTGCAGCATGCCGCCGTCGTAAAAAATCAGGCGGTTCCACTTGGCTGCGACGTTGCCAAGCAGCCTGAAGTACTCGTTCCCCGTGCTGATGTACCCCGCCTCGATGCCGTACCTGGCAGCAAATGCTGCGGCGGATTGCTGCCGCGCAGCCACGAACAGTGCGTCGATCTCTGCTTGGGGGCGGGTCGGCGCATAGAAGTTCGTGCCCCCCAGGGCTTGGTCGCGGAACAGGTAGAGAACCGATGCCTGCATGCTGTGCCTGGCGTCCAGGCCGCTGTCGTCGCGATGACAAATCCACTGCAATGGCTGCAGCGCCTGCGGTGACTGCGTGACCATCGCGTAGCGGCACAGCGCTTCCACCCCGCGTCGGGCGTCAAAGTGATGCCGTACCCGCCACAGGAAGTAGTCAACCAGACCCGCGCTCAACTCGCGCGGCGCTGGCAACTGGATACCTGGGTAGTAGTTGGCATTCACGGCGCTGAACTCACCGCGCCGCTCCAGGGCATACTGCGCCAGCTTCTCCGGCTCGAGCACTGCATCGTCAATGATCAGGCAGCAGTGCCGCTCGTCGAACTTCTCGACCACCACCGCGGCTTGCAGATTGAAGACGCGCGTCGCGGCCGGCTCGCTGCGCATGGCTTCAGGCCAGGAACGCAAGATGATCGGGCATACGGGCTGCAGTCTCCTGAATGCGCTCCCGGATGCGCCTCAAGTGGCTGAAGTTGTTCGTCGACTGGATCGAATCGATCAGCGGATTATAGTCCCGTGGCTTGTGACCTTGCCCCAGCAGCACGGCAAACCAGCTCGCCTCCTTGAACAGCTCGTCCGTGGATAACACGATACGGCCGGAACGCGCGAAGTGCTCCTCCCGATAGCGCAGCGTCTCGGGCAGGGACATGGCGCGACAGTAAGTCCACAGCGGCTCGGTCCGCTCCCGCGTGGAGTGGTAGTGCAGCGCCAGAAAATCCTTGATACCCGAAAGCTCTTCGGCAACCACGCGGTTGTATTGCTCGACCACATAGGGATCACAGTTGCGATCCGGAAACAGCGACAGCAGTTTGGCGATGCCACTCTGGATCAGATGAATACTGGTCGATTCCAGCGGTTCGAGGAAACCGCCCGACAGTCCGATTGCGATGACATTCTTGTTCCATGCAACCCGTCGGCGGCCCGCCTTGAAGCGGATGGGCTTCGGATCGGCCAGCGCCGGTGCGTCGAGGCTTTGCAGCAGCACCGACGCGGCTTCGTCGTCACTGATGAACTGGCTGCAGTAGACGTAGCCGTTGCCCGTGCGATGTTGCAGGGGAATGCGCCACTGCCAACCCGCCGCGCGGGCCGTGGAACGAGTGTAGGGTGCAGGTGGGCCGACACGTTCACTGGGCACGGCTTGTGCCCGATCGCAGGGCAACCAATGCGACCAGTCGTCAAATCCTGACTGCAAAACTCCCTCGATGAGCAGGGCGCGGATGCCGGTGCAGTCAATAAACAGGTCACCACTGAGGGTTTCGCCCTTGTTGGTATGTAAGGCCGTGACAAACCCGGTTTCGGGATGCTGATCGATCCGCAGCACGATGCCTTCATGGCGAACGACGCCCTGCGATTCGGAGCGCGTGCGCAGGAATTTGGCGTACAGCGCGGCATCGAAGTGGTAGGCATAGCCAAGCGTCGAGTGCGGCGAGCGCGAATCGTCGACAGGAAACGAAAACTTCCCGTTACGCGCCGCCACGCTGTTGAGCGAATAGTCCTCGACATCGCCGCCGAGCCCTTCCAGCTGCGCCTTGATCCAACGGTGCTGGAAGGCCACGCCGTCACCAGGCAATCCATAGCGGCCGAACGGATGAAAATACCGGTAGTCGGGCTGCGCCCAGTCCCTGAACTCGATGCCCAGCTTGAAGGTCGCGCGGGTCGCGCGCATGAATTCCTTCTCATTGATGCCCACGATCGAGTTGAACCAGTGAATCGTGGGAATCGTCGCCTCGCCGACGCCGATCGTTCCGATGTCTTCGGACTCGATGAGCACAATACTGCACTGCTGCCGGTCTACGGCCTTTGCCAGAGCCGCAGCAGTCATCCATCCCGCAGTACCGCCGCCGACAATTACGATTTTTTCGACTCGCCTGTCGTTCATGACGGCCCAGCAGTATCTTGCGACGTGCTGGCCAAAGCGCCGGCGCTAGCGCGCATACCCGACAGGGGGTTCGATCCCCAAATACACCGTACTCCACAACTGCGCTGCGTTGGATTCATCGACATCTGCCTGGCTGGCGCCAAATGGCGCTACCCGGAACTTGCCATCGACGTAAGCCCAGGACCAGAGCTCCGAATTGCGCACAGTTCGGCTCGCCTCGATGACCCGCCACAATTGCCTCTGCGCGGCAAGCAAATGCTGCCGTGTTGCGTCCGGCAAATCGCGGCGCTGCATCTGGCGCGCCAATCCCGCCGCGAGCACCGCTTGCTGCCAGGACCAGATGACGGTGCCGTGATACGCGTTGCTGCTGAAGCGCGCTTGCACCGCGGTCGTCGCAAACACCGGATTGGCCACTACGATACCCACATCGGTCAGCAAGCCGGCAGGGAACAGCCGCAACATGGCGCTGATCGCCTGATCGAGTTCCGCCGGGCTCGGATCGCCGAACAAGAGTTCAAAACCCTCATCCGAATGGAGTACGGGTACCTGTGCGCCCTGCGCGTCCAACGACAGGGCGTGAAAGCGCACCGGCTCGTTGCCAAGGGAGCGCAATGCCGCATCGGGAACCACACCCAGCGCCGTGGCATAGCTCTTGATCTGCTGACGGGCCGGGTCATTGGCCACTTCGACGGTAAACAGCGGCGCGGCTTTGGCACGCCAGATGGCCGCCATGGCTGTTGCACGGGCGAGCAGCGCGCGATCCCCGGAACTAAGATAGGGATCGAGCAAGCCGCTGGCGTAGAGGCGGCTCGCCACTGCAAGCGCTGCGGGAACGAATACCGCGTTGACATCGTAGGCGTAACGGCCGCGCCCAAGGCCTTCGTCGCTGTCGCGCCACTGGCCAGCCATGAACCCCTTATTCAGGCCGATTAGATGGATTGCCAGCGGCGCGTCGGCAAAGGCCGCAGCGCTGTCCACGACCCGTCGCAGATTGCTGACCAGATGAGCGCCCATGGTTCGCGGCGCCTCCCCATGGCGGCTATCCCATCGCGCCAGGAACGCCTGCGCTCGGCGGCGCCCGCGCGCGTCGTCGAGCAGCCAGGCTCCAGCCACCGGCGCAAGCATATAGTCGCCGTCGATCATGTTGTAGTTGTAGGTGGGCGCGTCGGACTTCGAACCCTCGGCGTGCAGATGATCGAGGATCGCAAATTCTCCGATATCTTCCTCGTGGGCGACCTGTCCCAGCGCTGACAGCCGTGAGAGCACTGCGTCCAGTCCCGCCTCCACCGCCACCGGCTTCAGGGCCGGCATCAGCAGACGTACGGACATCAGGGTATCCCTGCCGAAGTAGGTGTTGAACCGCCAGGACCCGGCGAGGAACTTCTCCCGATAGCTGAGGAAACTGAGGGCGTTGCGCGCGGCAAAGTCGGGCCGCGCGTGCCCATTGAGCAGATCCGGCCCGGCCAGGGGCGACAACGGCGCCTCGCCGCTCAGCGCCGTGATTCGCAGTCCAATATTTCCGTCCCCGCCGGCGTGGAATGCTCCGTGCTGCAAGATCCCGTGAGTCACTTCGATGCTCAGTCGATAGCCCGGCGCGCCGTCGAGACGGTCCCGTGCCCACGTCACCGTGGAACCGCTTACGACCGCTTCGGTACCTACTTGCGCCGGAAAGGTACCCAAGGCTTGGTAGTCGCGCAGCACACGGACATTGGACAGCACGGCCTGCTTGATCGACAACGCGCTGGCGCGAATCGCCGTGTCCGCAACGATGCCATGCAGTGCCCTGCCTCGACCGTCCTGCGCGCTGTACGGTCGGGGTTTGCCGACCATCTTCCAGGTCGCGGTCTCCTCGACATGCGCGAACCAAAGGCCAACGCCACTGTTACCGGCTGGAAAAGCCACCAGGATTCGCGGGTCCGATCCAGAGCGCAACAGCAGATGTGCAGCGACCGGGCCGGCACGAAGGAAACTATTGAGATTGAGTCCTTCGTCGACAGCAAACGACAGCACCTCGCGCCTGTCCTGTGCGCTGTGCGCCTGCAGCGGCGCAATCGCGAGCAGCGCTGCGCTTACAATACCTGGAAGCCGCAGGATCAGTGATCGCATGGACGTGCCTATCCCTTTGGTACCAACAATGCCATGGCCGCGGGAGCATACGCCACCACCGCCCCGCGTGGTCTGCCGCTGCATGCTCAGCGGACGGGATGACTGTTGGCACCAAGGGGGCCGGGCGGCGGTCGCCCGGCTCCCCTGGATCATGTCACCCTAGAGCGTAATGGTCGCGCTCAGCAGGAAATTGCGTCCGGCGATGGCGCGCGCGTAGAACGAGCCGTCGACCACCTGCTGCGTCAATCCTTGGCGGGGATTGCCTTCCGTGATCCCCAGCGTATTGCTGAGGTTTTGCACCGACAGGTTGAAGTTGATGCGCTTGGTCGCGTTCCACACCACGCCTGCATCCCACCGGCCATAGCCGGGGATCTTCACGCCATTGCCAATATCGTTGTAGAACTCCCCTTGATAGGCATAGCGTGCATACACCCGACCCAGGTTATTGGGAAACACATACGCCTGATCCATCGTGAGCAGTGTCTTGGGCGTGCGGGGGTCGACGTTGCCGTCGAAGGAAGGATAACTGCTCAGGCTTTGCAACACGCCACTGAGGGATTCCCTGACACTGGCAGAAGACACGTTCGGCTTCTGGAACACACCCTGCAATTCGACTTCCCATGAGTTGATCCCCATGTTGTGCAAGGGCTTCAAGGTGACGTCGTACTCAAGACCCGTGCTGACAACGTCGTACGTCAAATTGCAATTGAAGGTTGGATTGGCAGGGTCGAAACAACCATTGCTCTGATCGCCCAACTTGGTGCGAAACAGGCCCATCGAGCCAGTGCCCAAGCCACTACTGTAGCGCACGCCCACTTCGTACAACGTCAGGCTGGTGGGCCTCGAACCGGCCTGGTCTCCGCCCCCATTCATCTGGAACCCAAACTCGTATTGCCCATAGACCGCGAGGTTGCGGGCGACCGTGTAGTTGGCGCCGAGACTCTGGGCAACCTTGCCGTGTTCGGCACTATGCGCGTCATAGGCTCCATTGAAAATGCTGCCCCACGGCACACCGGTAACCCCATAAAACTGGCCAGTGCTTACGCCATTGCAAGTAAAGGTGTTGATGGGACAGACACCACCCACCGATTGCCCGGAGGACTGAGTGTCCTTGTAACGTTCGGCGCGCAGACCAAAGTCAATGTGCAATTTGTCGTGGAGGGTCAGCTCGTCGTTGAAATAGGCCGAGATCGAAGTGGTGTCATCCCGATTGATGCCCGTGCCCCAGTCTCCGTAGTGCACCAACCCGTGGTCAGTGAGCGACCCGACCACCAGCCCGCTGCCGTTGAGCGCCACCACGTCGTAAATGTGCGACTGCGAAGTCACGCCGTTGATGACATGCGCTACCGAACTCTGATTGTTGTCACGCGTATCGTGGTAGTACATGCCACCGACGGTGAGGGAGTTCTTCAGATTCTCGTCACCTGTTTCCCAGCGGGCGCCAAAATTGCTGGCAAAATCCTGCCCGCTCAGCTCCTGGCGATTGAGCCAGGTCTGCTGCATCAAGCCATTACCGTTCAGTGCGTTGAGTGCCGTCAAATTGCCAGCGCCCAGGATGGCGCCCGTCGTCAGGTCGCGAAACCCGAAGGTGGCTCCTGGGTAGGCGGCGGCCCCGGCAGTGAGCAAGCCGGAGATTGGCGAGCTGGTGCCGTTCAAATAATTGTTGGCCGTATCCAAACCCGCATTGCCGATACCCGAGCCTGGAAATACACCATTGAAATTCCAGTGGTAGGTCAGATAGTGCGCCTTGGCAAACAGGTCCCAGCCATTGCTGAGGGGCAAGTCAAAATCCAAGCGCACCTGGTGGGTGTCAGCGCCAATGCCATTGTTCAAGCTGAACGTGCGATAGCACCCAAGGACACAGGAACCCGGGATGCCGATGGTGCCGAACGCAGGTCCCGCAATGTTGTCCTTCAAGCCATCAAGGCCCGGCAAGTTGCCGACCGATCCGCCGCTCAAAGTGTAGGGCATGTCAGCGTAGTAGGGGTCGTGCTGGTCGCCTACTTTCGCACTCAACGTCAGCGTCGCACCGTTGTCGAATTTCTTCTCGAGCATGGCTTTGAGGTGCCACGAGGAATAGGTAATGCCTGCATCGCGTGTGCCGCGATTGCTTTCAAGATATCCACCCACGTTGAAGGCGAGATCCGAGCTCAGCGGCGCGGAGTAGTATAAATCCGCGCGCCGATCCGCGTATGTGGTCGCAGACACTCGTGCAATGAATTCCTCTTTGGCAAAATTCGGCTTGCGCGTGATCCAGTTAACGCTCGCGCCGGCAGCATTGGGCAGCAGCACGTTGGAGTTGCCGCCCAGTACCGCCTCGGCCTTGAGCACGTTGAGGTCGTACGAGAACAGTTCATCGGGGTTGCCGGTACCAGGGTAGGCAATGATCAGGCCATCTTCCATCCAGTTCACGAATTGTTGGCCGCCACCCGGTAGTCCGCGCACGGAGTAGTTGTTGGACACCGCGCCCGCGGTGGCTTCAACAAACATGCCGGGGATCAGCTGCAGCACTTCGTCCGTGCCGCGCGGCGCCTTCTGCTCCAGCGCTGACTCGTCAATGGCGATGATGTCGGAGGATGAAGTGAGGATGGTGCGGTTCTTTCCAGTGGTACCGGTGACCACCACCTCTTCCAGTGGCATTTCGGGCACTCCAGCGCCAGCGTCGGATGTCGCGACGGCGCCTTGGTCAGCCGCGTAGGCCGAGGTTCCGGCCGCGCCGTACAATATGGCGGCTACAGCGGCCGCGATGCTGCCAGGTGCGCCCACACGGCGCCAGCGCGTCTGAACGCGCAGCGGCGCTGTTGCTTTCCCGACAGGCATAGGTTGCACATTGATCACACGACTCTCGTGCAGTCCCTTACCGTTTTCTTGATGATGTTTCACAAACTACCCCCGTGAATGTTGTCGCTCGCGTCGGTTGACCAACCGCCGCTGGGCATTGCATTGCGATGCAGGGCCATTGCCGCCTCGATCCTGCACCCCAGATCACACTGATTTTACATTATCAAGTTCAGCTATTCGTGGCAACAAACGATTGTATTTTCGTATCGAATAGGTAACAGCGCGATTCTTGGGCGCAGATCTCTCCTTATAAAAGAGGCGGGTCGGATTTCGTGTGTACAGAGTTGCTTTTCTGCAACTGCCCCAGTTGCGCTACTTGCCGTCGGATGCCGCGCCGGCGATTCCCACCGCCACCAGTAGCACGCCATGCGCAGGCACGCCCACGTTGGAGTTATCCGTGAGCGGCGCCAGCGGGCGTTGCCGCCACAGATCGCGCAGCGCTGCACCGGCGCCGAGCTCGGGCACCAGGCCGGCGATCTTGAGCGTGCGAAACTGCTCGCCGAAGTTGAAGATGCCCACGGCGTGGCGCCCGTCAGCGAGTTCGCGTACCCAGATCTGCCAGTCGTCCTGGTTCCAGGCGCGCCGTGCCGCGAGCCCGCGTGGATCCTGGTCGACGGCGATGACTTCGTCGTTCACCAGCAGGTTGCGCGTGAAGGCATCGAGGCGCGTGAGTTCATTGCCCAGCAGCAAGGGCGCGGCCAGCAACGACCACAGGCTGATGTGGCTGTACTGCTCGTCGGGCGTCAGGCGCGAGGGATGCAGTGCCCCGCCCCAACCCACCTCGCCCACCACCAGCATGTCCGGGTCGTTCCAGTGGCCGGGCTTCGTGTAGGGCGCCGACAGGTGCTGCGAATCGATGATCTCCTTCGTGCTATGCCAGCTGTCCTCGATGTCGCCTGTGGTGCGCCAGGAGTTGCCACGCACCTCGCCGCCCCACTTCCAGACCTCCGCATTGCCGTACTGGCAGAGGCTGAACACAATGTCGCGCGGCTGCGCGGCAAGCGCCGCGCCCATCAGCCGGTAAGGCGCCTGGTGATCGGCGAGCGCAGGTTGCTTGGGCATAAGCGTTTCGTAGGAGCACAGGTCGTATTTCAGATAGTCGATGCCCCACTTCGCGTAAGTGTCGGCGTCCTGGCGTTCGTGATCGATGGAGCCTAGGAAGCGGCCGCAGGTGAGCGGCCCCGGCGATGAATAGATGCCGAAGCGCAGGCCGCGCTCGTGCAGATAGCTGCTGAGCCCGGGCATGTCGGGGAATTTGCTGTTGCTGCTGATCGTGCCATCGGCAGCGCGCGCGGCAGACTCCCAGCCATCGTCGATGTTGATGTAGGTCCAGCCGTGTGCGGCGAGCCCCGTAGCGATCATCGCATCGGCCACCGCGCGGACTTTATCGGCATCGACCGCGAGGCCGTAGGCATTCCAGCTGTTCCAGCCCATCGGCGGCGTGAGCGCGAGCTGATCGCCCACACGCAGCGTCAAGGTGCGCTGCGCCTTGCCGAGCGCATTGCGCACTTCGAGTGCGAGGCGGTACTCGCCTGCTGCGGGCGCCTTGCCGCTGATGACGCCAGCGTCTGCATCGAAGCTGAGCCCTGCGGGAAGGGCGCCCACGGCATACGCCAGCGGCGCCTTGCCAGTGGCCGCGATGCGATAGTAGACCGGCGAGCCCGCGCGCGCGCCCAACACCAGGGCGCCGTTGATCTGTGGCCGCGGCGATTCGGCGGGCGTCAGCAGGTAAGGTGCGTGGTAAACGGTCTCGGTCGCAGCGCCAGTGCGGGTCTCGGTGAAGCGAAAGCGCAGCTCGATACCGGCACGTTGCGGCGCCTCGACGGCAAGCTCGCTCTCGGCGTTCGCACCTACGCTGAATGGCGCGCTGGCATGGCGCTGCACCTTGCCGGCAACCGCATCGTATACGTCGTAGTCCATCTTGCCGGTGAGCGCCACCGGAAAGGTGTTGACCCATTTCAGCCGCGCGCTAAAGCTGGTCGGCTGATACTCGATGCGCGAGCGCGCGGTATCGAGCTGCAGGCCATCGACGATCTCGGCCATGCCGAGGGTCGGCATGTCGCGATAGAAACCGCCGCCGCCCGAGCCGTCATAGACCCGCACGGCGATCACATTGTCGGCGTCCCAGTGCACCAGGCCGGTGGCGACATCCACGTAGTAATCGCGCAAAGCATTCCAGCGGGTCGCATAGCCCTGCGGATCATCCGGAAACTGACCGGTCTCGCCGATCTTCACGCCATTGAGGTAGGTCTGATCGACATCATCGATGCTCGAGAGATACATATGCAGGCGCTGCGGCCAGCGCACGCTGGCCTTCAGGCTGGCAGGAATGCGCACATGGATGCGATACCAGGAATAGCCATCGTAGTCGGGGAAACCCTGCTTCTCGTAATTCGCCAGCGTCGAGAGTTCGGCCCACTGGCTGTCATCGAAGCCGGGCTGCGCGCGCGCCGGATCATCGCCGATGGCGAAGCGTGCGTGCGGCAGCTCGATGAGCGTCCGCCCGGCCGTTTGCCCGGCGCCCTGCACTGCCGCCGCGCTGACCAGCAAGGCGAGCGTGCCCAGCGTTGTCGTGAGTCTCATGGAACCCCCTGGTTGGCCTGGCAGTGCTTGTTGATGTAGTCGCGGTGCGCCGGCATGGCCTCGGCGGCGGCCTGCATTGCCGCGCGCAGTTTCACCAGCCACTGCCGGCTGTCGACATTGCGGTAGCCCAGCAATGGATCATCGTGCTGCGGCCAGTTGAATTGCCCGACATGCACCGCGAGCCACGAAGTGGGCCCGAACAGATCCATCTCGCGCGCGATCAGGCGCCCGTAGCTGCGAAAGTGATCGATCTTGAACTGCAGCGTCTCGGGAATGCTCATGTGCGCGCATTGTTGCCAGAGCGGCTCGTCGCGCGTCGTCAGGCAGTAGTGCAGAATCAGGAAGTCGCGGATCCGCTCGGTTTCATTCGCGGCGACGCGATTGAATTCATCGATCACCAGCGGATCAAAGTCGCGGTCCGGGAAGAAGGCCAGGAGCTTGGCGATGTTGGCCTGGATCAGGTGCAGGCTGGTGGACTCCAGCGGCTCCATGAAGCCGCTCGAGAGACCCACGGCAATCACGTTCCTGGTCCACGACCGCTTGCGCCGTCCGGTGACGAAGCGCAACGGGCGCGGGTCGCCGAGGGCTTTGCCATCGAGATTCGCGAGCAGCATGGCCGCCGCCGCATCGTCACTGATGTGCGCCGAGGAGTAGACGTACCCGTTGCCGGTGCGATGCTGCAGCGGAATGCGCCACTGCCAGCCGGCGCCGAGCTTGGTGGAGCGCGTGTAAGGCGCGAACTGCGGCGTCGAGGCGCAAGGCACGGCCACGGCCCGATCGCAGGGCAACCAGTGGCTCCAGTCCTCGTAGCCGGTCTTGAGCGCGCCCTCGATCAGGAGCCCCCGGAAGCCCGAACAATCGATGAACAGATCGGCGGCGAACTCGCGGCCGTCCGCCAGGGTCACACTCTCGATGAAGCCAGTCTCGGCATGTTGCTGCACGGAGGCCACCTTGCCCTCGTGCCGTGTGACACCGCGCGCTTCGGAATATTTGCGCAGATAGGCCGCGTAGAGCCCGGCGTCGAAGTGATAGGCATAGTCGTGCGTGGAGAGCACGTTGCGCACATCCTGTACCGGCGGCGAAAACCTGCCACGCACCGCCGCCGACCAGGCCATGCTCAAATCATCGAGGGAAATGCCACTGGCCGCGCGCGTGGCCAGCCAGTGCTGGTGCACGGACACCGTGTCGAACGGACGCCCGTAACTGCCGAAGGGGTGGAAGTAGTGTTGCCCCACCCGCGCCCAATCCACGAACTGAATGCCGAGCTTAAAGGAACCCTGAGTTGCCCTGACGAAGTCGTTTTCGTCCAGCCCCAGCGTCTGGTTGAACAGCTTGATCGTCGGTATGGTCGCCTCACCGACGCCGATCGTGCCGATCTCCTCGGACTCCACCAGCGTGATCGTGCAGCGCTTGTTCAGCGTCTGGCTCAAGGCCGCCGCCGTCATCCATCCCGCCGAACCCCCACCCACGATCAGGATGGAACGAATGGCGCGATCGGAATGCGGGCTGTTCATTGGAATGGTGGTTGCCACCCTAGCAAATAGGAAGGGCGGGTGCAGCGGGATCGACCGCTACACCCACCCTTCAACGACGAGCCCGGGCACATCGGGGGAGATGCGCCCGGACTTGGGGTCAGGTCAGAAGCTGAACTTCACCGAGCCCTTGATGGCCCGGCCCTGTGCCGCACCAATATTGGCTAACGTATTGGTGCTGTTGGCGAACCCGAACGCACCCTGGCCGGCAAATTTGTTGAACAGGTTATAGACGTTCAACCCCAGCTGAATGTTCGCGATCGGCCGATACTTGAAGAACGCCCCAACGAGATTTGAGGCCGGATAGGTGTTGCCATCGCCGCCTCGAACGGTCGTCTGGCCATTAAGACTGAGGCCTGCTTCACCGCGAGACAGGATGTCGTAGCTCACCTCGCTCGTATAGGTCAGGTCCGGGATGTTGGGTGATTTTGTATAGGCCGCCTTCTGCGATTTCGCCACCGTCGAGTTATCAGCGGTCATGCTGAGCAGCAGGTTCCAACCATGGTTCTTGTAGGTCGAAAACAGCTCAAGGCCCTTGTCCTTGTACTGCCCGGAAATGATACATGTCGTGGCGTTGATGCCGAGAATGGCCAGGCAATTCGCAGCGTTAATCTCCTGCGAGGAAATGCTATAGGTCGAGTAGAAGGCGGTCAGTTCAACAGTGTAGTGACCACCGAACAATCCGCCGCGGCTTTTCAGGCCCAGTTCGTATTGCTTTACGGGGAAGGCGGAGTTGGCGAGGCCCGAGACACTCAGCGACCCATCCGGATTGAAATAGGAAGGAGTGCTTCTGGTCAGACGGTCGGCATTGAAGCGTGTTCCATGCGAAGCACGCGCAAACCCCGACAGATCGGGCGTGAACTTGTACAAGGCGCCGAACGACCAGTTGGTAGCGCGTTCGCTGAAGTTGATGGCTTCTATTTGACCGTCGTAACCCAGAAGCGGCACGAGCGTAGTGACTTGCGTACCGGTAGGGTTGGCCGCGGTAACCGAGCCTGGAACGGTTTGCACCACCGAGGCATTGCCAATCGCGTGGCCTGAGCTGCCTTGCGCATAGCCGGAGCCCTGGAAGAACTCCTCACGAACACTGGCGTCGAGGTTCAGCTTGCCGATGTCCGTGTTGAGGTCGATATACGGGGCATTGTCCGTGAAGGTTGCGTCGAACTGCTGATTCCAGCCTTGGTTGAAACCGCACTGCCCGCCCGCACACAGCAGGTTGCTGCCATCCGTCAGTAACGCGGGTCCGCTGATCAGGTCGAGTTCGGCTGGCGTGGAGCCGCGTGCTTCGGTGATCGAGTTGTTCGAGTGCCAGTCTTCAGCAATGCGCTGCGAGTAGTAGAGGTAGCCGAGCTTCAGGTCGATCTTCGCCGCGCCCATGTCGGTCTTGAATGTGCCCGACAAGTCGTTGGCGATGTGATCCATGTGGTTCATGTTGGTGTGCACCGAGGCGCTGGCGCTCACATACGGATCGGTGAACAACTGGCCCGCCTTCGGACCATTGGCGTAGATCAGCGACTGGCCCGCCCCGATCGCACCGGCAGTCGCTCCCGCGCCGTAGAACTGCACATTGAACTGGCCGCTCATCCGCGCGATGCGCGCATTGTCATCGATGACCAGACCGTTCCCATAATCATAGTGCGTTTGCAGTTGTACCCATTTTTCATTGGTGAGGATGCCGTTGAGTGGCTGCCGGCTAAGCTGACCGCTGACATTGGAAAACAGGGCCGTCGAGTTCAGCGCAGAGTAGGCGGGAGTCTGGTTGCGGGCATCGCAGTACACCGACGGCCCGGGGCTGCCCACCGTGGTGCCGTTCAGACTTGCCGAGCTGACGCAGCCGGTATAACTGGGCTCCTGCGTGTCAGCGACTTTGAACAACAGGCGGATGTAGCCCTTGTTGTCGGCCAATTCCTTGGTGATGTTCGCTTTGACTGCATAAGAATTGCTGATGTTGTAGTCCGCGTGCGCGATGCCTCGACCGACATCATAGTAGCCGCCGACGTTGTAGTAGGTCGAGTCATTGACGTTGCCGCCAAGTCGGAAATTGAACTTGGTGAAGTCGTAGCCCAGGCCCTTCTCGAGCTCGACGTAGCCGCCTTCGTTGCGCCCCGTGTAACTGATGTGGTTCAGCACCGCGCCGATGGCCTGCGAAGCGAGTGTCGAAGCCGTACCGCCGCGGATCGCCTCAATGCGCTCGTCGGTCGGCATCGGATGAGTCCAGTAGTCGTTGTTGCCGAACTGGATGTCGCCGAACAGCACCGTGGGCAGACCATCTTCCTGCACCTGCACGAAGGGCGAACCACCCGTGGGCGTGCGCAAGCCGCGCACGCCAATGTTGGAATTGCCACCGTCACCTTGCGTGCCGCCGACCTGGATGCCCGGGATCAGGCGGTACAGTTCCGCGGTGCTGGTGGCGTCGAAGTTCTGGATCTGCTCGGTGGTGATCGAGCTGATCGACGTGGAAGTATTCAACTTTGACTTGTCGCCCGCCGATGCCGTGACGACTACCTCCTCGAGCGTATCGCCACCGGCCGCAGTGTCTGCCGCCGATGTCGAAACGGCCGTTTGCGCATGAATCGGTGCGGTGGCCAGCAATGACGATGCCGCAAGAATCCGCAGCAACAGCGAGTCTTTGTACGTGTGCTTCACAGTCTTGTCCCCCTGATGGACGATTTGTTTTTCAGGCCGTGTTACCCGGCCGGCGAGTTGATTAGAGCAAGAAATGCAATCGATTGCAACAATCGATTGCATTTCGTTTCAAAGCGCCGACGCGTGGCTGACACGGGTGGAAAACATAGCGAATCCGCGGAGGAAAGATGTTGCCAAGGCACAACAACATCGAATACAGATCAGTGCTTCGGTGGCGCTACATCAAAGGCAATCGTCAATCGCTCGCCCTCATTGAAAGGTACCGTGGCGTGCCACATGGTCGAGGGAAACAGCACCAGCCGCCCGGGCCTCGGTTCCACGCGCAAATAGGGCTGCAGCGGCAGCTTGAGTTCTGCTGGCGGCGCGCCGATTTCGAGCCAACCGGCCGGAGCATCGCCGCGCGCGGCCGGGTCAGGCAGCGCAACGTACAGCGCCGAACTGATGCGGCCCTTGGGATGCGAGTGACTGACGTGAAAGCCCTGTCCTCGCAACAGCACGGACCAGCTACCGGCAAACAGGAGCGACTCGTGCGGTGTCGCGAGCAACGGATGGCCGGCCTCGAGCGGCGGCAGAGACCCGATATATTCGCGCACAGCCGCGAGCACTCTGCTCTTGAGTGCTGCAATGATCGGCTCGTGACGGAAGAACAGTTGTCGATCCGTCTGCGTCCCACCGCGCACGGACTGCTCGAGAAAAGGCGAGCGCGCCCTATGGAGGGAGCGCAGCAAGACAGCCAGTTGCCCGAGCTCGCCAACCTCGAACGCGAGATCATAGCTGCGCACATAGGGCGGCGAACCATCAAGCCAAGCCGCACGCGGGTTGTCCGTCAGCCGCCAGATCAACGACAGATACGGCCATGCCAGGCGCGCGGAAGGGCCGCGGGTCAAGCGCAAGGCGGCCGCTTCGGCCGCCTGTGGGTCGCCGCTGCGCAGGCAATAACGCACCCACGCCAGATCACGCACTTCATCGTGCGATTCCGCAGTTGCCGCGAACAGCGTTGCCGCGCGCGCTGTATCGCCCGATTCGCTGGCAATGAACAATTGCGCAATGGTGAATGCCGGCTGCGCGCCGAAGCTGCGTTCGCACTCTTCGATGATGCGGCTCGCCGCCTCCCAGTTGCGTGACTGCGCCACGCTGCGGAACCAGGCCATGCGCAAGGGCAAATGTTGCGGCAAGGCGCGCACGGCGGCCGCGTAACTGCGCGCGTACTCGTGCTCGTCACCAGCGGTGTAACGCAGCGCGGCGAGCAGCTTGTGCCCTTCGAGCCAGTCGGGTCGCTGCGCGAGCGCACTGGTCAGCAGATTTTCCGCCGCGCGGCGCTGGCCTTCGGCCGCCAGCGCCGTCGCGCAGCAACCGATGGCCGCGGAATTCGCTGGCGCAAGTTCCAGCGCGCGCCTGGCGAGCGCAGCTGCGGGCAGGCCGGATTCGAGGCAGATCTCCGCATGCGCGAGTGCACTCAGCGCGTCATCAGGAGCGAGCGCCAGCGCGCGCGCGAAGGCCTGCACCGATTCTGCCATGCGCTGTTCGTCACGATAGCCGAAGCCCAGCTGCTGCCAGGCGCGGGCATCGGCAGGCACGCGCTGTACCAGAGCCTCGAGTGTTTCAATCGTCGCGCTGCGCTCACCGGACATGCGGCGCAGCTTATCGCAAAGGCATTAGAATCAAGCCATGAACCCGAACACGCCGCACCCGCCTGTCACCGAGGTCGTCATCCTCGGCGGCGGCACTGCCGGCTGGATGACCGCGGCCTCGCTGCTGCACCGCCTGGGGCGCCTGGGCGTCAAGGTCACGCTGGTCGAGTCTTCGCAGATCGGCACCATAGGCGTGGGCGAGGCCACAGTGCCGGCGATCAAGAACTACTTCGAGTCGCTGCAGCTGGATCCTTACGAAGTCATGCGCGCCACCAACGGCACAATCAAGCTCGGCATCGAATTCGACGGCTGGCGGCACGAGGGTTACAGCTTCATCCATCCCTTCGGGCGTTACGGCATCCAGGCCGGCCCCGTGGCCTTCCACAGCATCTGGAACCGGTTGCGCGCCGCGGGTGAAACTGCGCCGCTGGATGATTATTCGCTGGGCACGCAGCTGTGCCGGGCCGGGCGCGTACTGCTGCAACCGCGCGAGCCGCGCGGCGATTTCGAGCACTTCGACTGGGCGGTGCATTTCGACGCCGGCCGCTTCGCGCAATTGTTGCGCCAGTTCAGCGAGGCGCGCGGCGTGCGGCGCATCGATGCGCGCCTGCAGCAGGTGAAGCTGCACCCCGAGCGCGGGCACATCGAGCAGCTGTTGCTCGACAATAGCGAGTCGGTCGGTGGGCAGCTGTTCATCGACTGTTCGGGTTTCAATCGACTGCTGATCGATGGCGCGCTCAAGGCGGGCTACGAGGACTGGCGCCACTGGCTGATGTGCGATCGCGCCATCGCCCTGCCCTGCGCGCCGGCCGACGCGCATGTGCTCGCGCCCTACACGCGCTCACGCGCCATGGACGCAGGCTGGACCTGGCGCATTCCGCTGCAGAATCGCGTGGGCAATGGCTACGTCTACAGTTCCGATCACATCTGCGACGATGCGGCGCTGACCGCGTTGCGCAGCGAGCTCGAGGGCGAAGCGCTGGCCGCGCCCAACATGCTGCGCTTTCGCGCTGGCCACGTGCGCAAGTTCTGGGAGAAGAACTGCGTGGCCATCGGGCTTTCGGGCGGCTTCCTCGAGCCGCTGGAATCGACCAGCATCTCGCTGATCCAGATGGGCATCGACAAGCTGCTGCATTTCTGGCCCGGCACCGACCTGGCGCCCGAGCTCGCGGGTGAATACAACCGATTGTCGATCCAGGAATTCGAGCGGGTGCGCGATTTCATCATCCTGCATTATTCGGCCAACGCGCGCACTGGTGGCGAACTATGGCGCTACTGCCGCGAGATGCCGCTGCCCGACACCCTGCTCAACAAGCTGGCGTTGTACCGCGCACGTGGGCACCTGGTGCAATATCCATCCGAGAGTTTTTTCGATCCGAGCTGGGTGTGCCTGTACGCGAACTTCGGCGTCGAGGCGCGCTCCTGGGATCCGCTCACCAACCTGCTGGCACTCGATGATCTGAAGGAACTGACGCGCCGGCTGCGCGGCGACATTGCCGCAATCGCGCACGAGGGCTCGCCGCACCGGGAGTTCCTGCGCCTCGCTGGCGCACTCGCCGACAGTTGAGCATCGCGCCTGATCGGCGCGTCAAACCAGTGAGCCTGGTCGCGCCGCAACTCAGCCCGCGCGCGCCGCCGGCGTCACGGCCGCGCTCGAGCGGCAATGGCCATTGATGAACTCCTCATGCAGCGGGAGCTTGCGCGCCGCATCCGCCATCAGGTCACGGATGCCCTTGAGGTAGTCGGCGCGATCCTGCGGCGACACCGTCTCGACGAAGGGATGCGCGGCGCGCGGCTTGATGCCCTGGCCCCACATCACCTGCAGCCAGCTGGGCAACTGGAACAGATCCTGCGCCGCTACGAAGATGCCACCGGTTTCGCGGAACAGCTCGATCTTATGGGTCAGTGAATCGGGCACCGACATGTGGCGGCAGTCGTCCCAGAAAGGCTCGCCCACGCGGTTGTTGGCGTAGTAATGCAGGATGATGAAATCGCGCAGGTACTCGTATTCGGCCGCAGAGCTCTGGTTGAACTCATCGCGCCGGCGCGAGTTGTCGCCGCGATCGGGGAACAGCAGCACCAGGCGGTGGATCGTCATCTGGATCAGGTGAATCGCCGTCGATTCCAGCGGCTCGAGGAAACCGCTGGCCAGCCCCATGCTCACGACGTTCCGGTTCCACAGCAGCCGCCGCCGCCCGGTCGTGAAGCGGATCGGCCGCGCCTCGGCGAGCGGCTTCGAATCGAGGTTCTGCAGCAGCCGCTCGTGCGCCTGCTCATCGCTCATGTGCGCCGATGAATACACGTGGCCGTTACCGGTGCGATGCTGCAAGGGGATGCGCCACTGCCAGCCCGCATCCTGCGCGGTGGAGCGCGTATAGGGCGTCAGCGGACTGACACGCTCGCTGGGCACGGCCAGCGCCCGATCGCAAGGCAGCCAGCGCGTCCAGTCCTCGTAGCCGGTCGTCAGCGCCTGCTCGATCAAGAGGCCCCTGAAACCGGAGCAATCCACATACAGCTCGCCGCTGAGCTCGCGGCCGTCTTTCAGACGGAGCTTTTGCACGTCGCCACTGGCGGGATCGAGCAGCACCTCGACCACCATGCCCTCGACGCGGCGTACGCCCTGTTGCTGCGCGTAGCGGCGCAGGTAGGCCGCATACAGCGAGGCATCGAAATGAAAGGCATAAGTGATACCCGGGAGCGGCGTGCCCTCGATCTGCGCCATGCGCGTGAAGCGGTTCTGGCGCGCGGCCTGGTAGTCGAGGCTGTAGTCCCACAGCGAGCCACCGCGCCCCAACAGGTGTTCATGCAGCCAGTAGTGGTGGAACGGGATGTAGGCCAGGTCCTTGCCGACCGTGCCAAAGGAATGCATGTAGGAATGGCCGCGTTCATACCAGTTGGCGAACTCGATGCCCAGCTTGAAGGTGCCGTGCGTGTTGCGCAGGAAGTCGTCTTCGTCGAGACGCAGCATCTGGTTGAACAGGTTGATCGCGGGAATCGTCGCCTCGCCGACGCCGACGATGCCGATCTCATCCGATTCCACTACGGTGATCGACAGGCGCGGCCCCATCACCTTGGCAAGCGCGGCGGCGCACATCCAGCCCGCGGTGCCGCCACCCACGATCACTACCGATTTGATCTCGACGCCAGGCATGGGCTACTCCAAAAAAAACACCTGCCGGCATCGCTGCCGGCAGGTGTGATGTTACTGCGTCGCGGCCTGGCCTAGAACTTGTAGCTGATCGTGGCCGTGTAGACAGCGCCGTACTTTGAGTACTTCTGGTTGAGATTCTGGGGATCACCCACGTTCCACTGCACGAAGGGGGTATCGGTCAGGTTGGTACCCGCGAGGTTCAGGGCCAGCCCCTTCATCGCACCGTCCCGGAACTCGTACCCGACCTGCGCGTCGAGCAGAGATTCATCTTTCACGTTGCGGTCCTGGATCGACCCGTCGAAGGTCGGCACCTGGCCCTGGAAGCCGCCGCGATAGCGACTGCTGATCCGGGCCGAGAAGCCGTACTTCTCGAAGAACAGGGTGGAGTTGATGACCCGCGGTGACAGGCCGGGAATCGGCATGGATGAACCGTGCGGACTGACCGACGAAGCGCTCCAGGACGCGCTGACAATCAAGCCGAATCCGTTCAGTGCGCTGGCGAGCATGGAGCCGGGGAAGGAGCCCGTCAGTTCCATGCCCCTGATGTAGCCACCGCGTCCATTGATGAACGTAGCCGCCGTGCCCAGGCGATGGTCGTTGGCCAGGGTGTAGGCAACCGTCGGATCACCGGGATTGACCTGATCAGGCAGCAGCGCGCCGTCAAAACTGACAATCTGCACATCCTGGAACAGGAAGCGCTTCAACTGCTTGTAGTACACCGAAGCGGAGACATAGCCCTTGTTGTTGGAAAAGTACCTTTCCAGCGACAGGTCAAAGGCATTGGCTTTCCAGGGCTTCAACCGCGGATTGCCGCCGCTGTTGCGCTGCCAATAGAACAGCTGGCCGTTGTACGACATCGGCAGCGTGGTGTCGTTGGTGACCGAGTAGCTCGCGCCGCCGGCCATATCGTCCATGCGCGGCCGCGACACAGTGGTCGCCGCGGCGAAGCGCAGCTTCATGTCCTCTGCCACGGCGAGACTGAGGTTCATGCTGGGCAGCACTTCGGTGTAAGTGGCGCCGTCCGTCACCTGCGACACCTGCGTGCCATTGATCGCGTTCAGGTACGCGGTCTGTTCCGCCCGCTGCGCCTGCACGCCAAAGTTTCCCGTCAGCGCGTGGCCGCCGAGGTGGCTGTCGATGTCAAACTTGATAAAGGGCGTCGTCAGTTTTTCAGTCACGCGCCAGCTGGCGGTAATTTCGGCAAACCACGTACCGCCATCGGCGTGAGGGTCCTGGCGGGCATCGATCACGTTGAAGAATCCGCCGTGGAACATCGCCAGCGCGTCGTAGTTGATCATCCCGTTGGGATTGCCAAAGAAGCTGGTGTCCAGTACCCCGTGGCGGTAGGCATCGGGCACAGCCAACAGGTAAGGCCCGGCAGTGGGATCGCCCGGCATATACAGCGCATTCTGCTGGCGGTACTTGGTCTTGCTGCGATCCGCGTAATTGACGCCAATCGACATGCCACTCAGGAATCGGGTCTCGAATTTGCTGCTCACAGCCAGCTTGATGGACTTGATCTCGTCGTCGACGGCCTGGTCGTCCCAGAAACCGGCGCGGGAGCTGTGCGTGACATTCCCACCAGCCCAGCCGCCCGGATCGGCCAGGAAGGTCGTGTTGTAGCTGCTGTAGTCGCCGGTGATGGTTGGTATCGTGACACCGTTTTCGTCGGTCGTGAACGTGTTGGTCTGCGTGGTCGGGGCCAGCGGCGAACCGGCGTCCAATGAGCCATCGCCCGCCGTTGATTCCAGTCGCAGTTTGTTGCGGTGGGCCTTCGAGTAGCTGATGTCGTTGTTCAGAGTCCAGTCGTCGGTCAGCTTGAAATCGGTCTGCAGGCCATAGGCATCCACCTTGGCGTGAGTCTCGTTGTTGTAGTTTTCGATGACGACGAACGGCACATTGGTGTAGGTGCCCGAGGTGATGCGGTTATCGACAACCGGCCCTGGATTGGTGAGCGTACCGCTGCCCCACTGCAGCGGATATTCCATGCGCCGGATGTTCTGAACTTCCTTGAAATTGGAATGGTAGCCATCGAGGGTCGAGTGCAGCCGGTCATTGGGCCGGAATTCGAACACGCCCAGGAACGCCGTGCGCTGAAAAAATGATGACTGGATGCCGTCCTTGGTGCCGCCCACGATCTTGGTGCCGCCGGGACCATCGGCGTAGCCCCAGGATTCGCGCGCCTGCTCCTGGTACGGCGACTTGTTGTAAGCCACGCCCAAGGCCACGCCTACCTTGTTATCCATGAACTGATCGATGTAGGTCGCGCTGGCGCGGTTGCCGGCATTCGACTGCAACGGCACGTTGGCCTTCTGTCCATCCTTCTCATACTTGTAGGAGATCGAACGCGCACGGTGACCATAGGCCAGCGGCTTCACGGTTTCGATGTCGGCCGTGCCGGCAATGCCCTGGTATGACATGCCCGCGTCTGGCGTCTTGAAAATCTTGACCTGGCTCACGAGCTCGGACGGGTATTGATCGAATTCGACTGAACGGCTGTCGCTGGTCGAGGGCTGCTCGCGACCGTTGAAGGTCGTGACGGTGTAGTCGGGACCGAGGCCGCGGATCGACAGCGTCTGTGCACGGCCGGCGGTGCGCTGCGCAGCGAGGCCCGGCAGGCGCGCGATCGACTCGGCAATCGAGCTGTCGGGCAACTTGCCGATGTCTTCGGCGGACACCACTTCGACAATTGAAGAACTGTTCTTCTTAGCCGCGATGGAATCCTCGATGCTCTTGCGGATACCGGTTACGACAATCTCTTCGATGGGCGCGCTCGATTCTGCCGCTGCCGCGGACTGATCGGCCGCGCGTGCCGCGCTGGTCGCTGCCATCAGCAGCACTGCACAGCCCGTGGCCGTGGAACTCACCGCAAACAGGGCGCGGCGCGTGGCCGGCTGCGTGCAATAGGCCGTCTTGAAGGTCTTCACCTAGGCGTCTCCTTAGAATGTTTGGTCGGCGCGTCGCAGTCTCCCCATAGACTTGCGGCGGCCCTTCCCCCCAGGGAAGTGTTGTAAATATCCGGCAGTCGCAATCTTAGCGATCAGCCGCCCTTTGCCAATGCTTATGCATACGTATTCATACCAGCCTGTTGCGCGCCGGACACAGCTCTCATGCCACGCCTGTCAGGAAAGTGTTCACCGTCAGCCGCCCTACACGCGGGTCGGATGAGTAAGAAAGCCCCCCCGGCAGCAGGGCGCAGTGCAGTACGTGGCCGCGGTACACCAGCGCGCGATTGAAGGCGCCATCGAAGCTCGCGATCTGCTCGTACATCGGTGTATCGCCGCTGATATAGGCCGGGTCCGGCAGTCCGTGCTTGGCCGCTTCGCCTGTCAATGCCGCGCTGAACTGCGGATAACGCACTGCATCCACACTCTCGAAGCCCGTCGATCGGTGCCGGTAGAAGGCCGTGCCGCTGCTGCGATCGCTGCTGATGAAGTGCAGCAGCGCCAGGCGCTCGCGCTCCAGCCCATCGAAGTGCGGCAGCCGCTGGATCGGTCGCAACTCGCCGGGCCGCGTGGTCACCAGCGAGTAATAGGCCTCGAGCACCTGCAACTGCGAACCACACTCGAAGCTGCTGCACAGCAGGTCGACGATCGGCGCCAGGAAGGCGCGCACACGGGCGGCTGGCACGCCGGCTCGTATGCCCGGGTAGTGCGGACCGATCGTGGTGTATTGAAGTTGCGCCGCCTCGTCGATCAGCGCGCGCGGATCGGGCACGAAGTCGTCGATCACGAGCACTGGCTGGCGCTCGCGGCCGACGTAGTGCAGCTGCACCGCGGTCATTGCGTCGTGATGCGCCAATACACACGGTATTCCCAGGCGCCCAGCGCCACGGAGGGCAGGCTGGCAGCCGTGGCTGCGTGGCCCGGCGTGATGTCTTGGTAGCGCCCCTCGCCGGCCATGACAACGCCGGCAAACGGCGCCGTCGACAGGTTGATCGCGATCACCAGCGACTCACTCGCGTCGCGGCGCGCGTACGTGAGCACGCGATTTTCGTCGCTGTTGTGCAGCCATTGCACTTCGCCACCACGCAACGCGCTGTGCGCCTTGCGCAGCGCGATGAGGTCGTGAAAGAACGGCGGATACTGCGGTCGTATCGCATCGCCCTGCCAGAACACCGGCAGCTTCTCGAACAGCGCGGGCGCGGTGGATTCCGCGGTGTCGCCCACTTCCATGCCCTGGTAGAGCAGCGGCACACCATCGAGCGTGAACATCAGTGCATTGGCTGCGAGCGTCGCCGCCTCGCCGAAGCGCGCGATGGCGCGGCGCTGGTCGTGATTGTCCGTGAAGCGCAGGCGCAGCGCGCCGTGCGGGTACTGCGCGGCGCTCGCGCGCCAGTTATCGATAATTGCAGATGCGGGCTTGCCGTTCTGCAGCACATCAGAGAGTGCGTGATAGAACGACCAGGCGTAGTCCGCATCGAAAGCCTTCACCAGGAGTTCGGGCGAGTCGGCTTCCGCGAGCATGAAGATATCGGGCTTGGTCTTCGTGAGCGCCGCGCGTGCGGGTTCCCAGAAATCAGTGGGCACGCCCGCGGCGTAGTCGCAGCGGAAGCCGTCGAGATCGAAATCCTTGAGCCAGTGCACCAGCATGCCGGTCATGTACTGGCGCAGCTCGGGATTGTCGTAATTCAGGTCGGCGACGTCGGTCCAGTCGGGGTCGGGCGGGATGATGTTGCCCTTGGCATCGTGGGTGTAATACGCCGGATGCGCCATCAGGTTCGAATCCCAGGCCGTGTGGTTGGCGACGATGTCGATGATCACCTTGAGGCCACGCTTGTGCGCCTCATTGAAAAGGCGATGCAGGTCGTCGGCACTGCCGTAGTCGCTGTTGATGCCGTAGTAATCACGCACCGCATACGGACTGCCGAGCGTACCCTTGGATTTGAGCTTGCCGAGTGGATGGATCGGCATCAGCCACAGGATGCTGACGCCCAGCTGCTGCAGGCGATCGAGCTGCACGGTGACACCCGCAAAGTCACCGCGCGCCGAGAAGTCGCGCGGAAAGATCTCGTAGACCACGCCATCGTGCACCCAGGCCGGGCTGCTGCGGGCGCTGTCCTTTGAATAGTCATGCGTGGCGCCAGCCGCGACGGCAATGCCGCTGGAGGCAGCCAGCAGGAGCGCGGGCACGAGCGTGCGCGCCACGCGGCGAAAATGTTGCAACATCTGATCCCCTTGGCGCGTCTTAAGGGCTACGCCTCACTTTTTCGAACATAGACGCAGGTGGCGCGGCGCTGCGAATGAATACGTATGCGTTGCCGACGGGCGGCGCGGAACAGCGGTTAAGCTTTCCAGACGAACTGATCAGAGGTCGCTCTTGAGCAAGGACATAGCGGTCGAAGAATCGCGACGGGCGGCGGTGGCGCCAGCGCATGCCTGGTGGCATGGCGCGGTGATCTACCAGATCTATCCGCGCAGCTTCCTCGATACCAATGGCGATGGCGTCGGCGATCTGCCGGGGATCATCGAGCGGCTCGACTATGTGGCGAGCCTGGGCGTCGAGGCCGTGTGGATCTCGCCGTTCTTCAAGTCACCGATGGCCGACTTCGGTTACGACATCGCCGACTACTGCGCCGTCGATCCGCTGTTCGGCACGCTGGCTGATTTCGACCGGCTGCTCGCCAAGGCCCACGCGCTGGGTCTGAAGATCATGATCGACCAAGTGTTGAGCCATACCTCGAACGAGCACGAGTGGTTCAAGGAAAGCCGACAGAGCCGCGACAATCCGCGCGCCGACTGGTACGTGTGGGCCGATCCGCGCCCCGATGGCGGCCCGCCCAACAACTGGCTGTCGATCTTCGGCGGCGGCGCCTGGAAGTGGGAGCCGCGCCGCTCGCAGTACTACCTGCACAATTTTCTGTCGGAGCAGCCGGACCTCAGTTTCCACAGCCCGGCGGTGCGGCGTGCCGTGCTCGAAAACGTGCGCTTCTGGCTGGAGCGCGGCGTGGATGGCATGCGGCTCGACGCCATCAACTTCTGTTTCCACGACGGGCAGCTGCGCGACAATCCGCCCAAGCCGGCGGAACAACGCAGCGGTCGCGGCTTTCGTGCCGACAACCCTTACGCGTACCAGTACCACGTGTACGACAACACGCGTCCTGAGAACCTGCCCTTCATCGAAGAGCTGCGCGCGCTGATCGACCGCTACCCCGGCCGCGTGACGCTCGGCGAGATCTCGGCCGAAAATTCCAACGCGACCATTGCCGAGTACACGCGCCCTGGCCGCCTGCACATGGGCTACAGCTTCGAGTTGCTGGGCGCCGATCATGCGCCGGCGCACATCCGCAGCACCGTCGAGGGCGCACTAGCCGCCTCGAGCGCGGCCTGGCCCTGCTGGGCAATTTCCAATCACGATGTCGAACGCGTCGCGAGTCGCTGGGGCGAAGCCCATGCACCCGCGCACCTGGCGACGCAATTGAGCGCACTGGTGTGCTCGCTGCGCGGCGCGGTCTGCATCTACCAGGGCGAAGAGCTGGGGCTGCGCGAAGCGCAGGTGCCCTTCGAGTCGCTGCGCGATCCTTACGGCATCGCCTTCTGGCCCGCGTTCAAGGGGCGCGACGGCTGTCGCACACCCATGCCCTGGACCACTGGCGAGCGCGGTGGATTCACGAGTGGCAAGCCCTGGCTGCCGTTGCCGGCGCAACATCTGCAGCAGGCAGTGGAAGTGCAGGAGCACGCAGCGACCTCGACGTTGCAGGCCTTTCGTCGCCTGCTGCGCTGGCGCAGGCAACATCCGGCGCTGCTGTGGGGCACGATCGAATTCCTGCTGAGCAGCGATGCGGTGCTAGCCTTCACGCGCAACTACGGTGACGAGCGGCTGCTCGTGGCTTTCAATCTGTCGTCACAGAATGCGGTTGGCGATCTGCCCCGCGTGATGTCGGGTCAGGTGCAATCGGGACATGGCCTGCCCGAGGGCAGACTCGAAGGCGCGCGGCTCACGCTGCCACCGCACGGCGTGCTGTACCTGCGACTGAGCTAAACCCCGCGCGTGCCGTTCAGCGCGCGTGCTGCTCAGTGCGCCTGCCGTCGATACGCCTTCACGAGCTGGTCGGCCAGGCGATCGATCGTCAGGCGCGCATCGGACCAGGTATCCAGTGACGCTGAAGCTTCCTGCAGGCTGTTTGCGTAGTGATCGGCCGATACGCGATCCAGCTCCTTGTCGTCCGCGCCGCGCAGCACCGCACTGAGCGTCGCGCCACCCAGCGATATGGAGCGCACCGGGTCGAGGCTGGGATTCGCAGCCTGCTGGTGGTGCGTTGGGTGCGAGGGCCGCGCATCGCTGAGCAGCACTTCCGTGCGCGGCAGCGCCGCAGGCGCGAGGCCAGCGCGCTTTACGGCCCGTGCCACACTGTCGCTGATCCCCTGCTGCAGCACTTGCGCTTCCTCGCTGCCGTAACTGGCAGCCAGTGTTTTCTGCAGCGGCTCGGCGATGCGGATGACCATGCCCTCGCCTGCGAGCGCCGGAGACAAGGCCAGGGAAAGGACCAGGGAAAGGACCAGGGTCAGCGACGCAAGGTTACGCATAGACATCTCCGATGATTGCGAAATCAACTGAGCACCGTGAGGAGTCGCTCGCGCAGCTTGCGGTTCGGCTCGAGCTCGGCGATGCCGCCATCGAGCGTCGCCAACCTGCCCTCATGGGCACGGGCCAGCGCCAGCAGGTAAGCGTCGGTCACCTGGCGGTGGCCAATCAGGGCGATGCCGCTGGCCTTGATGGCCGCCAGCGCCGACACATCATCCGGCCAGAAGCGGTGATTCGGCAGCGCAGTGATTCGCTCCAGCAATAGCGCCGCGTCGCGCGGCGTGACAGCGCTCTGCACGATCTTCGGGTTTGAAGAAACACGCACAAACGCCAACTGCGTCAGTGGACAGGTTGCCCACGCCTTGCTGCCGGTGCGCTCAAACCACCGGTGCGCCAAAGCATGGTGCACGTGCTGGGGCCAGGCCAGTGCAATGAGCACGTTGGCATCGAGCAGGTGGGTCACGCTTCATCCTCATCCTGCTTGACCTCGGCAAGCGTCAGGGGCAAGGCATTGGGCGGAATGGCAAACAGCGGGAAGCCGCGCCGTGAGGAGCTCTTCAGTGTCGATTTCAACCCCTGGCGGGCGAGATCCGACACCACTCTGCCCAGGCTCTGGGCCTGCGCCGCGGCAATGCGCCGTGCGGCGCCCAGAATCTCGGCATCCAGAGCAAGGGTGGTGCGTACCTGATCGTCAGTTTTCATGTCCGCATCATAGCATCGTCGCATCATGACATCAATTTGAGGCTGGGTGGCCGTGGCTGGCGTTATGGCAAAATGCCCCTAGCCGGCCCTGCGCTCAACTCATGCAAAGCAAGCCTACGTCATTCGACATCGCGTACCTGGCGGGCGTCTCGCAGCCGACGGTCTCGCGTGCCTTGCGCGGCAGCCCGATGGTGAGCGCCGAAACCCGCAAGCGCATCGAGGCCATTGCCGAGCAGCTCAACTACAAGGTCGACAAGAACGCCTCGAACCTGCGCTTCCAGCATTCGAACACGCTGGCGTTGCTGCTGTTCGAAGACCCCACGCCCGACGATTCGCACATCAATCCTTTTTTCCTGGCGATGCTGGGCTCGATCACGCGCGCCTGCGCGCGCCGTGGCTACGACCTGCTGGTCTCGTTCCAGCAGCTCTCGGGCGACTGGCACAAGGATTACGAGGACAGCCGCAAGGCCGACGGCTTGATCCTGCTCGGCTACGGCGACTACCTCGACTACCAGGCGCGGCTCGAACAACTGGTCAGGCAGGGCACGCATTTCGTGCGCTGGGGTGCGGTGGTGGCTGGCCAGCCGGGCCACTCGATCGGTTGCGATAATTTTCGCGGCGGCTTCGATGCCGCGCGTCATCTGATCGACTTGGGTCGCCGCGCAATTGCCTTTCTCGGCAACGCCTCGGATCACTATCCGGAATTCATGGAGCGCTATCGCGGCTATGCCGAAGCGCTGGGCGCGTCGGGCCTCAAGGCCGCGCCTGAATTGCGCTGCGACGCGCTCAGCGCTGAACAATCAGGCTACGAAGCGGCCATGCAGCTGCTGGTCAGCGGCGTGCACTTTGATGCGATCGTCGCGGCCAGCGACCTGATCGCGATCGGCGCGCTGCGTGCACTGCAGGAACGGCACATCGAGGTGCCAGGCCGCGTATCGATCGTGGGCTTCGATGATATTCCGTCGGCCAGTCTCACCAATCCGCCGCTGACCACGGTGGCGCAGGACACGCGGCGCGCGGGTGAGACACTGGTGGATACGCTGCTGCGGCTGATCACCGATGATCACGCCGAGGGCACGGTGCTGCCGACCCGACTGGTGGTGCGCCGCTCTTGCGGCGCTACGCCGACGGCTGCGGCACCCGCAGTGCCAGCAAGCCCGCGATAAGCATGCTCAGGCCCCCGAGCGTCAGCGCCTGGATCGGCGCGCCGCCGAGGAACTGCTTGAGCACGAAGCCCAGCACGCTCGCGGCCACCAGCTGCGGAATCACGATGAAGAAGTTGAAGATGCCCATGTACACGCCCATCTTCGCGGCGGGCACGCTATCGGACAGCAGCGCATAGGGCAGCGAAAGTATCGAGGCCCAGGCAAATCCCACGCCCAGCATCGGCAGCAGCAGCCAATGCGGATCATGGATGAACTGCATCGAGATCAGGCCGAGGCCACCGAGCCAGACATTGATCGCATGGCTGGTACGTAACCCCATGCGCCTCACCATCAGGGGTATGGCGATGGCCGCGAGCGCCGCGAAGCCGTTGTAGGCGCCGAACAGCACACCCACCCAGTTGGCGCCTTCGTTGTAGTCATCGGAGGTGGCGCTGGTGGTGTGGTAGTGCACCTGCGTGACGGCGGAAGTGGTGTAGATCCACATCGCGAACAAGGCCACCCAGGAAAAGAACTGCACCGGCACGAGCCTGCGCATGGCATCGGGCATGTACTGGATGTCGTGCATGATCGTGGCGAACACGCCGTTGCCGCCGAACTTGCTGGCCAGCAACTGCGCCGCGCCCCAGATTGCGGCACCGCAGGCAATCACGTAGAGCTGTCGGTCGAGCTGGTAGTGCGCCACCACGAAGATCAGTGCTACACCACACAGTGTCCAGATCAAACCGTTGCGCTGCTGCACTGCCGGCGCGCCCACCACCTGGGTCGCTGCGTGAGTACTGGCTGAGTCGCTGAAGGCGTTGAGTTCGTCCGGCGGAATTTCGCGGGTGGTGAATATCGTCCACAGCACTGCGGCCAGCAGCACCAACGCGCCGAGATCAAAGGAGTAGCGCACGGTGTCGGTGATGGCTGCCGCACCTTGCGTGGCAGAGGCGTGATTGCTGACGCCGGCGAGCCCCAGCAGCCAGGGCAGCATGCTCGCCACCACCGCGCCGACGCCGATGAAAAAGCTCTGCATCGAATAGCCGGCCGCACGCTGCGAGGGCCCCAGCATGTCGCCCACCAGCGCGCGGAACGGCTCCATCGACACGTTGATCGAGGCATCGAGCATCCACAGCAAGCCGGCCGCAATCCACAGCACGGGCGAGCGCGGCATCGCGAACAGTGCGAGCGAGGCGAGCAAGGCACCGACCAGGAAATACGGACGGCGCCGGCCGAGCCGCGTCCAGGTGCGATCGGAGTAGTAGCCGATCAGCGGCTGAACAATGAGGCCCGTGAGTGGCGCTGCGATCCAGAGTGAGGGGATCTCATCAAGGCTCGCGCCCAGCGTCTGGAAGATGCGGCTGACATTGGAGTTCTGCAGCGCGAAGCCGAATTGCAGCCCCAAGAAACCGAAGCACATGTTCCAGATCTGCCAGAACGAGAGTGTCGGGCGCTCACGCGTTGAGTTGACAGCCATGTTCCCCCCTGCTGCCGGCCCATACTACAACAGGTACTCGGCGCTGCCCCCCTCTGCGCTGGAGGCCTTGAGCTGCCACTGGCCGCTGGCCAGATCCGCATCGAGCTGCGCGTAAGCGCTTCCCTGGCGCCATTGCAGCAGGAGGCGCTCATCGGGCGTTTCACTGAGCGTGAAGTCGCCAGTGAAGGCCGGATGCTCATTGCGCAGGCGGATCAACTCAAGGAGCGAACGCACGACCGGGCGCTCGAGATCAGCGGCGATCTCCGCCGTGCTGTAGTAATGCCGGTTGATGTCACGGCCCACGCGCGTACGCGCCAGCAGCTCCATGTCGTTGTGTCCGGCCAGCAGGCCCACGTAGTACACCTGCGGCGTGCCGGGCAGGAAGAACTGGATCGCGCGCGCCAGCAGGTAAGCGCGATCGTCGCGCCCCATCGCATCGTAGAAGGTGCAGTTCACCTGGTACAGATCGAGGTTCGAAGCCGCGGCGCCGGTAGCGCGACGACTCTCACCGCCGGTGCGCTCGTGGATGATTTCCACCAGGCGGTCGAGCTCGGCCGGCGGCACCAGTCCGGGGCGCGCCGTGCGATCGCTGGCATCGGCGCCGATGTCGATAATGCCGATACCATCGTGCGTGTCGAGCACCGTGAGCGCGTTGCGCGGGCGGATGCGGATCCAGTCTTTCAGGCACTTCGCGGTGTGAAACGCGCAGGCATGCAGCAACAAGGGCGGTAGCGCGAAGTCGTACACCCAGTCGACCCGCGAGGCGATCTCGATCTGCTTGCGATAGTAGGAATGGATTTCCACCAGCACTTCGATGCCGAGCGCGCGCGCCTGCGCGGCGAACTCGTCGATGAACTGGAAGGTCTCGGGCAGCATGAAACAGCTGGTGCCGGCCTTCTTGATCGCATAGCCCACGGCATCGAGGCGCACCATGCGGATGCCGTGCGCCGCGAACACGTCGAGGATGCGCGTGAGATAGGCGCGCCCCTGCGCGTGATGCACATCGATGTCGATCTGCTGCGGCGTGAAGGTGGTCCACAAGCGGCGCTGTTCGCCGTTGGCAAACCTGACTGGTGTGAAGGGCAGGCCGGGTCGCGGGCGATAGACACGTGCCAGCTGCTCGTCGCTGGCGCCACCGGGAAATACGGTCTCCAGCGTGAGGAACATGCCGGCATATTCGGAGGCCGCACCGCGCGCCAGGAAATCGCGAAACTGCGGCGAATCGGCGGAGACGTGATTGACGATCACATCGGCCATCACCTCGGTGGTCGTGGCGAGGCGCCGGATGTCATTCCAGCTGCCCAACCGCGCATCGACGGCGGTATGGTCGGCCGGATCAAAACCCGCGTCGGCGCCGTCGATGGGATCGAAGAATGGCAACAGATGCACGCCCCCGAAGACCCCGCGCAGCGGGCCTTCGAGCAACGCCTGCAGGTCACGGATCGTGCCGCCCGAGAGGCGATCGACATAGGTGATCAGTTGAACCTGGGTCTTCATCGGGCGTATGATGCAATCGATTGCATAAGCTGTAAAGCGCTAACGGTTGAAAAGCCGATTATCGCCAAAGTCGGGGGGAAAGTGCATGGACAAGGCAACCTCATCAGCGGCAACGCACAATCCCAGGGCCCTGCGGATGCTGACCTGCATGATGTTCCTGATGTTTGCGATGACCACCGATGCGATCGGCACCGTCATTGCGCGCCTGAAGGCCGAATTCACCCTCAGCCTGACCGCGGCGAGCGCGGTGCAATACGCCACCATGATCGGCGTGGGCGCCGGCGCCATCCTGCTCGGCTTCCTGGCCGACAGCCTCGGCCGCCGCCGCACGATCCTGTTCGGCCTGCTGCTGTTCGGCGGCAGTTCGCTGTGTTTCATCTTCGGCCGGCAGTTCGGCCTGTTCGTGTTCCTGCTGCTGATCTCGGGGTTGGGCATCGCCATCTTCAAGATCGGCGCACTGGCCCTGGTAGGCGACATCTCGCCGACCTCTGAACAGCACACCTCGACGATGAACCTGATCGAGGGCTTCTTCGGCGCCGGCGCGATTGCCGGCCCGTTGATCGTGACGCTGCTGATCGCGCACGGCTTGTCCTGGAAGTGGTTGTACGTGGTGGCGGCCGCGGTCTGCGCCGGTCTGATGCTGGCGGCCTTTTTGGTGCGCTACCCGAAGCTCACGCATCCGCTCGAGGAGCAGGTCAATCTCGGTCGCACCCTGCGCATGACGGCCAACCCCTACGCGCTGGGCTTTTCGCTGCTGATCATGCTGTATGTCGCGGTCGAGAATTCCATCACCGTCTGGATGCCGACCTACCTGCTCGGCTATCACGGCCCGGCCATTAACCTGGTCGCCTACGCGCTGACGGTGTTCTTCGTACTGCGCGCCGCGGGCCGGTTCCTGGGCGTGTGGCTGTTGAAGGTGATGCGCTGGACCACGGTGCTCGTACTGTTGAGCGGCGCGATACTGTGCTGCTTCGTCATCGCCATGCTGGGTGGCCAGGACGCGGCGATCTACTTCCTGCCGCTCACCGGTCTGTTCATGTCGATGGTGTATCCGACGCTCAACTCCAAGGGCATCAGCTGCTTTCCGCGCTTCGAGCATGGCGCGGTGGCGGGTGTGATCCTGTTCTTCACCGCCGTTGCCGCAGGTTTCGCGCCGCTGGCCATGGCCGCACTCGCCGATGCGCACGGCGGCAACGTGCGCTACGCCTTCGGCCTGGCCACCGTACTCGCGGCACTGCTGTTCATCGGCCTGCTGTACAACTGGTGGCGCGACCCGGCACAGCAGCGACTGCAGGAGCTGAGTCAGCAGTAGGATCAAAGCGCCGCGCGGGCGCGCGGCCTCAGCAGCTCGACTCGCGTACCACCAGTTCAGCGGGCATCGTCGAGGACGGCGCGTCCTCGCCGGCCATACGGCGGAACAGCAGATCGACCAGCGTGTGCGCGCCGCGCTCGATGTCCTGGCGCACCGTGGTGAGCGGCGGATTGGAATGCGCGGCGAGCGCAATGTCATCGAAGCCAACTACCGAAACCTGGCTCGGTACGGAGATACCCGATGCGGTCAGCGCACGCAGCGCACTCATGGCGATCACATCGGTCGCCGCGAAGATCGCATCGCAGTTGCCGCCGGCACTGATGAAGGCGCGCACGGCTTCATACGAAGTGTCGGGCGTGAGGTGCGAAGACACCAGGTGCGGCGGCGCGCGCAGCCCCGGCGCACGCTCGTGCGCCAGACGGTAGCCTTCATAGCGCAGCCCGATTTCCGGCACCGCCGGATCGCCGACAAAAACGATACGCTTGCGGCCGAGCTTGATCAGGTGCTCGACCGCGGCCAGTGCGCCGGCCAGGTTGTCGGTGCCCACCGTACAATAGGATTGCGCCGCCAGGTGACCGCCCCACACGACCAACGGCTTGTAGTGCAGCGCTGCCGCTTCGAGAGTCTGGTGCTCGGTACTCTGGCCGATCACGATGATGCCATCGGCGCGCTGGCTGGCGATCAGGTCGGTGAGCCAGCCTTCCATCGGCGGCAGCACCTTGAGCAGGAACATGCCGTAGCCGCGCTGCGTGATCGCATCCGCCAGCCAGCCCAGCATTTCCATGAAGAAGGGATCGCTCAGCGGCTGGCTGGTTTCGTGCGCCAGCGGAATCACCACGCCCAGTGTCTGCGTGCGCTGCAGCCGCAGGTTGCGCGCCGTGGAATTGACCACATAGCCGCGCTCACGCGCGAGGCGATGGATCTCCTCGCGCTTGCGGGCCGTCACCAGCGGGCTGCCGGCGAGCGCGCGCGACACCGTCGATGGCGACACCCCGGCAAGCCGGGCGATGTCGGACATCTTCGCCGGAGCGGTACGGCGTCGCGGTTTCATGACCATCGCTATCTCATGTTCATCGCTGTTTCATGGCGGCTGAGGATACCGTACGACCCGGCCGTAACGCTCGTTCATGGCACGCATGGCCCCGGCCAGCTCGGGGGTCAATGCGCCGGGCGCAAATTGCCAGCTCCAGTTGTCGCTGGTGTTGCCGTTGACGGTGCCGGGTGTGTTGAAACGCGCCTCGCTCCCCAGCCCCAGCAGGTCCTGGAGCGGCGCTACCGCCAGCACAGCCACCGAGGCCAGCGCAGCCCGCAGCAGCGCGCTCGGCATGGAGCACCCCAGGTAGTCGTTGACTCGGCCGGCGGTGGTGGCATCGAGCGACCGGTACCAGCCGAGGGTGGTGTCGTTGTCGTGCGTGCCGGTGTAGACAACTGTAAAACGCGTGTAGTTGTGCGCCAGGTGCGGGTTGTCGGGCGAGCCATCGAAGCCGAACTGCATCACCCGCATGCCGGGCAGGCCGAACTGCCGGCGCAAGACATCCACGTCGGGCGTGATGAGGCCCAGGTCTTCGGCAACCACCGGCAAGCCCCCGTGTGCCGCGCGCAAGCGCGCCAGCAGCGCGGCGCCCGGCGCATCGACCCAGCGGCCGTCGCGGGCGGTGAGCGCACCGGCCGGCACCGACCAGTAAGCCGCCAGCCCTCGGAAGTGATCGACGCGCAGCAGATCGAAGCGCTGCAGTTGCGCGGCGAAACGCTGGCGCCAGAAAGCGAAGTCGTCGGCTGTTGCCTGCTGCCAGTTATAGAGCGGATTGCCCCACAGCTGCCCGTCGGCTGAAAAATAATCTGGCGGCACACCGGCCAGCGCTGCGGGCTCACCGTTGGCCTGCAACTGGAACTGCCCGCGCTGCACCCAGGTTGCCACCGAATCGGGCGCCACATAGATCGGCAGATCACCGAACAGCTGCACGCCGCGTGCGTGCGCGTACTCGCGCAGCGCCGCCCATTGATGCGCAAATTGCCATTGTTCGACGCGCAGTTCATGCAGCTCGATGCTCAGACGTACTCGCGCCTGCGCGAGCGCGGCGGACTGCCGATCGCGAAGCTCTGCGGACCAGGTCCACCACGCGGCACCGCCATGCGCGCGGCTCAGTGCAACGAACAATACGTAATCCTCGAGCCAGCCCGCCTGCGCCGCACAGAAATCGGCGAACTGCGCGCGCGCCGCATCGGGATCAGGCGCCTCATGACGATCGATCAGCTGCGGATTGCCAGCCTGGTCGGAACGCACCCAGTAGGGCGAGCGATCGGCGCCGACCGGACCGAGTGGCAGCACCTGCCACACACTGCAGCCCGCGGTTGCCAGCCAGTCGATGAAGCTGCGCGCGGCGGAGCCCATTGCACCCTGTTGCGCGGGGAGCGCAGTGGGATGCAGCAGCACGCCGGTACGCCGCTGCTGCAACACGGGTTGCGCGTCGCTCACTCCTGGGCGCGCCGCATCACCCCGCCGCCCTCGGGCGCGCCGCGCCCCACCGAAATGGCGTGGGTGAGGATCTCGGGCACTTCGCGCCCGATCAGCAGATAGAGACTGGCGAGCTGATGCCGGAACAGCCGATCGAAATCGCGCACGGCCTCGTAGGAGTTGTAGTCCCCAAACCACCAGAACCAGTCGGAGCTCTCGCACAAAGCGAGTTGCCGCTGCACCCACTCGCGCTTGTGCGGCGGCAGGCGTCCGCTGGCCAGCACTTCATCGGCGGCCTGCTTGGCCTGCACCAGTAGATCCCAGCCAGCATTCTTGTCGCGATCACCGATCCAGGTAGCAAGCGTACCGTGCACCCAGCTGCCGGCCACCACACGTGGCAGCGGTTGCGCTTGCGGATTGCGCGCCAGGCAATCGCCGAGCGTGGTGAGCTCCAGACCTGGATGCGATGCGAGCGCTGCGTACAGGCCCTTCAGGAAATAGTAGCCGTTGAAGGGATAGTGCTCCCAGGCGTTCTCCCCATCGAGCGCCACCAGCGCCATCGCGCCTTCGCGCCCTTCGGCCTGCGCGGCCACGCGCTCGAGTTCGCCGATGAAGTGGCGCACGGCATCGTCGCCGTGCCACTTCGAATACGCGAAGCCGATGAGGTCGGAAAGCTCGTCATGGCGGAAGAACAGTTGCAGATGGGTGCCCGGCGCCTGCCACGCATGCAGCTCGGGCGCGGGCTCGGCCGTGGCAGCATCGAGGCAACCGCGCAGCACATTGCCGCTGCTGGCAGCCCAGCACAGGCCATGCTCGCCGATGATCTCGAGCGCACGCTCGCTGATCGCACCTTCCGAGGGCCAGCAGCCCACGGGCGCGCGACCGAACACACGCGTGAACACACGCAATGCCTCGCGCATGTGCCAGGCGCAGCGCTCCTCGCCACCCGGATAGGCCGCGGCACGCGGCAGCGGCGCGCCCGGTATCGATTCGCGCGCGGCATTGAAATCGAGCAGCAGCGGCAGGATCGGATGCGCGTAGGGCGACACGGCGAGCTCGACCTGGCCACGCTCGGCCAGCGCGCGATAGCGCGGCAGCAGGCCCATCAGCAATTCGCCGATCAGCTCCAGCAGGCTCCGGCGATGGGTCGCTGTGAAATCGTGCTCGCGATCGATCAGCGCAGCGACCCGCAAGTCACTGCGCTTCACGGTCTCGCCGAGCCAGGCGATGTGGTACCACATGCCCAGATCACGCAGGTATTGATCGGCGGCATAGGCCACCGTGTCGCGCGCACCCAGTGCCGTGGCCAGCGATGCCAGGCGCGCGTAGGCCGGGTAGCGGTTGATCAAGTGTTCGCGATCGGCGCGCAGGCAGGATTGCAGCAGCGCGAGGCGCGCGCCGGGCTCGAGCGGCAACGGCGCCTCGGAGAGCAGCGCCATCACCGGATCGGGCAGGCTCTCGCCACGGCCCAGGTGCGCATTGACGCGCGCCGCCAGTTCCTCGAGCTGCTCGATGAGTATCGGCGCGAAGTTGACCACCGCGCGCGCCTGCGCATTGGCCTCGAGGTGCGCGGCCATGTCGACGTAGTCCTTGATCGCGTGCAGGTAGGTCCAGGGCAGCACGTACTCGCCGCTGATCGGATCGCGATATTGCGGCTGGTGCATGTGCCAGAACAGCACCACCGGAAACCGCCGTGGCGCGGTCATGCGCTGACTGCAGCCGCGCGCGTGAGCATCTCCGGGGTCACCAGCACTACGCCGCCCGCGGTCACATGGAAGCGCGCCGCATCGGCGGCGCGATCGATGCCGATCTGCGTGCCATCGGGCACTTCGCAGCCTTCATCGAGAATCGCCTGGCGGATGGTGCAACGGCTGCCGATCTTCACGTTGGGCAACACCACGCTGCGATACACACTCGAACGTTCATCGACATGCACGTTCGAGAACAGCAGCGATTGGTTGATCACCGCGCCCGAAATGATGCAACCACCCGAAACGATGGAATTGATCGCCATGCCACGGCGCGTGTCTTCATCGAGCACGAACTTGGCCGCCGGCTGGTGCAGCTGGTAGGTCCAGATCGGCCACTCCTCGTCGTAGAGATTCAGTTCGGGTGCCACATGCACCAGTTCGATGTTGGCCTCGTAGTAGGCATCCACCGTACCCACATCGCGCCAGTAATTCTGCGCGCGCGTCTTTACATCGGTGAAGGGATAGGCGAACACCTGCAGGTTGTCGATGGCCGGCGGAATGATGTTACGGCCGAAGTCGTGCTTGGATTTTTCATCTTTCGCGTCTTCGACTAGCAGCTTGTCGAGCAGCTTGCCGTTGAACACGTAGATGCCCATCGAGGCCAGCGCCACATCCGGGCGCCCCGGTATCGCCTCGGGCTCCTGCGGCTTCTCGGCGAATTTGGTGACGCGATTCCATTCGGTGACCGAGAGCACGCCGAATTCGCGCGCCTTGTCGCGCGGCACCTCGACCACACCCACGGTGATGTCGGCGCCCTTCTCCACGTGATAGGCCACCATCGGACCATAGTCCATCTTGTAGATGTGATCGCCGGCCAGCACCAGCACATGCTTGGGCCGATGCGCGCGAATCAGGTCCAGGTTCTGGAACACGCAGTCGGCCGTGCCGCGATACCAATACGCGCCGACCTGCTGCTGCGCCGGCACCACGTCGACGAACTCGCCGAACTCGCCGCGCAGGTAGCTCCAGCCACGCTGTACGTGCTGGATCAGCGACTGGCCCTTGTACTGTGTCATCAGGAAGATCTGGCGGATGCCCGAATTCACGCAGTTGGAGAGCACGAAATCGATGATGCGGAACTTGCCGCCGAAGGGCGTGGCCGGCTTGCAGCGGTTGAGTGTGAGATCGTGCAGGCGCTCGCCGCGTCCGCCGGCCATGACCACCGCCAAGGCGCCGCTGGTGAGGCGGCTGACATAGCGACCTGAGGACGCGCGGGGCGATTTCTTGGCCATGCAATCGATCTCGTAAGGGCCGGCCTGCAGTATAGTACCTGCGCACATGGATCCGGGAACCCACTGGAGCGCGAATCTGGCGGATGACCTGCGGCGCATAGCCGTCGGCATCCACCACGACCCGCATGGGGTGCTGGGCGGGCATGTCCGGGCCGGCCAGTGCACGGTGCTCGTGCACCTGCCTGCAACGCAGCGCGTACAGTTCGAGGGCGGCGCCGATATGGCGCGGCTCGGCGACAGCGATTTCTTTGCCTGGCATGGCCCGCAAGGCAGCCTGCCCGTGCACTACCGCCTGCGCTGGCGCGACAGCGAAGGCCACGATCACGAACGCGTCGACCCTTACAGCTTTGCCCCCAGTTTTGGCACCAGCGACCTGACAGCATTCAACGGCGGCTACGAGGCCCGCGGCTGGCAGTTCCTGGGCGCGCAGCTCATGAGCCTCGATGGCATCAACGGTGTGCGGTTTGCGGTCTGGGCGCCGAACGCTGAACGCGTAAGCGTGGTCGGTCCCTTCTGTCGCTGGGACGGACGCCGCTATCCGCTGCGCAATCTCGGCGTCAGCGGGGTGTGGGAGATTTTCATTCCGGGTCTGGGCGCGGGCGAGCTCTACAAATTCGAGCTGCGCCATCGCGGCTCCAGCGCGCTAACCCTGAAATGCGATCCTTACGGCCGCGCCAGCGAACTGCGGCCGGGCACCGCCTCGATCGTCGCCGACAACCACCATGCCTGGGGCGATGCGGACTGGCTGCGCGCGCGGCGTGAAGGTGACTGGCTGCACGCGCCGATGAGTATCTACGAAGTGCACGTGGGTTCCTGGCGCCAGCACGACGACGGCCGCTTCTACAGCTATCGCGAGCTGGCCGCCGAACTGATCCCTCACGTGCAGTACCTGGGCTTCACGCACATCGAGCTGCTGCCGATCACCGAGCATCCGCTCGATGATTCCTGGGGCTACCAGACCACCGGCTACTTCTCGCCGACCCGTCGCCACGGCACGCCCGATGACCTGCGCTATTTCATCGACCAGTGCCATCAGGCCGGCGTCGGTGTGATTCTCGATTGGGTGCCCGGGCATTTTCCGCGCGACGGCCACGGCCTCGCGCGCTTCGATGGCACCGCGCTCTATGAGTATGAAGACCCGCGCAAGGGCGAGCATCGCGACTGGGGCACGCTGATTTTCAATTACGAGCGGCTGGAAGTGCGCTCCTTCCTGCTCTCGAGCGCCTGCTACTGGCTGGAGGAATTCCACTTCGACGGCCTGCGCGTCGATGCCGTGGCCTCGATGCTGTATCTCGACTTCGGCCGCCACGGCGATTTCGTACCGAACAAGCACGGCGGCCGCGAGAATCTCGAGGCGATCGAGTTCCTTGCTTCATTGAATGTCACCACGCATGCGCGCAACCCCGGCACCGTGATCATCGCCGAGGAATCGACCGACTGGCCCAAGGTGAGCCGCCCCACACACGATGGCGGCCTCGGCTTCAGCATGAAGTGGAACATGGGCTGGATGCACGACACGCTCAGCTACTTCAAGGAAGACCCGGTCCACCGCCGCTTCCACCACGACAAGCTCAGCTTCGGGCAGGTGTATGCGTATACCGAGAATTTCGTGCTGCCCTTCTCGCACGATGAAGTGGTGCATCTGAAGCGCTCGCTGCTGGGCCGCATGCCCGGCGATCGCTGGCAGCAGCTCGCGAACCTCCGCCTGCTGTACACCTACATGTGGACCACGCCCGGAAAGAAGCTGCTATTCATGGGCGGCGAGTTCGCGCATCCCTGGGAATGGAATTTCCGCGCCGCCCTGCCCTGGTGGCTCACGGAGCACGGCGAACACCAGGGCGTACAGCGCGTGCTTTGCGATCTGAATCGCCTGTACACCACGCAGCCTGCGCTGCACCGCTACGAATTCGAGCCGCGCGGATTTTCCTGGCTCGACCCCAACGACGCGCAGCACTCCACGCTGAGCTACGTGCGCTGGAGCGACGATTCGCATGTGGTGGTGGCCTTGAACTTCACGCCGGTGCCGCGTCCTGGCTTTCGCGTCGGCGTGCCCTACGGCGGGCACTATCGCGAGCTGTTCAATTCGGATTCAGCGCACTATGGTGGCGGGAATCTCGGCAACGGCGCAGGCGCTGAGGCCAGCGCAACGGCGTGGAATGGGCAACCGCACTCGATCGTGATCAATCTGCCGCCGTTGGCGGGAGTGATATTCGCGCCAGGCTAGAAATCGCGCAGTCCATCGCTGACTCCGCTCGACAATAGCGGCACGGCACTTGTTCAGCTGTCCACTTCGAGATTGGCAGTAAAACCAATTCCCCACGCAGCTACACGAAGGCGCGTACGACATATACTGTCATTTCAACCGGAAGCTTTCGGCGGCCACGACGACCGGATTTTGATGTTGCATTTTGCAACATCAAAGCTGAGAACTCCCCTGCATTGAGCTGAAACAGGAAGTCTGCCGGGAAGCGCCCACTATTGCGTCGCACCTGCTGGTTCAGGCGATTGGTCGTCACGCCATACAATGCAGCAAGCTCGGCATCGAGTTGTACCTTTTGACCACGCAGCACAAGAATTGCGCCATCAGAAACTACGCAGTCCGTCACTGAATACGCCTCGTTCATCGACGTCGGCGTTGTAGGCGGCAATGGCCTGTTGGTGCTCAACCCTCCAGAGGACTCGTTGCCGTTCCCTTATAGTCTGCAGCAGGGCACTCTCAAGCGTGGCCGAATGATTGATACCCAGCGCCCGTGCCTGCTCGAGCAGATCGGAACTGGTGCTGAGATTTGCAGCCTTCTTGCCAGAATTGGTCACGCGCGCACCCATGAGCCGACAGGGGTAGGGAACTCGCATTGTACGCGCATGATGTGACGCATTTTTGCAGGACCGCTACGCTTGGAATAAATCGAAAGGCCCCTTCCGCGTTTTGCCGAAGGAGCCTATGATCAAGCTTATGCCTCATGTACGCCAACGCTATCTCGCAGCCGCGATCCCCCGCGCACTGTCCCACAGCCCGATAGTCGGCATCCTGGGCCAGCGCCAGGTCGGCAAGACAACTTTGCTGGAGTCCGCCAGCGCCGAATACATCAGCTTCGACCGCGCCGCCGTCCTGACCCAGGCCAGCGCCGACGCCGAGCGATTCCTGCAGGGGCATGCGGTGCCATTTGGTATCGACGAAGCACAGCTTTGTCCGCCGTTGTTCCCTGCTCTCAAGGAGCATGTGCGCGTAGACAAGCGCAAGGGCCAGTTTCTGCTGTCCGGTTCGGTGCGATTCACCAGCAAGGCAGACATCCGCGAGTCACTGACGGGACGCATCGTCAGCCTCGAGCTGCTGCCCTTCACGATGGCCGAGGCCGATGGCCGACCGCTACCCGATCTTTGCGCCAGGCTGCTCAAGGTCCGCTCGGAGAACGACCTGACCTTCCTACGCGATCGCGGTGCCCGGCCGGCGGCCTTTGCCCGCTACCTGGCCCAGGGCGGATTGCCCGGTATCTGCTGGTTCCGCGACGCGCATGTTCGCCATGAGAAATTCGCCTCCCATCTGGACACACTTCTGAACCGCGACATCCGCCAGATTTACCCGACCACGCTGCTCTATGGATCGCTGCGGGCGCTGCTCGAATACCTGGCGCGACACCAGGGCAGGCCGTTCGAGCTGGCCGAGGCTGCGCGCGCAAGCCAGATTTCGAGCGTCACCCTCAAGCGCGTACTGTTCGCTCTGGAAGCGCTGTTTCTGATCCGGGTGGTGCCGGCACTAGAACACGGCAAACCAACCATCTTTCTCGAGGATCAGGGCCTGGCATCGTGGCTCTCTGGCACAGTGCTCGATTCGGCTGATGACATCGTCCGTGGCCTCTATGCGAATCTGCGCCAAGAGATTCACTACAACTCGAAGGCAGGCGCTCGCATCAGCCACTGGCGTACACGACACGATGCTGAAGTGCCTCTGGTGTTCGATCTTGCCCAGGGTCGTGTGGGGATCATTGCCACAACGCTTGAGGAGCCAGCCGCCAAGTCACTGGGCAGCGCAAACGCATTTCTGCGTCGATATCCTGATGCGCGCGTGGTAGTGGCCTACGCTGGGCCAAGGATCCACTTCAAGTCACCGTCCATGCTGTGGATTCCCTACTGGCTGCTGACCTGAGCGCTGCTCGCGCGGCTACAGCCGCTTGACCAGCCCCATCTCGAGCGGATGCCCCTGTAGCGCATGTTCCGGGCGAACGCGAAATTCCAGCTCGAATTGCCCCGAGGTCGGCGGCGCTGCGTCGAGCTCGAACACGCGCGAGCCATCGCTGTCGGTCTCACCGGTGGGCTTCAGCCGCGCGCGCCACAGGTCATCACGTTCCATGCGACGCGTTGAGGCCAATGCCGGCCACTCGGCGCGCACGCGCGGCAAGGTGCGGCGGGCGACGAACTCCACCGCCACATCTTCCGGCGTCAGGCCGTTGAGCGCCACGGCGACACGATGTTTAAGGGTGCCGCTCCGCTGCATCACGCGTGCGGGCGGCGAGAGCGCGCGCAGTCCCACGCCATTCCACGCTTTGCGGATGCGTTGCTTCCAGCTCGCAAGCGCGCGCGCACCGGCATCCGATTGCGCGGCCAGCGCAGCGTGCTGGGTTGCGGCGGGCCGGTAAAAACCCTGGTCGTAGTCGACGATCATGCGCCGCATGTTGAACTGCGGAATCACCGTCATCATCGCGCGCCGGCAGCGGCGCACCCACTCGGGTGAATAGCCGTTCGCACCGCGCGCGTAGTACAGCGGCACCACTTCTTCTTCCAGCGTATCGAGCATCAGGTCCGCGTCGAGCGCGTCGCGGCGCTCGGCATCCTGCACCTGCGCGCCGGGCATGCCCCAGCCATTGGTGCCATCCCAGGCCTCGGCCCACCAGCCATCGAGTATGCTGAGATTCAGGCGGCCATTGATCGCGGCCTTGATACCCGAGGTGCCGCTCGCCTCGAGCGGCGCGATCGGATTGTTCAGCCACACATCGACGCCCGAGACCAGCCAGCGCGCCAATTCGATGTCGTAATCCTCGAGGAACACCACATTGCCAGCGAACTCGTGGCTTAGCATCAATTGCTTGATCTCGCGCAGGATCTGCTGGCCGGGCTGATCCGCCGGATGCGCCTTGCCGGCGAACAGGAACAGCACCGGTCGCTCGCTGCCGTCGATCAGCTTGGCGAGGCGCGCGCGATCGCGCAGCAACAGCGCCGCGCGCTTGTAGGTGGCGAAGCGACGCGCGAAGCCTAGCGTCAGCACATCAGGTCGTTGTGGATCGAGCAGACGGGTAATGTGGCGCAGCTCGGCGACGCTGAGGCCGCGATTCGCGTACTGGCGGCGCAGGCGTTCGCGCACGCCGGCCAGCATGCGGGCTTTGACATCCTGCGCAGTCTGCCAGAACAACTGCTCGGGAATGCGCTCCAGCCCCTGCCAGAAAACGCTGTCGTTGAGTCGCTCGCGCCAGTCTTCGCCCAGCTGCGCATCAAAGAAGCGGCTCCAGGTCTGCGCGAGAAACGTGGGCACGTGCACGCCGTTGGTGACATAGCCCACGGGATTTTCCGCTACCGGCACATCATTCCAGTGATCGGCGCACAGCTTGGCCGAGACGCGACCATGGATGCGGCTCACGCCATTCACGCGGCGCGCACCCGAGAGCGCCAGGCGCGTCATGTTGAAACCATGGCCGCCGCTGGGCGCGCGACCGAGCTGGATCACGCGCTCATAGGGTAAACCCGATTCATGCAAGTAACCGCTGAAGCAGGCGCCGAACAGGCCATCGTTGAACACATCGTGCCCTGCCGCCACCGGCGTGTGCGTGGTGAATACGCACTGCGGCGCGGCCGCCTCGAGCGCGGCATCGAAATCGAGTCCGCGTGCCTGGCCTTCGCGCAGCAGCTCGAGGATCAGGAACGCCGCATGACCCTCGTTGATGTGCCAGACCGCGGGCGCCAGGCCCAGTGCGCGCAATACGCGCACACCACCGATGCCGAGGATCATTTCCTGGCGGATGCGCACGCCCTCATCGCCACCGTAGAGCCGGTGCGTGATGTCGCGATCCTCGCTGTTGTTCTCCGGGCAGTTGGTGTCGAGCAGGTACACCGAAACGCGGCCCACCTGCGCGCGCCACACGCGCGCCACCACATCGCGATCGCCGATGCGCACGCTGATGCGCAGCCTTGCGCCCGCCGCATCGTTGACGGGCTCGACCGGCAGGTCGCGCGCATCGGTGTCGGCGTACTCCGCGAGCTGGGCGCCATCGCCATCGACGTGCTGCGTGAAATAGCCCTGCCGATACATCAATCCCACGGCAATGAAGTTGAGCCGCTCATCGCTGGCGGCCTTGCAGTAGTCGCCCGCCAGCACGCCGAGGCCGCCCGAATAGATCGGGAAGCTTTCGTGAAAGCCATACTCCGCGCAGAAGTAGGCGATCAGCGGCTGGTCGGCGCGTGGCGGCGTGTGGATGTAACCA